>DASRFJ010000254.1:0-46175 GCA_035651595.1 Streptosporangiaceae bacterium | reverse complement strand
AACGACCCCCGCTGGAACCGCTGACCAGCCCGCCGAACCGGAACCACCACTCCAGATCGCGTGGACTGCACCCGCTTAACCCGTGGGCAGCACCCCGGCCGCTCCGCATCTGCGCAGGCCAACCCTAAACGTGAAGACCTGACCAGGTCAGAGGCCTGTTGAGACCCGATCATGATCATCGGGGAGCAAAACGGGGGGGCAAGCCGCAAGTTACTCGTCTGTTACGGACAGTTCTGCATCCCGTGCCCGGGCGTCGCGGGCGCAACGAGGGATCGATTTACAAGGACGAGGCCAAGGGCCGGTGGTATGGCGCGGTTTCTCTCGGCTATGGGCCGGACGGCCAGATCTGGCGGCGACACAAGGTCTCCCGGCCGCACGAGGGCCGAGCTCCAGGCCGCTGCCGCCGGACTAGACCTGCTGCACCACGACCCCGCGCAGATGCGGAAACCACTGCGTCAGGAAAGGAGCACCGCAAGCGGACACGGCAGGACCGCCGGCGGTGGCAGATGCGGCGGCGGGCATACCAGACTGGGCAGTCAACGAGGCTCCTCAGGCACGGGTGATCTTGGCTGACTCCCGGTCCTACCGGAGCCTCGTTTCCACATCAGCGGCAACACGCCGCACCCGGCCAGATCGTGACCTTCACAGACCCAACAGCCAAATCCCCCGCTGGAGCCGCATCAAAGACCCGTCCAGCAGGGACTCCAGGTGATCACCACGGAATTCGCGCCAGAGCCGAATTACGTGAGCGTTCACAATTGGATCCAAATGAAGCCGCTGCATGGCCGTTTGCTCAGGGCCGCTCCGCGTCCTGCCGGGGGATTTCCGCCTATACCCGCGTGTTTGCCGCACGCTCGGCCGCGTCACGTTTACTGGATTCCTGCTACTGAGAAAGCGCGGAAAGCCGCGGGTATCCGGGATTCGGCACGCACTACTTTTACAGCCAGCATTCGCCGTTGGCGAGATCCTCGTCGCCGGGGTACTCCTTAAGTTTCGCTTCAAGGGCTGAGATGATTCGGCCGATGTCGGCTCTAGTTCGCCGGTAGTTGCTAGGCATGAAGATCATTCCGAAGTGCCCGGGGCCGCCTGGTGTGACCGCGTCAGCGTGCAGCGGCCGGTAGTCACGGAGGTTGTTGGTAACGACGGCTCTACGCTCAGTTCGCGCAAGGCTCATGACCTCGGGATCTGACAAAGCTGCCCGCTCAGAGTCTGCGATCGCCAGGACGTCGTGCCCATGTTCGCGAAGCTCACGTGCGATGGCTGGGGATAGCATCTCATCCAGCAGCAGCCTCACTGCGTTACGGCTTCCTGCCCGGCGGACCAGGCTGCATGTGCCTGGGCAACCTCCTGGTCATTGGCTTCGATCCACTGATCGATCTCGTCTCGGTAGGCACCGTAGTAGCTGATAGCGGCCTGCACGAGTCCGAGTGGAATCTCGAGATAGCGTGCTGTCTCGGCCGCGTCGCCATCGTTGTCGCGGACAGCCTGGATGATCTCCCAAACGTCCTTGCCCGTCCCTACGATCCTGGCGCGTCGTCCGGCCGGTCCATCAGTGAATCGGATGAGTGGATGCTCATCCATCCTCAATCCCTCTTCCACGTACCGCTGCGCCAAGGTACGTGGCGCAAGGTGCAGGTGGCGCGCGTGCATGTGAAGACGGGCGTTCGTGGAATCGTTTAGGCGAACGCTCAGCGGCTGACTCATGTAGTTCACTGTAGCACGATGCACTACAAGGATCGACGCGAGGCCTCACAGCCAGTTCCTGCCCATCGCGACTGGAAGCATTGCTGCGCTTGTCTAGGATTGCTGGCTCAGGGCAGGGGATACTGGGAGGGCAGCCGACTGGCCCAAACGTTCTCTGCCGAATAGTTCGCGAGTACAGCGGCGGATTTTGTCTGCAATGCTGTGTCGGCTGACTCCAGTCCGATGAGTTCGGCGAGGAGGCGGGGATCGTCGATGTCACGGGTTCTTGCGGAGAGTGCCTCATGGCAGAGATGTGACGTGGTGGGGCAGCCGTGACGCGGAGTCCAGGATGACCGAATACGCGGCGTTTGCTAGGACCTTCCTTACCCGAGACGTAGCTGCCTGCCCGTGGAGCACAGCGGGGCAGGCCGAGGTTCTCAGCGACCCGCACTGCCTCGTCGTGCACGACCCCGCACGGCTTGAACGCGCCGACATCCCGTGCGACGTGGGCAGCGTCGTACGCCAAGGCCATCCGAGCAGCGAGGCAGGAAAGGCTCATTGCACGCAAAGTTACAGTCGGATCGAAAACCGAACCTGTCCTCTGTCTTGATCCATCGAATACTCGCGCGTGCGGGGGAGCAAGTTGGGGCGCAAGCGAGCGGCGATCCTCAGCCGCGGCGAGCGATGAGCAGCGATCGAAGCTCCTGATAGAGCCACATACAGCCACATTCCGCCTTTAGCGGAATTTATATGGCATGCAAGAGATCAGAGGTTCGAATCCCCTAAGCTCCGCTGGATTTTCCGGACCTCTGAAGATCATTAAGTGCCTATGCGGTCGGTCTTGGTCTGCGTTGGTGCGTCGCTTGCGTCGTCTGCAACGCGGTCTGTTCTGTCGAACACGTTATCCATGACGGTCGCGCCGCCCTGGATCGCGGGCGCGATCACATGCCGGTAGACGGTCTCGGTTACGTGGGTGGATTTGTGGCGACAGCGTCGGCGATGTCCTGAATCGGGACTCCGTTGTGGCTCATGATCGAGACGGCGGTGTGCCGGGCCTCGTGGGCGTGCCAGTGGCCGATTCCGGCCCGCATGGTCATCTTGCTGAACCGCCAGTTGAGCGCGTCTCGGGTGTACTGGCTGCCGTCCTCGTGGCAGAAGACGAGGTTGTTGTCCTGCCAGTCCGGGCCAGCGGCCAGCCGTTCCTCGGCCTGGCGTTTCCTGTGCTTGGCTAGGGCACCGACGGCCCGCTCGGGCTGTCGGAGCGAGCGCCTGGACTTTGGCGTCTTGGTGTCGCCGCCCCGTCTGGCCGAGCGCCAGACCTTGATCACGCCCTTGACCAGGTCCACGTGATCCCAGGTGAGCGCCCGCAGCTTACCCGGGCGCAAGCCCAACGTGATGGCCAGGACGAAGAGCGCTTCGAGCCGCTGGGCCTCGTTGGTGTCCTCATCCATCCACCGCCCTATAGTGCGGTGGATTGAGGCTAACTCATCTTCTGAGCCTTGCCGCGGAGTACTCTGTGCGTCATGCCCTCAGCTGCCCGTTGCCCAGTATCGCTGCATTCTGGCGATGGCTTCTTCTTTGCTCATGGCCGCGACTTCGGCTTCGCTGAGGCGGACTCGGGTGAGAAGCATGTGGACGAGGTCAGCTGGTAGTGCCTCTGGGGGAGGCTCGGGCGCACCGCGGTCGGGTTTCGTCCCGTCGTGGACGCATGCCCAGAACGTCTCCTCATCGACGTCGAGCTGATCTCTGAGAATGTGCCGCCACAGGCTCTCGCCGTAGGTCTCGCGGTTCACCGGATGGGAAATCCGCGTCCTCAAGATCCGCCCGTCATAAAGCTGGAACTCGTAGATGACATGATGCGTGCCCGTCTTGCTCCGTGCGTTCCGGACTGGCTCCCAGCCTTCAATCCTGCAGAAAGCGTCGTAAGCCTCGCGGGTCGGCGCAGGCCAGGTCACCGCGTCGACCCGGCAAGCCACTCGCGCAGCTGGTCATCGTTGCTGAGGCTGATCAGTTGCACCAAGCCCCAGTTCTCGCGATGGTTGGGTGCATGCAGGAGATGGTCTTGCCAATCTTCGGCGTATTCGCGCAGCGCATCGGCCATTTCGGTGATGGCTTCCTCGAAAGTCCCGCCATCCGCGGCGACGGGCAGGCCGGGGATGAATACCGACCATCCGCCAGCCTCCTGGACCACCTGGGCTCGGGATGGCACCACAGCGGCAAGGAAGTAGCGCAGACGCTCGGCGTCAAGGACCACCGCGGTGGCGGCATCACGGCGTACGGTAGCGACCTGGCCGTTTTCGGCGGCATCAAGCAGGCTCTTGAGCTTGTTGCGCGCTTCCGTATAGCTGTCGTAGTGAACCTGCGACATGGGCTGGCCTCCATCGTTACTTGACTTGAATCAAGCCTATCATGGTAAGTACGTCAAGTACGTGAAGTACTCACCGTGTGCGCGGCGAGTACGGGTCCGCTGGTCCGAGACCTGCGCGTCGGGCTGTGGGCGGAGCATCTGCAGGCCAGCGATCCGGCCGCTCTCGCCGAACTGCAGGACTTGGCCAAGAGCCTCGGTTTCTGGCGGCCGGGCTGGGGAACAGGGATCACCTTCCCGCATCCCACCCAGCCCTGGCCTTCGTAAGACCAGCCTGGTCCGTCGCAGGCGGATCAGGCTGCAGCGGGCCATCTGGCTCTAGGAAGGTCGACGCGGCCGCCCGCGTTTTCTGCGGCCGACGTTCGGTGTCGTGTCCGACGGCGGATCCGTGGGGCCATCGCTCGTCAACCAGTCACAGTCCATGATCATGCTGGCTACCGGCGGGCCTCAGTAGCATCTGATGCGAGATAGCGGACCGCGGCCCCGGTCAAGATCTGCGCCGCAGGTACTCGCGCATACTTCCGCGCAGTTGGGGCAACGGCGCGTCGTTGCCGAGGAGGCGGAGGAACTCTGGCACCTGCCAGGCGATCACCGTGCCCTGGCGCGACAAGTACAGTCCCACCTGAGTGATCTTGTACCGATCGTCGTAGTCCAGTAGCAAGTAGCCAGCGAGCTGACCAATCTCGACGCTGCCCAGCCGGGTCGGCCTGGTAGTCGCCTTGCAGTCGAGCAGCAGGCCGTCGACGATGAAGTCGGCGTCCGCACCGCCGATGTCGGTGCTGCCCGCGAATGTGGGACCGCACGATATCAGCGGCCGCGGCAGCTCGCGGAAGGGTGCGAACACCGGCCGCGCGAGTTCCATCTGTGCGGCGATGTCAGCTACCACGTAGGCCGGAACCGCCTTGACCAGCGCCCGGAGATCCGTGCTGGGGGACGCCTCGCGCAGCAGGCTGCGCTGCGCGACCTCGCCTGCCCGGTACACGTCCTCATAGCAGGAAGCCACGAAACAGAGCCGGTTCAGCCACCTGTCTTGCACCTCTAGGGTTCTGGCGAGGAAGCGATCCACCACGGTTAGCAGGTAATAGCCGGTCGCGGCTAGGGCGGACCGTATCCGCTGGTTCGGAGCCCCGGGCAGCGGCTCGTCAGATGCGACGATGTCCACGCCGTGCCGCACCGCGTCGCCCAGTGGGCACCCAAGCGACAGACGCAGCCGGTAATCGATGGCGTGCCCTAGCGCCGCCCACGCCGGTCGCCATACGTCCTCCGGCTGGACCGGCGGTGTCAGCCCGGCGATCCGCCGATGGTAATCCTGCACGACCTTGTGGGTATCCGGCAGGTGCTGGGCGAGAAACAGCGATACAGGCGCGTTCTCATTTCTGAGCTGGCCGGTCAGCGGGAGGTCGATCAGCCGTTCCGGCCCTTGCGCGATCTCGTAGTCTTCGGCCCAGGCCAGTCCCGTGGTGTCGAGCAATTCCCTGGCGCGGGTTACCGCGACGTAGATGAGCCGCGCATCTTCTGCGCTGAGCGGCCCTGGCTCGCCGTGATAGTCAGCTGGCGGCTCGAAGCCGGGGCCGATGCGCACACTTGGCCACTCCCGGCCCTTCGCCTTGTGCGCGGTCGACGCGATTACCTGCGCCTTGTGCTCCACGGACAGCCGCGCCACGGCGCTGATGATCGTTTCCGCCCCGTGCGTGTCGACGAGCTGCACGATTGCGCGCAGATCTTGACCTGCCGAGTCGTTTTCGGCGTAATCCTGTACTTCGCCCCAGCTCTTAAACAGGAACAGCTCAGGGTGCTTGGTGCGCTGCCCGGCCTTCAGCTGCAATGCGGCCTCGGCGATCGCGCGCAGCTGGTCTCCGCCGCCGGGTATCGCGACCGGGATACCCGCACGGAGAAAGGCGAGGACTTCAGTCATCACGCCCGCGTTGCTCCGGCACAGGACCGCATCGGTCCGGGCGGCTTTGCCGATCCGGGAGCCGGACGGGCCGGCGCCCGCCAGCCGCATGGGCGATCCGGCGAAGCTGAGCCAGCGGTTCGCTACTTCGGCGATCCGGGGGCCGAACCGGAACGATTGCGTCAGATTGAGATGAGGTGCCGGGAAGCTGGTCATCACGTCCCGGGCCGAACGCCAGGCATATATCTGCTGGGCCGGATCGCCCACGCACACTCGCTGCACCGGCTGGGCGAGGAAGATCTCCTCGAGTACCGCGTTGGTGTCCTGAGCCTCGTCCAGCATGATGAATTCGTACGGCAGTTCGGGTCTAGTCAGCGCCCACATCTTCATGTAATGGTCGGGCACGAACCGCAGCTTTCCATTTAGTGTGCAGATGTCCTCCCATGCCTTTTGCGCGTATGGCAGGAGCATCAGTGCGAGTTGCCCCGCAGCGGCCGGGTCCAGGCCGTTGACCGGCTCCATATGCCCGGCCATGACCTCGGTGGTGTTGTCGTAGCAGAAGCCCCTGACCATTCCCATGGCAAGCCGGGCCTGGTGGAACGTGGTGATCGTGCGTGTGCCGACGCGAAGATTCCCCGTGATACCGAGCAGTCGCGCGGTTTCCTGTGCCGGGAGGCGAGGCGCATCCATGCGGTGCCGGTATTTCCGGCCCAGCGCGGTGTAGGCGAGGGAATGGGCGGTGCGGCAGGTCACATTGGCGCTAAACCGGAGCTTCGCATCATCGGCGGTGGTTTTGTTGTACGCCATGTACAGCCCGCGCTTGCTTGTGGCCTCCGCCATCATCATCAGCGTGGAGGTCTTCCCTGTCCCCGCACCAGCGACAAGCGCCAGGTCAGACCCGCTCGCGAACACCTCGCGGGCGGCTCGCTGCTCCTGTGTCGCCGTCAGGCTCATTGCGCCTTCTCCGATCGCACGTGACCGTCTGCGCCCCATTATCTTCTTTTCTTCACGTGGCGCGTCACCGGTCAACGCCGGATCCCTCAGGGTGGATCGTGGGTTGTCGAATGCCGATGGCTGACTGACCATGAAGGGAGAGGGAGACACAAGGGAGTCGTATGCCGATCGGCTCTACCGAGCGCGAGATCAAGTATGGCTACGATCGTCTGGTTCGGTCGGCGGCGGCGGCGCGGCGTTGCCATGAGCATTACCTGGACGGGCGTGGCGACTCGCACCCCGACGTTACAGCGCTGGTGGCCAAGTACCCCTGGTCGTTCGGTAGCTTCGCCGATCCGGCCTGGGAGCGCTACCATCCTGATCCCGATGCCGCACCGCCAGACGGGCTCCGGGTCGGCGAACTGACCACAGCGCGTCTCCCGGCCGTTGCCCGCTTCGCCAGGCATGGCCATGTGCTGATCACCGAAGGCGACCCGGACGTAGCCAGATCCTTGCTACAGGCCATAACACTGCGGCTGGCAGTGGCAACGGCCCCTGGAACAGTACGGTTCGCGCTCGCCGACGCGGCGGGCCAGGGCCGCTACCTCAGTGCGTTCCTGCGGCTGCCCGCGTTGCTGCGCGTATCCAGTTCCGGCCAGGGCGGCGGCGTGGCGGCGAGCCCTGAGGAGATCGAGGACCTGCTCCGCGCGCTTACCGGGCATGTCGTGAGCGTCATCCAGACCCGGCTGACCAACGTGTACGACTCGATAGAGGACTACAACGCGAACACCGTCGGCATCACGGTGCCCTACCTTGTGCTGGCCCTGACCGCGTTTCCCGAAGGGATCACCGACCGGGCCGCGGGGCTGCTGACCCGGCTGGCCCGCAACGGGCCCCGGGCCGGACTCTACATCGTCGCCACGGCCGAACCAGGGAGCGAGATCGGTGGCCACGTCACCACCCTCAACACGACCCGTGACGGCGACCTGACCTGGGATGATCCGGATCTGGGCGAGTGTGTGCTGCGACCGGACACGATGCCGTCGGCCGCGCGGGCTAATCCGTGGCTTGACGCCGTCGGGACCACCGCGAACCTGCGGATTCGCGAGCTGACGTTCGGCCAGATAGCGACACCGTCAGAACAGCTGTGGTCCGGCGACACCGCCACCGGGCTGGACGTGCAGATCGGCGTGACGATGACCGGCGAGTCGCAGCACTTCGTGCTGGGCGTCCGCGGCGTGCATCACGGGCTGGTCGGCGGCGACACCCGGATGGGCAAGACCAACCTGCTGCACGTATTGATCTGCCAGCTCGCCCTGCGGTATCCGCCGGAGGAGCTCGAGCTGTACCTGCTCGACTTCAAGGAGGTCGAGTTCGACGCGTATCTCACCGAGCGGCTGCCGCACGCCCGCGCGATCACGTCCCGCACCGACCGCGAGTTCGGGCTGAGCATGCTGCGGCGGTTCCACGACGAGATCGACCGCCGCGCAAGGCTGTGCCGCGAGGCGAAGGTGACCGACCTGACCGACTACCGTCGCCAGACCGGCCAGCCGCTGCCCAGGGCGCTCGTGATCATGGACGAGTTCCAGGTGCTGTTCACGCACGAAGACCGGCTGGCCAGGGAGGCGGCCCAACTGCTGGCTGACCTGGCCAAGCGCGGCGCGGCGTTCGGCCTTCATTTGCTGCTCGCCACTCAGTCGCCGGGCGGGCTGCTCACCGCGTACCTACGCCCGGTTTACGAGCAGATGGCGCTGCGGATCGCGCTTGGCTGCATGCAGCCCAGCGTGTCCCAGGCCATCCTCGGCGAGGGCAACGACGGCGCGACGCGGCTGATCAGGGCCGGTGACGCGATCTACAACGACCGGCGCGGCGAGGGCGCCAACCCGGTGGCCAGGCTCGCCCTGCTGCCCACGAGGGAGCGGCTGGCGCTGATCTCCGGCATCAGGGCGCTGGGTGGCGGCCGCGAGTATCCCGCGCCGGCCAGTTTCGATCCCGATGCGCCGGCCGTCTTTGCTCCGAACGACCCAGCCTGCTTCGACCCGGACGCGCCGGCCGAGCACAGCCCAGGTCCACCGGGCGCCGTGGCGGCATGGCTGGGGGAGGCGCTGGAGATCAAGCCGCCGACCACCGCGGTTTTCGACCGGTACGTGCGGTCCAACCTGCTCGTGGTGGGCGCCGAGGAACATGGGCACGGGCTGCTGCTTGCCACCGTGCTGAGCGCGGCCACCCAGTGCACTCCGGCGCAGGCCAGTTTCACCATCGCCCACTTCGCCCGGCCCTCCTCGCCGTATCACGGCTTCTTCGGCGTTCTCGACGGCCTCCCGCACGACGTGCGAATCTGCGACGGCGCCACGGTCGGCGAAGAACTCGCGGCACTCGGCGCGGACCTCGACGAACGGCTCGCCGCGGAGTCGCCGCGGCCGGCGCGGTTTTTCCTCGTCGCCGGGATGCACCGCTGGCACGAGCTGACCACCGAAGGCGATTACGGGCGGCCGAGCGAGACCGCGGTGCGCCTGGCGCGGCTGGCCGACAAAGGCCCGGACGTCGGCATTCACGTCGTGGCCTGGGCGGACAGCTACGGCACCGCGGAACGCTCGCTGCGGCGCGCGGGAATCGCCCGCTTCGGGCTTCGCGCGGTGCTGCGCCTGTTCTCTCCCGCCGAAAGCGACGCGCTGCTCGGAGTGGCCGCCGCGGTCGGCCTGGACGACAACCGGGCGCTGTTCCGGGACACCGAGTGGCCCATCGACCAGGTCGAGAAGTTCAAGCCCTACTCCATTTCTTCACTGCGCGCCTACGCCGCCCGCCTGGCAAGCGCCCGGCTGACAAGTACCCGGCTGACAAGCGATGGCGACACCCTTCGGAGTCCTGCATGACCGATATGTCCCCATACCTCCGCGCCCGGCACGCCGCCAGGCCGGCCATCTACGCGCAGCGCCTGCTGGTGCGGGAACAGGAGCGGGCAGGCGCGCTGGCCGCCGAATGCGAAGAGCTCCTTTCCCTGACCCGGGAACTGCTCCTCGCCACCGGCCGCGCCCGCCTGCTGGCCGACCCGCCGGAGAGCCCCCGCCCCTTCGAGCAGAACACGCTCCTTGACGCCTACGCGGACGCGGGCATCGCCTGGGCCAGGGTCGTCGGCAGCCTCATGGCATTGAGCGGGACGCTGCTGGACCTGGGCGAGTGGGCCGAAGTCCGTCGGCTGGCGGCCGTACTGGCCGACATCGGAGAAGCCAATGCGGCGGTTGACCTGCGCATCCAGCTGGGCAAGGCGGTCTGGGACCGCCACTACGACCACCTGCGCCGCATCCACGCCCGGATGACGCCCCAGGAAATCGCCGGCAGCCTGGCCACGCTCCGCGCGGTCCTCCGCGACGTTCCCGAGGACTTCCCCGAACGGAACCGGGAGGTCAACCGGCTGCTCGTGCCCGTTGCCAGCGCCATCTACGAGCTACTGCGCGTGCGGGCCGCCGAGATCCCGCTGGACAGCAGGGTGGGGCACATCGCGACCGGGGGCGTGGCCAAGTACCCGGAGATCGTCGCGGTCAGCCTTGACGAGCTCGCCGCGGAATTCGAGGGGCTAGTCAGCGATGACAGATTAGGAGTGCGAGCTTGTCCGGAGTCATCAACGACATCGAGGCACTGACGGAATTCAGGGCTCACCTGCTGCGGTTCAACAACGACCTGGCGGAGAGCTTCATGATGATCCGCAGCCACTGGACCGAACTGGGGGAAGTCTGGCGGGACGACATGTACCGGCAGTTCGGCGAGGCGCTTGAGGAGGTCATGCCCGGGATCGAGGTCTACCTGTCCGCCGCCGAAGACCATCAGCTGCACCTGGCCGCGCTTATCGAACGCCTCCAGGCCTACCTCGATACCGGTATCGGGATGGACGAGCGTGACCAGAACCGACGCTGAGCTGACCGCGGCGGCGAAGCAGGCAGGAGAGCTGCTCGCCACGGAAAAGTCCGCCGCCGTGCAGCGGCAGATCAAGGCACTGGACGACATGCTCAGCAGCGTCACGCTCCTCGAGCCGTTGAGTTTCGACCGGCTGGTCGTCACGCCGGCCGTCGCCAAGTTCGACCCCGGGCAGCTGGGCGTGGCGCTGACCGCGCCCGCCTGGGAGTCGTACGCCCCCGCGCGGCCGGCCGGGCTGCGCCGTCTGACCGGCCGGTCCCGTTACAAGCAGCGGCTTGACCGTGCCCGCGCCGAATACGAGAACGCGCGGACAGCGTACCTGCGCGCGGAGTCGCAGCGAGGCCGGGCGCTCGTCGCCGCCAAGGCGAAGCACGACCGTGAGGTCACCGGGGAGCACGCCCGGGCCGCCGCGCAGAACGCGGAGGTTGCCCGGCGGCGCGTCGCGTTCGCGGACGGCGACCGCGAGTCGGTGGAATGGTTCGTGGACCGCGCGGTCGCCGCGTCCCGCTACCTGAAGGTGTTCCCGCGTGACTATCAGGTCGCCTACGAGCCGAAGACGGTGCACGTGACCGCCGAACTCCCGCCAGGAGGGATCGTGCCGTCGGCACGGGCGTTCCGCTACATCGCCAGCCGCGACATCATCGAGCCGGTACCCCGCCCGGACGAGGAGATCAGGCAGCGTTACCGGCGGTTCGTCTGCGCCGCCGCCCTCCGCGTGCTGCACACGGTCTTCGCGGCGACACCGGCGGAAGTGGTCGACGCGGTCGGGTTCAGCGGATGCGTCGGTTCGGCCGACCCCGCGACGGGCAAGGCCGTCCGGCCCTGCCTGGTCAGCGTGACGGCCGCGCGGGCGGCGTTCAGTGAGCTGGTGCTGACCTCGGTGGAACCGGTGACCTGCCTGGAGTACCTGGCCGGCGTCGTGTCGCCCGACCCGTTCGGCCTCCAGGCATGCGCGGTCACCCCAGATCCGCGGGCCGGCCGGTCGTGACAAGCGAATGCAATAAATTGCATACGGAATGCGATTCATCTAGAATCATCACATGAGCGCGCAGACCCTCGGCTTCGCCGTACAGCCCGAAGATCGTCCGCTGCTTGACGAGCTTGTCGCTTACTTCGGTGACGGCAACAGGTCCGCTTACCTGCGCGCCACATTGCGGATCATGCGATCGGTCATGCTGGCCGATCGACTACGCGAGCTGCAAGCATACGGCCAGCAGCGGACGGCGGAACTGGGGATCGAACCCGCGGAAGTCTCAACTCGTGTTCAGGAGTTCCTGAAGGACGGTTTCGGGGACAACGGGCAGTGAGCCCTGTGGAAGCTGTCCCGACGGCGGTTGTCTATGACGTCAATGTGCTGGTGACGGCCATCGCCAGCGGCAACAGCCCGTTCCGTTCTTGGCCGTCGCCGCCTCCTACCTCAGGTAATTCCTGCGCTGATGCCATGGGCATCATCGTCGATGCCGCCGAGTTCGCTCTTTGGCTATCGCCCCATATCCTCATCAACGTCAGGCGAGTTCTAGAGGATCTTTTCAAATGGGAGAGCGCGCAGGCAGGCGCCTACATTGACGTGCTCTCGGAGGCGGCCGAGCAGAGCGGGGGAGGCGTGCTGGAGGATGTGCCCCGGATGGTGCATGAGTGCCCGGACCACGAGGACAACCTGATCCTGGACCTCGCCGCCGAAGTCGGAGCCCTGCTTATCGTCTCTAACGACACCGATCTCCTGTCGATGTCTCCCTGGTGCGGAACCCCTATCTTGACGCCCGTCGCGTTCGCGGCGAAGGTGGATGCGATGCGCCGGCACGCGAGGCGAAGGCGTCGCTGAACAGGCCAAGCTCTAGGGTGCGCCCGGCCCGCAGCGCGGCCATGAACTGGTAGGTCATCGGCCGCGGCCAGTCGATGCCACCCAGGATGGCGGCGAGGCTGAACGCCTCCGTGGCTCCGACCTGGATCACCAGGTGCCGGTTCCCGTCCGCCCGATCGAGCACGATGGCCTCGATGGCGTGCTCGTCCGGCCCGCGGAACCCGACCACTTTGCTTACCCGCATCTCGGTCAGGCCGGTATCCGTGGCTTCTGTCATAACCGTGGATTTACCGAACGGCCGCTGGTTTAAGCGGCCGTGGAATCCAGGTCCTGCACGGCGGACTCTGCCCAACGGCGGCTAGCGCAGAAACTAAGAGCTACGCGGAAGAAAAAGCCGACGTATGACCACCTCGGTCTTCGACTTTGGGCTTGTCGCGTAGGAGCCGACCGCGCTAGCCGTCCGGTTTGTGACGTTCTGCCCGCCCACCTGCCGGGCGGCTCCATGGTCGTCGGCCGGGTCCACCTTGATTTCAATCCCGGCCGCCGCGAACGTGGCCCGGCATGCTGGGCCGGAAGGGCGCGATGAGCGTGCGCACGATCCGTGCGGCGCCCCATGTGTCCGAGCCGTGGGCGATCGTGCTGAACAAGTCCCAGATCCGTAGTAGCTGACCCTGTTCCCGCCAGCCGTCGAACGGGCGGGCGAGCCCCTCGTACACGGCGAAGAACCGGTCCGAATCGGGCGGCCGGCGCTGGACCCACAGCTCGGCCAGATCGATCTCGGGCCAGGTGTAGGACACGGCCGGATCGATCAGCGCGGGCTCGCCGGAGCCGTCCGCGAGGATGTTCCCGATCCACATGTCGCCGTGGGTCAGCGACGCCGGGTGCGGCGGGATCAACTCAGGGAGCGCGGCGCAGAGCCGCTCGACCGCGCGCCGCTCGTCGCGGTCGAACTCCGCCGCCACCAGCGGTTCCGGCAGCCATCGCAGGATCCGGTGCTGGGCATAGAACGCGTGCCCGTCCGTCTCCCACGAGTTGACTTGCCGCATCCGGCCCGGGCCGTGCCAGCCGTCGCGGTGCCAGCCGAACCGGTCGGCGGCGGTGGTCGTGTGCAGCGCGGCGATCATGCGGCCAAGCTGCTCCCAGAATCGCTCCCCATCGCCGCGCCACCGCGCAATGCCACAACCGCGGCGACGCTGAACGAGCCGCTCTTCACCACCGCAAGCTCCGCGACCGCGAAGCCCGCACCGTCCAGTTCCGCCGCCAGGAACTCGATTTCAGGCATCGCTGATCGTACCGAAAGTCGTTGGACGGCATCGGGCCTGCGCTGACATCGTTGTTGTCATGCGGCAGGAGGACATCTGGGACCAGGCGGCGGCTCTGCGGTACGACACGCCCGGAACAGGCATGTTTGCCCCGGAGGTACTCGGACCGGTCGTGGACCGGCTTGCCGGACTCGCTGATGACGGCCCGGTGCTGGAGTTCGCCATCGGCACCGGCCGCGTGGCTATCCCGCTTGCCCAGCGCGGCGTCCCAGTCACTGGCATCGAGCTGTCCGGACCGATGATCGAACAACTGCGCACCAAGGTTGCCGAATCGGTCATCCCGGTGATTGCCGGAGACATGACCACCGCACGTGCCCCGGGCACGTACACGCTCGTCTACCTCGTCTACAACACGATCTCTAATCTGCTGTCGCAAAGCGACCAGGTGGCGTGCTTTCACAACGCCGCCAGGCACCTGTCGCCCGGCGGCCGGTTCGTCATCGAACTGTGGGTACCGGAGCTGCGCAAACTGCCGCCGGGGCTGCAGGCGACAGTTTTCACGTCCGAGCCCGGCTACATCGGCCTCGACACCTATGACGTGCTTCACCAGCGCGTGGTGTCGCACCACTTCAGGTTCGGCGCCGGCCGCGCGGCGGAGCTTTTCCGCAGCCCGCACCGCTACATCTGGCCTTCGGAGCTGGACCTGATGGCACAGCTCGCCGGGTTCGAACTGGAGACGCGGCACGCCGACTGGGCAGGTGCCGAGTTCACCGCCGAGTCCCGGTCCCACGTCTCCGTCTACCGGCTCGCCACGGTGTCCTAGGTCAGCTCGGCCGGCTTGACGACGCGGTTCACGATCCACGCGTGCTTGCCGACCTGGCGGACCCGGTCGAAGCCGTTGTCCTCGAACAGCTCGACGGTCGCGCTGTACAGGAAGCGGCCCTGCGCCTCGCGGCCGGCGGTCACCTCGGAGATGGCCTCGACAAGCCCGCCGCCGCTGTGTGCGATCTGGTCGAGCGCGCCCTCGAGCGCCGCCCGCGCGATGCCCTGACCCCGGTGGTGCTTGTCGACGTAGATGCAGGTGATGCGCCAGTCCGGGAACGGCGGGGCGTCCTTTTCGTACTCGCGCCTGTGCTTGATGCCGGGGAGTTCTTCCGGGCTGCCGTACTGGCACCAGCCCTGTGCGGAGCCGTCCTCGTCGATGACCAGCGCGGCGTGGGCGCGGTCGCTACGGACGCGCTCCTCTTTGGCCGCACGATGATCGATCCCCTTCCCGTCCCGCATGCGCTCCAAGTGGAAGCCGATGCACCAGCAGCCGCCGAAGATCCCGTTGTTGCGATCGACAAGCTCTGCGAACACGTCCCAGGTGGACGCGTCCAGCGGCCGGATCGAATGCCGCATCGTCATCCCTCGGCCGTCCGGGCCAAGATGCGCGCGAGCTCGGCTGGCGCGCTGATCATCGGCCAGTGCCCGGAGGCGATGTCCACGAATGAGACGTTCTTGCTCTTCGCCAGCTCGGGAATCGCGCCGTCCGCGATCCACTCCTTGGCCTGGGCCGGGCTGAACTCCGGGCAGATCACTACCACCGGGATATCGTAACGGCGGTCGTCGGTCAGCCTGACCACCCCGTTAACCACCCCTTCAGGGACCGGGATAGCGGCGGCCGCGAACGCCTGTTTCGCGGCGTCGTCCAGATCGGCGGAATCCGGGCCCTCGAATTCCGCCCAGCCGGGGAACGGCACAGCGCCGTCCTTGATCGGCAGCCCCGTGAAATAGGACGAGCCGTCGCCGGAAGGAAAGCCGCCGATGAGGGCGACGCTGGCGACCTGGCCGTAGCGGGCGTCGGCGGCGAGCCACGCCAGGCCGCAGGCGGCGGAATGCCCCACCACCATGGGCTTCCCGGCGGCCGCGTCGACGGCCGCGAGCACCGTGGCCACCTGGTCATCGAGCGTCGCCGACGTGTTGCCGTCACCCTGGCCGGGCAGCGTAACCGGCATGGCACGGTGGCCACGGGCCTCGAGTTCGACGGCAACCTTGTCCCAGACGGACGACCCGTCGAGCCACAGGCCGCTGATCAGCAGAATGTCCATGCCGCCGACAATAGTCAAGGTTCCGGACGATCGGCTTCCTGATTAGGCTGCTGCTGTGAAAGCCGACCTTAGCCCCACCGCACGGGCGCTGCGGGTCCTCGGGCTGCTGCAGGCCCAGCCCGGCATCACCGCCTGCGAGCTGGCGGCGCACTTGGGCGTTACCGAACGGGCCGCGCGCCGCTACGTCGCCATATTGCGGGAGGCCGACATTCCCGTCGAGTCGGTCCGGGGACCTTACGGCGGCTACCGGGTCGGCCGGGGCATCCGGCTGCCGCCGCTGGTGTTCAGCGCCGCCGAAGCTCTTGGCCTGATCATGGCCGTGCTCGACGGCAGCCACGCGGCCGCGGATGCCGACGATCCGGTCGGCGCCGCCCTGGGCAAGATAATCCGGGCGCTGCCGGAGAACGTCGGCCAGCAGGCCGCCACCATGCGCCGGTTTGCCTCCGCCGCGCCCGACCGCGGCGCGGTGCGCCCGGGCACCGAGACCACGAGCGCCCTGGTCGCCGCCGTCGCGGACCAGCGCCGGGCGAGCATCGTCTACCGCAGCGAATCGGGCAACCAGTGGGCGGAGGACGTCGACCCGTGGGCCGTCGTCGTGCGGCACGGCCGCTGGTACCTGCTGTGCCACTCACACCGCGCCGGTGCGGTCCGCGCCTATCGCATCGACCGGATTCGCTCTGTCGCCGAAGGCGAGGAACGGTTCGGCGCACCCGGTGACGTGGACTACGTTGACCTGCTGGAGCAGCACCTGGCGGTCGGCTGGGAGTACGAGACCAGGGTCGTGTTCGATGCGCCCCGCGACGAGGTCGTGCGCTACGTCAGGCCGCCGATGGGCCGGCTCGAACCCATCGGTGACGGCCAGCGATGCGTGCTGACCGGCACCACCAGCAATCCGGCGATGTACGCGGGGGAGTGGCTGGCCCCGATCCCGATTCCGTTCCATGTCGCGGGCGGCCCGGAGCTGCGCGACGCCGTGGCTGCTGTCGCGGCCCGGCTGACCGCCGCCCTGGCCGAACGCCGGTAACGGAACAAGCACCCCCGGCCGTTCGGCACGCGAACTGAACATCTAGCCATATTTCGGGCGCGACTGCGGGCCCGTCAGATTACTGCGGACACTTACCCTCCCGGATCGGGGGGGTAAGTGTCCGCAATCTTTTTCGAGCGCCTCCCGGAACCCGCGCAGACCGCTGAACGGCAAGACCATTCTGGGCAAACCGGGGCATTGCGGGCAGCCGGCACGGCAGCCCAGCACAGCTCCCGAGTCCGATGCGCAGGAGACGGGTCAGGGTCTGGCTTCGTAGACGATGTTGAAGGGGGTCTGGGCTGCCCGGCGGAACCGGCTGAATCCGCCGGCGGTGACGATCTCGCGGATGCGGGCCTCGCCGGCCTGGGCGCCGAGGGCCAGGCCCACCTCCTGGGAGAGCGAGCAGGGCGTGCAGAGCAGGGTGGAGAACGCGTAGTAGGCGCGTCCGACTGGGTTGAGGTTGTCCTCGACGTGATCCCCGGCGGCGGGTTCCACGATCATCCAGGTCCCGTCGGGGGCCAGCGCCTCCCGGACATGGCGGGCCGCGCTCACCGGGTCGCCCATGTCGTGCAGGCAATCGAACATCGTCACCAGGTCATAGCCGGTTCCGGCGAAGGACGCCGCCGGGGCCACCTCGAACCGGACCCGGGCCCCGGCATCGGAGGCCGCGGCCCGCTCGCGCGCGGTGGCGATCGAGCCGTCGTGGTAATCCGAGCCGGTGAAGGTGGCGAACGGGAACGCCTCGGCCATCAGCAGCGTCGACGCCCCGTGGCCGCACCCCACGTCGGCCACCGCGGCACCCCGTTCGAGCTTGGCTACCACGCCGTCGAGGGCGGGCAGCCATTCGGCCACCAGGTGCGCGTTGTAGCCGGACCGGAAGAATCGCTCGCAGCCCTCGTGCACGTCGGGTACGTGGTCATGCCAGCCGATGCCTTCGCCGGTCCTGGTGGCCTCGGTGATCCGCGGCGAGTCCAGCACCGCGCCGAGGGCGGTCTGGAAGAACCCCGGCAGATAAGCGGGGCTGGACTGGTCGGTCAGGGCCACCGCGTGTTCGGGAGGCAGGCTGTAGCTGGCGCTGTCCGGGTCGTAGTCGACGAAACTCCCCGCGGCCTGGGCGGACAGCCACTCTCGCACGTACCGCTCGGCGGTCCCGGTGCGAGCGGCCAGGTCGGCCGGCGTGAGCGGGCCGGCGTCGGCCATTGCCTGGTACAGGCCGAGCTTGTCGCCCATCACGACGAGGGCGGTGTTGAGGGTGGCACCCACCTCGTCGACCGCCCGGAACACAAAGCTCATCAGCTTGTCCGGGTCCACGGCAGCCGGCTCGTGGATCGCTGTCATGACATCTTCTCCTTGTTAGTTATTGCTTTTACCTGGACGCGCCACGGTCAGCCACACGGCCTGAGCGGCGGCGAGAACCTCGCCGCCGGGACCGAGCAGCGCCGACCGGGCGGTCAGCTTGCGGCCGTCACGGCCGTCCGGCCAGGCGATCACCCGGCAGGGGTCGCCGGCCCGTGGCGTGCCGGCGACGGTGGCCGTCATCCGGCCGAGCAGGATGGCGGTGTCGGCGGCCAGTTCTGCCGCTTCGGCCGCGGCTATCCCGCTGGGGCAGTCGAGCGCGGCCCAGACCACTTCCGGCCGCACCGACCCGTCCGCGTCCGTGACCGAAGGATCGGGTGTCCACGGCGCCGCCCATAGCCGCTTGCCTGCAACCCGTCCGGGGAAGATCCGCAGTCCGTCGCCTGGCTCGCGGTCTGGGCCGCAGACAAAGCAGGTGGGGTACACCGGATCGGCGTAGTAGTGCGCGCGGCCGGCCGCCGCACGGGCTTGCGCCAGCGAGACCGGGCTGGGAACCTCGAATGCCGCGTCAACCGGAACGGCCTCGGCGATCAGCGTGCCGTCGGTGCGGACGCGCAGCGCGGCATCGCCGTCTCGGTCCACGGTCATGGGCGTGGCCAGCGGAGGCGGCCGGCGCAGCGTGACCTCAACCGGGCCGGCGGCCGGGACACACGCCGCTATGCGTCCGCAGACGTACCCCCCGTTGCCGCTGCCGGCCGGCCCGCAATAGCGCGGCGGGATGCTCACGGAACGGGCGGCGAATGACATATTTCGACGCTAGGGTCCCCAGGCCGGGACCGAAATCGGGTGAATTGCCGGCGAAACCGCCGCCCACCCCGCCGCGGCGCCCCGTTCCGACGCGCGGGCGCCGGGAGAACTACGTACGGAGCCTGTGCTCGGTCACCCACGCCGCTATCTGGGCGCGGGAGCGCACCGCCAGCTTGCGCCGGATGTTCTCCACGTGCGCTTCGGCCGTCCGTGGCGCGATGGACAACCGCGTGGCGATGGCCTGATTGGTCAGCCCGTCGGCCACCAGCGAGGCCACCTCCAGCTCCCGGCCGGTCAACCGCGGTCCCTCGCTCACCGGATCGGCCAGGAAGGCGAGCATCGCCTCCAGGACCATCGGCCAGTCCCCGTGGTAGAACAGGTGGCTCGAACCCTGCAGCGGCACCAGCGTCGCGCCGGGGATGAGCGCGGCGACCTCCCGCCCCAGCTCGAACCGGGTGCCCTTGTCCGACTCCCGGTGCAGCACCGCGGTACGCGCCTGGACCGCCGGAAGCAGCGCCCTGACATCGGTGGCGTAGTAAACCTCAAGGAGCCGGGCCGCCACCTCGGCCGTGGCGCTGGCGCGCTGAAACTGGTCGAACGCCGCCATCTCCGTCGCGGTGGGGTCGGTGAAGAAGGCCCCCGAGAGTGCCTTCAGCCCGAGGCCCCAGTGCGCCCGCACCAGCGCGACCACCGAGTCCCTGACCTCGGCAGGTGCCAGATCGCGGCCGCTGGCGCACATCCCGTACAGCACCAGCGCCTCAACCCTGTCCGGGTGCGCCGCCGCGATCGCCGCGGCGATCTGGCCGCCCTGCGACGCGCCGAACATGCGGAAGCGGCCGGAACCGACCGCATCGGCGACCGCGAGCGCCGCCGCCACCTGCCCGTCGAACGACAGGTCGATCGCGTCCCGGTCGGACAGGCCGCACCCGGGCTTGTCGTACCGGATCACGGTGAACCGTTCGGCCAGCCGCTCGATGAAGTCGCCGAATGAGCACAGCCCCAGTTGCCCGCGCAGGTGCGTGATCCAGCCTGACTCGAACAACAACGCCGGGCCAGCGCCGGTCACCGAGTACGCGACGCGGCCGCCCGGTGTGCTGCAATATCGGATCCCCGTCCTCACCCGTCAAGGCTGACACCCCCGGCCCGGCCCCGTAAAGCCAGCCCGGCAGTTACCAATCCGTGATTTCGCCGGCTAGCCTCGGAACCTTCTGCTGACTAGAAGCGAAGGGTGACCAAACATGCTGGTCTTGACCGAGGCGGCCGCCGAGGTCGTCAAGTCCGTCACGTCCACCCCGCAGGCTCCTGAAGGGACGGGCCTGCGCATCGCGTCTTCTGAACCGGAACCGGAAAGCCCTGGCGCGCTTCAGGTCACGGCCACGACGGGACCCCAGGAGAACGACCAGGTCGTCGAGTCCGCTGGGGCCCGCGTGTTCCTTGAGCCGCAGGCCGCGATGTACCTCGAGGACAAGATCCTCGATGCTCGGCTCGATGAGCAGGGGAACGCCCAGTTCTCGCTGGGCATGCAGGACCCCGCGGGGTCCTAACCCGCCCCGCCCGGACGGTGCGGGGCGGGCTAGCCAGCCCCGGCCGGTCCCGCACCGTCACGCGGCGTAGGTCATGGCGACCACGCCGGAGTCGTGCACGCGGCTGTCGACCAGCCGCACCGTGGCGCCAGCCCCGCCCTGGGGGAACAGCGTCTTCCCGCCGCCGAGCACGACCGGGTACACCGCGACCCGGTACTCGTCGATCAGGTTGTGCCGCATCAGGGTCTGCACCAGCCTGGTGCTGCCGTACACCTCGATGCCCCCGCCGGACTCCTGCTTGAGCCTGGCGATCTCGGCCGCCACGTCACCGTTGATCGCGGTCGCGTTCCACGGCAGCGACCCGGTCAGCGTGGTCGACGCCACGAGCTTGGGGATCGCGTTCATGCGGTCCAGGTAGGGGCTGCCTTTCGCGTTGCCCCACGCCTTGTGCAGCAATTCGTATGTGACCCGTCCCATCAGGAAGTAGTCGCTGGCCAGCATGTGCTCCAGCGCCTCCTGCTCGGCCTGCGCGGTGAAGTACGGGTTCGCCCAGCCACCCTGGTCGGTCTCGCCGAAGCCGCCGGGGTCCTGGATGACGCCGTCGAGGGTGACCAGGGTCGATACACTCAGCTTGCGCATGATGATCCTCCACGTTGGTTTCGCTACCAAGACAGACATCGGGCGTATGGAAAAGGAATCGCCATGCCGGGGACAGCGGTCGCAAGCGAAGAGTTCATCAGCCGCGCGGAGCGGTACCGGCCCGAGCTGCTGGCGCACTGCTACCGCATGCTCGGCTCACTGACCGATGCCGAAGACGCGGTCCAGGAGACGTTCCTGCGCGCCTGGCGATCGTTCGGCTCGTTCGAGGAGCGCTCGTCGGTACGCACCTGGCTGTACCGCATCGCCACCAACACGTGCCTGACCGCGCTCCAGCACAACAGCCGGCGGGTGCTGCCGTCCGGGCTCGGCGCGCCGAGCGATGACCCGTCCCTCCCGCCGAACTCGGCCGACCCCGCCGTCCCCTGGCTCCAGCCGTTCCCGGACAGCGCGGTCGGCTCGGCCGCGAACGACCCCGCGACGATCGTCGCCACGCGCGACAGCATCCGGCTCGCGCTGATCGCCAGCCTCCAGTACCTGCCGTCGCGCCAGCGCGCGGTGCTGATCCTGCGCGAGGTGCTCGCCTGGCCGGCCGCCGAGGTGGCGGACCTGCTCGGCATGTCGGTGGTCGCGGTCAAAAGCGCGCTCCAGCGCGCCCGCGCGCGGCTCGCCGAGGTGGCCCCCGACGCGGAGCACGTCGCCGAGCTGACCGAGCCAGAGCATCGCGAGCTGCTCGACCGGTACATCGCCGCCTTCGAGAACGCGGACGCCGCGGGCCTGGAGCGACTCCTGCGCGAGGACGCGGTGCTCGAGGCGCCGCCGCTGCGCACCTGGTACAGCGGCATGAAGTTCTGCATGCCGTACATGGCGACGCACGTCATGGGCTCGCCGGGCCACTGGCGGATGCTGCCCACCAGCGCCAACGGCGAGCCGGCGGTCGCCGCCTACTACCGCGGCGGCGACGGCACCTACCTGCCGTACGGCATCGTGGTGCTCACCGCGACCGCGGACGGAATCTCGCGGATCACCTCGTTCGGCGACCCCGCGCTGATCATCGCGTTCGGCTTCCCGTCACAACTGGCCTCATAACGACAGTGGTTCAAGCTCCGGGTGTACGCGCGCCGGCCGGTAGACGGCGTGCGCAGCCTGTGCCTGGAGTGCGCTGTGCGACTACCGGGATAGGAGCGCACTGGCGGTCCCGCCAGCAACGTGGACGATTACCCCCTTGTGGTGGATCGACCCTCGTCAACAGGGGTCCCGCTACCACAAAGGGCAAATCCGCCACGCCCCCGGATAAGCCGGCAGGATCCACATCCCCGAAACAAAACTCGCCCCGAGGGGCTTGAACCTGACGTTACGTGAGGTCCCACACTGGATTCATGGGGAATGACGAGCGCACGTGGCGGATCGGCGAGGTGGCCGCCGCGCGCTCTATCAGGTCACCGCGATGCGCCAGCTCGGCATCTCGCTTGCGCAGATCGAGGGCCTGCTCACCGCGCGGCTCGGGGTGCGCGAGGTCATCGACGAGCAGCTCGCGCAGGTGGACCGGCAGATCCGTGCCGCGGTGCGGCTGCGCGAGCAGCTGCTCGCGGCCCGCGATAAGACCGGCACCCCGGACGGCTTCATCGAGATCATCAAGCTGACGCAGGACCTCCAGGGTTACCTGACCCAGGAGCAGATCGAGGCCATGCGCCGCCGGATCACCGACCTCGGCATGGTCGCCAGGCACGCCATCGGCGTGGAGATGCCCCGCCTCTACGCCGAAGCCCGGGATGAGATGCGCAACGGCACCCCGTGCTCCGACCCCGCGATCCGCGCGATCGTGGACCGGCTCGACGAGCTGTCCGCGCTCCTGCGCGGCCAGGATCACCAGCTCGGCCACACGGTCCGCGAGATGTGGCTGGCGAAGGGCCGGCAGCGGCCGGACGCATACGACAGCGCCGACTGGGCCGACCTCGACCAAGCCCGCGCCCTCAGCTAAGGACGCGCCCTCCGCTAAGGACCCAACGTGAAGATTGCCATCATCGGCGCCGGGATCGGCGGCCTCTGCCTGGCGCAGGGCCTGGTCCGCAACGGCTTCGACGTCACCGTTTACGAACGCGACGCGGCGCTGGACTCCCGGGGCCAGGGCTACCGGCTTCACCTGGACGCCGGCCGTGCGCTGCACGCCTGCCTGCCGCCGGACCTGTACCAGCTCTGCGTCGCGACCAGCGGCCGCCCGAGCACCGAGATCAACGTCGTCACCAGCCGGCTTCGCCGCAAGAAGCGCCTCGAATACGGCTTCCCCGCCGACCCCGCGGACCCGGAAACGTTGTCCACATCGGTGAACCGCCGGACGTTCCGCGAAATCCTGGCCGTAGGCCTGGACATCCGCCACGACAAGACCTGCACCAGCTTCGAACAGCACAATGACACCGTCAGCATCGCCTTCGAGGACGGAACACAAGCCGAGGCAGACGTCCTGGTCGGCGCCGACGGCGTCGCCTCGCGGGTACGCGGGCAGTACCTCCCGCACGCCCGCAGCAACCAGACCGGCGACGTCTGCGTCTACGGCCGCACGCCGCTCACACCCGAGTCCCGCGCGCTGATACCGGATTACATGTGGCGCGGCTTCACCGCCGTCATCGGCAGAGGCGTCGGCATGGCCGCCGGCGTCCTCGACTTCCGCGAGCCGCCGCAGGACGCCGCCGCCCGGATCGCCCCGGACGTCAAGCTCACCGCTGTCCCCGGCTACCTGATGTGGGCGCTGACCGCTCCCGCGCGCAGGTTCGCCGTAGCGCCGGGCGACTCCCCGGAGCGCCTGCACGCGATAGCCGCCAGGACGATCCGGCGCTGGCACCCGGACCTCCGCCGCCTCGTCGACCTGGCCGCGGTCGAGGACACCACGCTGGTCACGATCCGCATCGCCGAGCCCGTCGAGCCCTGGCAGCCGACCCGGGTGACGGTCCTCGGCGACGCGATCCACGCGATGAGCCCGTCCCGCGGATCCGGCGCCAACATCGCGCTCAGGGACGCCGCCCTGCTGACCACCGAACTCAGCACGCCAGGCAAGCCCGTCACCGCTGCCATCGCCGATTACGAACGTCAGATGGCCAGCTACGCCTGGGGGACTCGCTAGAACCCGGCCGTCTGCTGCGCCGTGTTCAGCGTGGCCTGCGTCGCGGCACCCGCGCCGTTGGTGACCATCTGCACCGGATCGGTCAGGCCGAAGTTCGCGCAGTTCAGGTTGTCGAACGACCCGGCCAGCCGGTTCGCGAGGAACGTGAACAGCGTGTCTCCCACGGTCGGGATCGGCGACGGCGCGGCCGCCAGCACCTTCTCGTTGGCCGCGAGGAACGCGGTCTGGATGTTCAGCATGTTCTGGCAGAACATCTGCGGAGTGCTGGCCGCGTCGGCCGGGCTGCCCACCATCGGCTGCCCGATCTCGGACCGGTACAGGTCCGTCTTGGCCGGGTCGATGCCGCCGCCGAGATCGGTCACCATTCCGTCGTTCTCCGGTATCAGGGCCGCGTTCGGCGGCTGGTTCGCCGCGGCGAGCAGTTCGTCGAGCGCCTGGGAGGTCGTCATCGCGCCGTGGTTCGCCAGGTCAGGTGCCATGAACGGCTTGCACCCCAGGGCCGGGTCGAGGAAGTCATCGATAAGGGCGTTGTCGCTGCCGTTGACTGGCTTCGGGTCGCCCTGCATCATTGCCGCGTTCGCCGCGTTGTCTTGCGCGGTCTGGCCGGTAGCCGGGTTGAGTATGTACTGAGTGGTGACGTTGTCGCTGGGATCCTGGTCGATCATGTCGAAGTTGCGCGTGGTCGGGCACTCACGCCCGGTCCCGAGCGATCCACCGCTGGCGATCATGGCGTGCGCGGTTCCCGCCGCGGGCACGTCCATCCGCCCGGCGTGCATCATCCCGAGCGCGGCCTTGAAGAAGTTTGGGCCGTTGCAGAACGACACCTGACCGAACGGCGAGCCCGGCTCGCCGTCGGTGCAGTTGCCCTCGGCGAGCGCGGTCGGCGTGGCACCGGCCTGGAGCAGCCGTGGACCGTTGAACCCGATGTCGATGGTGACGACCGCGTGCGGCGGCAGCTTCGGCACCACCGGCCTGACGGCCGGCGTGGTGCCCTGCGTGATGACCAGCGGATCGTACACGGACAGGGCGCCGGTCTTCGGGTTCAGGATCGTGGCCTGGACGAAGGCGCCGAGGTTGATCCAGTTGATCATTTCGCAGCCGGAGGCCGCGGGTGTTTCCCCGCCCGGGCCGGTGAGCTGGTACGGAGTCGCCAGCCCCTTCGCGGTCAGCGGGTGCGCCGGGACGACGATCACGCAGGTGTCGTTGACGGCCGAGGACGCGACGCCCATCGTCGACGAAACCGCGTCCGGATGCAGCGCTTTCGGGCTGCCGCCGCCCGACGCCGCGATAGCCACCACGACGCTCACTGCGGCCACTACCGCTGAGCCAACGGTGATCGCGATCGTGCGAGTACTGTGCCTGTTACGACGGCGGCGCATGTCTATCCACCTCTTCGGTCGCCCCTGCGAACTCTCCCGGGCGCTCACGGTAGACCTGCTCCGATGCGAAGACCGGCAACTTGCGAAGATTCCCGTTTTGCCGGAAATCTGCCGCTAATTCATTACGAGGTTCTTACGTCGCAGGTTATGCCTTTGTAATCGCCTCGTGATCAGCCCAAACAAGCCCGGTCGCAACTCAAAGTAAATATAACGATTCGCTCCGCAACACATAGTTCTTACGCCCGCATAACGCACGCCCGGTCCGGACCGGGGTGCGCCGGGGTGCTCGGGTGCGTCCCGCCATGCCGCGCTTGTCCGGCTCGCACCCGATACCTAGCGGGGCAGCGGCCAGTCACTCCCAAAGAGTCGCTCCCTAACGACAACGGTGCGTCGCCCGCGGCCCGTACGTGCGATCCGGAGGCCGGCGTGGCCATGCCGCGCAGGTCCGCCATGCTCAGTACGGGACCGGGCAGCGCGGGCTCGCGTGCGGCGGGCCGCAGTCCGTCGATGAGCAGCGCCAGGTGCCGATGGCTGAGGCCGTTGTTCATCTCGGCCGGGAACGGACCGGGCAGCGGCCGGGTCATCCGGACGATCAGCATGCCGATGTCGCCCGCGGTCACGTCGGCGCGCAGCGCCCCGGCTCGCTTGGCGCTCTCGACCAGCGGCTCGATGGTCGACGGGCTCTCCGCACGGGCTCGCGCGATCTCCTCGTCGGCGAAGTCGATCTCGCCCAGCAGGGCGGGGATCACCGCCGCGGTCCGTGCGTCGATGGCGTCGTGCATGTAGCGGACGAGCGCCGCGTACGCGTCCGGCTCCTCCTGCGCTGCCCGGCGCGCGTCCGCCGCGCTGCCCCGGATCGCATCCAGGACGACCCCGCGGATGAGCGCCTTGCGGTCCGGGAACCGGCGGTACAGGGCGACGGCGCTGGTGGCGGCACTCGCAGGCGACCACCCGCAGGTGCCCGCTGGCAGCGGATGAATCCCGAACAACGTGGTGGTTTACCCCTTTGTGGGGGCCCGACCCTCGTTTACGAGGGTTAACTTGCCACGATGGGGTAATCCGACACGTTGATGCAGAGGGCAGGCAGTGGCCTGCCGCATCCTCAGCCTCATGATGCGCGCTAGCCCCAGCCCTATCGAGTTGGCCGTAGGCGGCCTCGCCGACGCGTCCAGAACTCCCGCCCGGCCGCTTTCATGTCAAATAAGTGTCTCATATTAGAAAGGGCGCCGGATCTGGCGCCTTTTCTACCGCAGAGCCCTTTTTCAACACGAAAGCTCGCCTCGCCAGTCCCGTCAGCCTCGCCAGTCACCAGGGACACAGGTTCGCGCAACTTCGAACCTTGCGACACGCCTAGACCGGGCACTCCCAGTCCGCGGGACCCTGGATTGGTTCGTCCGCGGTGTCGGCGGACGGTGGCGGGAAGTGTTCCCGGAGCGTGAACGCGTAAGGCGTGGGGCCGTCTTCGCGCAGCCGGAGGATGCGCTCCTCGGCTTCGGCGGTGGTCGGCGTGTGGCCCTGCGTGATCCACCACAGCGCGGAATGGTGCTCGGCCGGGAGCATCCGCTCGAACCAGGTACGTCGTCGCCGCAGGACCTCCCGGTGTATGTCGGAATAGACATACGCGGCGAGGGCTTCCACCGACTCCCACACCGACATGTTCACCAGCACGCCGGCGCTGCCTGCCTGATCCCATTCGAAGGCGGTGACCGACGTGGCGTTTCCGTCTTCGGTCTGCAGCCGCCACAGGAATCCGGGCGCCCCGTCCGCCGCGGCGTTCACGGGCTCGAGCGCCGCGACGAAATCCGCCAGCAGCGGACTGTCCAGCGGTTCCTTCAGCCGTCCGATGTTCACCTGAGCTAGGACATATCCCACTCCGTCATACTGGCAGCGCGCAGGCGCCCCTGGCAACGCGCCCCCACCGACTCCTACCGCCCGGCACGCCGTAAAAGCATCTCCTGCGTGTCCGCCGCCTCCAGCGCACCGCCGACGTACCAGGCGTCGAGTTCGCAGACAACCTCGTCGCCGTCCGGACGACCGGTGTTCGCGACGCTCAGCCCGATCAGCGCGAGGTATGCGGACCGCTGCCGCAGCACGTGGCGCTCCGCCGAATCCGGCGCGGCCGGGCCGGCCTCGTCGCGCAGCCAGGCGGCGACCGCCAGATCGGCGAGATCCCTGGGCAGCCGGACCGTCAGCTTGGTGTCCTGCGGGAACAGGGCCTGGCCGATTTGGCTGAGGACCTCGGCGTCCCGCATGTAACTGTTCACGCCGTCGATGATATTGGCCTTGGATGCCCGTGACCGGCAGACTTGTGCTCGTGACCGCTCAAGACCCTTGGCAGGCAGCCGCGCAGATTCTTGCCGACCGTGACCCGGTGATCGCCCGCCTGGTCGACGAGACCGGCCTGCCGGAGCTGAGCCCTCCGGAGGAATCGCACTTTGGCGCTCTGGTGCAGGCGATCGTCTACCAGCAGCTGGCCGGGGCCGCGGCATCCGCCATCCACCGCCGTCTCATCGCCGCGATGGACGGCCGGGCCGAGCCCGAGCGGCTTCTCGCGCTTGACGACACGGCGCTCCGGCAAGCCGGCCTGTCGGGGGCGAAGACCGCGTCGCTGCGCGACCTGTCCGCGAAGATCCTCGACGGCACCGTGGTCCTGGACCCGGCAGGACTTGCCGCCGAAAGCGACAGCGAGGTCGTGGCCAGGCTTTCCTCGGTGCGCGGCATCGGCAGGTGGACCGCCGAGATGTTCCTGATGTTCCAGCTCCGCAGGCTGGACGTGTGGCCGACCGGCGATCTCGGTGTCCGCAAGGGCTACGGCCTCGCCTGGGACATCCCGATGCCGCCCCCAAAGCAGCTCGAGGCCCTCGGCGAGCCCTACCGGCCCTATCGTTCGGTGCTTGCCTGGTACTGCTGGCGTGCCGCCGAGCGCTACGGCACAACGGCGGCGAGCGTCGTCAACCGCTGACTCCCCGGACGACTGAAAGGTGACCAGAAAAGAGTTAGTGTCACCAAGTAGGGAGGTTCCTATGGGTAACTGGCAGCTTGACCCCTATCACACTCAAGTAGAGTTCTCGGCCAAGCACCTTGGCATGATGACGGTGCGCGGCCATTTCGCCGACGTCAGCGCGACCGGCGACATCGACCCAGCCAAACCCGAGGCATCGTCGGTCCAGGTCACGATCAGGACCGACAGCATCCGCACCAACCACGAGGTCCGGGACAACGACCTCCGCTCCGCGAACTTCCTCGACACGGAGCAGTTCCCGATCATCACGTTCGCCAGCACCGCGGTCGAGTCGGCCGGGCCGGAATCGTACAACCTGACCGGCGACCTGACCATCAAGGGGATCACGCACCCGGTGACACTCCAGCTCACTCGCTACGGGGAGTTCAACGACCCGCACATGGGCCACCGGATCGCCTACGGCGCCACGACGCAGATCAACCGGAAGGAATTCGGCCTCAATTTCGCCATGATGCTCGACGGCAGGTTCGTGGTCAGCGACGAGATCCAGATCTCGATCGAGGGCGAGCTGGTCGAGCAGCCAGACGAGCCACCCGCGGGCTGAGCCCGCGGGCTAGACCCCGCAAGCTAAGCCCGCTGGCTAAGCCCGCGCCGGGCCGGTGGAGCCGCGGACCACGAGTTCGGGTTCGAACAGCAGCTCTTCCGGGTGCACGGCGACGTTCTCGATCTGGTTGACCAGCAGCGCGACCGCCGCCTTTCCCATCGACTCGATGGGCTGGCGGACCGTGGTCAGCGGCGGGTCGGTGCAGCTCATGAACGCGGAATCGTCGTAACCCACCACCGACACGTCTCCGGGGACGGTCAGCCCCGCACGGCGGACCGCGCGGATGGCGCCGAGCGCCAGTACGTCGCTGCCGCAGATCACGCCGGTCACGCCGTGCCGGAGCAGGCGGGTGGTCGCGGCCTGCCCGCCTTCCAGTGAGAACAGGGTGTGCTCGACCGGGGCAACGGTGAAACCGTAGCTTGCCGCCGACGCGGCGAACCCCGCGAGCCTGCGCCGCGACGGTCCGTGGTCCTCCGGCCCGACGACAAGGCCGATCCGCTGGTGACCGAGGGAGGCGAGATGGGTGAACGCCTGGCTGGCCGCGGTCACGTCGTCGGTGGACACGCACGGCAGCTGAAGCTGCTCGATCGCGGCGCTGAACACCACAACCGGGATGCCGCGCTCATGGAGCAGCTGGTAGTGCTCGTGCGGTGCGGCCTCCTCGGCGTACTGCCCGCCGGCGAACACCACGCCGGACGCCTGCTGTTCCAGCAGCATGGACACGTAATCCGCCTCGGACAGCCCGCCGCCCTCCCTGAGGGTGCACAGCACCGGGGTGAAGCCGCGCTGGGCGAGCGCGCTGCCGACCACCTCGGCGATCGCGGGGAAGATCGGGTTCTGCAGCTCGGGCAGCACCAGGCCGATCAACCGCGCTCGCTCCCCGCGCAGCTGGGTGGGCCGTTCGTAGCCGAGCACGTCCAGGGCGGTCAGGACCGCCTCGCGGGTCGACTCGGAGACCCCGGCCTTGCCGTTCAGCACCCGGCTCACCGTGGCCTCGCTGACGCCGACCTTCTTCGCCACGTCGGCAAGCCGGCGGGAGGGTGCGCGTGTCATGCCGCAAACATACGACATCTTGCCGCAAGCGTTTGCGTGATCTAGGTCACTATCCGCCAATCAATCGCCATGGAACCCTTCATATCCTGCGGAGTTGCGTACGCAAGTACACGACAGAACTCACAGCCGCAACGGGCAAAGAGCCAGGTAGCAAAACATTCGTAACCTAGCTGTGTCCTTGCGAATTTCAGTTGACATCTTGCGGCATGTTGTCCAGAAACGTATGTTGAGGCATCGATATTTTCCACTGCAGGCACTGTAGGACTGCAGGCACCGCAGGAAGGATCGGCCCATGCGCAGACGCCTCCCAAGGCGGCTCCCCAGACGGTTCCCCAGGAGGGCCAGCTATGTCGTCGTGGCTGCCGGACTCGCCGCCGTGGCAGCGTGCTCGAGCAGCAGCAATACATCGTCCGGAAACAGCTCCGGAGCCAGTGGCGGCCACGTGACGATCAGCGTCGACTGCGCGCCACCGTCCACCGAACCGCCGCAGTACAAGGAGTGGAACGAGGATGTCGCCATCTTCGAGAAGGCGAATCCGAACATCACCATCCACAGCATCTACGCGGCGCAGTGCATCGTGCAGGGCACGTTCACCGCGATGCTGGACGCCGGCACGGAGCCGGACGTGTTCGGCACCTACTTCACCGACCTCAACCAGGTGCTGGACTCGGGCCAGGCGGCCGACATCACCCAGTACATCAACCAGGGCCTGGTGCCGGCCTGGAAGGACGTCATCCCGTCCGTGAAGAAGGCGGTCACCGCGGGCTCCACCATCTACGGGCTGCCGGCCCAGAACTACACCCAGGGCCTGGTGATCAACCGCAAGCTGTTCACCGAGGCCGGACTCAACCCGGACCAGCCGCCGGCCACCTGGGCGCAGGTAGAGCAGGACGCGAAGGCAATAACCAAGCTGAGCAGCGGCATCTGGGGTTTCGGTGATTACAGCGCCAACAACAACGGCGGCTGGCACTTCGCGTCGTACATGGACGCGATGGGCGGCTCGATGGTCAACCCGGCCGGCACCCAGGCGGCCTTCGACAACGCACAAGGCACCGCGGTCCTCCAGGCGCTGCACCAGATGCGGTTCGTCGACCACAGCATGAGCCCGGACCAGCAGCTCGCCTGGGGCGCGCTGCAGAAGCAGATGGCGGCGGGCAAGCTCGGCATGTACATCGCCGCGCCGGACGACATCTACGGCGTGATCGTCCCGCAGGACGGCGGCAACATCGCGGACTACGGCATGGGCCCGTTGCCCAGCGCGAGCGGGACGCCCGCGGGGAGCCTGTCCGGCGGCAACGACTACATGTTCGCCAAGCACGACACGCCGGCGCAGATCGAGGCCGGCATCAAGTGGGTCAACTTCGAGGACCTGACGATCGGCAAGGGCCAGTTCAACTATGCCCGCCTCAAGGCCGACGGCGTCGCGGTCGGCTTCCCCGAGCCGCAGATGTTCAGCGGCGCCACCGACAGTGCGCAGCAGTCCCTGGAAGACAAGTACGCGACGATCAACCCGGCCTACTACTCGACCTTCCGCGACGCGCACGAGACCCCGGATGGCGAGCCGGTCGACGCGCAGGCCGTCTACAAGACGCTCGACCCGGTGATGCTGGCCGTGCTCACCCAGCAGAACGCCAACATCGCCAATCTGCTGGCCAGCGCCTCCAGCCAGGTCAACCAGATCCTGTCGATCAGTGGCTGACCTAGCCACGCTGAAACGGACCCCCGGCCGGGCGCGCGCACTGGCACGCACCCGCGCCGGGGTCGACCCGCGCAGGCGCAGCAGGTCGCCGCACGGCCTCGGTCCGCGAATCAGCCGCAACCTCAGCGCGCACGGATTCCTGATCGGCGCCGTGCTGTGCTTCGCCTTCTTCTCCTGGTACCCGATGGGCCGGGAGATCGTGATGAGCTTCCAGAAGACCCAGTTCGGAGTCACCAGCTGGGCGGGATGGCGCAACTACGACCGTATTTTCCGGGATCCGACCTTCTGGACGGCATGGCGGAACACGCTGGAGTTCACCATCCTGGCCCTGCTGTTCGGCTACGTGGTCCCGTTCTTCACCGCGATCTTGCTGAACGAGCTGCGGCACGCCAAGGGCTACCTGCGCTGCCTGGTCTACCTGCCGGTGATGCTGCCGCCCGCCTCGGCGCTGCTGCTGTTCTCCTACTTCTACGACCCGAGCTACGGGCTGTTCAACAACATCCTGCACACGCTGCACCTGCCGGCCTCGCAATGGGTGCAGTCACCGGGAACCACGCCGCCGACCATGGCGATGATCTCCGTGGTGATCGCGGCGACGTGGATGAACATGGGCGGCGCCACGCTCATCTACCTGGCGGCGCTCCAGAACATTCCCGGTGACCTGTACGAGGCGGCCGAACTCGACGGCGCGGGGCTGGTCAAGAAGATCCGGCACATCACGATCCCGCAGACCCGGCTGATCCTGTCCATGCTGCTCATCGTGCAGGTCATCGCCACCATGCAGATGTTCGTCGAGGCGTACATCCTGACCAACGGGGGAGCGGGCGTCAACAACAACACCCTGTCCGTGGTCACGCTCATCTACCAGTACGCGTTCGCGATGGCGGGCGCGAGCAACTACGGCGCCGCCTCGGCGCTCGGCGTGATCTTGATGGTCGTGCTCGCCGTGTTCTCCGGAGGATACCTATGGCTGACTCGACGGCTCGAACGCTGATCTCGCAGGCGCAGCTGAACCGCGGCCGCGGCAAGCTCGTCTACCGGATCGTGCTCACCGTGGTGGTCCTCGTGTTCACACTGGTCTTCATCGGCCCGCTGTACTTCCTGTTCAGCGACGGCTTGAAGTCCTCGCAGGAAGCGATCGCGACTCCGCCCACGCTCTATCCGCACCACATGCACCTGAGCACCTACACCGCGGCATGGGGCCGGATGAGCGTCGGCCGGCTGCTGGTCAACACGCTGTACTACGCGTTCGGCGCGCTCGTGTTCCAGCTGGTCTTCGACGTGGCCGCCGCCTACTCGATCTCCCGGCTGCGCCCGGTGTTCGGCAACGTCATCTTCGCCGGCATGCTCGCGGTGCTGATGATCCCGGCCGCGGTGCTCGTGGTGCCGCAGTACGTCACGATGGCGAACCTGCCGATCCTGCACCTGAACCTGATCGGCACGCCGGAAGCGATCTGGCTGCCAAGCGTCGCCAACGCCTTCAACATCTTCCTGCTGAAACGGTTTTTCGACTCGATACCCGAGGAGCTGACCGCCGCGGCGGCGATCGACGGGGCCTCGCCGCTGCGCATCCTCCGCTCGATCATCATCCCGATCAGCAGGCCGATCCTCGGCGTGGTCTCGATCTTCGCGCTGGTCGGGGTGTGGAAGGACTTCCTGTGGCCGCTGCTCGTGGAAAACGGCTACAACCCGACGCGGGAGACGCTCAACGTCGGCATCTGGGACGGCACGCTGACCACGCCGCAGAACGAGATCCTCGCCGCGTCCGCGATGGCGGCGATCCCGACGATCATCTTCTTCCTGATCTTCCAGCGCAACATCCTCTCCGGCCTGACCACCGGCAGCCTCAAGGGCTGACCGGCGGCCCCACCGCAGCGAAAGGGCAGGTACCCCTTGCACGACATCACGGGCTCCGGCTGGTGGCGCGATGCCGCGATCTACGAGCTGTACGTCCAGAGTTTCGCCGACAGCAACGGCGACGGCCTCGGCGACCTGGCCGGCGTCCGTGCCAGACTGCCCTACCTGGCCGAGCTCGGCATCGACGCGATCTGGTTTACCCCGTGGTACCCGTCCCCGCTGAAAGACGCCGGCTACGACGTGGCCGACTACCGCGATATCGCGCCGCGCTTCGGCACGCTGGCCGGCGCGGACGCGCTGATCGGGGAGGCGCACCGGCACGGCATCAAGATCATCATCGACCTGGTGCCCAACCACTGCTCTGACCAGCACGCGTGGTTCCGGGCAGCGCTCGGCGCGAAGCCGGGCAGCCCGGAACGCGACCGCTTCTGGTTCCGCCGCGGCCGCGGCCCGAACGGCGCCGAGCCGCCGAACAACTGGCAGTCGCGGTTCGGCGGGCCCGCCTGGACGCGAACCCCGGACGGGGACTGGTACCTGCACGTGTTCGCGCCCGAGCAGCCCGACTTCAACTGGGGAAACCCGGAGGTGCGGCGCGAGTTCGAGGACATCCTGCGGTTCTGGTTCGATCGCGGCGTCGACGGCATCAGGATCGACACCGCCGGCATGCTGACCAAGGATCCGGCGCTGCCGGACCTCGGCGACCCGGCGCCCGGCGAGCACCCCTACGTGGACCGCGACGACGTGCACGACGTCTACCGCGCCTGGCGCACGATCGCGGAGGAATACAGTGACCGCGCGGGGGGCGCGGGGGGGAGTCCCCCCGCGGGCAAGCAGAGCCGGGTGCTGATCGGCGAGATCTGGCTGGCCGACTCGGTCCGGCTGGCCAGGTACACCCGGCCGGACGAACTGCACACCGTGTTCAACTTCCCGTACCTGTCCTGCCCGTGGGAGGCCGGCCGGCTACGCGCGATCATCGACGCCACCCTCGCCCAGGACGCCCCACCCACCTGGGTGCTCTCCAACCACGACGTGGACCGGCACGTGTCCCGCTACGGCCGCGCGGACACCTCGTTCGACCTGGACGCGCGCGACCACAGCCAGCCGGTGGATCTCGAGCTCGGCACCCGGCGCGCCCGCGCCGCCGCGCTGCTCACCATGGCGCTGCCCGGCGCGGTCTACCTCTACCAAGGCGAGGAACTGGGCCTGTGGGAGGTGGAGGACATCCCCGACGACGCGCGGCAGGACCCGATCTGGCTGCGCACCGGCGGCCAGGATCCCGGCCGCGACGGCAGCCGCGTGCCGCTGCCCTGGACCGGCGCCGAACCACCGTTCGGCTTCACCACCGGTCAGCCGTGGCTGCCGCAACCCAAGGAGTGGCGCGAGCTCACCGTCGAGGCGGAGTCCGCCGACGCCGCGTCGATGCTCGACCTGTACCGCACCGCGCTCCGCGTCCGCCGCGGCCACCTGACCGGCCCCGCCCCGCTCGCCTGGCAGCCGTCCGCCGAAGGCGTGCTCTCCTTCACCCGCGGCTCCGTCCACTGCGTCGCCAACCTGTCCGCGACCCCGCAGACCCTCCCCCCGTACACCACAATCCTCCTGTCCAGCGCCCCTCTCGCTAACACCAAGCTTCCCCCCGACACCACGATCTGGCTGTGCTCATGATCCTGGGCTTATTCCGGAGTCGGGCCGGGGCTAGCCCGCGCTCGGCCCCGCGCTCGGCGGCCGTTCGCGCCGAAACAACGTGGCGGATTATCCCTTCGTGGTAGTCCGGCCCCCGTGCCCGGGGGCCGGACTACCACGAAGGGGCAGAGTTCCACGTTCATATGCGGAGCCGCAGCCACGCTCGCGTACCGGCGGGCACATGACGCGCACCAGCCCCGCCCGTCACCAGAGAGCAAACCCGGCAACCCGCCGGCAGCCAGCGCGGCAGGCCGCCGGCAGCCAGCGCGACCCGCCCGATCAATAAGCCACCAGGATCGCTCATAACGACAAACGCGCAACCTCCCCGCCCCCTCACCCCCCGCAAGGCAGACGTTCCACAGGTTGCCCGAAATGCTCGTTATGCCCCGGTACGTTCGGCGCTGGCCCCAGGATCGAAATTATTGCGGACAGTTACCCTCCCAGATCGGGGGGGTAACTGTCCGCAATAATCTGGCGCGCCCGACGGAGGTGTGGACGGCCAAGCCGCACGCATGGTCGGCGTGAAAGCTGGCACCGCGTGCATGGGGCGGCGCGTTAGATGGTCTCTTCTTCTTCCTGGCTGAGGAATTCCTCGGTGACGGCGCGCATGGACATGTCGCCGGGCTGCAGGGTGATCTCGGGGTCGCGCTCCGCCTCGGGGTTGATCTTCACATAAGGCGGGAGCTTCGGTTCGGACCAGACCACCCTCCTCTTGCTGTCGATCCAGCGTCTCATCTTCCTCATGCCATAGTGCTACCCGTGGTCCCGGTTTTAACCGTGGCCACGGATAGCAAGATCAAGCGGGTTAGCTGCTGCGCAGCCAGGTGCAGGAGAAGTTCTCGCCGCCGCTGAGGCCGGAGCAGCTGTCCTTCAGCTGGCCCGAGTTGTTGACCATGTTGATCTCGACCGGGCCGAAGCTGGACGTGCCGATGGGCTGACCGTTGGCGGTGGAGCCGGTGAAGTTGACCGTGCCGAAGTTGGTGAGCGGCAGGATGCCGCCACTGGAGGTGCAGCACGGCGCCTCGGCGATGACCTCGGCAGAGGACAGCCCGGGGGTGGACCCCAGGCTCGCGTTGGTGGAGTGGCTCCAGCCCTGGGTGGTGTCCTGGATGAACAGGGTGAAGCTTTCGCCGCCGTTGAAGGTCACCGTGGCGTTGAAGTGGTCACCAGCGCGTACCGTGTTGCTGTAATTCTGCGAGGGCCCGGGGAACATCTCGAACCACGCGACGTACTCCGCCCTGCCGCCAATGCAGTCCACTTCGCTGCCGGTCTGCTCGACGGTGCTGCTGTTGAAGCCGTCGATGCCCACCCAGAACGCGGCGAACTGCTGACCGCTGCCGCAGTGGCCCGCGGGCTGCGTCCAGCTTGCCGACGCCTTGGTGAACCGGCCGGTGGTGTCGGCGTAACCGGACCAGTTCGTGCTTTGGTCCGCGTGCCGAATCCCGCCCACGCCCTGCGTGGCGGGTCCTACCAGGTGAACGGGCCCCCCGAGGTTGACGCCTGCTGGGCCGGGCCGCGCCATCGCATTGGCGTTGCTGCCCACGAATGCCATGCCTACCGACAAGGCGAGCATGGCGAAGAGAACGAGCGACCGTCGAAGCATACAGAGACTCCCTAGTGCTGCTGGCGCTCAGCCCGGCGGAAAAAGGCAGGTCGTGCCCCTGCGCAGGTTTCTGTTTCCTGGTGTCGGGCTAGCGGTGGGTTGCGAGGAGCCGGCTCACGGTGAGCGTAACGCAACGGCGCAGAATGGAAAAGAGATGATAGCGAATTTTGTGCGATCTTACGCGTTTGCGAGTTCGGAACCGATGTTTCGCAATTGCGTCGTGGCACCGCCCAGCGCGAACTCGTTGTGCTTTGCAGAGGCAAAGTAACGGTGCAACGGATAGGAAGAATCGATTCCGATGCCGCCATGGACGTGGACCGCGGTGTGCGCGACGCGGTGGCCGGCGTCGGCGGCCCAGAACTTGGCGGTCGCGACCGCGTTATCGTCCGGCTGCCCGGCGGCCAGCCGCCACGCCGCCTGCCACATCGTGAGGCGGATCGCCTCGACGTCGATCCAGGCATCCGCCAGCCGCTGCGCGACGGCCTGGAACGAGCCGATCGGCCGGCCGAACTGCACGCGGCCGCGGGCGTATTCGGCGGTGAGCTCCAGCGCGCGCTCGGTCACCCCGAGCTGGAGCGCACACAATCCGACAGTTCCGCGTGCCGCGAGCCAGCCGGCCACCTCAGGCCCGCCCAGCTGACGGTCCGCGCCGAGCGGCACGTTGTCCAGCATGACGCGGCCCGCGGTCACCCCGTCGGTGAGCTCCTGCACCGCGACCGAGACGCCGGGATCGGCGCGCTCCACGACGAACACCCGCACGCCTTCCGGAGTAACAGCGGGTACCAGGAACGCGTCCGCCCACGGTGCGCCGTCCACGACGGTCTTCACCCCGGACAGGCCGGACGCGGCGGCCGTGGTCGACGGGATGGCGGGCAATTCGGCATCGTCCTCGGCAAGCGCCGCGGTGAGCAGCAGATCGCCGCGCCCGGCCGGCTCGGCCCAGCGGCGCTGCTGCTCCGGCGTGCCGAACGACGCCACCGCGCTCGCCGCCATGACGATCGAGGGGAGGTACGGCACCGGGGCGATCGCGCGGCCTAGCTCGACCAGCACGGAGCATTGTTCGAGCAGACCGATATCCGAGTCGGCGGACAGCACGCCCGCCTTGCCGAGGTCGCGCCACAGCGCCGCGTCGAAGCCCCCGTCGGCGAGATGCTCACGCCCGGAGAGGATGTCCCGGAGCAGGCCAGCGATGTCGTTCTGCGCATCGCTGCTTTCAAAGTTCATGGGACATACCTCGGTGGGGTCGGGAGCTGGAGCGCGGTCGCGGCGATGATGTCGCGCTGGACCTCGTTGGTGCCGCCGCCGAACGTGAGGATCAGGGCCGAACGATGGGCGCGTTCGACGCGGCCGGCCAGCGCGGCGCCGGGGGAGCCCTCGCGGACCGTGGCCGCGGCGCCGAGCACCTCCATCAGCAGCCGGTATGCCTCGAGCGCGAACTCGGTGCCGAACACCTTGGTCCCCGAGGCCGCGGCCGGGCCGAGCGGCGCGGCGGACGAGGCGATCCGCCAGTTGACCAGCTTGAGGAACTCGGCTTTGGCGTGCACCCGGGCCAGGTTGAGCCGGACCCACTCGTGGTCGATGACCCGCTGGCCGTCGGGCCCCTTGGCCGACTTGGCCCAGTCGACCACGTCCGCGAGCGCGGCGCGGACCGGCGCGGACGAGGTGAGCGCGACGCGTTCGTGGTTGAGCTGGTTGGTGATCAGCGGCCAGCCCTTGTTCAGCTCGCCGACCAGCGCGGCGTGCGGGACGCGGACGTCCTGGTAATAGGTGGCGCTGGTTACCGGGCCGGCCAGGGTGGGCACCGGGGTCCAGGAGAAGCCGGGCGAACTGGTCGGCACGATCAGGATCGACAGGCCCTTGTGCCGCGGCAGCTCGGGGTCGGTGCGGCAGGCCAGCCAGACGTAGTCCGCGTACTGGATGAGGCTGGTCCACATCTTCTGGCCGTTGACGACGAAACCGTCGTCGTCAAGAACCGCGCGGGTGCGCAACCCGGCCAGGTCGGTGCCGGCCTCCGGCTCGGAGTAGCCGATGGAGAAGTGGATCTCGCCGGCCGCGATCTTGGGCAGGTACTGGGCCTTCTGCTCCGGGGTGCCGTACCGCATGATCGTCGGGCCGACGGTGTTGATCGTGAGGAACGGCACCGGGACGTGCGCGACGGCCGCCTCGTCGGTGAAGATCAGCTGGTCCATCGTGTCGCCGTCGCGGCCGCCGTACTCGGCCGGCCAGCTCAGCGCGAGCCAGCCGTCCTTGCCGAGCTGGCGGACGACCTGCCGGTAGGCCTCGCCGTCGCCGTAGTCGGGCCCTTCGGCGAGGGCGGCGCGGACCTCGGGGGTCATGAGCGCGGCGAAGTACCCGCGCAGCTCGCGCCGGAGCCGCTCCTGCTCGGGCGTATACGCGATGTGCATCCGCCGCCTCCCGTGCGGTCCAGACTAGAACGTGTTCTAATTAAGTCTAACGGCATCGAGGCCAGCGCGGGAGGTTCAAGTCATGGTCGCTTCCATCAAGCCACACCGGGACGAGGTCGGCCTGGCCGACGGCCTGATGCTGATCAACGGCGAGTGGGTGGCCGCACAGGACGGCGCGACCTGGAGCCACGTCCACCCGGCGACCGGCGAGCAGGTGGCCAGCTTTCCGGTGGCGACGCCGGCCGACGTCGATCACGCCGTCCAGGCGGCGCGCGCCGCGTTCGACGACGGCCCGTGGCCGAGGACCCGGGCCGGCGAGCGGTCCAAGCTGCTCCGCGCGATCGCCGACCTGGTCCGCGAGCACGGCGAGGAGCTGCTGAAGCTCCAGGCGCTCGACAACAGCGTGCCGCTGAGCTTCGGCCAGATCTACACGACGTCGGCGGAGTTCATCGCGGACGCGTTCGACCATCACGCGGGCTGGGTGGACAAGCTCGCGGGTGAGACGCTGCCCCCGTACCAGGGCGGTGACCACCTCGCGCTCACGCTGCGCGAGCCGGTCGGCGTGGTCGCCGCGGTGATCCCGTGGAACGCGCCGCTGATGCTGGCCGCCCAGAAGCTCGCTCCCGCGCTCGCGGCAGGCTGCACCGTGGTGCTGAAGACCTCGGAGTACGCCACGTTCGCGGTGCTGCGGCTGGCCCGCCTCATCGAGGAAGCCGGCCTGCCGAAGGGCGTGCTGAACGTCGTCACCGGGCCCGGCGAGCCGACCGGGAACGCGCTGATCAACCACCCGATGGTGGACAAGATCTCGTTCACCGGCAGCCGCTCGGTCGGCAGCACGATCATGCGGGCCGCCGCGAACGGCTGCAAGCGCGTCACGATGGAACTCGGCGGCAAGAGCCCGGCGATCGTCTTCCCTGACGCGGAGATCGGCGCCGCCGCCGCGGTCACCATGGGCACGGTGACGCTCGGCCTGTCCGGCCAGGTGTGCGTGGCGCAGACCCGCGCGCTGGTGCACCGCGACGCGCACGAGGAGTTCGTCGCCACCGCGCAGATGATCGGCTCGATGGTCGCCTACGGCAACCCGTTCGACCCGGACGTCACCAGCTCGCCGCTGATCAACACCCGCCAGCTGGACCGGGTGCTGGGCTTCATCGCGAAGGGCCAGGAAGAAGGCGCAACGCTGGTCAGCGGCGGCGCGCGCGCCGACGGTGAACTGGCCGACGGCAACTTCGTGCTTCCCACGCTGTTCACCGACGTGTCCAACGAGATGACGATCGCGCGCGAGGAGATCTTCGGCCCGGTGCTGTCGGTGATTCCTTTTGCTTCAGAGGACGAGGCGATCCGGATCGCCAACGACACCCAGTACGGCCTGTCCGCGACGGTCTGGACGTCCGACATCGGCCGGGCCTTCCGGCTCACCAAGGCGATCCGGGCAGGCACCGTCGGCATCAACGGCTATCAGGTCGAGCCGCACGCCGCGTTCGGCGGCTACCGCCAGTCCGGCCTCGGCCGCGAGGGCGGACGCGCCGCGATCGAGTCCTATACCGAACTCAAGACCGTGCTGCTCCCCTTCACCGACGAAATGATGTAGCGCGAAGTGGCTTGTCCGGATTCATGCGGTGAGCGAGACTACGACAAGGCATAAATCGTCCACTTCTCTTCCGTAACCCCTTTTCACGGAAGGCTCAGACATTGCAGTCTCGTTCCCGACGGCGCCGCTGGCTTTCCGTGCTGGCGGCCGGTGCCCTCCTGGCCGGGCCCTTCATCGCATCCGCGGTTCCGGCCGCCCAGGCCGCCCCAACGGACAACCCCCACCTCCAGGTGCTCGAAGCCGCGCTGCAGAACATGCAGACGAACTACGCGAAATTCGCGAACTTCACCCCGGGCCCGCAGGACATCTTTGACTACAACATCGGCAACCTGTGGATGCAGGGCATCGACGGCACCGGCACCACGGTGGCCGTGATCGAGGGTTGGGACGACCCGGGTATCGCCGCGTTCATCCACGTCAGGGACGTGCGCTACGGGCTGCCCGACCCGGACATCGAGACCATCTTCCCGTCCGGCCCGCTGCCCGCGCAGTGCCCGGCCGGCATGGTCGCGCTCGGCAGTTACGGATCCTGCGACGCCTGGGTCGGCGAGCTCCGGCTGGACGTGCTCGCCGTGCACCTGATGGCGCCGTACGCCAAGATCGTGATCTCGGCGACGCCGGCCGACAGCGAGATCAACGACGACGCGGCGAGCAACGTGGCGCCGCCGGAGATGATGCACGCGCTCGAGTACATCAGCCAGAACCACGTCGCGAACGTGATCTCGATCAGCGACGGCACCGGCGAGATCACCTACAGCCACGGCACCGCACAGATCCACGCGAACGATCCCGGCATGCTGACCGCGGCCGCCGCCGGCATTCCGGTGCTGAACGCCACCGGTGACTGCGGCGTCGTGCAGAACCTCGCGATCGCCAACGCCCAGTGCGGCAACACCAGCGCGGGTCCGGACACCGCTACCTGGGACGACAGTCCGTGGGCGACCGCGGTCGGCGGCTCCGTGCCGAACATCAGCAAGACCGACGGGTCCAAGCTCGGCCCCGATCCGCTGTGGCACGAGGGCATCTTCGCCGAAGGCGCCGGGTTCTCCTCGGTCTACCCGCGGCCTTCTTACCAGAACGACGTCTCGACGATCACCGGCTCGCGGTGGCGTTCGGTGCCCGACATCACGATGGACGCCCAGTCGGGAACGTCCGAGGCCGCGCCGCTGATGGGCGGCGTGCTCGCGCTGGCCACCCAGCTGAACCACGGCCAGAACATCGGCCCGATCAACCCGGTGCTGTACAGCGCGCTCGGCCCGCGCGGCGCGAGCGCCGGCCTGTCCGACGTGGTGAGCGGGAACAACTCGGTGACCGACCCGTCCACCGGGCAGGTCCTCGTGCCGGGCTTCACCGCGGGTCCCGGATTCGACGTGGCCAGCGGCTGGGGGACGATCGACGCGAGCAAGTTCGTCCCGGCCCTGGTCACCGCCACGGCGCTGGCGGCGGAGGAACTCGGCGCGCGGCTGCAAGCCAGCAACGCGCTGACCGCGCTGACTGACAACATCTCGATGTCCAGGCAGCTCATCCCGGCCAACGGCTCCTCGACGGTGTCCGAAGGCGGCTTCCTGCCCGATCACCCGGTCAAGGTCGCCGTCGACGGCACGGTGGTGGCGACGCTGACCGCGAGCGACTCCGGCACGGTCAGCTACGTGCTCAGCCCGGCCACGCTAGGCCTGACAGCGGGCCATCACGTGCTGACCCTGCAGAGCATGCTGATCACGCCCACCGCCTCGTTCTACGTCGGGTAAACCCCGGGATTAACCGCTCAGCTTGCGGTGATCCCAGGAGACGACGCGCCGCGGCTCGACGATGTAGCCGTAGCGCTTGCGGGCGGCATGCTGGACGTATTCCTCCAGCGTGTCGCCCGCGACATCGCCGGCCTTGAGGCCGCCGTTCGCGATCAAGCGGCCGATCGCCAGCACGTCGTCCGGGTCTGTCAGGGTCCGGACGGTACCGGCGATCTGCACGCCGCGCAGCTCGAAGTAGTCCTCGCCGTCCTCGACCAGGCAGGTGATGCGGGGATCCCTGGCGAGGTTCCGTGCCTTCTGCGAGGTCCGGTACGTCCAGAAGGCGATGTGTTCCTCCACCACCGTGTAGAACATCGTGACCAGGTGGACGGACCCGTCCGGGTTGAGCGACGCGATCTGCACCTTGCGCAAGGCGTACAGCAGGGCGCTCACCTCGCCGGGCGTCATGGAGACCAGGTCGCGCTGCTTCATGACCCGAATCCGATCGTCTCGTCCGCCAGCGCCAGCGTGTCCTCGCAGGCGAACCCCGGCGTTCCGCCTTCGGTGGCGAACGCGCCGAAGGCCTGCTCGACCGCGTCCAGCGTCCACATGCCGTCGGCGGTGTCCGCCCGGAACACCTGCCGCACGCTCGGCGGGTTCATGACCGCGGCGACGCCGCCGTGCACCACGAACACCTCGCCGTTCACCTGGTCCGCGCGCGGGCCGCACAGGTACGTCACCAGCGGCGCCACGTACTCCGCCGCCAGCGGGTCCGGCCCGTCGCCCGGCGCCTCGCCCATCAGGTCCGCGGTCATCGCGGTCCGCGCCCGCGGGCAGATCGCGTTCGCGCGCACGCCGTACCGCGCGCAGCCCCGCGCCGTCGACACGGTCAGCGCGACGATGCCGGCCTTCGCGGCCGCGTAGTTCGGCTGGCCGGGGGAGCCGAGCAGGAAGGCCTCCGAGGAGGTGTTGACGATCCGCGCGTACACGGGCTGGCCGGCCTGCTTGCTGGCGTCGCGCCAGTGCGCGGTGGCCAGCCGGGTGGTGACGAAGTGGCCGCGCAGGTGCACCCGGAGTACCAGGTCCCACTCATCCGGCGCCATCGTGAAGATCATCCGGTCGCGGAGCACGCCGGCGTTGTTCACCACGATGTCCAGCCGCCCGGTCTCGTTTAGGCACGCGTCAAGCAACGCCACGCCGGTGTCCCAGTCCCCGATGTCACCGGTGACGGCGACCGCCCGCCCGCCGTCAGCCACGATGCCCGACGCCACATCGCGGACCGTGTCAGCTGCGTCGTTCAGTACCACGAATGCCCCAGCCTGCGCGAGCGCGAGCGCCTCCGCTCGCCCCAGCCCGGCGCCCGCGCCGGTGACGATCGCGGTTTTGCCGTCGAGCATCAGTACCCCGGTCCGGACAGGATGCCGCCGTCGGCCAGGAACTCGGCACCGGTCGAGTAGGAGGAGTCGTCCGAGGCCAGGAACGCGACCAGCCGGGAGATCTCCACCGGCTCGGCGAACCGGGCCAGCGGCATCGCCGCCAGGAATGCCTCGCCGTCCTTGCCGCTGCCGGCCGAGTCGAACATCATCCTGGTCATCACCGCGCCCGGGTGCACCGAGTTGACCCGGATGCCGAACGGTCCGAGTTCCCGCGCCGCCGCCTTGGTCATGCCCCGGATGGCGAACTTGCTCGCGCTGTACGCGGACAGGCTGGCGGCCCCGGCGAAGCCCTCGATCGAGGAGATGTTCACGATCGAGCCGCCGCTGTTGTGCTTCATGGGGTGGATGACCGACTTCATGCCGAGCCAGGTGCCGATCGCGTTCACCTCGAGCACCTGACGGAAGTCGTTCAGCGACATGTCTTCGATGCTCGCGAACTTCAAGATGCCGGCGTTGTTCACCAGCACGTCGAGTGTGCCGAACGCGTCCAGCGCGGTGGCGACCGCGGCGGCCCAGTCCGCCTCGCTGGTCACGTCGTGGTGCACGTACCGGCACACGTCGGGACCGAGCCCCGCCGCCACGTACTCGCCCTTGTCGTCGAGCACGTCGCCGAACACCACCTTCGCGCCTTCGGCGACGAAGTGCCGGACATGCGACTTGCCCATGCCGCGAGCGCCGCCCGTGATCAGCGCGACCTTCCCGTCCAGCCGCCCCATCCGACCTCCCTTTCCGCTGTTCCGTCCGTTCCGTCCGTTCCGCCGCCCTTGCCGTCCTTTACGCCCTTGCCGATCTTTCTCGCCCGCCCAGCCACCCGGGAGCGGGCGGGAAGCGGCCAGCTAGCGGCCGGCGAGCAGCCGCGGAGCAGCGGGCGAGCGGCCGTGGAGCGGCCGTGGAGCGGCCGTACCAAACGCTTGCTTGGTCGCTCCTCATCCTTCCGGGTCGCGGCCGCGTCCGCAAGCCCGACACATCGTGGGCGCTTACCTCCCCTTTGCTGATAATGGTCCGCGCCTGTTCCGGGGTCCGCGCTGGTTCCGGGGGTCCGCGCCGGGTCGCGGGTCCGCGCCGGATAACGTGTCGGATTATCCCTTCGTGGTACTCCGGCTCCCGGACACGGGGGCCGGACTACCACGAAGAGGCAGAATTCCACGTTCCTGCGGAAGCCGCAGCCACGCTCGCGTACCGGCGGGCGCATGTCACACACCAGCCCCGCCCGTCACTAGAAGGCAAACCCCGGCAGCCCGCCGGCACCCGCCGGCAGCCAGCGCGGCCAGCGCGGCCAGGCCGACCAATAAGCCACCAGGATCGACGTTCGGGTACCAAGACAGCTGTAGCCTTAACGGCTCCCGGCCAGCACAGCGGCACCGCGCCGGGGCCACCGGGCGGGACACGGCGCCCCCCGGCACGCGGCGCGGCGCGCGACAGCTATGGGCCCCAACCACGGAAACCGCAACAGCCCCCGAGGGGGTCACATGACCACGAAGAGGCCATGTGCCACGTTGTTCCGGAGCCGGTGACGTGCTCGCGCCCCGACAGCCACACGCCGCAGGCCATCGGCGACGGCGGGCTGTCCCGGCAGCGGTGGCCGGGTGCCCCATCCGAAAATGATTGCGGACACTTACCCCCCCAATCCGGGAGGGTGAGTGTCCGCAATCAGCTGGCCGGCTCGGCTACGCGACCACGTCCGCTGGTTCGGCGCCGTCGGCCTCCTCGAGGGCCACCTGGACGATCGTCTCCGACGACCGGCCGAGCGCCCGCGGAATCGCCAGCGCGATCGCGGCGGCCACGGCGACGCCCGCCGCCCCGCCCCACACCGCAGGCGCCAGGCCGGCGACGAACGACGCGCCGCTGGTGAACCCGCCGTGGGCCGAGAACAC
>DASRFJ010000253.1:0-30489 GCA_035651595.1 Streptosporangiaceae bacterium | reverse complement strand
CCGCGAGAGTGGCCCCTGACCTGCATATACGTGGCGCGCTCGGAGGGACTCGAACCCCCAACCTTCTGATCCGTAGTCAGATGCTCTATCCGTTGAGCTACGAGCGCGGGTGCCTCGATAGTCTACGGCACTCCGGGCCCTGCCTGCGCCCATCCGCGCGGCGCGCGGCGTTGCGCCTGGCCTGCGCGCCGGCCACTCGTTAGCCTGAGCGACAGGGGCACGGGCTGACGGGGGCGCTAGCCGTGGGGCAAGGGCGGAGAGCCAAGGGGCGTACGCGCGCCCCTGGCCTGGACGGCGTACGCGCGATCGCGGTACTGGCGGTCATGGGCTTTCACGAGGGTGTCCGCGCGCTGGGCGGCGGCTTCTTCGGCGTCGACGTGTTCTTCGTGCTGAGCGGCTTCCTCATCACCGACCTGCTCGCCACCCAGCCGCGCGATCTGAAGGCATTCTGGCTTCGCCGCGCGCGGCGCCTGCTTCCCGCCCTGGCGGTGATGCTGCTGGTGGTGACCGCCGCCGCGACCGTCATCGAGCCGGACCAGAAGGCCAGCCTGCGGCTGGCCCTGCTCGCGGCCGCCACGTACACCAGCAACTGGTATCAGATGCTGCACCACGTGCCGTACTTCCAGAGCTTCGGCCCGCCGTCGCCACTTCAGCATCTGTGGTCACTCGCCATCGAGGAGCAGTTCTACCTGCTGTGGCCGCTGATCCTGTGGTTCGGCATCGGCCGGCTGAAGGACAAGCGCGTCGCCGTCATGGTCACCCTGCTCGCCGCCGTAGTGTCGGCGGCCGCGATGGCGCTCCGGTACAACCCCGCGAATCCGTCCGCCGTGTACTACGGCACCGACACGCACGCGTCCGCGCTGCTGCTCGGCGCGGCCCTCGCCCTGGCCTGCCCGCTCGCGACGCTCAGCCACTCCAAGGCCGTCATGACGCGACGCCTCGACGCCATCGGCGTCGCCGGCCTGGTGATCCTGGGCTGGGCGATCGGCCACTTCAACGGCGACAACGCCGCCGTCTACCCGTTTGGCCTGCTCATCGCCGCCGTCGCGGCCGCCGCGCTGATCGCCGCCGCGGCCAGCAGGGGCGCGATCGCGGCGATCACCAGCGCCCGCCCGCTGCGCTGGATCGGCGTCCGCTCCTACGCGATGTACCTGTGGCACTGGCCCGTCATCACGCTCACCGCCGCCCTGGCCGGCCGCGCCGCCGCCTACCCGGCCACCTGGGCAGCCGAGACCGGCATCACGATCGCCCTGGCCGCTGCCTCCTGGCACTTCGTTGAATCACCCATTCTTCAGAACGGCATCGGTGCTTGGCTCCGTAACCTGCGTCACAAGCTGGCGATGACGTTCACCCGGCCAGCGGCCGCGCTGCCGGTCGCGGCGGCCATCGTGGTTAGCTGCGTGGCCGTCTACGGAATCGCCGCACCGGCCGGCACCGCCACGGACAACGGTCTCCTCCGCCAGGTCGCCGAAGGCGAGCGCATCAGCGCGGCCTCGCAAGCGCAGCCGGTACCAACGGCCGCGGCCACGCACGCGGCGCCAGCCACGCGGCATGGCGGGACCCGCCGCGCCCTTCAGCGGCACCTGACCCGCCACGTCCGGGCCGCGGCCTGCCCGGCGAACGGCTGGCAGGTGACCGCGATCGGCGACTCGGTGATGCTGGCCTCGGCCGTGGCGCTGGCGGCGGATCTGCCTGGGATCTACATCGACGCCAAGGTGGGCATGCAGATGCAGACCGGCGTGCAGCTAGTCAGGGAGCTAGCGTCAAGCGGCTCGCTGCGCCACTACGTGGTGATCGGCCTCGGCACCAATGGCGCCATCACCCCGGGCGAGATCTGGCAGCTCCGCGAGGCGGCGCCGCACCGTGAGCTGATCATCGTCAACACCTACGGGCCCATGTCCTGGGAGTCCGAAGTCAACAGCGTCCTCGCCAGCTCCACCTGGCACAAGCCGCACGTGACGCTGGCGAACTGGGCCGCTGCCGCAGCCGCGCACCCCGGGCTGCTGTGGAGCGATGGCATCCACCCGCGGCCCGCTGGCGGCCGCCTGTACGCGGGCGTGGTGCTGAACGCTATCCGTTCAGCCTGCGGTTCATGATGCTACGCGGGAGCCATGTCCACGAAGCGGCTGTAGTGGCCCTGGAACGCGACGGTCACCGTGGCCGTCGGCCCGTTCCTGTGCTTCGCCACGATCAGGTCCGCCTCGCCCGCCCGGGGCGACTCCTTCTCGTATGCATCTTCTCTGTGCAAAAGTATGACAACATCCGCATCTTGCTCAATCGATCCGCTTTCCCGCAAATCGGACAATAGCGGCTTTTTGTCGGTGCGCTGCTCGGGGCCGCGGTTGAGCTGGGAGAGCGCGATGAGCGGCACCTCCAGCTCCTTGGCCAGGAGCTTGAGGGAGCGTGACATCTCGGAGACTTCCTGCTGACGGTTTTCCACCCGCTTGGGTGAGGACATCAGCTGGAGGTAGTCGATGATGACGAACTTCAGGTCGTGACGCTGCTTCAGCCGACGGCACTTGGCCCGGATCTCCATCAGCGACATGTTCGGCGAGTCGTCGATGTACAGCGGGGCGTCGGCCACCTCGCTCATCCGGCGAGCCAGGCGCGCCCAGTCGTCGTCATTCATCTGGCCGGTGCGCATCGTGTGCATGGGCACCCGTGCCTCGGCGGACAGCAGCCGCATGGTGATCTCGTTGCGGCCCATTTCCAGGCTGAACACCACGGTCGACATGCCGTGCTTGATCGCCGCGGCACGCGCGAAGTCCAGTGCCAGCGTCGAGTTGTGCGTGGGGACCATGCCGCGGCCGGCCAGGTACAGGTGATCGTGGCTGTCCACCTGGACACAACGCACCGGCACCGACGCCACCGGCCGCACGTCCACGATGTGCCGCCAGCGGGAGTCGCCCTGCTGACCGCTCAGCGCGATCGCGTGGTTCGGCTGCCGGCCGCCGTCGGGGTCGTGCAGCGAGGCTGCCAGCGCGCCCGTGGTCACGATCGCGGGTGCGCCACGCTGCGTTCGGGCTCGTGCGGTCCAGGTGCACCACTGATGGTTCTCGTCGGCGACGATCACGTCGCCGTCGGAGAATTCGACCTCGTAGCACGGACGGTCGTGCAGGACGTCGGTCGCTGCCACTACGGTCACCGGCTTGCCGTCCGCGCCGAGCAGCTGGTCGCCCGCGCTCACTCCGCCCATCGTGGTCCAGCCCATCGGGGTCGGCAGCAGCGTATCGAGCGCGAGCGCCTTGCCGACCGCCGGGCGCGCGGCGATGACGACCATCTGTCCGGGGTGCAGGCCGTTGGTGAGCGCGTCCAGGTCCGAGAAGCCGGTGGGGACACCGGTCAGCATGCCGCCGCGGCTGCCGATCGCTTCGATCTCGTCCAGCGCCCCGGGCATGATCTCGGACAGCGAGTGGTAGTCCTCGCTTGTGCGACGGTCGGTCACCGCGTACACCTCGGCCTGAGCGCGGTCGACGAGGTCGTCGGCCTCCGCGTCTCCCGCGTAGCCAAACTGCACGATCCGCGTGCCGGCCTCGACCAGACGGCGCAGGATCGCGCGCTCGCGGACGATGCGCGCGTAGTATCCGGCGTTGGCGGCGGTGGGCACCGACGCGATCAGCGTGTGCAGGTAGGGGCCGCCGCCGACGCGGGCTATCTCGCCGCGGCGGCTGAGCTCGTTGGCCACGGTGATCGCATCGGCCGGCTCGCCTCGCCCGTACAGGTCGAGAATGGCCTCGTGGATCAGCTGGTGCGCGGGGCGGTAATGATCGGTCGGCCGGATCACCTCGATAACGTCCGAGATCGCATCCTTCGACAGCAGCATGCCGCCGAGCGCGCACTGCTCGGCGGCCACATCGTGCGGTGGTGTCCGCTCGAAGCCGCCACCTGGCTGCTCGATCTCGGTAACGCTCACAGGCCCTCCTCCCCCGTCGCGCACGCGACTCAGCAAGCACTGCCGCCTTGATACGACCCAGACGCCCCGCTGCGTTCAACACCGTTCTAGCGGATGGCTCTGACATTTTTGCGGGCCGGCGCGCCGAGGACCAACCGCCGCGGTGGACGGTGTTGTGGAGAAGGTGTGCAGACACGCCGGCAACGTTGTGCGCAGGCTGGGGATAGCCCTGTGGAGCACCTGCCGTTAACCTGTCGGCCTGGCCTGTGACCTGCTAAAACCGACTCCACGGGGTGTGTGGGAGAAAAACTTGGTCACGATTTTCCACGTCGTAATCCACAGCCGGAATCCACAGGTGGGCACGCCGAAACTGTGGAAAACGGCTTCGCGAAAGCGAGCGTGAGCAGCCGCCGGAGCTGATACGATCCGATGATGTATTCGAGCCAGGAGTACGCCCAGGAGTACGCACTGCAGTGCGTGACGGACGCTATCGAGAAGCTCGACGCCAAGCGCCAGGCTGCGGATCCGGGGGATCTGGAGACTCAGGTCGCGGCCGTGTGGGCGATGGTGGGGGCCATGGATCCGGAGCTGGCGAAGGTCGCGTCGAGGTACGCGGCTCAGCCCTGACAGCTCCCGTAGTCAAGACGACGAGTTCCCGCGGCAAGCGTCTTGCCGCGGGAACTCGTTTTCAGATCTAGCTGGCGCTGATCTCGATGTCGACCGGCGCGCTGACCTCGGGGTGCAGGCGGACCTTGACCTGATGCGAACCGATCGTCTTGATCGGATCGCGGACCTCGATCCGGCGGCGGTCCAAGTCTGGACCGCCCGCCTCACGCACGGCCGCGGCGATGTCCGCGGAGCCGACCGAGCCGAACAGCCGGCCGTTGGCGCCCGCGCGACGCCGCATCCGCACTCGCAGCCCGTTGAGCCGCGCGGCGATCACCTGCGCGTCCTCAAGGCCGCGGATCTCCCGGGCCGCGCGAGCGCGCTTGATCAGTTCGATCTCCTTCTCCGCGCCGCGGGTCCACCGCATCGCGAACCCGCGCGGGATCAGGTAGTTCCGCCCGTACCCGGCCGCGACGTCGACGACGTCGCCCGGTGCGCCGAGCCCTCCCACCTCCTGGGTGAGAATGAGCTTCATCGGTGTGCGACTCATCTGCCTGACCTCCTAGCGCGCCGTGCTCGTGTACGGCAGCAGCGCCATCTCGCGGGCATTCTTGATCGCCGTGGCGACGTCGCGCTGGTGCCGGGTGCAGTTACCCGTCACGCGCCGGGCACGTATCTTGCCGCGATCGGAGATGTACTTGCGAAGCAGGCCGGTGTCCTTGTAGTCGACGTAGACGCTCTTCTCCTGGCAGAACGAGCAGACCTTCTTCTTCGGCTTGCGCAGTGGTGGCTTGGCCATCGTGGTGCTCCTTAGCAGAGCCCCGCATTCCGCGGGGATGGTCGGTTCTTGTGGATTGACTTATCGAGTTAGAAGGGCGGTTCGTCGGAATAGCCGCCGGCGGCCCCGTCGGTAGCCCACGGGTCGTCCTGACCGCCGCCGCCGCCGGAGGGACGACCGCCTCCCATGCCGCCGCCGCCCTGGCCGCCGCCATAAGAGGAGCCGCCGCCACCGCCAGTGCGTGCCACCTTGTTCACCTTCGCGGAGGCATTGCGCAGCGACGGGCCTACTTCGTCGACCTCGACCTCGTAGACCGTGCGCTTCTCGCCTTCCTTCGTCTCATAGGAACGCTGCTTGAGACGCCCCTGGACGATCACCCGCATGCCGCGCTGCAGGCTCTCGGCCACGTTCTCGGCCGCCTGCCGCCAGACGTTGCAGGTCAGGAAAAGGCTGTCCCCGTCCTTCCACTCATTGGTCGTCCGGTCCATGAAACGTGGCGTGGACGCCACCCGGAAGGTCGCGACCGGCTGACCGGCCGGAGTGAACCGGAGTTCCGGATCGTTGACGAGGTTGCCCACGACGGTGATGACGGTGTCGCCTGCTGCCATCGGATGCTCCCTAATTTTACGGGGGGACCCCATCCCCCCGGGCCCCCCTGGGATTTAAGTACGCGGCTCAGCGGTGTTCGGGTCGCATGACCTTCGTCCGCAGGATTGCCTCGTTGAGGTTGAGCTGACGGTCGAGCTCGTGCACCGTGGCCGGCTCGGCGGTCAGGTCGACGACGGCGTAGATGCCCTCGGACTTCTTCTCGATCTGATAAGCAAGGCGGCGTCTTCCCCAGATATCCACCTTGTCGACCTTGCCGCCACCGCCGGTCACGACCTTCAGGAACTGGTCGAGTGACGGCTGGACGGTGCGCTCCTCGAGACTGGGGTCGAGGATAACCATGATTTCGTAATGGCGCATGGGCGTCCTGAGCCCTCCTCTGGACTAATGCGGCCACGGTCTTTCCGTGGCAGGAGGTGTCGCGGTGTACCCGCATCGCGATCCCGCGATGGGCCATCGGCCGGTCCCATACCGGCCGCACGCGGCGCCGCAAGCATACCAACTACCAGACCCTGCCCGGTAACGGAACGCGCCCGCCGACCTGGGATTCTGGCCATTCGATGGCATCGCCGGGACGTCAGCGCACACGAACCGGCCGCGCGGCCCCGCGGAGGGGCGCGAGATGCCCGATACGCACCCTTTCCCGTGTCAGATTAGGGCTTCCTGTCGAGAAAGGCGCCATATCTGCACCCTTTCTCAACATGAAGCACTTTCTTGACACAAGAGGTGACGCTGTGGTCACTCGGGCAAAACCAGTCACATTGGCACCGTGGGGAAGGCGGGTGCTGCCCCAGGGAGGCGGCGGGCGCCGCTCGGGTGCGGGTGGGCTCCCGGGTGCGGGTGGGCTCCCGGGTGCGGGTGCTCCTGGGAAGCTCGCGCCGTCCGGAGGAGCGCCTGCTCGGGTGTGGGCGGGCGGAAGGTGGGGACATGTCGGGCTTGGGGTGGTTTGGATGCGGGCCCGGGGGCTAGCGCAGGGGTGGGGGTGGTGCGAATATGAAACGAAGGAGTGACTGGCTGGAGGTGAGCGGCATGTCAGATACGACTCGTACCCGTCCGAATCCCATGCGCTTTCTCAACTCTGACGGGAACCCGCACCCGGTGGAGAACGCCCTGACCATCGGGATTCTGGTGGTGGGCCTGGTGTCGTTCGTGCTCGGGATCATCTTGCGCAACGACATCGCCGCCGGGGCCGGCTTGCGGATCACCGCGACGGCAACCGGGCTGGTTTCGCTGGTCGTCGGGCTCTACGCGCAGATGGTGTCCGCCACCCGCGAGCAGCGGGTGCTCATCGTCACGGGGCTCATCGCCGGGTTCGTCGGCCTCGCGATCGGATTGGGGCGCGGGGGGTTCTAGGCTCTGAGGCATGCCAACGCCTCGCATCGGAGCCCACTTTCACGTCGACAACCCGCTCAAGGAAGCCATCGCCGCCGGGGCCGACGCGGCGCAGTTCTTTCTTGGCGACCCGCAGGACTGGAAGGCCCCGGTCATCGCCGGCGACCCGGCGGAGGTCGGGCGGGCCTGGGCAGAGGCGGGGATCGACGTCTATATTCATTCGCCCTATCCGGTGAACCTGGCGAGCACCAACAACCGGATCCGGCACCCGAGCCGGACCATCATCAAGCAGCAGCTCAAGGCTGCCGCGTCGATCGGAGCCAAGGGCCTGGTCGTGCACGGCGGCCACGTCACGGCCAAGGACGACCCGCAGGACGGGCTGCTCAACTGGGCCAAGGCGGTCGACCAGATCCCGCGGCCGATTCCGCTGCTGATCGAGAACACGGCTGGCGGCGACGGGGCCATGGCGCGCACGCTGGACAACATCTCCCGGCTCTGGGACGTGGTCGGCGGTGCGGAGAACATCGGGTTCTGCCTGGACACCTGCCACGCCAACTCGGCCGGGATCGAGCTGGCGGACGCGGTCGAGAAGATCATGGCGATCACCGGCCGGATCGACCTCGTGCACTGTAACAACTCCCGGGACGAGTTCGACTCCGGTCAGGACAGGCACGCCGACCTCGCCAAGGGAACGATCGACCCCGCGCTGCTGTTCGGCGTGGTCCGGACGGCTAACGCGCCAGCGATCTGCGAGACGCCCGGCGCTTCGTCCGATGTGCGCTTCCTCAGGACGAATCTGTCCGGCGCGTTATCGAAGATCCCCCCGGCCGGATCATCGATGCCGGCCACACGCACCACATCTCGTTCGGGCTGAAGAATGTCTCGCACTATCCAGGCGCCAAGCAGCGCGGCCGTGCCGAGCCGGAACAGCAGCGCCGCGAAGTACCAGCCGGGGCTGATGCCCTGATATCCGGAAAAATGGTCACCCTGCTGTGCGTCAGCGGCCAGCAGCTCGGCCCAGATCGCGAAGAAGTAGGCAATCTCGCCCAGCTGCCACAGCCAGTACGGCCATAGCCGGGGCCGGGCCAGCACCGCGAGCGGCACCAGCCAGATGCCGTACTGCGGTGACCAGACCTTGTTCGTGATCAGGAAGATCACGAGCACCAGGTAGCACAGCTGCGCTAGCCGCGGGCGGCGCGGCGCGGTCAGCGTGAGCACCGCGACCCCCGCCAGGCCCAGCGCGAGGAACGCGGCGGACATGAAGTTCAGCACGCTGAGCTGGTAGTCCCCGAGCAGCGGCACGTTGAGGTACTCGAAGTAATGCCAGATCGAGCCCCAGTCCGCGCCGCGCGTCTTGCTGAACGCGTAGAAGTACCCCCAGCCGGACGGCGCCAGGATCATCATCGGCAGGTTGACCGCGAGCCAGGCGAACCCGGCCGCGCCTAGCGTCTTGGCGAACTCGCGCATCCGCCCGGCACGGATGGACAGCAGGAGCAGCGGCACGAAGAACACCAGCGGATAGAACTTGGCCGCCACGCCGAGACCGAGCAGCACTCCGGCCAGCACATTGCGGCGGGACGCCCACGCCGCGATGCCCAGCATGCTGAGCCCCATCGCGACCAGGTCCCAGTTGATGAACGCCTCGAGGATGAGCGCCGGCGACAGTGCCGCCAGCAGCATCGTCCAGCGCCGGTCCGGCCCGGCCGCGTACGCGGTGGCCAGCACGCCGACTACGCCGAATACCCCCAGGATGAGCGCTGTGATGTCGAAGAATCTATGGCCCGCGACGTAGCTGTCCGCGAAGTTCACCAGCCACCCGGCGACCTGCATGGTCCAGCCGGTGAGCACCGGGTACTCCACCGGGTGCCCCAGGTACGGCACCTGTCCGCGCGACAGGCCCTCGTTGAAGTACAGCGGGTAGATGTCGGAGTAGCAGAAATCCTGGAGTGTCCTGGGATACGAGTTCCAGGCCCCGGACCGGCACGGCAGCTTGTCCGCGAAGGCGAGCAGCATGCCAGCCACCGACGCCGCGGCTATGAACACCATGCTGCCGAGCGTGGCGGCCAGGCTGTCAGGGTCGCGCGGCGCGGTGGCCGGGTAGTCGGGAGCCTCTCGCACCCTTCCTATCTAACCGTGTCGGGCGGCTGCCTTCGCACCGCCGGTTTCCGGCGCTGACGGCGCCGGACCCACAGCAACACGGCGGGCAGCCCGAGCAGTCCGCCGCCGAACGCGGTAGCGCCGGCCGCGTCCGGCGTGGTGATCCCGAAGCCGGGCCCGAAACCGGACGACGGCGTCGGGCTCGGCGTGGTGCCAGTACCCGGGTCGTAGGTGGGGTTGCTGCCAACCGCCGGGTTACAGGCGACGTTGACGACGCCGGGCGGGCAGGTGGCTGTCGGCGTCGGGAAGTTGCCGTTGTTGCCGGAGTCCTTCTTCTTGACGGGCTTCTTGTGCTTGGGCTTGAGCAGGCCCTGCGGGGCCAGCATCCACTTCTGGCCGGTGAACACCGGCGGGAGCATCGGCTTCTGCGGCAGCTTCATGAACTCGTTGTCCGCGTACGTATGCCAGATGCTCGCCGACCAGGTACCGCCGAAGTTCTGCTGGATACCGCCGAGACCGTTGAGCGTCTCGCACGTCTTAGTCTCACTTTGGAACTGTGCCTGCGTGCAGTGCGTCTCGTCGCCCTGGTAGGTGAAGATCCCGACCGCCAGCGCTTCCTGCGGGATCGCGCCGATGAAGAACGCCGACTGCGCGTTGTTGGTGGTACCGGTCTTGGCGATCATCGGCCGGCCGTCGCTCATGCCCTGACCCTGCGCGGTCGCCCCCTTCGCGTACACGACCTGCGACATCGCGGACTGGACCTGCGAATCATCGTTCTGGTTGACGGACGGGATGCCGCTGAAGATCGGATGGCTCGGCTGGCGATTCAGCCGGTACTGCGCGCCGCCCTGGTTGACGGACGCGATGATGTGTATCGGGTTGTACGTGCCGCCGTTGTCGAGCGCCGACAGCATCGTGGCCTGCTCCCCGACCGTCAGCGACGCCGTGCCGAGCGCCATACCCGACTGGCCCGCCAAGTTCGCCAGCCCGGAACCGCCAGAGGCCGCGGACGCGGTGTTGACGCCGAAGAGCGAGGCCGTGTGGATCACGCTGGTGCTGCCCACGTAGTGCCACAGGTCCGCGTAGGCGGTGTTGACCGAGTAGGTCATCGCGTCCGTCGGGTTGTACGCGCCGTTCTCCCCGGTGCTGTCGTTGTGCATGAGGAACCCGCCGTTGCCGCACGATTCCCCGGTGGGGAGGTAGGGGAACGTGTCCTTCTGGGTATCCGGCGGGATGCATACGTCGTCCTGGCCGTCGAGCATGCTCGTGGACACGTTCATCCCGTTCGCGACCGCGGCCGACAGGATGTACGGCTTGAACGACGACCCGACCTGCTCACGGCTGTACACCGCGAGATTGTTCTCGCAGTCGATCTCGTCGCAGAACTTCTTGGTGATGACCTTGCCGACCCCGTTGTACTTGTAGCCGACGAAGCCAGGACCGGGGTACATGGCCTCGATCGCACTGTTGCTGGGGTTCTCAAGCACCGCCCCGACGTGCATGTACGGCTGCAACCCCATCCCGCCGGCCGTCATGGCCGCTTCCTCGGTGTTGACCGCCTGGTAGAGCGCGGCCTCCTTGGCGGGGTCGATGGTGGTCTGGATCTTGTAGCCGCCGTTGTCGAGCTGGTACGGCGTCAGGTGGTAGACGTCCTCGACCTCGTTCTGCACGACGTTCATCACATACGGGTCCCAGACGGCTTTGCCGTAGTTCGGCGGCGTGTAGTTGCCGAACTTGGGGAAGCTCATCTGGTCGTACTGCTGCTGGGTGACCCAGCCCATCTTCAGCAGGCCATCGCGGACGTACTGCCAGCGGGCCTGGAACTGGGGCTCGTACTGCTTGAGCGGGTACGTGCTCGGCTGCTGGATGAGCGCCGCGATCAGCGCCGCCTGACTCCAGCTGATCGTGCTGATCTTGGCGACCGGGATGTTGAAGTATGTCTGCGCCGCCGCGCCGATGCCGTTCGCTCCCTCACCGAAGTAGATCGTGTTCAGGTAGTTCTCGAGGATCCACGGCTTGGACTCCTGCCTGGCGATCTTCATCGCCACGAAGATCTCCTTGACCTTCCGGCTGGCGGTCTGGGCCGTGCCGATGTTCGCGTAATACTGGCGCACGAACTGCTGGGTGATCGTCGATCCGCCCTGGAGCGAGTTGCCGCCGCCGAGCGTGTCCTCGTAGGCGGCGCGCATGATGCCGGTCGGCGAGACCCCGCCCTCGTTGAAGAAGTTGCGGTCCTCGGCGGCCAGCACCGAGTAGATGATCTGCTTCGGGATCTGGTTATAGGTCACTTCCTGCCGGTTCGTGGTGCCGAACCGGCCGATGACCGTCTTGCCGTCCGCGGCGTAAACGGTGGACTGCGAGGACAGGGCCGCTTCCATGGCCGCGCTGGGCACCGGCGTGTGCTGGTAGATGTAGACGACCACGCCGACCACGAGCACGATGAACAGGCCGATGAGCGACAGGAACACGCCGATCGCCTTGCGGATGGTCCAGTGCCGCCACCAGCTGCCCTTGACCTTGACCTTGTCCTGAGGACCACGCGGGCCACGGGGACCGCGCGGGCCTCGCGGCGATCCGGGCGCGCCGTGGCGTGACCGGCGCGCTGGCGCCGCGATCGTGCCGGTGCCTACCGGGGGCGCGATCGTCTCGGTGCCGAGCGGCTCCGCCTGATACGCCCCGGTGCCGTTCGAGCCAGGGCCGGGGCCGTACGGCTGACGGCCACGAGGCCGGAACATCTCGTCGGTGTAACCGCCGTCCGAGACTGGATCGTACGATTCGGTGGGCGGACCGTAGTTGCTCGCTTGTGTCTGGTAGCCGCCCGGCGGCGTGCGGAAACCCTGGGTGTCCCAGCCGTTGTCGTCATAGCCGAGGTCGTAGTCGACGCTTCCGGCCGCGCCGTTCGAGGTTCCGGTCCCCGCAGGCCCGCCGGTTCCTCTGTGACGGCCACGGGTCCCTTCGTCGTGCCGTACGTCAAAGTCATCAGCTCTGCTGGTCACGCGTCCTCGCTGGTGGCTCGGAGGCCGCCGATGCGGGGGTGCGACCTCGTTTCTGGTGGCGGTACAGCTAATCCGCCGACCTCACACGTTACCGTCCCTTGATCAGCGTTACTGGCTACTCCGCGCACGACGTCCGCGTCGCGCCGCGGGCTGGCCAGTTCCGAGAACATAGGACGAGGCGAGGTGGTTCCATTCGCAACTCTGGCAGACTTCGACCACATACACGCGGAATTCGCCGTATTCGGTGGCCATCTCAGCCAGTTCCCTGGCCTGCTTTACCCGGCCCTCATACTGTCCCAGCTCATCGCCATAAACATAGGTGACGTGGGTAAGCAGCGACCTGCGGCAGATCGGACAGCGGTCCTCGGTGGGCTCGCCATGGAACTTGGCGGCCCGGAGCAGATAGGGATGCGCGTCGCACACGTCGGCCACGGTGGTGTGTCCCGCGTAGACCGAGGCCAGGGTCGCGCGGCGGGCGAGCCCGTAATCGACAACGCTGTTGGCGCCGGGGGGGCGACCTCCCTGGATCCCCCCGCGAGCAGGGGGCTGCCCGCCCCCTGCGACCCCCGGGCGCCTTGACTGCATGCCAGCAAGCGTATAGCTTTCCACATGTATCGGTGCGATACATCGCTCAGTGATATCGGAGCGAAGTATCAGGCTGACCTATCGTGGGGGGTGAGCATAGCAGTGGGGCGAAACCGCTCCGGCATGCTGGAGCTTGCCGTGCTCGGGTTGCTGCACCAGAACCCGATGCACGGTTACGAGCTGCGCAGGCAGCTCAGCTCGCTCCTCGGCACCTTCCGCGCCCTCTCCTTCGGCTCCCTGTACCCGTGCCTGAAGGAACTGCTCGCCGAGGGCCTGATCGCCGAGGAGCACGACGAAGGGGCGGGGCCGCGGGCCAGCCGCCGGGCAAGGATCGTCTACCGGCTGACCGCTGACGGTAAGGAGCGGCTGCAGGACCTGCTCGGCGAGGGCGGCCCGACGGCCTGGGAAGACGACGGGTTCGGCGTGCACTTCGCGTTCTTCGGGCAGACCCGGGCCGACGTACGGCTCCGGATCCTCGAAGGCCGCCGCAGCCGGCTTGAGGAGCGTCTGGAGGCAGTGCGGGCGGCCTTCACGCGCACCAGGGAACGAGTGGACAGATACACCTTGGAGTTGCACAAACACGGCCTGGAGTCCGTGGAGCGGGAAGTCCGCTGGCTGAACGAGCTGATCGCTTCCGAACGCCAGGGGAGCGCCGCGGCCGCAGGCCCAGGCCAATTCAGCACCGCGAATGGCGGCGACAGTAACGAGACATCTACGAAGGAGTCATCCTGATGGGCAAGGTTCGTATCGCCATCGTGGGGGTGGGCAACTGCGCGAGCTCGCTCGTGCAGGGACTGGAGTACTACAAGGACGCCGACGACAGCGCCCGGGTCCCCGGCCTCATGCATGTCCGGTTCGGTCCGTACCACATCAGCGACGTGGAGGTTGTCGCCGCGTTTGACGTGGACGCCAAGAAGGTCGGTGTCGACGTGGCCGAGGCGATCAACGCGAGCGAGAACAACACGATCAAGATCGCCGACGTGCCGCCGACCGGCGTCACGGTGCAGCGCGGCCCGACCATGGACGGCCTCGGGGAGTACTACCGGGAGATCATCACCGAGTCCGACGAACCGGTCGCGGACGTGGTCCAGGTGCTCAAGGACACCGAGGCCGACGTGCTGGTGTCTTACCTGCCGGTGGGTTCGGATGAGGCCGACCGCTTCTACGCCCAGTGCGCCATCGACGCGAAGGTCGCGTTCGTCAACGCACTGCCGGTGTTCATCGCCTCCGACCCGACCTGGGCGGCCAAGTTCACCGAAGCCGGCGTGCCGATCGTCGGCGACGACATCAAGTCGCAGGTAGGGGCCACGATCACGCACCGCGTGCTGGCCAAGCTGTTCGAAGACCGCGGTGTCGAGCTGCTGCGCACGTACCAGCTCAACTTCGGCGGCAACATGGACTTCATGAACATGCTGGAGCGCACCCGCCTCCAGTCGAAGAAGATCTCCAAGACCCAGGCCGTCACGTCGCAGATCCCGCACGAGATGGAGCGCGCGGCCGTGCACATCGGCCCCTCCGACCACGTGCCGTGGCTCGATGACCGCAAGTTCGCCTACGTCCGCCTCGAGGGCAAGGCCTTCGGCGACGTGCCGCTGAACCTGGAGTACAAGCTCGAGGTCTGGGACTCCCCCAACTCGGCGGGCGTGATCATCGACGCGGTGCGCGCGGCGAAGATCGCCCTCGACCGCGGCATCGGCGGACCGGTCATCTCCGCGTCGAGCTACTTCATGAAGTCGCCGCCGGAGCAGTACGGCGACGACATCTGCCGCGACCTGGTCGAGAAGTTCATCGCCGGCGAGGTCGAGCGCTGACGTCAGGCTGGGGCGCCGGGTCCCGCCCTTAGTTGCGGTGCCTCCGCCGGGAAAATGAGCAGGAGCGCGGGGAGCCCGGCTACCCCCGCCATCACCGCCAGCGTCCCCGCCAGTCCGCCATGTGCCAGCAGCGCGGGTGCCATCGCGGCCCCGAGCGGCGGAGTGGCCTGCATAAAGGTGCGCAGCAGAGCGAAGGCCCTGCCGTGCACCGCGGCGGGGACGCGGCGCATCCGCATGGACTGTGCCCACACGGTCATCGGGGCGGTCAGCGCCCCGACGGCGAAAAATCCGGCGTACGCGAGCACCGCCCGCGGCTTCCCGAGGATCAGCAGCAGCGCCAGCGCCGCGGCCGCCTGCAGGAGCCCGATCCGCCGTACCGCCGCGTGGTCTGACACGTCTCCCGCCGTCAGGCCGGCGATCGCCGCACCCGCGATCTCCCCGGCGGCCAGCGTGCCGGTCAGGCCGCCAAGCGCGGCCGCCCCACCCGGCAGCTGAGTCCGGGCCAGCCATGGCGCGACTACGAGCATCAGCATGCCGTCCGCGACGTTGAACAGCATGAACGCCGCGGTGGTGGCAACCAGGATGCGGTCACGGGCCAGGGCCCGGAGGGTCGCTCCCCTGGCCGTGGCGGGCGCGGCGGCGGCGGCGCCGGGCGCGCCTGGCGCGCCTGGCGCGCCTGGCGCGCCGGGCGCCGTCTCCGGGCGGAGCGGGCGCCGGATGGTGGCCATGACGGCCGCGAAGAGCAGGTAGCTCGCAGCGTCGAACAGCAGGACATCGGGCGCCCCGATGGCGGCGACGAGGGTGCCGCCAGCGGCCGGCCCGACGATGCTGGCGGTGCTGAAGCTCAGCGACTCGAGTGCGTTCGCGGTGTCCAGGTCCGCCGCGCGCACCAGCTGCGGGATCGCCGCGGGGAAGCCGGCCATCGGGACCATCCGGAACAGGCCGTAGACCACGGCCACGACGAACGGCAAGAACTCCGGCACGTGCCCGAGCACGGCGGCAAGCGGAACAGACGCGACGCACATCGCCCGGATCAGGCTGTCGCCCGCTATCAGAATCCGTATGTCGAACCGGTCCAGGAGCGGCCCGGTGACCAGCCCGCCAACGATCACCGGCGCGGTGAAGCACACGCCGAGCAGGCCGAGTCGCGCCGTCCCGCCGGTGCTCAGCACCAGCCACGAAAGCGCGAGGATCGTCATCCCATCGCCGAGCAACGAGACCGAGGCGCCGGCCCACAGCCTTCCGAACGCCCCACCGTCCGACCTGGCTACCCGCACGTACTGACGCAGCAACGACCGCACGCGTCCCACCGTCCACGATCGCTTCCATCGTGCGCTAGCGGTTATCGGACGACATCAGTCCCCGCTCGGTATATGGGCGTTCCGGAATTCGGTGCGCGCGTCTGGAAAGATCGCGGACCCTTACCCCGATCCGGACACTGCTGGCGAGGTGCGTGCGCGTGGCCGGGCCCAGATGTTAGAGGGCCTGCTTGTGCTTGCTGCCGGGCAATGCCCCGTTTGCCCTGTTCTGACCCCTCCGTTCTATGGTCTTCTCAGGTTCTGGATGTTGATCGAAAATTATTGCGGACACTTACCCTCCCAATTCGGGGGGGTAAGTGTCCGCAATCATCTGGGGCGCCTGGCGATACGCCCGAAAGGAGCAGATAAGCACGCTTTGCAGCGCGGACAGCCATCCCGCACCCCCGCGGTGCGTGGCCTGCGAGGGGACGACCTCCCAAACCCCGGATAGGCTGTCGTGGTGGCCGAGAAGCGCGGGTCCTCGTTTGTCGCCGACCTGCGCGCGGTCCTCGGTGAACCGGATTTCCGGCGGCTGTTCGCCACCCGCCTGGTTTCGCAGACCGGTGACGGCATCTTCAACGCCGGGTTCGCCGCGTACGCGTTCTTCAGCGCCACCACGTTTCCCGACCCGGGTGCGGCTGCCACCGCGGCGGCGGTGCTCTACCTGCCGTACTCGCTGATCGGGCCGTTCGCCGGCGTGTTCATCGACCGGTGGTCGCGCCGCCAGATCCTGGTCTGGTCCGCCGCGATCAGGGCCGCCATGGTCGTCGTCGCCGCGGCGTTCGTCGCGTCCGGCACGCTCGGCGTCCCGCTGTACATCGCGGTGCTCGCGGTGCTCGGCGTCAACCGGTTCTTCCTGTCGGCCCTGTCCGCCGCGCTGCCGCACGTGGTACCGGAGGACAAGCTGGTGATGGCGAACACGGTCGCGCCGACCTCCGGCACGATCGTCGGCTTCGTGGGCGGCGTGATCGGCCTCGGCGTGCACCTGATCACCGGCGGCGGGCACACCGGCTCCGCGGCAACGCTGCTGGCCGGCGGCATCGGTTACGCGGCCGCCGGGGTCATCGCGGCCACGATGCCGCGGGGCCTGCTGGGACCGGACCTCGATCCGGCGCGGCCCGCCAGGACCGGCATCCGCAACGAACTCGCGATCGTCGCCGCCGGGCTGGCGGCGGGGGCGCGGCACCTGTGGCAGCGCAGGCCGACCGCGTACGCGATGGCGGCCGGCGGGGCGCACCGGCTTCTGTACGGCATCTGCCTGCTGATGTCGGTGCTGCTGTACCGCAACTACTTCTACCCGTCCAAGAACGGGAACACCGCGCTGAGCCACTTCACCCTGGTGGTGATCACCTCCGCGATCGGTTACGGGGTCGGCGCGGTGCTCACCCCGCCGATGACCCGACGGATGTCCAAGACGGCTTGGGTAGCGGTACTGCTCGGGTTCGGCGGGATCGCCGTCGGCCTGCTCGGCCCGACGTTCAGCCAGGTGCCGTTCCTGCTCCTCGGGTTCGCGCTCGGCATCACCGGACAGGGCCTGACGATCATGGTCACCACGATCTTGCAGGAGCAGGCCGCGGAGAACTTCCAGGGCCGGGTCTTCTCGCTGAACGACATGACGTACAACGGGTCGTTCGTGCTAGGTTTCGCGATCTCGACGGCATTCATGCCGCGCGACGGCAAGACCTACGCGATGGCCGCGTTCGTCGCCATTGCCTACCTGGCAGCGGGCGCCTGCTATCTGCTGCTCAGTCGTCGCTGGGCGGCAGCACACCGCGAGCCCGCGCCCACTGAAGAAGCTCCGCTGTCGCCCGCTCAGGGCCAAGCTCCCCCTCGTTGATCCGCAGGTCGAGCAGGAACTGGTACGCCTCCCCCACGAGCGGGCCAGGCTTGATCCCGAGGATCCGCATGATCGCGTTGCCGTCCAGGTCGGGCCGGAGCTTGTCCAGCTCCTCCTGCTCGCGCAGTTCGGCGATGCGCTGTTCGAGGCTGTCGTAGGCGCGGGCCAGCCGCTCGGCCTTGCGCACGTTCCTGGTGGTGCAGTCCGCGCGGGTCAGCACGTGCAGCCGGTCCAGCAGCGGCCCCGCGTCCCGCACGTACCGCCGCACCGCGGAATCAGTCCAGGCAGTTTCTGACGGGGGGAGCCGTCCCCCCGGACCCCCCTGGCTGGACGGGGGGAGCGATCCCCCCGGACCCCCCTGCCCACCGTAGCCATGAAACCGCAAATGCAGTGCCACCAGCTCGGACACGTCGCGGATCACGTCGTTGGGGAACCGCAGCTTGGTGAGCCGGCTGCGGGCCATCTTCGCCCCGACCACTTCGTGGTGGTGGAACGCCACCTTGCCGCCCGGCAACGGCGTCCGGGTCCGCGGTTTGCCGATGTCGTGCAGGATCGCGGCCAGCCGCACCACCAGATCACCTGACAACTCGTATCGCGGCTCGAGGTCGATGGCCTGCCGCAGCACGGTCAGGCTGTGCTGGTACACGTCCTTGTGCCGGTGGTGCTCGTCGACCTCCATCCGGAGCTTGGAGATCTCGGGCAGGATCTCGTCGGCCACCTGGGTTTGCACCAGCAGGTCGATTCCGGCCGCGGGGTCCCGGGTCAGCATCAACTTGGTCAGCTCGCCGGTGATCCGCTCCGCGGAGACGATCTCCAGCCGCCCGCGCATCTCGGTCATCGCGGCGCGGACCTCGTCGGCCACGGAAACACCGAGCTTGGCGGTAAACCGTGCGGCCCGCAGGATCCGCAGCGGGTCGTCGCTGAACGAGTCCACCGCCCGTCCCGGGGTGCGCAACTGCCGGTCCCGGAGCGCCGTCAGCCCGCCGAACGGGTCGACGAACTCGATGCCGGGCAGCCGGACCGCCATCGCGTTGATCGTGAAGTCGCGACGGCTCAGATCCTCCTCCAGCGAGCGGCCGTAGCTCACCTCGGGTTTACGTGAGCGCGATGAATACGCTTCGCTACGGTAAGTCGTTATCTCGAACATGGCGCGGCCCTTGCGCAGGCCGATCGTGCCGAACGCGATGCCCACGGTCCAGGTGGCGTCCGCCCAGTCCGTCACCAGCGCCAGCACCTGCTCGGGAGTGGCGTTCGTGGTCAGGTCAAGGTCGCCCGCGCCGAGCGGCTCACCCAGAAAAATGTCCCGCACCGGCCCGCCAACCAGGGCCAGCTCAAAGCCGGAGCGCGCGAACAGGCGGCCGAGATCGCCCACCGCGGGCACCCGGCCGATCTGGGTACTGAGCAGCTCGCCGGCGGCTCGCAATTGTCTGTTCATCGGCCTGAAGAGCGTATCGAGAGCATCGTTCCCGCGCGAACGGCAATACCATTCCAGATGTGCGCAGCTTGTCTTCTGGGGGGGCCGCCCTGCTATGGGTCGCGGCCATCGCCGCGCTGACCGTCATCGCCCCCGTGGCGGGCATGACGACGCAGGCTCAGGCAAGCCCCGCCGCAGGCAGCGGCGTCACGCTGGCCATTGACTCGGTAACGCCCCAGGTCGCCGCTCCTGACAAGACGATCACCGTCACCGGCACGATCACCAACGGCACCGGCGCCGCACTGACCGGATCCGGCATTCAGCTGTACACCTCACAGGCCTGGTTCACCACCCGCGACGACATGAACCATTACGCGTCCGGCGCAGAAGACCTGTCGCTGTCCCCAGTCGGCAATCCGGGGGTGATCTCGTCCGGCGTCCGCCCGGGCGAAACGGTGAGCTGGCACGCCCAGTTCACCGAGGCCGCGGCCGGGTACCCGCGGTTCGGCGTGTATCCGCTGCGGGCGGTGCTGACCGACGTGAACGGCGTGCCCGAGAAATCCGCCTCGACCCTGCTGCCGTACTGGTCGCGCACCAGCCAGCTCACCAAGCTGAAGATCGCCTGGGTATGGCCGCTCATCGACCAGCCGCACCGTCAGGCGTGTCCGGCGCTGACCAGCAACGGCCTGGCGCCGAGCGTGGCCGCCGACGGCCGGCTCAGCGGCCTGCTCGCGGCCGGCACCGCGAACCCGCGGTCGGCCCTCACCTTGGCCATCGACCCGGCGTTGCTCGGCGACCTCGCCGTGATGGCCGGCCCGAACGGGTACTCCACCGGGGGGACGCCGGCGACCTGCAAGGACGCCATCCCGGAGAAGACCAGCCACGCCGCGGCGGACTGGCTCGCCACGTTGAAGTCAGCCACCGCCACCCAGCCCGCCCTGATCACCCCGTACGGCAATACCGACGTGGCGGCGCTCGCCCTGCATGGCCTGAACACGGACCTGACGAACGCCTACCGGCTTGGGCAGCAAGTGTCCGGGGAGGTGCTAGGCAGGTCGTTCGGCACAGATTTCGCCCTTCCGCCGGGAGGGCTGGCCGACCCCTCGGTGCTGACCACCCTGGCCACCTCCGCGCATGTCACCAGCGTCGTGCTGGACAGCAGCGAGATGCCGGCGGTTGACACCCAGTTCTACGCCGACGACGCGGTCACCTCGTTCCGGAACATGGCCGGCCTGAAGATGAACGTGCTGCTGGCCGACCACGAAATCACCGGCCTGCTGCGCGGGGCCAGCCCGACGATGAGCGCGAGCGCGCAGTTCGGCCTCGAGCAGCAGTTTCTCGCCGAGACCGCGATGATCTCCAGCGAGCTGCCCGAGTCACACCGCTCGGTGGTGGTGTCGCCGCCGGAGAACTGGGGACCGTCCGAGGCGCTCGCCAGCAAGCTGCTCCAGGAGAGCCAGGAGCCCTGGCTGGAGCCGGTGGCCCTGTCCAGCCTCGCCGGATCGCACGACTCCGAGAGCCAGATCAACCGGCGGCCGCCCGCGCCGGCGAAGTCCAGCCCGCGCGAGCTCAGCGCCGGCTACCTCGCGGCGATCAAGGGCCCGAACGGCCTGGACGGGCAGCTCGGGCTGTACAAGTCGTTGCTGTACCAGGCGCCGGTGAACTACACCACCGGGCTTGACGAGGCCCTGGCGGCGACCGAGTCGGCCGCCTGGCGCGACGGGCCGACGGCGGCGGGCGGGCCGACGGCAGGCGGTGCGGCGGGCGGGCAGGCGCTGATCAGCAAGCTGTCCGCGTACCTGACGAAGGCGCAGAACAAGGTCAGGATCATCAGCTCGCCGGAGATCACCATGGCGGGCAGCTCGGGCGTCCTGCCGGTCAACATCCAGAACACGCTCGAGCAGGATGTCCAGGTCAGGCTCGTGGTGAGCGTACCGGTCCCGGCGAACGGCGGGGCACGGCCGCTCCAGGTCGCCCGGATCGACAAGCCGATCAGGATCCCGGCGGGGCAGATTGAGGGCGTGAAGCTCCACGTGAGCTCCGCGCCCAACGGCACCACGAACCTCACGCTGTCCCTGGCCAGCAAGGACGGCAAGGTGGTGCCGCGCACCGGGACACCGCTGCGGGTGCACTCCACCCGGTACGGCCAGGCCATCCTGATCCTCATCGCCGGCGCGATCGGCCTGCTCGTGCTCAGCTCGCTGTGGCGGTCCGGTCGCCGCGCGCTGGCCGGCGCCGGGGGCGGGCCGCGTGCGGGTAACACCGAACGCGCCGCGGACGCTGACCAGAGTGGGGACAGTGCGGGTACGCCCCCAGACTGGACCGAACCCGGTAACGTCATTGGAGGCACGCAGAACCTGACGGAGGCTCCGGATGACCTGGCCGATGCACGACGCTGGGCCGACGACACCTGAGTCGCGGCAGCAGCGTTCTCGGCAGCAGGCCCCGCGGCACAAGCCGCCCGGATCCGGGCGGCCCCGGCCGGACGGTCCTGCGCCGATGCCGCCGCCGGAGGGTTTCATGCCGGGCGGTGTCCCGACGCCGGCCGAGACCACGATGCCGCTCACGCTCAACTGGGGCGCCGGTGCCGACACCGCGGCGCCGCCGGGCACCCGCCGGCCGGTGCGTCCGGACGGCACGCAGCCGTCCGACTTCGTCCGGCCGCGATTCACCCCGTTTCCCGAGGAGTACCAGCCGGGCACCCGCCGCCAGGCGCGGCCTGCCGCCCCCGCGGGGCGAGCCCCGGCCAGGCCGGCTCCCGGCCGCCGGGCAAGGCGCGGCGGCGAACCCGGCACGGGTCCGGCCACGCAGGCCCGCCGGAGCCTGATCTCGTCCAGCGCGGGGATGGCCGTCGGCACGCTGGTGTCGCGCGTGACCGGCTTCCTGCGCACCGCCGTGTTCGCCTACGCACTCGGCGTCGGCGACCTCGGCAACGCGTACAACAACTCCAACACGCTGCCGAACACCATCTACTACCTCATGCTCGGCGGCATCTTCACCAGCGTGGTGGTCCCGCTGCTGGTCAAGGCCGCCAAGCACGACTCGGACGGCGGCGAGGCATACGCGCAGCGGATCTTCACGCTCGGCGTGATCGCGCTGCTCGCCGTCACCGTGGTCGGCACCGCGCTGTCCGATCCGCTGGTCAGCCTGTACTCCCCGGCCACCGGCGCCGAACGCAACCTGATGGTCGTCTGGGCGTACTTCTTCATTCCGCAGATCTTCTTCTACGGGATGAGCTCGCTGATCGGCGCGGTGCTCAACACCAGGGGCAGCTTCGCGGCGCCGATGTGGACGCCGGTCATCAACAACGTCGTGGTGATCGTCGTCGGCGGCCTGTTCGTGGCCACCTCCGGGCACGGCAAGAGTGCGGGCACCATCTCCACCGGGGCGGTGCAGCTGCTGGGCTTCGGCACCACGCTCGGTGTCGTGCTCCAGACGGTCGCGCTGCTGCCGGCGCTGCGGCAGGTGGGCTTCCGCTGGCATCCCGACTTCGCCTTCCGCCGGACCGAGGTGCGCGAGATCCGGCGGATGACCGGCTGGATGGCCGGGTACGTGGTCACCCAGTGGGCCGGGAACCTGGTGGCGCAGCGGATCGCCAACACCGCGGCGGCCCGGGGCACGCAGGCCCACGGTTATTCCGCCTACAGCTACGCGTGGATGCTGTTCCAGCTGCCGTACGCGATCATCGGCATCTCGGTGATCACCGCGCTGCTGCCCAGGATGAGCGAGCACGCGGACGTGCGCCGGTACTCGCTGGTGCGCAATGACTTCTCCACCGGTGTCCGGCTGGCGTCGGTGATCGTGGTGCCTGCCGCGATCTTCCTCGGCGTGCTCGGCGGCCCGGTGGCACAGGTCATTTTCTCTTACGGCAGCACCAACGCAGCGGAAGCGCAGTACCTCGGCGTGGTCTTCGGGCTGTTTGCGCTCGGCCTGGTCCCGTACATGCTCACCCAGCTTCAGCTGCGGGTGTTCTACTCGTTCCACGACAGCCGGACCGCGGCGGTCGTCGGCCTGCTGACCATGGCCGTCGGCATCGTCGGCGACGTGATCGCGCTGGAGTCGCTGCCCGCCCGTGACGTCGTGGCCGGGCTCGCGGTCGCGTTCGGGGTGGGCAACCTGGTCGGCGCGCTAACCGGCTGGATCCTGCTGCTGCGCCGGGTGGGCAGCCTGGACGGCTGGTCGGTCGCGCGCAGCCTGCTCCGGATGCACCTGGCGACCGTACCCGGCGTGATCTTCGCGCTGCTCGTCATGTTCGGCGCGGGCCGGGTCGTGCACCACCCCAGCCCCGCCTACGGGTTCCTGGTGACGATCGTCGGCGGAGGCGGCGCCGTCCTGCTGTACGCGGTGTGTGCCCGCAAGCTACGCGTGGCGGAATTCGGTTTCCTCCTGCGAACCGTCGCCGGAAGGTTCGGCGGGCAGAGCGGGCGGCACTAGCATGGGTAGCAACCTATGAGCACATACACGTCCGAACCCGGAACCCGGCTTGCTGGGCGGTACCGGCTTGTCGACCAGATGACCGCGGGCACGGGCTGGACGTACTGGAAGGCCACCGACGAGACGCTCGCCCGGCCGGTGACGGTGCTCACCTTCGCGCCGGGCTTCCCGCGGGTCAGCGAGACGGTGACCGCGGCGCGCTCCGCGAGCCGTCTCGGCGACACCAGGTTCGCGCAGGTCTTCGACGTGGAGGACGCCGACGACGGCGCCTATGTGGTGCTGGAGTGGGTGGCCGGGGAGAGCCTTGTCGACCTGGTCTCCGACGGGCCTCTTGAGCCCGAGCACGCGGTGTCGCTGATCGCGGAGACCGCGCAGGCGATAGCCGCGGCGCACCGGTCGGGACTGGCGCACCTGCGGCTCGTCCCGGCCGCGCTGCACTGGACGGCCAGCAGCGGGGTGAAGATCACCGGCCTGGGCATCGACGCGGCGCTGGCCGGCGCGGCACTCACCGACACCGAGGACCCCGAGCTCACCGACACCCGCGATCTGTCCCGGCTGCTGTACGCGGCGCTCACCGGATACTGGCCTGGCCCCGACGCCAGCGTGCTGCCGCCCGCCCCGGTCGACTCCGACGGCGAGCCATGCACTCCGCGCCAGGTCGCCGCCGGCGTGCCGGCCGGCATCGACTCGGTGACCTGCCGCGCGCTGTTCCAGCAGGAGGACCGGCACGGTCCCGCGCTGAGCACCCCGGTGGAGTTCGGCGACGCGCTGACCGCGATCGCGCCGCATCCGACGTTCGGGCCGATGCCGCCGTCGAGCACAGCCCTGAGCACCACGACGATCTCCCGGCCGGCGGCCGGCGACGGCTCCTACGACGACGGTTCCTACGGCGACGCGCAGTCCAGCGGCACGATACCGCGCCGCTACGCGAACGCCACCGGGCGTCATGGCGGGTACCGCCGCAGCTATCCCGCCACGGAGCGGTCCGCGGTCGCCAGAGGCGTGGTCAGCATCGTGATCGTGGTGGTGCTCGCGGCGATCGGCGTGACCGCCTGGGCGATCAGCCGCACGCTGCACCACGGCTCGACCGGACAGCCCGCGCAGCACCAGCAGCAGACCACCCATCCGGGCTCGTCGGCCGCGTCGGTGCTGCTGAAGCCCCAGAGCGCGGCGGTGTACAACCCGGACGACAACGACGCCAACTCCGACGATCCCGGCGAGACCCAGAACGCGCTCGGCGGCCAGCAGGGCAAGTTCTGGCACACGTCCTTCTACCGGGGTTCCCCGAAGTTCGGCAACCTCAAGGACGGCGTGGGCCTGATCATCGACATGGGCTCGGCGGTCCGGCTCGACCAGGTGGCGGTGCAGTTCGGCACCCAGTGCTGCGCCCATGTCAACATCGAGATCGGCAACAGCAACAGCCCGTCCGCGAAGGGCTCGTTCACGACGGTCGCCACGTCCGCCACCGCATCCGGCACCACGACGTTCCCGGTGAGCAGCAGCGCGACCGGGCGTTACGTGCTCATCTGGTTCACCTACCTCCCGCCGCTGGCTGGCTCGCCCAACGAGTACCAGGCGCAGATCTACGATGTCAGCATCCACGGGACCAACAGCTGATCCGGGGTCTGTTTCAGACGCCCAGCTGCTGCGGCTGCACGTTGCTGGCGACACGGAGGCATTCGGGGAGCTGTTCCGCCGCCATCGGGACCGGCTCTGGGCGGTTGCCCTGCGCACCGTGTGCGACCAGGAGGAGGCCGCGGACGCACTCCAGGACGCCATGCTCTCCGCGTTCCGCCGCGCCGGTGATTTCCGCGGCGAGTCCGCGGTCACCACGTGGCTGCACCGCATCGTGGTGAACGCCTGCCTGGACCGGCTGCGGCGCCGGGCGGCGCGGCCCGCGATGACCGGGGAAGACGAGGCGCTCGCCGCGCTGGCGCCGCAGGCGCCGGACGGCACCGAACTCACCGCCGCGCGGCTGGACGTCGACGCGGCGCTGCGGGTGCTGCCGCCGCCGCAGCGCGCGGCCTTGGTGCTGGTCGACATGCTCGGCTACTCGGTCGCGGACGCTGCGGACATCCTGGGCATTTCCCCCGGAACGGTCAAGAGCCGCTGCGCGCGGTCCCGGGCTAGGCTGCTGCCTCTCGTGGCTCACTTGCGGGGGGGCCTGGGGGATCCGCCCCCCAGTACGACGACACGGAACCAGGCGCCTGGCGAGCGCGTCTCACCGCAGGGAGGAGATGCATGAAGGGCCACCTGGACGCGGACGTCCTGGCGGAGTACCGCGCCTGGCTGATCACCGGTCGGCGGCGGCGCGCGATTGCCGCGCACCTGTCCGGCTGCGCCGAGTGCGCCGCGCTTGACGCGCGGCTCGCCCAGGTGTCCGCGCTGCTCGCGGCCACGCCGGCGCCGTCCATGCCCGATGCGGTGGCGCGCCGCCTCGACGATGCCCTCGCCGCCGAGGTTCACCGGCCTATTCCGGCGGAACGGCATTCGGTTCCCGCCAGGCGCCGTGCCTTCCCGTCCTGGGCGGGCCGGTCCTGGGCGGGCGTCTTCCGGGTGCGTGTCCTGGCGCCCGTGGCGGCCGCCGCGGCGGTGCTCGCCGGAGGCGGCTACGTGCTCAGCCAGGTCGGCGGCACCTCCGCGCTGTCCGGGCCTGACTCCGCGGCGAACGACAACAACGGGCAAGCCGTCACTTCGGGGAATGGTGTGTCGGCCGGTGCGGCCTCCGGCTCGGCTAGGTCGCGGATGAGCCCGGACCGGAACAACCAGGCCGTACCCGGCTCGGCGGTGTACGTGGTGACCAGCGGCGTGAACTACACGGCGGCGACGCTCAAGACGCAGGTAGCTGCCCAGCTGCGCGCCCGTCCCTCGCTGCACGCCACGCTCGCCCCGACCGCGGTGTCCGCCTGCGTGCTGCGGATCACCCACAACGAGACCCCGGTGCTGACCGAGAAGGCGCGCTATCAGGACACGCCGGCCACGGTAATCGTGCTGTCACGGGACGGCTCGGATCAGGTGTGGGTCGCGGGCCCGCACTGCTCCGCCACGAACAGTGACATCCTTGATCACGTGGTCCTGTCGCCGGGAATCTCTGCGCCCTAATATCGGTTCTCTGGATTGCCAGTCAGGTGGCCTAGAGAGAATGGCAGGGCAAGTGGCCGAGGTCAGGAACGTCATAGTTATCGGGTCTGGTCCCGCGGGTTACACGGCCGCGCTGTACGCGGCGCGCGCTCAGCTCAGGCCGCTCGTGCTCACCGGCTCGGTCACCGCCGGCGGCGCCCTGATGCAGACCACCGACGTGGAGAACTTCCCGGGCTTCCCGGACGGGATCATGGGTCCGGAGCTGATGGACTCGATCCGCAAGCAGGCCGAGCGGTTCGGCGCCGAGCTGGTGCCGGACGACGTGACGTCGGTCGACCTGACCGCCGAACCCAAGGTGGTCAGGACCGAGACTGACACGTACCTGGCCCGGACGGTGATCGTGGCCACCGGGTCCAAGTACCGGTCGCTGGATGTGCCCGGTGAGCAGCTGCTGGCGGGCCATGGTGTGTCGTGGTGTGCCACCTGTGACGGGTTCTTCTTCCGTGGCCAGGACATCGCGGTAGTCGGCGGCGGCGACTCGGCCATCGAGGAGGCGACGTTCCTCACCCGGTTCGCAAACTCGGTCACCGTGGTGCACCGCCGGGACCAGCTGCGCGCGTCGAAGATCATGCAGGAGCGGGCGTTCGCCAATCCGAAGATCAAGTTCCTGTGGGACAGCGAGGTCGCCGAGGTGCTCGGCGACGGCAAGGTGACCGGCCTGCGGATCCGCAGCACGAAGGACGGGACGGAGAGCGAGCTGGCCGTAACCGGCGTGTTCGTCGCGATCGGCCACGATCCGCGGTCGGACCTGTTCGCCGGGCAGCTCGCCACCGACCAGGACGGCTACCTGCTGGTGGACCAGCCGTCCACCAGGACCGCGATCGAGGGCGTGTTCGCCTGCGGCGACGTCGTCGACAGGCATTACCGGCAGGCGGTGACGGCGGCGGGCACCGGGTGTGCGGCGGCGCTGGATGCCGAGCGCTGGCTGGCTAGCAAGGAACAGTAACTATCTAAGGGATGTGATCCGCAGTGGGCGCGACCAAGGTCGTGACTGACCAGAACTTCGAGACCGAGGTGCTGAAGAGCGACAAGCCGGTCATCGTCGATTACTGGGCCGAATGGTGCGGTCCGTGCCGCATGGTCGCTCCGGTGCTCGAGGAGATCGCGACCGAGTACGCCGACAAGATCGAGGTTGTGAAGCTCAACATCGACGAGAACCCGGCCGTGTCGCAGCGGTACGGCATCATGGCGATCCCCACCATGAACGTGTTCTCCAACGGCGAGGTCGTCAAGCAGATCGTCGGCGCCAAGCCGAAGTCCGCGCTGCTTCGCGAGCTGGCCGAGTTCATCTGAGCCCGGTTCTCGGGCTTAGCCGGGTTAGCCCTGGGTTAGTCCCGGGTTAGCCCGGGAGGGCCGGGCTCTCGCTGAAGGCGGGACGCAGGGCGCCCTGGGGGGCCGCCGGGGTCATCGATCCGAGCAGGCGCTCCAGGGCAACCTCCACATCTTCTCGCCAGGTGAGAATGGTGCGAAGTTCCATCCTCAGCCTCGGGTAGTGGTGGTGCGGGCGGATCGTCTTGAATCCGACGGCCAGCAGGTAATCGACCGGTAGCATACAGGCAGGGGATTCCCAGCGTCGGTCGCCGAACGCCTCGATGGCCTTGACGCCGCGCCGGGTGAGGTCCTTCGCCATTGACTGGACGAGCATTCGCCCGATGCCGCCGCCGGTGAATTCACTCAGCAGATGCGCGGTCATGAACAGCACCGCGTCGGCGCTGACCGGGCTGGTCGGAAACGCTATTGACCTGGGCACGTACTGGGCGGGCGCATAGAGCATGTAGCCCGCTGGAACCCCGTCGACATAAGCGATCTTGCCGCAGCTGCCCCATTCGAGCAGCACGGACGAGACCCAGGATTCCTTCTCAAGTTCTGGATCGCCGCTTTCCTCGGCCTGGACCCGGCCAATCGGCCCAAGTTCCCAGAAGACGCACTTACGACACTTGGGCGGCAAATCACCCAAGTTATCCAGCGTAATGTTGACGATACGGCGAGACATCCTGTTCCCCGGCGAAAATCCATGCGCTTATCGGGGAGTTACCCCTTATGCTGGCATGATACTCGGGCTGTCCGTCGGCTTCCCGCAAAACCGCGCGTTCAACGCAGCGTAACCCCACGGGAGATGGGTGTGAGCAAAGAATCGGATTCGCCAGCCGTGCGTATTGACCGCTATGTCGGACAGTACGCGGAGCGAGCTAGGGGCATGGTTGCCTCCGAGATCCGAGCTTTGTTCGCCGTAGCGGCCCGTCCCGAGATCGTCTCGCTGGCCGGCGGCACCCCGTACGTGGCGGCGCTGCCGCTGGACGCCGTCGGCGACCTGGTGGGCGACCTGGTGTCCGGGCAGGGCACCACGGCGCTCCAGTACTGCACCGCCCAGGGGGACGCCGGGCTGCGCGAGCGGATCTGCGACGTCATGGCGCTGGAGTCGGTCGAGGCCCACCCGGACGACGTCGTGGTCACCGTCGGCTCCCAGCAGGCGCTGGACCTGCTGGCCCGGATCTTCATCGACCCCGGCGACGTGGTCCTCGCCGAGGCGCCGTCCTACGTGGGCGCGCTTGGCGCGTTCGCCGCCTATCAGGCGGACGTGGTTCATGTCCCGATGGACGAGGACGGGCTCATCCCCGAGGCCCTGGAGCAGGCGATCGCCGCGGTGGCCGCCTCGGGCCGCCGGGCCAAGTTCCTGTACACCGTGCCGAACTTCCACAATCCCGCCGGCGTGACGCTGGCCGCGGACCGGCGGCATCGCGTGCTGGATATCTGCCAGCGGGCCGGGCTGCTCGTCGTCGAGGACAACCCGTACGGGCTGCTCGGCTTCGACGGCGACCCGATGCGCGCGATGCGCGCCGACGACCCGGAGGGCGTGGTCTACCTCGGCACGTTCTCCAAGACGTTCGCCGCCGGGGTCCGGGTGGGCTGGGCGGTGGCGCCGCCCGGGATCCGGGACAAGCTCATCCTGGCCGCGGAGTCCGCAGTGCTGTGCCACTCCAGCTTCGCTCAGCTGACCGTGCGGGAGTACCTGACCTCGCAGCCGTGGCGCGAGCAGATCAAGGACTTCCGCGAGCTGTACCGGGAACGGCGGGACGCCACGCTCGACGCGCTCGCCCGGCTGATGCCGCCCGGTTGCACGTGGACCAAGCCAGCCGGCGGCTTCTACGTATGGCTGCGCATGCCGGACGGCGTCGACGCCAAGGCGATGCTGCCGCGGGCGATCTCCGCCCGGGTCGCGTACGTGCCGGGCACCGGCTTCTACGCGGACGGCTCGGGCGGCCAGTTCGCCCGGCTCTGCTACGCGTTCCCGCCGCCCGATCGCATCCGGGAGGGCATCCGGCGGCTGGCCAGCGTGGTAGAGGGCGAAGTCGAGCTTCGGCAGGACTTCGCTCCTAGCGCGGCGGGATCTTCGGGCGTGCCGGGCGCTGCGGGCGCTCCGGGCGCGGTTCCGCGGACGTGACCGGGCTCGATCAGGTCGTCATACTCGCGGGCGGGCTTTCCGCGGAGCGCGAGGTGTCGCTCCGCTCCGGCAGCCGCGTGCGCGACGAGCTCACCAAGCTGGACGTTGACGCTGTCGTGCTGGACGCTGACGCCGCGCTGCTCACGCGGCTGGCAGCGCACCGGCCGACCGCGGTGTTTCCCGCGATCCACGGCAGCTGCGGCGAGGACGGCTCGATCAG
>DASRFJ010000252.1:0-19691 GCA_035651595.1 Streptosporangiaceae bacterium | reverse complement strand
CCGTAGGCCATCATGTCGAGCCGGCGCAGGATGATGCCCTCGCGCAGCGCCCACGGGCACAGCTCGAGCTGCTCTACGCCGAGCAGGTCCACGATCGCGTCGGCGACGATCGCACCGGCCGCGAGCTGCGGCGCCCGGCCGGCCGAGACCCCGGGGAGCTTGGCCCGTTCGGCCTGACTCAGCTCCGGCAGGCGCCGCGCCAGGTCCGCGATGTCCTCGTGCCGAAGCACCCGCTTGGCATAGGGTCCCTCGCTCGACGGCGCGGCGCCGGCGATCCTGGCCAGCTGGCGGAACGTCTTCGACGTGCCCACCACGTGATCGGCGTGGCCGTGCCGCAGCATCGAGCCGATGTCGTTGGCGATCTCCGCTCGGACGTGCCGCCGCAGCTTGCGCACCTCGTCCGGATCCGGCGGGTCCGCGGTGATCCAGTCCCTGGTCAGCCGGCCCGCGCCGAGCGGCAGCGAGACCAGCGCGTCCGGCTCCTCGTCCATCCCGCTGGCCACCTCGAGCGAGCCGCCGCCGATGTCGATCACCAGCAGCCGCCCCGACGACCAGCCGAACCAGCGCCGTGCGGCCAGGAACGTCAGCCGGGCTTCTTCCTCCCCGGTCAGCACTGTGATACTGGCACCGGTCCTGTCCCTGATCCTGGCCAGTACCTGCTCGCCGTTCTCCGCCTCCCGCACCGCCGACGTGGCGAACGCGAGCACGTCGGTCACGCCCTTGTCCTCGGCGATCCGCAACGCTTCCTCGACCACCCCGCGCAGGCTCGCCTCGCCGGCCTCGGAAAGCCGGACGCCGTCCTCGATGTTGTCCGCGAGCCGCAGCTCCGCCTTATGCGAGAACGCTGGCATCGGCCGGGCGCCCGGGTAGGCGTCCACGACGAGCAAGTGCACCGTGTTCGACCCGACGTCCAGCACCCCAAGCCGCATACCCACGACGCTACCCTGCGATGAAGGATAAATACCCTCTTCAGAACGTTCTGTGGTTGCTCCTCCGGGAAAGGTGCCTCATGCACAACGGCGACGTCTCGTACTGGTGGCAGAAACTGGGCATTCCGCCCAGACGGCCCGCGCTGCCCGGCGACACCGAGGCCGACGTGTGCATCGTGGGCGCCGGCTACACCGGGTTGTGGACCGCCTACTACCTGATCCGTGCCGATCCCGGTCTGCGGATCGTGGTGCTGGAGGCCTCGTTCGCTGGCTTCGGTGCCTCGGGGCGCAACGGCGGCTGGGTGACCGCCGCGCTGACCGGCTCCCGGACCAGGTACGCCAAGGGCCCGCGCGGAACCGACGGCGTCCGCGCCCTCGAACGGGCGCTCCGCGACACGGTGGACGAGGTGGGCCGGGTCTGCGCGGTCGAGCGGATCGACGCCCAGTACGTGAAGGGCGGCGAACTGACCGTCGCCACGTCGCCGGCACAAGATGCCCGGCTGCGGACACAACTCGAGCGAGACAGGGCATGGGGAGACGACACCGACGTAGTTCTGCACATTGATGCTGACGAGCTCAGCCAGCGACTGCGGATAGCCGGGGCAGCCGGCGCGCTGTATACCCCGCACTGCGCGCGGATCCAGCCGGCCGCGCTGGTGTCGGGGCTGGCCGCGACCGTCACCGCGGCAGGCGTGGCGCTGTACGAGGGCACCCGGGTCACGTCGATCGAGCCGGGGGCGGCGCACACCGCGTTCGGCACGGTGCGCGCGAAGCACGTGCTGCGGTGCACCGAGGGCTTCACCGCGCAACTGCCCGGTCAGCACCGGCGGCTGCTGCCGATGAACAGCTCGATGATCGTGACCGAGCCGCTCAGCGAGGCCGCCTGGGAGCAGATCGGCTGGGACGGGTTCGAGACGCTCGGCGACGAGGCGCACGCTTACATGTATGCGCAGCGCACGGCGGACGGGCGGATCGCGCTCGGCGGCCGGGGCGTGCCGTACCGGTATGGTTCGGCGGTCGACATGGACGGCGCGACCCAGCCCCGCGCGGCTGCGTCGCTCGCCGCGATCCTGCGCCGGATGTTCCCGGCCGCCGCGTCGGCCGGCATCGCGCACGCGTGGTGCGGTGTGCTCGGCGTGCCGCGCGACTGGTGCGCGTCGGTGACGCTGGAGCCGGCCACCGGGCTCGGCTGGGCCGGCGGCTACACCGGACACGGCGTCGCCGCGGCGAACCTGGCCGGGCGCACGCTCGCCGACCTGGTGCGCGGCGAGCAGACCGAACTGGTCACGCTGCCCTGGGTCGGGCACCGCTGGCAGACCTGGGAGCCCGAGCCGCTGCGCTGGACCGGCGTCCGTGGCCTGTACACGCTGTACCGGGCGGCGGACCGGCTGGAGACCCGGTCGGGCTCGTCCCGCACCTCGGCCCTGGCCCGCATCGGCGACCTGATCTCCGGCATCCCCCACTGACCCGCCCCACCCCGGTCTCCGCCAGCCGCCCCCGGCCCGGCCAACCGCCCCCGCTCCAGCCCTCCGCTCCGCCCCAAACCGGATATATACCCATATTCCTGGCGCGCCACGAGCGGCCGGGGATTATTGCGGACACTTACCCACCCACTTTGGGGGGGTAAGTGTCCGCAATCCTTCCGGACGGGTCCGGCGCTCGTGTTCCGGCACAGCCTGGCGCGTAAGGCGGCATCGGCCATCGGCCGCCTCGTGAGCCGCGTTGACGCGGCGTCGTTCACAGTGCTGAAACAGATCGTTGATCTGTTACCTACCGGAGAGTTACGTTCTTATGCACCACGCAATGATCTTGGACGCCACACAGAGTGAGGGGTGACCAAGTTTGTCAGGAGCAGCAGCTCATCCAGGAATTCTCAGCCGGCCGGGCAGGCAGTCGTACCGCCAGCTCGATGCCTATCCGGGCACCGCAGCCAGGATCACTTACCTGTCGATCACGGTGCTCGCCACGATTACTCTCTATTACGAGCTGTATGTCGGGGGCTCGGTATCCACGCTTCAGCTGGCGGCCCTGAACATGAGCTTCACCTTCTACGTGGTGCTCCTCGCCTTCGGCAACCTGATCGGGGCGTTCGGGTCGCTGTTCGCCGGGCTGGCCGACCGCTGGGGGCGGGCGACGCTGGTCGTCGCCGGGCTGTTCCTTACCGGGTTCTTCACGCTGTTCGTCCTGCCTAACGCGACGAACAGGTGGTCGTTCGGCATCGAGACGTTCGTGGTGGGGCTGGTCGAGGGGATCTGCCTGGTGGCCACGCCGGCGCTGATCCGCGACTTCTCTCCGCAGGTCGGCCGCGCTACCGCGATGGGCTTCTGGACCAGCGGGCCAGTGGTCGGCAGCCTGATCGTCGCCGTCATCGGGTCGGCGACCATCCCCAACGTGGTGTCCGACAACCACTTCTGGACGCACGAGTACTACATCTGCGGCATCGTCGGCATGGTCGTGTGGATCATCGCGTTCCTCGGGCTGCGCGAGCTGTCCCCCGCGCTGCGCGACCAGCTCATGGTGACGATGCGGGACCGCGCCCTGGTCGAGGCGAGAGCGAAGGGCCTGAGCGAGGAGGACATCGCGGCGGCGCAGCGGCACCCGTTCCGGCAGCTGATGAAAGTCGACGTGATCGTCTCGGCGGTCGCGGTGGCGTTGATGCTGCTGATTTACTACACGGCCGTCGCGTTCAGCCTGATCTACCTGACGACGGTGTTCGGCTTCTCGGTCAAGGACGCGAACGGGCTCGGCAACTGGAACTGGGGTTTCAACGCCATCGGGGTGATCTTGGTCGGCCTGATCTCGGACAGGTTCCGGGTCCGCAAGCCGTTCATGGTGATCGGCGGCCTCATCGGCGCGGTCATGGTGGTGGTGTACCTCGAGCAGGCCGGCCACCATCCCGGCTACTACACGCTGGCGATCATGCTCGCGATCATGGCGTTCGGCCTGGGCGTCGCCTACACCCCGTGGATGGCGAGCTTCACCGAGACCGTCGAGGCCCGCAATCCGGCGCTCACCGCCACCGGCCTGGCCATCTGGGGCTGGATCATCCGGATCGTCGTGTTCATCTCGTTCCTGGTCATCCCGGTGGTGATCAACTCGGTCACCCCGCTGGTGAACTACGGTTCCACGGTGCAGTCATACCTGTCGAGATACGGCGCGGATCTCGCGTTCGCCCAGTCCCATCCGCAGATCGTGGCCATCGCGATCCAGGACAAGACACAGATCGGGTACGCGCAGAAGTTCGCACCGGAACTCGCCGTCATCCAGCAGCACCCGGCGCTGTTCACCCAGCTCGCCACCTACTCGAATCCCGCGTCGATCCCGCCGAAGCTGGTCAACGAGGCGATCGCGGCGGCCGGCGGAGGCGCCAAGGGCCTCGGCGTGCTGGGGACGATCTCCGCCAACCAGGCGGCGATCAACTCGGTCATCGCGGTCGCGCCGCAGCTCAACCAGATCGCGCCGTATAGCAAGCAGCTGACCGCGCTGTCGGCCATGCCGTCGAACGTCGTCCCCTACCTCAAGGCGCACGGCGTCGCGGTCCAGAACGCGGCGGCCGCCGCGCCGAGCCAGTGGAAGCGCTGGTACTGGGTGTGCTTCGGCGGGATCGTGTTCTTCCTGCTCAGCATTCCGCTGCTGCGCGGCCGGTGGCGGCCGCGCGATGCCCGGCGCGACGAGGCCGAGCACGAGGCCATGGTTCAAGCCGAACTCGCCAGGCTGAGCTCCCCGGTCGGCTGAGACCTAACGAACGCCGCTCCTGGGCGGCGCTGGCGCGGGGGTTTCACTCCCGAGCAGCACGCCCTCGAGCAGGGCCTGCTGAAGCCGGTTCGCGGTGGCGACGTCCGGCCTGCGCGCCGCCAGCACGTCGGCGTAGATGAACGACTCGCCGAGCCGGACGAGCGCGTACGCGAGCGCGTCCGGCTCGATGACCGTGACCAGCCCGAATTCGGCGATATCGCGGCGCAGCATCGTCTCGACGAAGGCCACGATGCCGGTCTGCACCCGGCCGCGCGGATCGGTGAGGACCCGCATCGCGAGGGCGGGCTCGTCGTCGAGCAGCCGGCGCAGTCCGGAAGCCTGCGAGACGATCGCGTTGATGTGCCTGCCCGTGCCCGGCGTGTGCAGCTCTCCCGGCAGCCGCTCCGCCTCCCAGCGCGCCGCGGCCGCCGTCAGCGTGCACTCGGTGAGCAGCCACAGGGCCTTGCCGAGCAGTTCCTCCCGGCTGCCGGCGCGCCGGAACAGCGTCACCCGGGACACGCCGAGCTCTGCGGCCAGCCCTTGCATGTCCAGTCGCTTGCCCTCACGGATCCACCGCGCGGCGGCTTCCACGATGCGAGCCTCGCGCAAGCGGGGCGGGCGCGCTAGCACGTTAACAACGATAACTGTCTGGCGGCGCGGGTACCGCGTCGGCCTCGACGCAAGGGCCACTCAGCCAGCCCGCGCCAGGAGTACGCCCGGCCGGCGGCGCGGGGCGGTGAGCAGCAGTCCGTACCCGATCGCGCCGCCACCGCAGGCGATCAGCGCCCCGGTCGCGCCGAGCACGCTGATCAGCAGCGGGGCCAGCAGTGAACCGACGACGATGCCGGCCAGCGAGGCGGGCAGCGCGAGCCCGTAGGCGCGGCCGAACGCATCCGCCGGCAAGGTGCGCTGGAGGCTGGTCTCGGTGAGGATCTCGACCAGGATGGCGCCGACGCCGGTCACCGCGGTCAGCGCGATCGCCGCGGGGCCCCAGTGCACGACGGCGAGCAGCGGCATCGGCAGGCCGACCGCGGCCAGCCCGGCACACAGCACCGCGCGCGGATGCGGGCAGCGCAGCGCCCGGCTGGCCAGCGCGGTACCCGCCAGCGCGCCGGCGCCGAGGCCGGCGAACAGGTAGCCGTACCCGTGCAGGCCGAGGCCGGCCCGGCCGGCCACGTCGATGAGCAGCACCGTCTGCATGCCATAGACCAGGCTGCACATGATGTCGGCACCGACCAGGCCCAGTGCCTCCGGGCGCGCTCGCAGCGCCGCCGCGCCGTCGGCCACGTCGTTGAGCAGCCCGCTCGGCCGCTCCCGCCGCTGCCCGGGGCGGAACGCCTTGCCAGCCGGGATGGCCAGCACCGCGAGCGCGGACAGGCCGAACGTGACGGCATTGGCCGCGAACGCCAGCGCGGGCGAGCCGAACAGCAGCAGGACGCCGCCCAAGGCCGGGCCGGCGATGATGCCGAGGCCCGTGAGGGCGGACCGCGCCGCGTTCGCTCCCGGCAGGTCGGCGTCGGGTACGAGCGCGGGTGTGACGGCGGAGGCGCACGGCAGGTACGGGCTGCCCGCGACCGTTGCCGCCGCGGCGATCAGCGGAATGATCGCCACCGGCAGGTGTGTGCCGGCGACGAACGCGAGCGCCAGCATGAGCACGAGCCGGGCGGCATCGCACGCCACCATGACCTGCCGGCGATCGAAGCGATCGGCCAGTACGCCACCGAGCGGACCGAGGGCGACCATCGGCACCACCCGGGCCGCGGCGGCGGCGCCCGCCCACATCGTCGAATGGGTTCGCTGGTACACCACGGTCACCAGCGCCAGGTTGTAGAGCCAGTCGCCGATCTGCGACACGGCCAGCCCGGCCAGCAGCCAGCGAAACGCCGGATAGCGCAGCGCGGCCCTGATCGTGCCAGAATGCGGGTTCTGCTTGGTCATCGACAGTGGTCCCCTTCCCGTTCCGGAGTACTTCCACGGTCGGGCTAAGGGGCAGGCCGGAGCATCGGGTGGCTGCCGTAGCCACGTCCTCAGATCGGCGGCGCGCCTACTTAGTGCGCGACGCCAGGCGCCTTAGGACCTTAGGGTCTTAGGCGCGGATGCCCAGCCGGTGCGCCACGGCCGCGGCCTCTACGCGGCCGCTGACCCCGAGCTTGGCCAGGATGTTGGACACGTGCACGCTGGCGGTCTTGGCGCTGATGAACAGGGCCTGCGCGATCTGGGAGTTGGACCGGCCCGCCGCGAGCAGCAGCAGGACTTCGCGTTCGCGATCGGTGAGCCCGAACCTGGCCAGTTCGTCGGCCTGCGACTCATCGTGCGGGTGCGCGTCCGCGTCCAGGCCGAGCCGGGTCCGCCGCGCGAAGGCGGCGGCCTCCGCGGCGAGGCGTTCGGCGCCGATCCGCTCCGCGAGCGCGTGGGCCTGGCGGACCGCCTCGGCGGCCGGCTCCATGACGCCGCGGTCGCTGTGGGCCTCGGCCAGCCGAAGCAGCGCGTAGGCCAGTGGATAGGGTTCGTCTGCCCGCCGCCACAGGGCCACGGCGGCGTCCCACGCTCCCGGGTCCTCGGTGCCCGCCACCCGCAGTTGTTCGGCGGCCATCAGTGCCTGGTACCCCCGGGCCGATGCGGCGGGCGTGGCCACGCGCGTCGCGACCTCGGCCAGCGCGGCGCACCGCTGCGCGACGCCGGCCGGCACCTCCTCGCGCCGGGCACGGCACCGCGTCGCCTCGTCGGCCTCGGCCCGCATCCCCAGCCACAGCAGTGGCCAGGCGAACCGAGCGGCCTCGGTCAGCCCGGTCTCCCCCGGCCTGGCCTCTTCCGGGTTGGCCTCCCCCGGGTTGGCCTCCGCGAGCCCGGCGGTGACCGCTTCCCCGGCAGCGCGCGGATCGTCGCGACCGAGCGCGAGCAGCGCATCGACGTATCGCATGGGCATGGTGAACTGGACGTCGGTGGTCTCGCCCATGGCGCGCCTGGCGTCCCGCAACTCGCGCGCGGCCTCGTCGTGACGGCCGCGCATGGCCGCCAGCTCGGCGCGCAGCTGGTGCAGGGTGGCGCCGAACACGCCCTCCGGCAGCACGCCCACGGCCTCGGCTGTGATCCGGTCGACCTCCGCCCACCGTCCCAGGTGCAGCAGCGGCTCTGCCTGGTTGCCGACAAGATACGAACCCAGCGTGCGGGCCAAGCCCATCTGCTTGGCCAGATCGAAACCGTCGCCCGCGGTCTGGGCCGCCTCGGCGTGGCGCCCCAGCAACTCCTGGACGTCAGACAAGTTGATATAGCCGCGCAGTGCGGTCAATCCGATGTCCAGGTCCAGCGCGAGCCGCAAGCCGGCCCGCAGCGGCTGGAGACCGGCCTCCGACGCGCCCAGGTAGCAACTCGCCGACCCGAGCGATATGGCGGCGTCCGCCTCGATGTCCTTGGCGCCGACCGCCTGAGCGGCCGCCATTGCCCGCCGGGCAGTCTCCGCGGCGTCCGACATGTTGTTGGCGCGCATCAGCGCTGCCGCCAGCGCGGCCAGCACGACGGCGTGCATCCGCTCGATCTGGCCGGCGGGCAGCAACGCCAGCGCCTCGCGCAGCGTCTGCACGGCCGCCGCTTGCTGGCCGGAGTCCCGCTGGGCCAGGGCGTACCGCTCGAGGAGGAGCGCCCTGCGCGCCGGATCGGTCTCCTCCGGCAGCTGAGCCAGCGCGTCGGCCAGCAGGGACTGTGAGCGGTCCAGCGCGCCGGACCGGTAGGCCGCCTCCGCGGCGAGCCGGCCCACCTCGACCTGGTCGATGCCCGTGCGCTCCGTCGCGTCCGCCACCTGCGGCCAGATCTCCTGCGCCCGCTCCAGATAACGCAGCGCCTCCGCCGGGGCGTACGCGTTCGTGGCGTGCTGGGCGGCGTTGACGGCCGCGGTGAGCGCGCGGGGAAGGTCGAGCGCGGCGTACCAGTGATGCGCCAGCGCGGCCCACAGCGCCGCCTCGTCACCCGCCAGCCGCGGATCGCCGGCCAGGGCGGCGCCGTAGGCGGCGTGCAGCCGGACCCGCTCGCCGGGCAGCATGTCCTCGTAGACGGCATCCCTGGTCAGGGCGTGCCGGAACGCGTAGCCCTGGCCGGCCGGATCGACCAGCAGCAGGTGGTTGTCCACCGCCTCCCGCAGGCCCTCGAAAAGGCTGGCCTCGCCGAGACCGGATACCTCGGCCAGCAGGCGGTCCGGTACGGTCCGGCCCGCCACCGACGCGACCCGCAGCAGCCGCTGCGCACCCGAGCTGAGCGTGTCCACGCGGCTGAGCAGGACATCCTTCAGGGATGGCGGCAGGTCGGCGGTGTCGCCGTCGCCGCGTACCGCACCGGCGAGTTCCTCAACCAGGTAGGCGTTCCCGCCGGACCGGTCGAAGACGATGTCGACAACGCCGGGCGCGGGCTCCGTGCCGAGGATCGCGGCGAGCTGGGCGGTGACTTCGCCGCGGTCGAACCTGGGCAGCACGATCCGGTCGATGGAGCGCACCCGCTCCCACCCGGTGAGCAGCGGCCGCAGCGGGTGCCGCCGGTGCAGTTCGTCGGAGCGGTAGGTGAGGAGCAGCAGCACCCGCGCCTGGCGCAGGGACCTGGTCAGAAACGCGATCAGGTCCAGCGTGGACTGGTCGGCCCAGTGCAGGTCTTCGATCAGCAACAACACCGGCTGGACTTCACTGAGCCGGTGCAGCAGTCCGAGGACCATCTCGAGCAGCTGAGCCTTCTGCAGGTCTTCTTGCTGGTTCGCCGTCGTCGCACGCGGCGAGAGTTCGGGCAGCAGCCGGGCCAGGCCGGGTGCGGCAGGCCCCAGTACCTCGGCCAGCGTCTCCGGGCGCAGGCTGCGGGTGAGCGTGCGGAGCGCGTCCACCAGCGGGGCGAGCGGCAGGCCTTCGGCGCCGAGTTCAATGCACTGACCGGTCAGCACCAGGAAGCCGGCGTCGCCCGCGGCCCGCGCCGCAAGTTCGCTCACCAGACGGCTCTTGCCGACCCCGGCCTCACCGCCGACCAGCACGAACGCGGGCTCGCGCGTCTGAGCCCGGTGCACCAGCGCGGTCAGCGAGGCGATCTCCTCCCGACGGCCGATGAACACCGGGCTCACGATGGTGATGGTCATACCGTAAGTCTGCGGCCCATCCGGTCATTCAATGCGATGGGACCCGGGGAAACTCGCCCCGCGGGTACCGGGCGTCGACGGTGGTGGTGACGCGCCCGGTGGCGATGTCGTATACATGACCGGAGACGCTCACCTTCGGTGACAGCAGCGGGGAGGTCAGCAGGCGTTCCACGTCGGCCTTGACGGTGGTGTCCGGATCGGTGACCGCCGAGGCTTCCAGCGCGGGCTCGGCGAGGCCGGTCGCCTCGGCGGCCTTGCGCCGGAAGCCGGGGTCGGCGAGGAAGCCGGTTCCGCACTGCGTGTGATGGATGACCGCGACCTCGAAGAGCGTCTCCAGACCGCCGCCGGACAGCTGCTCGGCGAGGAAGGCGAGGAAGGCGACGTCGTCGATGACGGCCTGGGTGACGCGTCCCCCCGCGTTACGGATGACGGGAGCCTCGCCAAGCTGGAGTCCGAGCACGATCGCGGGGTCGACCCGGTGATCGAGGCAGCTGACGACGATTAGATTGGCGGTGGGCAGCCCGAGCGGCGGAGGGGTGTAGTCGCGGGCGAACGTCTCGTTGCGCTCGAGCAGCGGGCTGATCCTGGTCATGGTGTCGTTCCTTTCACGGTGGTTCAACGGGTGCCGACGTTGTGGCGGTCCGCGATGTCGCGGATCGCGGTGGCAAGAAGGTCCGGGTGCTCGCTGGTGGTCAGATGGCCGCCGGGGAACGTCAGGACTTCGGCGCGCGGTACGCGCTCGCGGACGGCCGCGATCTGCCGGTGTTCATAGGCATCCTCGTCACTGCCGCCGATGTAGAACGCGACCCTGTCGTCGAGTTCGCGGGCGATCGCGGCCAGATCCCACCGCTGGGCGTTGCGGCGGTGCTCCTTGACGAATCCCGCCCCGTTGTGCGCGAACGCGGCGCCGTCCCGCCGGGTGATCGCCGCCCACACCTCGGCGAGTTCGGCCGGGTCAGGACGGTAGCCGCGCGAGTAGACGCGGGCCCGCTGCCAGGCCGTGCCGAACGCGCGCGGTGAGCGCTGCCAGCCCCGTGTCCCCAGTGCTCCCACCGGGCTGCGCAGCAGCGGTGTGCTCTGCCACGGGTGGGTGTGCGCGTCGGCGAACAGGCCGCCGTTCATCATGAACACGGCGATGATCTCGGTCTCGCCGGCCGTGGTCCGTTCGGCCCGGCGGCGGAGCAGCTCGAGCAGGGCCAGTGACGTGTAGTCGAAGGTGACGACGACGGTGCGGCGCACGCCGTGGAGCCGCCACAGCGCCTCGACCAGATCAGCACGCTCGATCGTGGAGTACGGGTAGCCGCGCGGCTTGTCGGAGTCGCCCTGCCCCACCGGCTCCACGTACAGCCGCGGGCCGAGGTCGTCACCGAGCAGCCGGTCCACCTGCGCCCAGCCGTAAGAGCCGTCAGGGAATCCGGGCAGCATCGTGAGCCACACGGCGTCCGGGTCGTTTTCCGCCGCGGCCACACGCTCGAAAACCCGCAGCGCTCCGGGCGCCTCTTCGGTCAGCACACGTGATGCCGCCGGGTCGTACGGGATCCGCCGGCCGCCGCCGAACCACTCCTCCGCCGTCACCAGCGTCCGGTCGTGCCGCGCCTTGCTCATGTCCATCTTGTTCGTGTTCATCGGAAGCCTCACCGTCATTTAGTGGACGCTGTCCACAATAGCGATGTTTGTGGACGCTGTCCACTTTGTTATTCTGTCGCCGTGGCGGACAGCCGATCAGCAGCGCGGACACGCCCATCGGAGCGGCGGCGGCGGCCGCGCGGCGCCGTGCGCGACGGGCTGGTCGCCGCCGGGGTCGAGCTGGCCAGGACCGGCGGCCCGGACGCGGTGGTGCTTCGCGAAGCGACCCGGATGGTGGGCGTGGTGCCCAACGCTGCCTACCGGCACTTCGCCGACCGGGACGAGCTGCTCGCGGCGGTCTGCACCGCCGCCATGCACGAGCTAGCCAGCCGGATGGCCGAGGGTGTGGCGCGCGTGGCGGGCGAGCACGGCGATCCTGCCGCGGCCGGCCAGCGGCTGGGCGCGATCGGCGCCGCGTACCTGGAGTTCGCCCATGCCGAACCAGGGTTGTTCGCGACCGCGTTCGCCCTGCCGCAGCACCATGCCTACGGCGCCCCTGAGGACGGAACCGGGCCGGATCGCACGCCATTGGGGCAGCTCCGTGCCGTGCTCGACGAACTGGTCGAGGCCGGCGTGCTGAGCCGGCACCGTCGGGACGGCATCGAGTACCCCATCTGGGCGACGGTGCACGGGCTTGCCGTGCTGACCGGCCCCGGGCCGCTGCGCGACGTCTCCGACGCCACCCGGCATCACCTGGAGTTGCTCACCCGCTCCTTCATCACCGAGAGCCTGACCTCGGCAAGCGGTGAGCCGGCCGGCGGCTAGTCGGCCAGTTCCTCGGCGAAGATCTCCTCGCACAGCGCCAGGCATTCGGAGCAGATGACGTGCGGCGCATTGCCCGCCGTGCCGGCCAGCGCGTCAACCTGATGGCGGCGCTTCCCGCAGAAGCCGCACTTGCTCGCGACCGTTCCATCCGGTAGCGCGCCGATGGCCTGGCCGGCGGTAACCGGCACCGGGTTCCCGGTGGCGATCGCTTCCGCCGCCCTGGCGACGCACTGCGCGCAGATGAAGACGTGCGGACCCGCGATCACCCGGTGATCGGCGTCATCGCGCCCGTGACCGCAGAACGAGCAGACGATCACGTTGTCCCCGTGCTGGCCGCGCCCGTGCGGCGCGCGGACCTTCCTGCGCCAGCTCCTGGCCCCGCCGGCTCCTTCGACGATCTGATGCACCCGCTGGTGGCTGAGGCCCAGCGCCTCGGCGATCTCGCGGAGCGAGCCGCCGGCGATCTGGAGCCGGCGCACCGTCCGGCCGAACTCGGCGCGGGCGACCTCGACGTCGCGCTCCGCGTCGATGAGCCGCGCCTCGGCGGCGCGGGCCTGGTCGAGAAGCTCACCATCTATCGCCATAGCGTCTACTGTACATAGACAACAGACAATCCGCATCCATGGGAATGTTCGTAACGGACGCTCCGAAAGAGAGATCGAGCTATTGCGGACAGTTACCACATGCTGGCTAATTGGGTATGCGTGGCCGTTGCCGACGCCGGCAGGTCCGTCAGCAACGTGGACGATTTCCCTTTCGTGGAGGATCGACCCCCGTACGCGAGGGCCGCGTTACCACGAAGGGGAAAAACACCACGTTACCGTGGCCCGTCCCCGCCCATCGAAGCCCCCTGGCGCCTTTCCTGCCACGAAACCGGCGCGGCGGTGGGCTCCTAGCGTTGCGGCGACGCGCTAGTCGCGGGCCGGGGCAGGCGCCGGACGGCGTTTGCGGGGGGCGGCCGAACGCGGTGGCTGAGCGCGCATGTGGTCGCGGACCCGGCCCATGATGTCGCCGAGGTGATGCACGTCTTCGCCGGACAGGGGATCGAACAGCAGACGGCGGGTGACCTCGATGTGGCCGGGCATGACCCGGCCGAGCAGCGCGAGCCCGCTGGCGGTGATCGTGACCAGGGTGGCGCGGTCGTCGTCGGGGCTGGGGGCGCGGGTGATCAAGCCGGCCTCCGCCAGCAGGCCGGCCTGGTAGGTCAGGCCGCTGCGGCTGTAGACGACGCCGTCGGCCAGCTCGGTCATCGTCAGCTGCCCGCGGGCGGCGCGGAGGCGGGCCAGGAGCTGGAACTGGACGTAGCTGATGCCGCCTTCGGCGCGCAGCTGCTGCTCGACCTGGTGCTCGAGCAGGCTGACGGCCTCCATCAGCGCGAAATAGGCGTCCAGCTGCGCGGCATCGAGCGCCGGAACGTCTTCGCCGGTGCCTGGAGCGGTCATCTCACCATCCTACATGTTTCGAATTCTAAGCAGTGTGACAAGCGTCACCGGCTCATGAGCTTTGCTTCGAAGTCGCAGCAGATTACAGTGGTCTCATATGCTTCGACTTCGAAGCACCGATCCGTTGAGGAGACGAGATATGAGCAAGCAGCAGCTAGCTGCTATCGACGCGGCGCTTCGCGCCGAGCCGATCGACCTGAGCCAGACCACGGCGGAGCACCGCAAGTCGTTCGACGCGTGGGCGATCCAGCCGTACCCGGCGGACGTGACCGCGACCGATATCTCCCTCGGCGGCGTCAGCGCGATCGAGCTGACCGTCGCCGGCAACGCGACCGACCCCACCGTCCTGTACTTTCACGGCGGCGGCTATGTCGCCGGATCCGCCAGGACCGGCGCGCACCTGGCGGCCGAACTGGCCCGGCGCACCGGCGGCCGTGCCATGTCCGTGGACTACCGGCTCGCCCCTGAGCACCCGTACCCCGCCGCGGTGGAGGACGGCCTTGCCGCTTATGCCGGGCTGCTCGAATCCGGTGCCGCTCCGTCCCAGGTTCTGCTCGCGGGCGATTCGGCCGGCGGCGGACTGGCGATCGCGACATTGCTCGGCGCCCGCGACCGGGGTTTGCCGCAGCCAGCCGCCGTCGCGGTCTTCTCCCCGTGGGCGGACATCTCGCTCTCGGGCGCCAGCATGCGCACCAAGGACGGGGCTGACCCGTTGTTCTCCCACGACATCATGGGCTGGTATGCCGACCGGTACGTGCCCACCGCGGACCGTTCCGGCCCGCTGGCAAGCCCGGTCTTCGCCACGCTGACCGGTCTCCCGCCGCTGCTGATCCAGGTTGGCTCCCACGAGGTGCTCCTGGACGACGCCGTCCGGCTCGCCGCGAACGCCGCTCGCGACGACGTCGAGGTGACGCTCCAGGCGACCGCCGAGGGCACGCATGTCTTCCAGCTCAGCTTCGGGATGCTGGATGAGGCGGACGAGGCCATCGACGAGGTCGTCCGGTTCGCCAGGCGGAACTTCGACGGCGGAACAAGCACCGCTGGTCGTTAGGCCTGATCCTTCCGTAGCGGCGCAAGGGCGTTTGACCAGGCCACTACGTCGTTGAGCATGCGGTCGAGCATCGGCTCGTGGTGCGCGGCGGGCTGGAAGACCTTCATGTCCTCGAAGTCCGTGAACAGGGACAGCGCCACCTGGTCCCGGACGTCGGCGATGTGCAGCTCCGCCATCACGAGCCGGAGGTGTTCCACCGCGCGCACCCCGCCGTTCAGCCCGTAGCCGACGAAGCCCGCGGCCTTGTTGTGCCACTCGACGTACAGGAAGTCGATGGCGTTCTTCAGCGCTCCGCAGAGCGAGTGGTTGTACTCCGGCGTGACGAAAACGTAACCGTCGAACGAGGCGATCGTCTCCGACCAGCGCCTGGTGTGCTCCCTGCGATAGTCGGAATCCAGCGCGGCGGGGGCGGGCTCGTCAAGGAACGGCAGGTCCTGCTTGGCGATATCCACCACCTCGAACGTGGCGTCTTCGCGCTGGACGGCCCGGTCGTACACCCAGCGAGCCACCGCCTCGCCGTTGCGGCCGGGACGGGTGCTACCGACGAGGATTGCGATGCGGGTCAACTTCGTCCTCCATTCGATGGACTCCCTCGCGCCACTACCCGCATGAGAACTGCTGAACCTAATCGCGCGCCGGTATGGCGCACGCTCTGGCCCTTGACGAATTCGGGCTCGGCGGATTCGGTGCTGGCGATCCCGGGCTGTCCCGCCGCATTCCGCGGATCCGTCATATAACGCTGGTATGCCGCTTCGTCCACCCATCGCACATAGTTGATGAATTCACGGCCGTCAGCGGAGATATACGCCGACGCACCGATAAATCCGGATACCTCGCGTTTCCATTCTCCGCTGCGCAGCAGCAACGTCCCGAGTTCACGGGCGGCATCGATGCCGCTCACATGGCGGATGGCGAGTACCGCGACGCCAGGAGCCGCCGCGGCGGCCGGGCCGTCGATGCTCACCGCGAGCGTCCCGCCGAGGGTCCTCGCCGGCTGGGCACCGGCATCCGCGGCCAGCCGCCGCGCCAGTTCGGGCAGTTCCCGCTGTTCCCGCTGCTCCGCGGCCGGCGGCCGGGCAGGCCACTCGGCGCAGTGCACCAGAGCGGCCTGCGCGGCACCGGCCGCGCCGTCGGCTTCACCATCGACGAATAGGTCCGACCAGGTGAAGCCCAGCCGAGGATCGAGCATGGTCCTCAGCCGGTCCGCCGTCTGCTCGGCCGCATCTCGCTCGGCGAACCGGAGAATCTCGAACGTGTCGACGGCCGTCGAGCCGCTATTCATCGACTTCGATAACTCGTGCCGGGCAGAAGTTCACTGCCCGCCGGACGTTGTCCTGGACGGTCGCGGGCGGCCGTTCGGTAAGCAGGACAACGGTGCCGGCGTCATCGTCCTGATCGAACACGTCGGGCGCCGTCATCACGCATTGCCCGGCTCCGATGCATTTGTCCTTGTCGACGATCACTTTCATCGCTATTCACCACCTCAAAGCCCACCGATGTCCGCGGTCACCCGGCAGGTCAGGAATTCGGGAGACGAGGCGTCCAGCTGGGCCACCTCGGCTTTCGCCGGGGCGATTCTCGGATCTGCCATCCAGGCCCGGTAGGCGGCCTCGTCAACCCACGTCGGATAGTTCACGAACAGTGTTCCGTCGGTGCTGACGTACGGAACGGCCGAGACGAACCCTGGGAAGCTCCGCTTCCACTCCCCAGTAGCGCTCAGGAGTTTCAGCGCCGCGTCAGCGGATGCCTGGTCGGCCAGGTGCCGGATGGCGACCACGGCGATCCCCGGCGGCCGGCCCGCGTCCGGACCCTGAAGGCCCTCGGCCGGGATGCCGCCCAGTGGTGTCGTGGTGCGCACCCCGGGCATCTCCGCGATCTCCCGTAGCGGCAGGACCGGGGGATCATCCGCGCTCTCCGGGCTGTCCCACTGGCCCCGGCACACCACAACGGTCCCGCCGAGGTCCACGTGAACCCGCGCGGCGAGCAGACCGGGAAGGTCCCCGGACACCGACCTGAGCTTGCGCGCGGCAGCCTCCGCAACGGCCTCGGCCGCCGCGGCCGACTCGGTCCTGAAGATGTCGAAGGTACCCCAGCGCTCGTCAAGGGTCTTGTCTGCTGCCCTCATATCTGGCGTCATGGCTGGCCTCCTTCCAACTTCAAGTACCCGTACCCGGCAAGGTCAGTGGCAAGCCATCGGCGAAGACACTTCTTCGCGGATTCGCGGAGATAGTTCTCATGCTCTCCCGGGATCCCGCCAGATAACAAGCAGGTAAATTCTAAGTTCTCATTAATTACGTTAAGAATTATCAAGAATTGCCGAAGGCCGGGCACAGTGATGTTAGGCTAAAAAGCTGCCCAGGACCAGCGAGTCCGCATCCGGGATAAATCACCAATAACGCAGGGAGGACGAAGTTGACCCGTATCGCGATCCTCATTGGGAGCACCCGGCCCGGTCGTAACGGTGAAGCCGTGGCCCAGTGGGTCTATGACCGAGCCGCCCTTCGGGAAGACGCCACGTTCGAGGTGGTGGATCTGGCCAAGCAGGAGCTGCCGTTCCTGGACGAACCCGTGCCTGCCGCCCTGGAATCCAACTACTCCATGCCGCACACCAGGCGCTGGTCGGAAACGGTTGCCTCGTTCGACGGCTATATCTTCGTCCTGCCCGAGTACAACCATTCGGTCAGCGGCGCCCTCAAGAACGCCATCGACTTCCTTTTCGTCGAGTGGCACAACAAGGCAGCCGGCTTTGTCGGTTACGGGCTGCACGGAGGCGTCCGGGCAGTTGAGCACCTCCGGTCTGTGATGGCGGAGCTGCACATCGCCGACGTCCGTGATCAGGTGACGCTGTCCCTCTTCACCGATTTCGAGGATATGCGGGTATTCCGGCCCGCTTCTCATAACGACGAGATCCTCGACCGTTTGCTCGATCAGGTGGTCGCCTGGTCGGATGCCCTGGCCCCGCTCCGCGCGAAGCCGACGTCGGGAACAAGTCAACCGGAAAGGGCTTAGCATGCGCCAATCTAATGACACCACTATTCCGCTGCGTCACGCAGATCGCTTCTTTATCGGGGGCGACTGGGTCAGGCCGTCGTCCGACGCGGTCCTCACGGTGATCGACCCGGCGAACGAGGAGCGGTTCCTCAGCGTCGCCGAGGCGAAGGCGGCCGACATGTCCCGGGCCGTGGGGGCGGCGCGACAGGCATTCGACGAAGGTCCGTGGCCGCGGCTGACCCACTCCGAGCGGGCTGAGTACCTGCGAGCCATCGCCGCCGGGCTGCGCGAGCGGGCCGAGGATCTCGGTCAGATCTGGCCCCGCGAGGCTGGTGTGCTGCATGCGGTCGCCCAGACCTCCGGTGCTCGCGAAGCCAAAGCCTTCGAGGACTACGCCGAACTGGCCGGCACGTTCCCCTTCGAGGAGCAGGTGACGCCCACCATGGGCGAGTTCGGGCTCATTGTCCGTGAGCCGGCCGGGGTTGTGGGGGCGATCGTTCCGTGGAACGCCGCGATGGACCAGATCACGCACAAGGTTGCCCCGGCGCTGCTGGCCGGCTGCACTGTGGTCCTCAAGGCCGCACCGCAGGCGCCCGGCGAGGCCTATGTCATGGCGGAAACGGCCCAGGCGGCCGGGTTGCCTCCCGGTGTGCTGAACGTCGTGACGGCCGACCGTGAGGTCTCCGAGCTGCTGGTCCGCGACCCGCGCGTCGACAAGATCACCTTTACCGGGTCGACCGCGGCCGGGCGGCGGATCGCGTCGCTGTGCGGGGAACGCGTCGCCCGCTGCACCCTCGAGCTGGGTGGCAAGTCCGCCGCGGTGATCCTCGACGACATGGACCTCGCTACCGCGGCCGGCACCCTGGCCGGGATGGCATGCTTCCTGTCCGGTCAGGTCTGTTCCGCGCTGACCAGGATCGTGGTGACCCGGGATCGCCACGATGACCTGCTCGCGGCCGTGGCCGACATCTTCGCAAAGGTTCGGGTAGGCGACCCGTTCGACGAGCAGACGCAGATGGGTCCGCTGGCAGCGAGCCGTCAGCGGGACCGCGTCGAGGGCTATATCGCCAAGGGCGTGGCGCAGGGCGCGACGCTGGCCGCTGGCGGCGGCCGCCCGGAACACCTGGACCGGGGCTGGTTCGTCGAGCCAACCGTCTTCGGCAACGTCGACAACTCCTCGGTCATCGGCCAGGAAGAGATCTTCGGCCCGGTGCTGAGCGTGATCCCGGCGGCGGACGAGCGGGAGGCGATCGCCATCGCGAACGACACGATGTACGGCCTCAACGCGTCGGTGTTCACCAACGACGTCGAGCGGGCCCGCGACGTTGCCCGGCAGTTGCGTTCGGGGACGGTCGGCCACAACGCGTTCCGCAGTGACTTCGGCATGGCGTTCGGCGGGTTCAAGCAGTCCGGGATCGGCCGCGAAGGCGTACGCGAAGGGCTGTTCCCCTTCCTCGAAACCAAGAGCGTGATCCTGGAAGGTCGCCCCGCCGGCTACGCCACCCTGGCGAACTAGCCTTCCGCGCCCCGCGCGCGCCGCGCCGCGGGCCGCGCCGCGCCGCGGGCCGCGCCGCGGCGTGGCGCGGCCCGCGGCGTCTTTCGCGGCAGCTCACCTGGGGCCGCCCGACCGCGATTGCCGCGCGGCTGGCGGTGCGCAGCGGCTGGCGGTGCGCAGTCTGTGCCTGGAGTGCACTGTGCGTCTGCCGGGACACGAGCACACCGGCAGGCCCGTCAGCAACGTGGACGATTTACCCTTCGTGGCGGATCAACCCCCGCACGCGAGGGCCGCGTTACCACGAAGGGCAAAAACACCACGTTACCGGGGCCGTCCCCGCCCATCGAAGCCCTCCGCCGACCCCATCGAAGCCTCCGCCGACCCCGCCGGGCGGCCGGGGGCGGACACCCGGGCTAGGGCGTGTTTCAAAAGCGGGGTTATAGCCATTCGTTGATGGCTGCGATGTGGACGGTGGCTTCGTAGCGGACGGCGAGCTTGTCGTAGCGGGTGGCGACGGCGCGGTTGCGCTTGAGCCGGGCGATGCCGCATTCGA
>DASRFJ010000251.1:0-31783 GCA_035651595.1 Streptosporangiaceae bacterium | reverse complement strand
AATGATTTCCGGCCGGCTCCCGGGGTCCGCGGAGGCTCCGAAACAGCGGATCATACCGGCACGAACAGGGCATCGGCGCGCACCCAGCACAGGCGGATGCCTCGACACGCCGGAAACACACCTTAATTTGGATCGCTCACGATCGGGGGGGTAACTGTCCGCAATAATCTGGCGCGCCCGGCGGCACGCCCGGAATGGGCTAAATGTTCGATTCGGGGGCGCGGCCGCCGGCTCGCCTCATGGCGCAACCCGGGAGGTGCGGTGATCATGACGCCGTGCGAGCGTGACGGTGTGGGCCAGCAGCGTCGCCGGTCGCTGGTCCCCGCACACACGCTGATGGACAGTGAGCCGTTGACGACCCGTGATTGCACCGGTGCGTGCTCGACGCCAGGAAGACACCGCATGACGGCGGCGACGGCGGTTGAGAAGGGATGGCGGGTATGACGGAGTCTTCGCTGGCGCTCGATCAGGGATTGGCGCGGTATCCGCTGTCCTTTACCCAGGAGTGGTTCCTGACCTTCGATAAGGGTGATGACGGGGGGACGTTCGGGCCGCGGTTCATGATCATCGGTGCATTGCGGGTGTCGGGCCGGGTGGACGTGGCGATGCTGCAAGGCGCGCTGGATGATGTGGTGGCGCGTCATGAGCTGCTGCGCACCGTGCTGGTCCGGGACGCCGACCCGCCCTATCAGGTGGTGCTCCCGCCGTGCCAGGTGCCGCTGGAGGTCCAGGATCTGCCGTCGGCCCCCGGCGAGTCCAGGGACCGGGCGGTCCAGGAACTGTTCCTCCAGGCCGAGGCGGGCTCGATCAGCTCCCGGCAGATACCGCTGCTCAAGGCGCGGCTGTGCCGGTTCGATGACCGCGACAGCGTCCTGCTGCTGACCGTCCACCACTCGGTTTCAGATGGCTGGTCGCTGCACATCATCGTCCGCGACCTCGCCGCGTTTTACGCGGCCCGCCGGGCCGGCACCGACGCGGTGCTGCCGCCGGTGCGGCAGTACCGCGACTACGCGGCCTGGCAGCGAGCCGGCGCCACCAGCACCGCCGCCGACGGCCGGCCCGCCTACTGGCAACGCAAGCTCGACGGCGCCCGCGAGTTCAACATCCCGAACGACCACGAGCACCCCGACAGCTACTCCCGCCCGTACTCGATGCACGTCCACCACATCGAACCCGAGATCATGACTGCCGCCGCGGCTTTGGCCACCGCCGCCCGCACCACCGTGTTCACCGTGGTGCTCTCGGCCTACTACCTCCTGGCCCACACCCTCACCGGCGACACCGACCTGTCGATCCGGGCCTTCACCGCTGGCCGCGACGAATCGCAGTTCCACGACACCATGGGCCTGTTCATCAACCTGGTGCCGTTCCGCACCGACATCGCCGCCTGCGCCAGCTTCCGCGACATCGTCACCGCCACCCGGGAAACCTTCGTCGACGCCATCGCCAACGAACTCCCCGTCAACATCCTCGAGCACGCCCTCCCCGATTTCATCACTCCGCGCCAGGACCGGCGCACCTCGCAGTTCATCATCGCCAGCCAGCAAGGCCAGCACGGCGACGACCTCACCTTCCCCATCGCTGACGGCGCCCGCTGGGCAAACAACGGGCCGCTGGAAGCAACCGAGGCCCACGACGTGCCCAGCGGCATGGTCTGGAACCTGGCCGCCCGCCCCGGCGGCGAACTCAACGGAGACATCCTGTACAACCTCGACGAATTCGACCAGGAGACCGTCGCCGGCTTGGCCGCCCGCCTGCGCCTGATCCTGGCCAGCGCCGTCCAGGCACCCGACGAGGACTGGAGGCAACTCACCGCCCCGCACCAGCAAACCAAGGCGCCAGAACAGCTCCGCCGGTAACCGCGGGTCAGGCGCGGCCGGTGCCGGCGGTTCAGGCGCGGCCGGTGCCGGCGGCCAGCGGTGCGGGCCAGGCGGCGGGATCGGCCGGGTCCGGTGGCGCGGTGCGGCAGATCACGTAATAGCGCGGGGTGATGGCCGTCGGGTGCTGGGCCAGGGCGGCCATGCAACGGGCGTGTGCCTGCTCCGGCGTGCGGACCGCGCCGGCGGCGGCCAGGTAGGCGACCAGCGGCCGGCCGCCGGCCGACGCGAACACCCGGGCCACCCCGGGCGCGACCGCGTCGTCCACCAGGCGCTGCACGTCGGCGACGTCGACCCAGCAGTGGTCGACCAGTATCCGGTCCGGGGTCCCGGCGAGGGGTTCCAGCCCGATGACTCCGGGCATCCGGTCGCCGGCGATGTCGCCGTGGGCGGCGGCCACCAGCAGGCGTTCGACGGCCAGCAGCACCGACTCCAGTTCGGCCCGCGGCACCAGGCCCGCGTCACCGCTCCACATGTCCAGCCGCAGGCAGCCGTCGATCTGGTTGAGGCGGAACCGGATCGGCAGCGTACTGACCGGCATCGGGCGCCACCGCAGCTCGGTCCGGGCGAGCGCGACGTCGATCTCCTCCGGCTCGAATCCGACGCCGGCGGTCAGTCCGGACCACGACTCAGGAAAGAGGCTGTTGAACCACGGGTCGCTGTTCAAGCGCAGCCCACGTTCGTGCTCCGTACGGCTGTCCATGGCCGCTTGCCTGGTCGCGTCGTACCTGCCGTGCCTGCTGGCCTCTACCACCCTGGTCCAGGTGTGGCCGGCCAGCTCGTCGAAACTTTTCCCGGCGATCTCGACGGTGGCGATAGAGCACTGGACCAGGGAACCGACGTAGTTCACCAGATGTGGCTCGAAACGGTTGCTGGATGACACGGGGAACACCAGCTCCGGATAGTTGGCGCGGCGGGCGATCACGGCGCAGATGGCGGCGAGCACGGCGCTAGACCGGCTGGTCCGGGTGCGCGCGGCCACCCGCCGCACGGCCATCGCGGCGGCTGCTGACGACAGCTCCACCGCCAGCGCCTCGCCGCTGGTCCGGGCGCTCGGCACAACATACAGGCAATGAGGGATCCGCTGTGACTGCTCCCGCAGGTAGTCCAGTGCCGCGTCGGCCCTGCGCCGCTCGGCCGGTGACGCCTCCAGCTCGGCCTGGTCCAGCGGCTGGTGGCCGGGTAGCGCGGCGGGACGTCGCGCGGGATCACCCAGCAGGCCAGCGAACTCGCGCCGGAGGATCCGGATCGCGCCGTTGTCGACCGCCAGATGCGAGAACGCGGCGGCGCACGCGATGACCCGGTCACCCGCGTCCGGGGCGATGGCCACCGCCACCCGCACCGGGCACCGGAGCGGATCGGGTGACTCGCGCAGCCACGAGACGAGCGCCTCGGCCACCGCGGGCCGATCCCGCGGTCCCCATTCTCCCGCCCCGAGCGAGCAGACCTCCAGCGGCTGGACGCCGGCCGCCGCGACCCGCTGGCACGGCGGCTCGCCGGGGAGATACGCGGTGCGCAGGCTCTCATGCCGCGCGAGCAGCACCGCGACCGCCGCGGCCACGTCATCGACGGAGAGCCCGGCCGGCACCGGGAGCTCAATGCACAAGATCGCGTAGAGCTGGCCTGGATACTGGATCAGCCAGTTGTAGAGATCGAGCTGGCCCAAGGTGAGCGGTCCCGCACCGGCCCGCTCCCCGGCGAACTCGACCGGGACCGACCGCATCGGGGTCAGTCCCAGACGGCGTCGGCCGGTTCCGGTGCCGATGCTCATAGCTGGTCGGCAAGCCGGTCACTGTCCACGCTCACCCTCCTGCCGAGGACAAACATACGCAGACGGCCGAGGACAGCCCTCCTCCGAGATTGCCGATCGTCGTGGTCATCATCACGGCTGGCGTTCCAGCAACTCAGGGCAAGCGTCTGGGCCTGCTGGCCACGTACGTTCGGATTTGAACCCGAGGAGGCAAAGTGAGCACCGCGACGTCACGGCGCGTCACCGCTGCGTTCCGGTCCGGGCCGCTGGGGGTGCGGAGCTTCCGCCTGCTGGCCGGCGGTCAGTTCGCCTCGACCATCGGTGACTACTGCTACGCGGTGGCGCTTCCCTGGTTCGTGCTGTCCAACCACGGCAGCACCATCCTGCTCGGCGTCGTGCTCGCCTGCTACGGCGTACCGCGCACCGTCCTGATCCCGGTAGGCGGCATGCTCGCGGACAAGTTCGGCCCGCGCACGCTCATGCTGTCCGCCGACGTCCTGCGAGGCGTGCTGGTGGGTGTGCTGACGTTGCTCGCGACCCGGCACACTGCCTCAGTCGTGACGCTCGGCCCGACCGCCGCGCTCATCGGCGGGGGTGAGGGACTGTTCATGCCCGCGTCGTTCTCGATCATGCCGTCCCTGCTGGATGAGGGACGGCTCGCGGCGGGCAACGCGCTGTCCTCGACCGCCGTCCAGGTCGGATCGCTGATCGGCCCCGCGATCGGCGGGGCGCTGGTCGCTTCGACCGGCGCGTCGACCGCTGCCTTCGGGATCGACGCGGTGTCGTTCGCGGTGTCGGCACTGTCGCTGGCGCTGATACCGCGCCGCGCCGCGGCCGGTTCAATGGCCGCGAACTCGGGCAGCGCCGCCATTGGGCCGGAGAGCCCGGCAGCCGAGATCCCCGGCAAGCCACCGGCCCTGCTGGCCTACATACGGCAGGCGCGGGCGATACAGATCATCCTGATGGTCGCCATCGCCGCGAATCTGTCCTACGACGGGCTGCTCGAGGTGGCACTCCCCGCGCTCGCGCATGCGCACTGGGGCGCCGACGGCTACGGCGCACTGCTCGCCTGCATGGCGGTCGGCGCGGTGATCGGCACGCTGGCCGCGGCCCGTTCGGGCAGGCTGCGGAACCCCGGGATGGTCGCCGCCGTGGCCTACATCATCTCCGGGGGCGCGATCGGCCTGGTGCCGTATCTCGGCGGCGAGGCGGGCGCCGCGGCCGCGCTGCTGATCCTCGGCGTCTGCAATGGCCTGGGCGGCGTGATCTTCTTCACGATGGCGCAGCGGAAGATCCCCTCGGCCATACTCGGCCGCGTCCTGAGCGTGATCATGTTGTGCACTTACGGCACGTTCCCGTTGTCGGTGGCCGTCGCCGGCGTGCTCGTCCGCCACATCGGGGCCACACCCTTCTTCCCGGTAGCGGGAATCTTCCTGGTGGTGGCCATGCTGGGCGGCAACTCCCAGCGCGCATTCCGCGACTTCGGACGCCAGGCGGAAGCCCAGCGAGCGTGAGCGCCGGGGCGCCGGGAGCCTAGGGACCTTGACCGCCCAGCCGGCCGGACCCACCGGTCGAACATGGGACAGGCTCAGGGGCGCCAAAAGCGCAATTCGCGACATATCCGGTTTGCCCGCGAACCAGATATGTTTTTGATGTGCGATCTCTCGGCGAGGCTATGCGGGGCGGGGCTCCCCGGCACTGAGTCGCCACGTGCGTAAATCTTCTGCTCGCGGCCGGTTCGGACAAGAGGGAAATAATCGCAAATGGCTGTGTCCATCGGGGTCAATATCATGTACCACCCGGATCGGCGCGACGACGTCGAGCCGATCCGGCAAGCATGCCTCCCGCTGACCGCTGTCCCCGTCGAGGATCCAGATCCGGACGGCATTCCGAGCCCGCTCCGCACCGCGAAACAGGCCTGGGCGACGATTGCCTCGGGGGTGACTCACCACCTGGTGCTCCAGGACGACGTCGCCCTCGCCCCGGACTTCGCGTCCCGCCTGCAGGCCCTCGTCGAGCGGTTCCCTGACCGGCCGATCGCCCTCTATACCGCCGACAGCGCCGCGTTCAACTCTTTCCAGGCGAGAATGGCGGCGCTGGCGGGACAGTCATGGACGAACCTCGTCCCATGGGAATGGGTGCCGACGCTCGGTCTCGTGATGCCCAGCGGAATGGCCGCGGACCTCGCCTCCTTCCTTTACAGCTTCGATGATGCCTACATTGCCGACGACGAAGCCATCCGCCTGTTCTGCGCCTGGCACCGACTCCAGCTTGTGGCGCCGATCCCGCACCTGCTCGACCACGTGGCGGGTGAGGAGAGTCTCGTCGGCAACACGCACCACGGAGCGCGCAAGGCCACCGTGCCGTTCGCTGAGCGCGCCGCCGGCGGTACAAAGCTCCCCACCCCTGACACCGCCGCACTGACCCTGGACCACGACGCCATGCACGCGGTATGCCTGTACCAGTCCAAGTGCCGGGTGGACCTGCCGCTCGCACGCGAGACGGTCTTTACCCGGCCGTTCAGGCTGAACGCCGACTGGCCGCTCTGGCAAGAGCAGTGCGGACATCTGGGGGTTGCCGCCGACGTCCTTGAGCGTTCTGGTGCCGAGTATCTGACCTCGGTGGCAGCATGCCGTGGCGACGCAGACCTGTCCGCCTTGGCCATGGAAGCATGGGCGGCCGGCACACTGCTGGGGCTCAGCCTGGAGCGGCGCGTCTGGGTACGGGATAACGCGGACGACGAAGCATACGCGGACCGCGTCGGGAAGCTGGCAATCCGGTCCTGGATCGCGGCCGGTTTCAGTGTCCAGGATCGTCGCCGGATCGGTGTCGACGGGGTCACCGTCCTGGAGTCGGTATGCGCGGCGGCTATCACCCGCGGCAGGCGGTTCGCCGAGTCGGCCTGGTCCGGGTTACAGGGTCTTCCAGTCCTGGTCGGGGTCGCGGACAACGCTGGTCAGGATCCGCTGGAGACCCGCGGCCCAGCTCGCGACGGTGCTCTCGTCGAATTCGTCGAGGTTGAACATGATAGCGCCGTACAGAGTCCCAGAGGCGGGCAAGTCTATGAACCACCCAGTGCCGTTGGGGATGTCTTGCGGGCCGTCCTCCTCGCGCCAGGGTATGGCTGTGGCACGGGCGCCGTCGGCGATGGGATAGACGAGATCATCACCGAGCTGTGCCATTGGACACGAGATGACGAACTGGGACGTGCGCAGGTCTTCGCGTGGCTTCGTGACGTCGGGGAAAGCCTGCTCGATCACGCCGGCCGGCAGTTCGTTCGCGATGGCGTCGATGAAGGTTTCCTTGGTCCGGGTGATGATGTCGCGGAAGCTCATGCAGCTGGCGATATCGGTCCGGAACGGCACGAGGTTGAGAAACAGTCCCATCGTGTCGTGGAATTGCGGTTCGTCGCGGCCTGCGGTGAAGGCCCGGATCGCCAGGTCTGTCGCGCCGGTGATCTGGTGCGCCAAGACGTAGAAGGCGGAGAGCAGCACCGGGAACAAGGTGGTTCGAGACGCCGTGGCAAGAGCGGACGCCCTGGCGATGACGTCGGCCTCGATAACGTGGGCGTGCCTTGAATAAGGCCTGGAATAGCTGGCGGGATGACCGTGGTCGTTCGGCATGGCGAATTCGCGGGCGCCACGGAGTTTGTCCCGCCAGTAGGCCGGCGCACTGTCCGCTGCTGTGCTGGCGGCTCTGGCACGCTGCCATTCGGCGTACTCGCGGTATTGCCGTACCGGCGGGAGTTCGGCGGCCGAACCCGTGGCCCGGGCGGCGTAGCACGCCCCGAGGTCGCGCATGATCACCTGCATCGACCAGGCATCGCATGCCGAGTGGTGCACCGTCAGGAACAGGACGCTGTCACCGTCATCGAACCGGCACAGCTGGGCCCACAGCAGCGGCGCTTCCCGTGCGCTGATCGTACCGGTCTTATAGAACAGTTCCTGGATGACCGTATCCCGGGACTTACCGGTATTCGACGGCAGGTCCTGGACCTCTAGTCGTACCGGACACGGCGGGAACACCTGCTGATAGGGCGGTTCGGCGTCCCTGACCACCACGGTGCGGAGCAGCTCATGGCGGGCGACGACGTCGTCGAGCGCGCCCTGCAGCACCGCGATGTCCACCGGGCCGGTGATGCGCATGGGCTGGACCATGGTGAACCGGCTGCCGAACGTACCGCCGTCATCACCCTGGTCCAAGGTGAGGAACCATTCCTGCGTGAAAGACAGCGGGTAGCGCTGCCCGTGCTGATCCGCCGCAGGCGAGGATTCTGTCATCGCGGTCATCCCTCATTACCGGACCGGCTAGCGGGCACGCCTCACGGTCGCAGGACAGCACGGCGGCCGCACCTTCCCCGTTGCGAAAACGCAGGTACCCGGTTCGTGCCTGGCGGCAAGCGGGAAGGTGCTGGCAGATGCGCCGGATGCCAGGCTCGGGATCAGGGGACGGGCTGGCTGGAATCGCGGTCGTGACGAGGGCGAGGGCGATGGCGCGGATACTGGCGGTCTCCCCGCATCTCGACGACGCCGTCTTGTCCTACGGCGGGCGACTGGCGATGCTGGCCAGCGCCGGTCATCAGATCGTGGTGTACACCGTGTTCGCCGGAACGCCATCGCCGCCCTACTCCCCCGTGGCGGCCGCCTACCACAGCATGTGGCAGCTCACCGGCGACCCGGTTGCGCCGCGCCGCGCAGAGGATCGCCGCGCGCTATCAGCGCTGGGCGTCACCCCGGTGCACGGCGGCTTCCTCGACGCGATCTACCGGCGGGACGAGCACGGTGCCTCGCTCGTCCAGGATGGGCAGCCAACCGAGTACCAGCGCGAGGAGCCCGGCCTGCTCGCCGACATCGCGGCCGCGCTAGAGCAGGCCATCATCGAACATCGTCCGGATCAGGTAGTCACGTGCGCCGCAATCGGCGCGCACGTCGACCACCGGCGAGCCCGCGACGGGACGGTGGCCGCGGCGGCCAGGACCGGCGCCCAGCTCAAACTGTGGACCGACTTCCCGTACATCACCTGGGAGCCGGACGTCGTGCCGGCGCTGCCCGGTTATGCGTCACTCGCAGGCACGGTGGCCGAGCCGCTCACCTCGGCCGGGCTGCGCAGCTGGGCCACGGCATACCAGTGCTACCAGAGTCAGCTGAGCATGCTGGAAGAGCACGGACCGCTCCCGGAGCGGCTCATGGCCTACTGCGCGGCGAACGCGTCCCGGTTCGGCGTGACCGGCGCCTACGAGGTAGTGCGGCAGGTCACGCTTCAAGGGAGTCGGCGGTCCACCGCCATCTGCCGCAGGCCTGCCAGCGGGCCGGGCCGCTAGCCGGCGAACGTCAGGGAGCCGTCACAGCCCACGACCCCCAGACGGCTCCTGGGCCGCTGCTGGCCGACATCGGGACCGCGCTGAACCCCCACCGGTCGGCGCCTGTTCCCGGGCCGGCGTCTTTGAAGATGGTCACTGCTGAAACGTTCTCGCTGCCTGCCTGGTAGACGCACAGATTGCCCGGAGCCGCCACCGGGCGCGCGGCGCTGCCGGGACAGCTCGCGGTTGGCGAGGTCACGTAATGGGCGGTCGGCGCGAATGGGAGCGGGATCGGGAACGTTTGCGCGCTGGCCGCAAAGTTCTGGCCTGCGGCGGTTGCTACTGCCTCGGCTTCCCAGTCGCCGATCTGAGTCAGGCCGGGCACAGCCTGCCGTGCGGCGGTGGGCGAGGCGTTGGCGAAGCCAGACATGGCAACCGCGCTGGCGGTTGCGGTGGCCAGGACGGCAGCGGCGATGATGACGGTGCGGCGGGACGGGTGGATGAGTTTGCGCATGTGATCCTCCATGTGTCTGGGCGTGGTGGGGCGCCCCGCTTGCGGCGGCCGGAATTCGGGCTAAATGGCGTATTTCAGATTCCGCGTCGGCAGCCTGGGTGCCCGCCCTCTTGCATTCTCAGCGTGGAATGCTGTCGCGTCCACAGCATTCGCCGCCATTTATCTACGTCGCCAGCTATTGCGGCTGTAGTTTCCGATCGCGCGTTTGCCGCGCCGACCCGGATACCTAGCGTGTCTTTGTACGAGAAACCGACAGTGCAAGTCGGTATATAGCGGTATAAGGCGGGCGCGAAAACGTCGGTTTGGCGTACCAAGACACGTGTAGCCCTAAGGGACAGTCTGTCACTTCCGGTAGAGCCGCATCCGCTCGGCGGCCGGCCGTGCGAGGTCGCTGCCGGCCCTATCGGGCCTCCAGGCAAGACGCCAAACAGTTAGGTGGATGGCATGGCAATGAAAGCGCGATGGCAGTGAAACGAAAACGGAACCTGATCTGCTTATGCCGGAAGCTGATGTGCGGACATCTCCGGGAGAACCTCATGCATCTCGTCCTGAAACAGGCTGGCGCCGTTACCGCCGCATTCACGTTGATTGGCCTGGGAGCCACTGCGCAGGCCGGAACCACGGCCCATTCCGGGCACATCCAGCGCATCGCAGGGGTGATCAAACCGCTGCCTGGCTGCGCGGAGACCTTTGCACCCAGGGTGGCAAGCACCGAGGGACGGGTCTGCCTGAAGAAGCTGCCCGCGACGGTGGCGATGGCCCCCGCGAGCGCGCCGTTTGGCTGTGTCGCCGACTACTACCAGAACGGCCCCTATGGATCGACGGCGTGGGAAAACGGATGGGGAGTATGCGATCAGAACACTGGCAATTATCGCGTGCCCCTCCAATTCAATGATCAGGCAAGCGCGTGGGACTCAAGTTGTCCAGGCAATTTCTCTGTCAACGCTCCCGGCACCTTCCCAGGGGCCGGTTTCCCCGCCGACTCCGCGGGGAACTTCCCGTGGGGCGCAGTACCCAACGACAGCCTGTCCGGCATCCAGGGCGCGGCAGACTGCCGGATCGCCTAGGTGATGGTGGCAGCCTGGTTATGGCCGCCCGGGAACGGACGCTCCGTCATGGCGGTCGGTCAGCACCCGGGTCCCGCCGATCTCGATCAGCTGGCAGGCGTAGCCGATCCGTGTCACGTTCAGGGGAGTGCTCATGGGTCCGACGTCAGCAGGTGCCGAGATCGGACAATGCGCCCAGCAGTTCCTCGGGCGTCTCGACCTGGGGCAGGTGGCCGGTGCGGGGCAGCAGCGTGAACGTCGAAAACGGGATCGCGGCGGCGTACGCCTTGCCGTACTCAGGATCGACGATCCGGTCGCTTTCGCCCCACAGCACATGGGCGGGAACGTCGAGACCACCGAGCCGCCCGGCCAGCGTCGGGTCGGACATGGCCGGGCCGGCGTAGCCGATCAGGGCCTGCACGTCCGGGCTCGGTCCGGTGTCACCGGCGTTCGGCGGAGCTGCTGCCTTGCTGGGGTCGTGGAAAGAAAACGAGCGGATTTCGGCTGGCGACAGGCCGCTGACGTCGGTCATCGGATGCCCCGGTACCTCGATGCCGATTCCGTCGATGATCACTATGCCGCTGACCCGCGGGCTGTGCCGCAGGGCGATCTCGGCGGCCAGCCAGCCGCCGAAGGAGTTGCCGATCACGGTCACGTCCGTGAGGCCGGACTCCTCCAGCAACGTGACGTACGCCTGCGCCAGGCGGCGGACGCTGGTCAGCCACTCGGGCTTGGGCGTGCCGCCGAAGCCCGGGTGGGTAGGCAGCAGCACCCGAGAGTGGGTGCGCTCGGCTAGCAGGTCAGCAAAGCCAGCCATTGTCAGCACGCCGCCCCCGCCGTGCAGCAGCAGGAATGGCCGGGTGTGGTCGCGGTCGGCGACGGTGACCTCGACCAGGCCGACGGAGCCGACCTGGAACGTGCGGGTATCGATGCGGGTAGGCCGGAGGCTACCGGCCGGGATCAGAGCGCTCATCGATCCTCCTCGACATTGGCCATGACAGGCCTTTCTCTTTATAAGAGTTAGCTCTCACAAGGGCAGCGTAGGCGAGTGAGCTACCTTATGCAAGTCGACTATCATAATGAGGTAGCCTTGTTACGCTTGCTGACAGCAGGAGGAGCTGATGGCCGTGCGGTCGCCGGGGGGCCGGGTCAACCAGAAGGCGCGCACGCGGATGGCGATCGTCAGCGCCGCCCGTGAGCTAATCCAGACTGGCCAGCCGGTGACCATGCCTGCCGTCGCGCAGGCGGCGCTGGTATCGGAGCCGACCGCCTACCGTTACTTCCCCGACCTGCTCTCGCTGCTGACCGAGTCCTTCGCGGGCCTATGGCCCGATCCAGAGCAAGCGCTGCGGCCGGTGGCAGGATCCAGCGATGCCGCCGAGCGGATCGCGTGCGCGACCGAGTTCCTGTTCCGGCACGTGCTGGCCTACCAGGGAGCGGTGCGCGCCATGATCGCGGCCACCATCACCCGGCCCGAGCTCGCACACGCCCGTCCCGGGCTTCGATTCGGCCTGATCGACCACGCGCTGGCGCCGCTGCGCGACACCCTGGCCGTCACCGACCCTGACACGTTCGGCCAGCTCCGCCTCGACCTGGCCGTGGTGGTCAGCGCCGAGGCCCTGTTCACGCTGACCGACCTGTGCGGCCTGACCCCCGAGCAGGCGATCACCAGCGCTACACGCACCGCCAGAACGCTGACGACCGCGGCATGCGGACCGGCGATCCCTGGTGGACCGGCGATCCCTGGTGGACCGGCGATCCCTGGTAGATCAAGCGAACGGAACCGCTGATGGCGATACGGCCGCCGCTGGCTGAGCAACTGGACCTTCAACCGCATCCCGAGGGCGGCTGGTTCCGCGAGACATGGCGCTCGCCGATGTCGTTCTCGCCCGAGGGCTACCAGGGGCAGCGCAGCGCCGCTACGGCGATCTACTTCCTGCTGCACCCGGGAGAGCGCTCACGCTGGCATGTGGTGCGCTCCGACGAACTGTGGCTGTGGCATGGCGGCGGCCCGCTGGAGCTGCGGCTGGGCGGAGCGGGCAGCGAGCCGGCTGAGGGAGACGCTCTCGTGCTCGGCGGGGACCTGGACGCCGGCCACCGGCCCCAGGTCCTGGTCCCAGGAGGAGTCTGGCAATGTGCCGCTCCTGCCGGCGAGGAACCAGTCCTGGTCAGCTGCGTGGTCGCTCCGGGCTTTGATTTCGCCGACCTTCGGCTGCGTGTGGGGTAAAGGCTCACCGCACGTCACGCCACTAAGCGCGTGCCTCACCGCGAGGCTCGGGCCAGGCGAGCCAGCGAGTGCTGATGGTGATGCCACCCCGGGGACGGCCGCCGGCCAGGGCTGCGGTACGGACGCAGAAGTGTGACCACATATTGAGCTGGATCTCCTTGGCCAGCCGCAGCTTGTTGTAGAGCAAAGATGCCAGTCGGTCACCGGCCCGGGCCCAGGATTCGATCTCGAAGCGGAGGGCGTCGCCGTCCTGCCGCGCACGGAACTCGATCTCGCCCGCCTCCAGGTGACCGTCCATGGTGGCGAACCGGAAGGCGGTCAGGTCACGACGCACCACGCGCACCGGCCCGTCCCACGGACCTGGCATGCGGACCAGGAACTCATCGCCAAGGCGCAGGCCACTGGACGTGCCGCCGGTCTTGCGGAACACCGCCACCTCCGGCGCGGCCTGGTTAAGCCTGTCGGCGACCAGGTCGATCAGAGCCGCCGGGGTCATACTGCTGCCGGTGATCTGGACCGTGTACAAGCGGTGCAGCATCGGGCCGACACCCATCTCGAGCGTCTGGTCCCCAGGAGAGCCATAGGCCGGGTCGGGCAGGTCGGCTCGCGTGCCAGGCTCCTCCATACGGTGGACGGGCATAGTGCGCCACATGTACCGCCAGCTGACCACCGCAATCCCGATCGGCCAGGTCATCACGGTCCGCAGCCGGGCCGACCGGCTCACCGTCGCCATGAGTAGATGTTCGCACAGCGGGCAGCCGCTGCTTCGAACCAGGTAGTTGTGAGGTGACCGATGATGGCAAGCCAGGCCTTGCACAAGGCCGGAGTACGCAGCGCCCACCTGTACGCGGCTTCGCTAGGCTCGATTGGCCTGTGCGTCGTCCTGTGGATCCGGGCCAAGACCGTCGATCAGGACGAACGCGGTAATGCCGAACGCCGGGTCTTGTTCGTGGGTCTGTGGCCGCCGATGTTCTGGTTGATCGGTGACTGGCTGAAGGCTACCGAATAGTGCGCGAGCAGCTGCTCGGCCGGGTCGACGAAAGCGCGGCGCTCGACGAGCTGCCCCTCCTGGCGATCAATTACGATCCGGCGCGGGCTCCGGACGCGGGATCCGCGGTCGTGGACGGACACTGGCACGTCGACTCGGGTGCCACGTTGATCGGCCGCGAAGGTCCCGGGCCGCCCGAGCCCGGCGGAGCCTGGGAGCTCGCATGCCGCCTGGTGAGCCAGTACGAGTTCGCCGACGCCAAGATCTTGCGCGCCGTCTACCGGCAGGGCAGCGGGCTGCTTGGCCGGGACATGCTGCTCGAGGCTCGTTTTTGCGGCCTACGCTTCTATGTCGGCGTCCGGATCACCGGCGTGATCGACGAAGAACGCACTGCCGGTGACGGCCCCGAACGAGCATGGGGCTGGTGCTACCAGACGCTCGAGGGCCATCTGGAACAGGGCCGGCTCAGCTACGAGGTGATCAAGAACCTGAGCACCGGCCGGGTGACATTCCGCGTGGCCGGATATTCGCGACCCGCGCCGATCCAGAACCCGGGCATCCGCCTCGGGTTCTGGCTGTTCGGACGGCGGATGCAGGAACGCTTCTACCGGAATATCCGGGCGCGGATGGCTGAGCTGGTGCGGGCCGGACAGGAGGGCCGCCCCATGCCCGCCCCAGCAATGCGGTCCGACGGCATTGTGCTGGCACCTTCCGGCGCCCGGCCGCATCCAATCGAACGCCTGACCCGGAGCTGGCTCCACCCCGGACGCTGATCAGGCGGCTGTCCGCGAAGGCTGCGGCATCGACACAACGGCCCGGGGCTCAGCTCAGCAGTTCCCTAAGGCTCAGCCGGCGCAGGAGGCCCGGCCGGAGCAGCCGGATCAGGGCGCCGGGGTCATCGACGGTCACTGTAAGAGCGGGGTGTGCCAGCAGCTGTCTGGGCGCCAGCACGCCGACCGGATGACGCATCTGCAGGCACACCCCGCCGCGGATGCTGGTGCCGAAGGTCAGACCGCGATCGGCTATCGACAGCCGTGGCCCGATGGCCTTCCACGCCTTGAACGGGCCGGACGCTGTAACGGCCCGGATGTTCCGCCGGTCCACGGTGACCCGCCACGGTCCGTAGCGGATCAGGACCCGGCCGCCGGTCACTTCCACCCTGCTGGTCGCCGGGGTAACGCCCAGTATGGGCAGGATGTAGCGTGCGGTTTGGTCGAACCGGAACGGGAAGACCCGCACCGTTTCAGTAGACCCGGACTTGAATAGCCTGTTCGTTCGCACCACTATCGTCTCCGGCTCCCGGGCCCGCATGGGCCTGTTTCTGATCGGTGCTTGGTTCCTGTTTCTGGTCGTCCGGCCGCGACATGGCTGAAATAGTTCAGGCAAGACTGCCCCCGTCGCCAGGCGCTAAACCCGGGCAAGCTCGGCAGCGGTAACCGTTCACCAAGCGCAGGAATGGAATATTCGAATGAGTGAACGATTTTTTACTCCTTGGGGGTATGTAGTTCATGAAACCCGCCACGCGAACCGCCATCCTGGACGGGACAGCCGGTTCCCGGGCTTTCCGTACGGAAAGCTCCCAGACCAGCACCGTGAAGGTGATCATCGCGATGGCGAAGCCGAAATCCTCGACCGGGATATCCCAAGGCCACCGGACCCCGGAACTGACACCGGTCCGGTAGCTGACGATGGGCGCGCTGAGCTTGGTCAGCCAGCCATCCACCGGGATCTGGAATCCGAGGGTGATCGCGAGCGTCAGCCAGAACCTGGGGCGGCGGAGCAGCCCGGTGCGCAGCATCTTGACCTCGAGGACGCCTACCAGAACGGGCGCGCAGAGCGCGGCAATGGTGTAACTTCCGGCCACGGCGCCGACCTCCGTCGTTACAGGCAGCGCGGGCGCCAAGCACCCCGAGCACCTCGTAGGTGAGCAAGGCGCAGGCCGGCACGACGAGGAAGAACAGCCACTCCTCGACCGGCAGGCCGAACGGCCGCAGGCCGATCGTGTATCGCGCGTTATACCACCAGTCTCCGTGCCGCACCGCGAGCAGATCCCAGCCACCAAAGACGATCATCACCGGGACGAGCACGCGCAGCAGCGCTCGTGGCCGCCGGTACACGCGCGCTCCGCCCACGACTTCCAGCGGCGACGTCGCCAGGACGCACAATCCAAGGACCACCAGGTACTGCCATTTATCCACGCCGCTCACCTCCGTCGGATGCCCGGCCGCCGACGGCCACGGAGGCCATGGCGCACAATGCCTCCCGTACAGGGGAGGGCGCGGCGCTGCCACGTGCCAGCGCGCAGGCGGCACGTACATTCCTGGTTATCCGGAACTCGACCCGGTCGCGCACGCCGCATGTGTCGAGCGCGTCGGTAAGTTCGGCGATGTCCGCACCCGTGACCTCGGACGATCCGATCCGCGACAGCAGCGGCCGCTTGGCGGGCGGCAGCAGCACGGCGGCCGACGCGATCAGCAGGGTCGGCTTGCCTGCCCGCAGGTCCTCGCCCACTGGCTTCCCTGTCCGCCGCGGGTCTCCGAAGACTCCCAGCAGATCGTCGCGGAACTGGAACGCCTCACCCACGAGGTCGCCGTAACGAACCAGATCGGGGGGCAGCTCTGTTGAGCCAGCCACTGCCGCGCCGAGCCGAAGCGGGCCGGTCACCGTGTACCGCCCGGATTTCAGCAGCGCGGTAGTGCGTGCAACCCCGGGGGAACGGTCCCGGCGCGCTGCCCCGGCCAAGTCGAGGAACTGGCCGATCGTGAGATCCTCGACGATGTCCGCCCATACGTCCCGTGCCCGGCGAGGCAGCGCGCCGGCCAGGCGGTTGGCGAGGGCGAACGCGAAATCGCCGCTCAGCAGCGCCGTGGCGCAGCCGTACGCGTCCGCGTCAGAGGCCCAGCGATGCCGACGATGCTCTTCGGCGAACCGGCGGTGCAAAGCCGGGCCTCCCCGGCGTGTGCCGGACCCATCCATGAGGTCGTCGTGGATGAGCGCGAACGCGTGCAGCAGTTCCAGCGCGGCGCACGCCCGCAGCAGCGCGGCACCGGCTCGCTTCCCGCTCAGCGCGTGACCCCAGTAGCAGAACCGCGGACGCAGCGCCTTCCCGCCGTCGGTATAGACCGCGAGCGCCTCGGGGACGTCCCACCAGGGAGCTCCGCGTTCCTTCCAGGCCGCTTGCTCGGCCGTGAGCAGGCCGGCCAGGTAGGGACGGAGCCGCCCGGCGATGAATGCGAGGTCGACGGGCCTGTCCGTGCCAACGCCCGCGGTCATGCCGGCCTCGCCAGCTCCCGGATGACGGCTGCTGCCCGCTGCCGCCGCGGCACCACGGCACGCCCGGCCAGCACGTCATAACCCGCCTGCTCGATCCGGTCGAGTATCGCTCCGTAGACGCTGAAGGCCAGCCGGACACAGCGCCGGGATCGTGGCGGCAGTAGCGCGATCCCCGGCGCGGCCGCGCGGTAGTGCGCACGTGCGCGCTCGATCTCGAACGCGATGAGGTGCCGTACCGCGGCGCTCGCCGATCCCGCGCACAGGTCGGCGCGGCGCACGCCGAAGCGATCCAGGTCCGCGACCGGCAGGTAGCAGCGGCCGATCCGCACATCCTCCGCGACATCGCGGAGGAAGTTGGTGAGCTGAAAGGCATATCCGAGCTGCCGTGCCGACTCCCGGACCGTCGCGTATCTGGCTGGCGGCTCAGGGCGCCAATCGTCCTCGTCCGCCAGCAAGATCGGCAGCATCATGGTCCCTATCACCGCGGCCGAGCCCTCCATATACGTGAGCAGGTCGTCGTAGCAGGCGTATCCGCCGATCCGCAGGTCCATCGCCATGCTGGCGAAGAACGCGTCGAAATCGGCAACGTCCAGGCCGAATACCGCGATGGTGTGCCCGACGGCCAGCAGGATCGGATCATCGGCCTGCCCCGAGCCGTCAAGCGTGGCATAGAAGCGGCCGGCCCACGCGTCCAGGCCAACGCCAGCGTCACCGGGTCGTCCGGCCGCCCTGGGCGAGTCGACGATGTCGTCGGTGTAGCGAGTGAAGGCATAGAGCGAATGCACATGCCGCCGTTTCCACGCCGGCAGCAACCGGGTGGCCAGGTAGTAGCTGCGCCCGTGCGCCCGGTGAATGGCCCGGCAGCCTCGGTACGCGCCGTCCAGCGGGGGCGCCGGAGGGTCGTGTCGTCCGACCATCACATGTCCTTAAAAATCGATGCAGATATCGATGCAATCTAGCCGACGATGTAAGGTGGCGCAAGAAAGCCGGCAACCCGACGGAGAAACCATGCGTACTGTGAGTGGGCCGACCGATCACGTCGTCATCGTCGGCGCCGGACTCGGCGGCCTGGCCTGCGCGCTGCGCCTGGCCGGCGCCGGGCGGCGCGTCACCGTGCTTGAGCGCGAGAAGAGTGCCGGTGGCCGCATCGGCCAGCTCGAAATCGACGGGTACCGGTTCGATACCGGCCCGACCGTCCTGACCCTGCCGCACCTCCTCGACGAGACCCTGAACTCAGTCAGCGAACGGCTAGCCGACTGGCTCGACCTGGTGCGCCTGGATCCGGCCTACCGAGCCCATTTCCCGGACGGGTCAGCCCTGGACATCCGCGCCAGCACCGAAGGCACCGCGGCGGAGATCGCACGGTTGTGCGGGCCGCGGGAGGCCGACGGCTACCTGCGGTTCGTCGATTACCTGGACGGCCTGTACCGGCTGGAGTGGAAGCGCTTCATCGACCGGAACCTCGACTCCCCGTACGACCTGCTGGGTCCGGACCTGGCCCGGCTGATCGTCCGCGGCGGCTTCCGCCGGCTGTCCGCGAAGGTCGCCCAGTTCTTCGGTGATCCGCGGCTCCAGCGGGTTTTCTCCTTCCAGTCCCTGTACGCCGGCGTCGCTCCGCACCGCGCGCTGGCCAGCTATGCCGTCATCGCCTACCTGGACACCGTGGCCGGGGTCTACTTCCCGAGGGGCGGCATGCACACGGTCGCCGAAACCCTGGCCGCGGCGGCCGTCAAACACGGGGTGACCATCGACTACGGTCGCGAGGTGACCGGCGTCGAGATCACCGGCCGGCGGGCTCGCGCGATACGGACGAGGGATGGGGAGCGCATCGCCGCCGACGTCGTGGTACTGAATCCGGACCTCCCGGTCGCATACCGCGATCTGCTGCACCGCCCGCTGCGCCGCAACCTGAGATACTCGCCTTCCTGCGTGGTCCTGCACGCCGGTTCGGCGGACGTAGACAGCACCCTGGCTCATCACAACGTGCTCTTCGGCGCGGCGTGGAAGGCCACGTTCGACGACGTGACCCGGCATGGCAGGCTCATGTCCGACCCGTCGTTGTTCGTCACCAATGCCACCCGCACCGATCCGGCTCTGGCACCGTCTGGCCACCACTCCTACTACATCCTCGCCCCGGTACCCAACACGGACGCGGGGATCGACTGGACCGCCCGTGGCCCGGCTTACGCCGAAGAACTGCTGCGAACCCTGGCCAGTCGCGGCCACCCGCTCGCGCAGTTCCGGGACATCCGGCAGATAACGACCCCGGCCGACTGGGCCGGCCGCGGCATGGCGGCCGGGACGCCGTTTGCCAGCGCGCACACGTTCCGCCAGACTGGCCCGCTACGGCCTGGCAACATCGCGCCGGGACTGGAGAACGTGGTTTTCGTGGGATCCGGCACCCAGCCCGGGGTGGGCATGCCTATGGTGCTGGTTTCCGCGCGGCTCGCCGCGGAACGGATAACCCGAACATCCCGCCGGGAGGCTGCGTGACAGAGGTGCCGGAGTCCGGCCTGAGCGCGGGTGAGGTCGCCCGCAGACTGGGCATCGCGGCCACCACCGTCCGAACCTGGGACCGCAGGTACGGGCTTGGCCCGTCCCGCCGGGATCCGGGACGGCACCGCCGTTATAATCGCCGCGACTTCGCCCGCCTGGAAGTCATGCGCCAGCTCGTGATCCAGGGAGTGACCCCCGCCGAAGCGGCCCGCATAGCCCGAGACCTGCGCAACCCGGACCATCGCGACGAAATCGGCGACGAGGATACCGGCCTGACGAGATCACGCCTCGTGGTGAGCCTGCGCCGCGCGGCACTGGCACTCGATCCCGCCGCTCTGGAGCAAATCGCCAGCCGTGCGCTGGCTGACGGAGTGGTACCGGCATGGACCACCGTGTTCGCGCCGACGTTGCGCGAAATCGGCCGGCGGCATTCGGTCCTCAGCCGGTACATCGCCGCCGAGCACCTGCTCTCGGCCGCGATATCTGCCGCGCTGAGCGCCGTGGCCAGGCCGGCCGCACGCCCCTCGGTGCTGCTGGCGTGCGCGCCGGACGAACTGCACAGCCTTCCCCTCGAGGCGCTCGCGGCCGCGCTCGCCGAGCAGGATCGGCGCAGCCGGATGCTCGGCGCCCGCGTCCCCGTGAACGTGCTGCGAGACGCCATCGCCAAGACCGGACCGACCGCCGTCGTACTCTGGGCCCACGCACCGGGCACCGCCGATCATGTCCAGATCGCCGCCGCGGAGACGGCACGCCCCCGGCCCGCGCTGATCGCCGCCTGCGGACCCGGCTGGGCACCGGAGAACCTCCCGCCCGGAGTCAGCACGCTTGCCGACCTGCCGCAAGCCGTGCGGGTCATCGCTCGGCTGCCCTGACGACGGCATACGACAGCCCGCGCCGCGCATCCGCGTTGTCCGACGCGGTCCAAGGCTGTCCAGGATCTGGCTGGATCCGGGCCGCGGACAGGGATGATGTCGCGTGGGCGCGCCCGGGACAGCACGGGCCGCCCACGTCGAAAGGGTCTGCCATGAAGGTGAAACGTATTCCGCTACCGTGCAGGGTGCTCGGGACGGCACTGGCCCTGGCCGGGCTGTGCCTGGGAGTGCTGTCGCTGGCACCGTCGGCCGCGCTGGCGGATTCGCCGCTGCCCGCGCCCACCGGCCTGCAGGCGCAGCACGTGTCGGACACCACCGCCGACCTCACCTGGTCGAGCAGCGGAGCGAGCGGCGGTGACGTGGTGCAGCTCCTGGCCAACGGGCGGTGGCAACAGTACCCCACCGCGAACCCGGTGTTCGGCTACCTGCATCTGACGAACCTCACGCACGGCACCACCTATACATTCCGGGTGTACTCGGTCCCGGTCGCTGGCCTCGGCTACACCACCAGTCCTCCGTCCAGCCCGGTGACGTTCACCACGCTCTCCGCACCCGACAGCGTGCCTCCGACGCAACCGCCAGCGCCGGTAGCCAGCGGCACGACCACGACGATGACCACCTTGTCGTGGGGCTCGTCCACGGACAACGTGCAGGTCACCGGGTACGACTTGCAGGAGCTTGAAAACGGGACGTGGACCACCATCGACACGCTGGTCCCCGGCGACCAGGTCCAGCAGGTCTTCGGGCTGACCCCGGCGACCTCCTACCAGTTCGCCGTCGTCGCCTTCGACGCCCGGGGCAACCGCTCGGCCAGGTCGAACCCGACCACGGTGACGACCCTTACCCCAAGCCAGCTCCCCTCTTGCCAGTTCTTCCTGACCACTTACCCGCCCGGCTTCACCGCCTACGTGACGATCATCAACAACACCGCCGCTCCGCTCAGCAGCTGGTCGATCACGTTCACGATGCCGTCGAACACCACCGTCTCGACCACCTTCGGCGGCACGCTGACCCGCACCGCTACCGGCGGCACCCTCACCGCGGCCTCGTACAACGCCACGATCGGCCCCGGCGGGGAAACTTTCGTCGGCTTCGAGGGCTCGGTCAGCCCGTTCAGCCCGCCGTCAGGCTTCACCCTGAACGGGCAGCCCTGCACGTCCAGCTGACACCACGGGTCCGGGCGCGGGACCACGGGCGCAACCTGGTCCCGCGTCCCGTGGTGCGGGCCGGTGCCAGTTGCCCCGACCCCGGTTATCCTGCCCCCATCGACAGTTGGGTACGCGCGGACGTGGCCGGCGGGCAGGGTGTAGTGCAGCGCGACCGCCCGCACGTGGGCGGACTCGCACAGCACGCCGCCGGGGTACGGACGCTGCCAGAGCTCGCGGCGCTGCTGCGCGCGCTGCGCCGCCGGCATGGCAGGCAGCAAGGCGGCGCCAGCCTCACCTACCGCGACCTGGCCGCGGCCACGGGCTGGTCGCACGGGATCATCGGGGAGTATCTCTCCGGTCAGGTGCTGCCACCAGCAGACAGGTTCGACACCCTGATTGCCCTGCTCGGCGCCGGCCCCGCCGAACAGGGCGCGTTCGCCACCGCCCGCGACCGGGTCGAGGAGAACCGGCGTCCGGCCGGCCGTCGCGGTGGACGAACCCGCGGTGCCGCGACGGGCCGGCTGGTGCCTCGCCAGCTTCCGATGGACGTGCGCGGGTTCACCGGCCGGGACGACCAGCTCGCGTACCTGGACGCGCTGCTCGATCGCGAGGGCCGGCGGCCAGCGGTGCTGATCTCCGCGGTGGCCGGTACCGCCGGCGTGGGCAAGACCGCGCTTGCCGTGCACTGGGCCCACCGGGTCGCTGACCAGTTCCCCGACGGCCAGCTCTACGTGGACCTGCGCGGCTACGACCCTCAGCGGCCACTGGCACCCGCCGAGGCGCTCGGCCGGTTCCTGCGCGGGATGGGGGTGGACGGCGATCAGATCCCGGCCGACGAAGCCGAGTCGGCGGCGCGGTACCGCACGATGCTGGCGGGCCGGCGGATGCTCGTCGTGCTGGATAACGCCCACCGCGCCGAGCAGGTGCGCCCGCTGCTTCCCGGTTCCCCATCCTGTTTTGTGCTGGTAACCAGCCGGGACGACCTGGCCGGCCTGGTCGCCAGGGACGGCGCCTGCCGGGTCGACCTGGATTTGCTCACCACCGCGGAGGCGGTCACGCTGCTGGGGGCACTGATCGGCCGCCGGGTAGCCGCCGAGCCTGAGTCGGCCGCGGCCCTCGCCGAACGCTGCACGCGGCTCCCGCTGGCGCTGCGGATCGCCGCCGAGCTGGCCGCCGCCCGCCCGGACATGACCCTCGCCGACGTGCTCGATGGCTTGCAGGGTGAGCAAGACCGCCTCGACCTGCTGGAGGTCGCCCAGGATTCGCGGACCGCCGTCAGGTCTGTGTTTTCTTGGTCGTGCCAGCACCTGACCAGCGGTGCGGCGCATGCGTTCAGCCTGCTGGGATTGCACCCGGGGCCGGACACCGACGCCTACGCGCTGGCGGCGCTGGCCGAGGTCTCACTGCGGCAGGCCCGGGCGCTGCTGGACGAACTGGCCAGCGCACACCTGGTAGCCCGCACCTGCCGGGGCAGGTACTCGATGCATGACCTGCTGCGCGCTTACGCCGCCGAACGGGCCACTGAGGACCTCGGCCCAGCGGAGCGGGACGCGGCAACTGTCCGCCTGCTCGAGTATTTCCTGAGTACCGCGGCCGCGGCGATGGACACCTTGTTCCCCCACGAACAGGCACTTCGGCCGCATCCGCCGCCCTCGTCCTCCCCTGCCCCGCCAGTGACCGAGCCGGCCGCGGCAGCGCGCTGGCTCGACCAGCAGCGCCCGGCGCTGACAGCGGCCGCGGTGCACGCGGGCCGGCACGGCTGGCCTGGGTACAGTGTCGGCCTGTCCGGTGTCCTGTGGCGGGCGCTGGAGGTCGGCGGGCATTACACCGAGGCGCTCGCCATCCATTCCGCCGCGGCAGCGGCGGAAGACGGCGGGCGAGCTGGCGTGCTCACCAACCTGGGCAGCGTCCATTGGTGGCTTGGTGATTACCGAACGGCCCTGGGCTGCTTCGAACAGTCCCTGGCCGGCCACCGCGAGGCCGGCGAGGCAGCGGGGGAGGCCAGGGCGCTGGGCCGCCTCGGCGTGGTCTACGAACGGCTGGGCGACTACCCGGCCGCGCTGCACCACATGGGTGAAGCGCTGGCCATCTGCCAGCGGACCGGCAACCGGTACGGCGAGGGCGCCCAGTTGATCAACCTCGGCGCGCTGCACCGCAGGCTGGGGCACTACACCGAGGCCGCCGAGCACCAACGAGCGGCCGCCGCGGTCTTCGCCGGGCTCGGTGAGGTACGGCTCGAGGGGTACGCGCTGGGGAACCTGGGCGCGACGTACAGCCTGCTAGGCCGGCACGCCGAGGCGCTGGCTCAGCTGGAACGGGCGCTGGTGAACTGCCGGCGCACCGCTGACCGCGGCGGTGAGGGCAGCGCGCTGGGCACGATCGGCACGGTGCACCAGCGGCTGCGGCAGTACTCCGAAGCGCTCGATTACCTGCACCGGGCGCTGGCGATCAGCCGGGAGACAGGCGACCGCGGTCTGGAAACCGAAACGCTCAGTACCCTCGGGGAAACGCTGCACGACATGCGGGAGACCAGGTCGGCGCTCGCCCGGTTCCGTGCCGCGCTGGGACTGGCCAGCCAGGCGGACGACCGGTTCGAGCAGGCCCGGGCGCTCGACGGTATCGCCCGGGTGCTGGCCACCGCGGGCCGGCACGGCCAGGCACGCGAGCACTGGCAGCGAGCGCTAGCGATCTTCGCCGAGCTAGGGGTACCCGAGGCTGGGCGGGTGCGCGCCAGCCTCGCCGAGTGAGCAGCTCGCGGTTTCAGCAGGTCTGGCCGTTGATGGTCAGGTCCGTGGGAACGCCCGTCGATATCGCGGCCGCGGTCCAGCCGAACGATATCGCCTGTCCGGGGAGGATGCTGCCATTCCAGCTCATGTTCGTCGCCATGGCCCGGTTTCCGTCCTGCTCTGTGATGAGTGCCGACCAGCCGCGGACATCCGACGTCGGCGTGGTGAACGTCCACCGCAGCGTCCACCCGTTGATCGCCGGACCGTTGTTGGTGATGTCAACGTTGGCAGTAAACCCGCCGTTCCACGAATTGGTCACCGTGTAGGTGCAGGTCACGGCCGTTTCCGCGGTCGCGGGACGAGTCATGGCCGTCAGCGAGATCAACGTCGCCGCCGCGATCAACCAGACGCGCCAATGCAAAAACCGGGGAGATTTCCGCGCCATGGCGACTTTATATATCGAGACAGGGATTAGGGAAAGTGCCGTATCGGTCACGTCGGATCGCCAAGCCATCGATCGAACCATGCGCGAGTGCGCCGGAGCGCGTCGATCTGGTGGTTGCGCTCGGCCAAGCCGTGTCCTTCGCGCGGGTAGACGACGAACTCGTGCTCGACCCCGTAGTGCCGCAGTGCGCGGTGGAAGTACACCGCCTGGCTGAGCGGGGTGTTGGTGTCCCGCTCGCCGTGGAGAATGAGCACCGGTGTGGCGATCCTGGCGGCGTAGGAGGCCGGGCTGAGCTGGTCGTGGCGGTGCGGGCCCACCCCTTCCCAGCCGGAACTGCCGCCGAGCGCGGCCTCGAAGGCGCCGTTCTCGCCGGTTGCGGCGAGCATGCCCCAGTCGGTGGGACCGGCCCCGGTCATCGCGGCCTTGAACCGGCCGGTCTGCCCGATGGCCCAGGCGGCCATGAACCCGCCATGGCTCCACCCGCCGATCCCGAGCCGGTCCGCGTCCGCGACTCCCTCGGCGACCAGCAGATCGATGCCGCTGGCGATGTCGGTCCACTCGGCGGTGCCGACCGCGCCCGCGACCGCCACGGCGAACTCATGGCCATGTCCCGAGCCGCCCCGCTGATTGGGCAGGAAGACCGCGTATCCACCGGTCGCCAGCCACTGGCCGCAGTCAACGTAGTTGAGCATGAAGCTGTCGGCGTACCGTGCGTAGGGGCCGCCCTGGACCAGGGTGACCAGGGGGAAGGGACCGTCGTCCCGGCTCGCCCCCGCCGGCAGGATGACCAGCCCGTCGAGTTCGAGCCCGTCGGATGCCTGGTAGCGCAGGCGTTCCTGGGTACCCCAGCTGATCCGCCGCAGTTCCGGCCTGGTGTCGCTCAGCCGGGCCAGCGGACCAGCGACCGGCCCGGCATGGACGTTCATCGGCTCCTGCGCGGTGCTCCTCAGGGCGGCGACCACCGCGCCCGAGCGGCTCACCGACAGGGAGCGGAGCAGCCCGCTGACGGTCGCCACCGGCCCGAACCGCCGGGTAGCGGGGTCAAGCCGGTGCAGTGCGGTATCCAGGCCGTCGGCGAACACGGCGAGCGGCGGTCCGCCCGCGACCTGCACCAGTTCCTCCGGCGACACGGTCATGCCCGCGGTCAGGTTGCGGTGCGCCCCGGCCGGGCCGGTGGCGGGTACGACGGTGTCGAAAACGGCCAGGCCGCCGACCAGCCCCGGAGGGGTCATCGCCAGATGGGCCAGATGCCAGGCATCGTCGAGCTGCCACCACGCCAGTGAACCGGACTCGACCCCGCTCGGGCCTAGATTCTGGACCGCCGCCGTCACCGGATCGGCCAGGTGCAGCCGCACGTCGAGGGCGCCGGGGTCGATGTCCGGACAGGCCCAGCTCAGCACCGCCAGCGGACCACCGTCCGGGCGCTGCACCACCTCGACCACATGCCGGTCCGCGAGCCCGTCCACGGTATGGAGCCCGCCGGTGACGAGGTCGAGCAGCCGCAGCCGTGCGGGGGTGACGTTTTCGCCCCAGACCATCGCGTCGTCGCCCTCGGCCTGCCGGCGCTCGTCCTCGGCGGTCGGCTCGTCCTCGGCGAGGACGGCGACCATCCGGCCGCCGGCGAGCGGGTAGTGGTCCGAGATCCCGCCGCGCCAGGCGGTCAGGACCTCGGCACCGCCGCCGTCCAGGCGTATCCGCTGGAGCTGGGAGGTACCCGGCTCCAGCCGGTCGGACAAGAAAAACAGCACGGCCGAATCCGGTGCCCACCGCGGGAGGCGGTCCCGTGCCGTACCATCGGTCAACCGCTTGGGCGGTGAGCTCCCGTCTGCGTCGGCCACCCAGAGTGCGCTTGGCGGATTCCCGACCTGTCCCTCCGTCCCTCCGTCCACGGCCACCACATAGGCCACCCGGCGGCCGTCCGGGGAGATCACCGGCGCCACCGCCACAGCGCAGTCCGCGACCAGTTCCGCGGTCAACCTCGGTACAACGTCACTCATGCGGCCTGATCCTCCAGGATCGACGGGAACCCCGCACATCCTCCCCCGGACCATCGTCCCCTGTCGCACCATTTACCACGCGGCCTGGCTGTGGGCTTGCGAGATACGACGGTGCGGTTTACCCGTCCATTACCGCTGCCGCTACCCGGCGGCGGCTAGAAGAAGGATGGCGGGCTGGTGAAGATAATGGTGTTCGCGAAGTTGTTGTAGGAGTAAACCAGTCTGGATTCATAGACATGCCCCGGGATGCCTGGGAAGGGATGGCTGAAGTGGCCGGTGTGACACCCTATGGTGGCTTGCACGGGATCCGTGCCGGTGGTCAAGTCCATGGCGAAGAATCCGATGGTGCTGCACCCGAAGGGCAGGCTGTTGACGTATGCGTCCGGCAGCACCTGATTGCCGCTGACGCTGATGCATGCGGCGGCGAATTGCCCCGGCGGTTGGCTGCACCCGCCGCCGGACGCATCCGGTGAGAATGTGCGCGCCGCGGCGGTAGCGGTCGCGACGAGCTTGGCGTGCCCGGGTGCGCTGGCCTGCGGAGTCGATGCCAGCGCCTGGCTGGCGGCGAACCCGCAGACGGCGACGACGGTCGCACCGATAGCGGCCGTCCGACGCATGAACGTGCTGACTGTCACGATGTGCCTCCGTATGAGTAGGACTTGCACCGGGCGCGGCGTCTAGCGCACAGACACCGCTTTCGCAACATACCGACGTGCAGTGACATCTCCGGAAGGGCAAATTGCGCCAAATTGCTAGCGGCCACGAAGAATGCGGGTGTGCGGCCAGTTAGTTCCGGGTTCGGCGGTCAGCAGAATTCCAGTCTCGCGGCCTTTAGTGATCAAATACCGAAGGCGCCGGGTTTGACCTGGGGCGACGGTGCCGTAATGATCGACGTATATGTTCTTCGCACTGGCATAACGCCTGGCTGCCCCGCCCGCCCCTCGCCCGGCGCAGCCATTCCCCGTAGACCAGCTGGGTCCGGGCCTGATCGAACGGACGGGTCTCCTGCTCATGCAGCCGCAATGCTCGCAGATAGTGTCGTTCGGCCTCATCATCGGACGCGGTCAGCGCCTGACACCGAGCCTGTAGCGCGGTGGCCCACGGCTGCCCCACCAGCGGTGCCCAGCGGCTGAACCTGGCCACCGCGTCGGCGGCGCGATCCGGGCGCCCGAGCCGGACAGCGGCCTCGACATGATCCGGCGCCAGCCGGGTGATGTTGGGGTGGTGCCACACCGAGCTGCCCGCGGCCGCCTCCAGCCGCACCAGCGCATCCGAGATCCGGCCATAACCGAGGTCCAGCACGATCAGTGCCGCCTCCGCGAACGCCGCCATGACCGCCGATTCCGAGGTCGAGGTCACCTGGCCGGCGTACTCCCGGCACTGCTGCTCGTCGCCCTCGACCGCGGCCAGGTAGGCGAGCGTGCTTGACATGGATTCGGCCCAGTAGGGCTGCCCGAGGTCGAGGGCGAGCTGCCGGCCCTCACTGGCGCTGATCATGAACGCCAACAACAACACCGCCTGCCCGCCATCGGGGCGGCCGGTGCGTCAGGCCCCCGATGTCGGGCCTGCGCCGGGAAGCTGCGACGAGTACCCGTTCGCGTCCACTTACGAGGGCGCCTCGCGGACCTCCAAGCCCGACTGGGGTACGGCCGTAGTGCCCACCGCGCAGCAAAACAGCCAGGGCGGGCTGATCAGCTCCTTCTACCAGGCCCAGCGGGTACTGGACGGCGACGCCTTCTGGGTGTCCGTCTAGCTGGGTGTCCGCCTAGCAGTACCACCGTTCCGGCAGGCTATTACGCTGGGTGATGACCTGCCGGCTCAGCGGAATCCTCCACGAGTACCAGCAGCCCGCCTGACCAGCACGGTCGACGCTGCCCGGCGTGGTCTGCGAGGAGCTGAGCAGGCTCTCGCCGTCCTTGACATGGCCGAGCTAGGACAAGCCGCACTCGGGACTGACCAAGATAGGATTGGTGATAAATGGGGCGATGGAGGCGGGATGCGGGACTGGGCGGGATTTGGATTCGCCCTGAGGTCCAACAGGATGCTGGCGTCAGAGGCTGACCGGGAAGCTACGCAGGCCGTGCTCAAGCAAGCCTTCGAAGATCAGCGCCTGATGCTGGACGAATTCGAGTTCCGGGTCGGGCGCGCCCTGGGCGCACGGACCCAGGGTGAACTGGCACAGCTGACCAGGGACATACCAACTGGGCTGACCGCACCGGTTACCGGCGGGCGGGCGCCCGCGGGGCCGCAGCTGAACCGCTGGGGGAACGAAAAACCCCGGCGCAGCCGATTCCGGCTGGTGCCTCCCATACCTTGTCCGTCCTGCGGAGCGGATCTGGGTTCCATTCATGGCAGCATGTGCTCCTCATGCGGCCGTTGTACGCGGGCGATGGCAAAAAGAGTTCCTCATCTTATCGGGATGATCCTCGTAACGTTTCCGCTGCTGGACAACGAGCCCGCCATCGAGCAATACCTGACCAGAGCACCGCAGGAGCACGCCGCGATCCTGGCATTGACAGCGGCGGTAACCGACGTCGGCGTGCGGTTCCGCGGTACCTACCCGGACGAGGACCTGCGTGCCGGCGCCTGGTCCCTGTCCGGCATGGGATACCTGACCGACGACGACATATGGATACTTGATCTCACGCTGGACGTCTTGTACATGCTCGCTTTGGAACTCGCCCGGGCTGGCGCGCAACGGCACGACCTCGACGACCCCCACGACGCGCTCATCAGTAGCCTGCGGCACATTTTCGGGGCATTGCATGACCGTCGATGGGGCGACAACTACGCCGACGACGCGCTAATCAGGATCCTGGGACACATTGCCGGGGTGATACATGATCGTCGCTGGAAGCGCGCGCTGCGTAAGGCCGGGGCCGGGCCAGCGCAGTTTCGGAAACTGCGCGCTCATGTCCCGCCGCGCGCATCGTACCCGCGGTAAGGGGTCTACCCCACAACACGCCCAAAATCAGGCGACGGATGCAGGTGTTCCCGCTCCGCGGCCAGCCGCGCCGCCAGGACGGCGGTGGTCTCGCGGTGCGTCCGGGCGTAGAGGATGTCACCTGAGCGTGAGTGCAACGGCCGCGCCAGACTTGGCGACGTACTGCACTATTCTGATCGAGGTGACGAGCAACAGCGGCGTGAGCGCCCGCACTCCAGCCTCTCCCGGACGACGTGATTTCATCGGCGAGATCGTCGCCGCCGACGTGCGCGAGGGCAGAGTCCCAGAGGTCGTGACGCGCTTCCCGCCCGAGCCGAACGGATACCTCCACCTCGGCCACTCCAAGGCGATCGCGCTCAGCTTCGGGATCGCCGAGGAGTTCGGCGGCCGTTGCCACTTGCGCTTCGACGACACCAACCCGGTCGGGGAAGAGCTGGAGTACATCGTCTCGATTCAGGAAGACATCCGCTGGCTCGGCTTCGACTGGGGCGAGCATCTCTACTTCGCCTCCGACTACTTCCACCAGCTCTACGACTGGGCCGTACACCTGATCAAGGCCGGCAAGGCCTACGTCGACGACCTGTCCGCCGACAAGATCCGGGAGCACCGCGGCACGCTCACGGAGCCGGGCAAGAACAGCCCCTGGCGCGACCGTCCGGTCGATGAGAACCTCAACCTGTTCGAGCGCATGCGCGCGGGGGAGTTCCCGGACGGCGCCAGAGTGCTCAGGGCAAAGATCGACATGACCTCGCCCAACATCAACATGCGCGACCCGGTGCTCTACCGGATCCTGCACGCCACCCACCCGCGGACCGGCGATGAGTGGTGCATCTATCCGCTGTACGACTTCGCCCACGGCCAGTCCGATGCAATCGAGGGCATCACTCACTCCCTGTGCACGCTGGAGTTCGAGGATCACCGGCCGCTCTATGACTGGCTGCTCGAGAACCTGCCGGTGCCTTCGCGCCCGCACCAGTACGAGTTCGCCCGCCTCAACTTCACGTACACCGTGCTCTCGAAACGCTTCCTGCGGCGGCTTGTGAGCGAGGGCCACGTGCGAGGCTGGGACGATCCGCGCATGCCTACCCTCTCGGCCCTGCGCCGGCGCGGCTTCCCGCCCGAGGGTCTGCGCAATTTCCTCAACATGGTCTCGCTGGGAGGCAAGGGCACCAGCGCCGCCGAAATCGAGATGCTCGAGCACGAGGTAAGGGACGTGCTGAACCGAAGGGCGCTGCGCCGCCTCGCCGTCCTGCGCCCGCTCAAGCTGGTGATCGAGAACTACCCGCAGGGGCAGGTCGAGGAGGTGGAGGCCGTCAACAACCCGGAGGATCCCTCGGCCGGGACACGAAAGGTGCCCTTCTCGCGCGAGCTCTGGATCGAACGCGACGATTTCATGGAGGACCCGCCAGGCAAGTTCTTCCGCCTCGCCCCCGGCCGCGAAGTGCGTTTGCGCTGCGCCTACTTCGTGACCTGCACCGATGTGGTCAAGGACGCGAGCGGCGAAATCGTCGAGGTCCGCTGCTCCTACGATCCGCAGACGCGCGGCGGCGACGCCCCCGACGGGCGCCGGCCGAAGGCGACGCTGCACTGGCTCTCGTCCGAGCACGCCGTGCCCGCCCAAGTGCGTATCTACGACCGTCTGTTCACCCGCCCCGATCCCGGCGCTGACGGCGACCTCTACGCCGACCTCAACCCCAACTCCGAGACGGTGCTCCAGGAGTGCCTGGTCGAGCCTGCGCTCACGGAACAGCCGGCCGGTGAGACCGTGCAGTTCGAGCGCCTCGGGTACTTCTGCCCCGATCCCGACTCGACGCCCGGACGGCTCGTCTTCAACCGCACCCTCGGCCTCAGGGACACCTGGGCCAAGCTCCAGGCGCAGGCCGCCAGGCCATAACGACCTGCAGCAGCGCCGCGGCTCTTCAGGCCCCGCCGGTTCAGGAGAGCACAGAGGTGTTGACGCCCGGTTCTCGCATGCTCAGGTGTCTCCGTTTGGCGGCGGATGAAGGCAGTGAGGCGAGCGAGCGTTGGCAGGCGCCGGGTCTAGCCCGGCGCCTGGCGTTACATCGATCCGGGAGCGGTCTGCTGGCAGTCGGCCGGCCCCCGTTGGCACGGCCGCGCGCCTGCTGCGTTAGCCTCCGGTACCGCCGAAGATCTGGCGGATCTCAGACGCGCCTCGCCAGC
>DASRFJ010000250.1:0-9466 GCA_035651595.1 Streptosporangiaceae bacterium | reverse complement strand
TCGAATGCGGCATCGCCCGGCTCAAGCGCAACCGCGCCGTCGCCACCCGCTACGACAAGCTCGCCGTCCGCTACGAAGCCACCGTCCACATCGCAGCCATCAACGAATGGCTATAACCCCGCTTTTGAAACACGCCCTAGCGAAGTCCCGCAGCAAGCTGAACGCCTGGTCCATGTCCACGCCGAGGCGCTCGGCGAGCTTCCCCTTGGCCTGCTCGATGACGACCCGGCTGTTCAGTGCCGTCTGCAGCTGCTCGTTGAGGACCTCGCTGCGGCGCATGCCGCGCTCGTGCAACAAGCTGATGGTGGCCACATCGGCAAGGGCCTGGCCGATCCGTATATCCGCGCCGGCGAAGGCATCGGCGAAGATCAGCGCCTCACCCAGCTGCCCATCGCTCAGCGGCCCGGCCCGATCCCGGTACAAGCCCATGACACCAGCTCCGATTGCCCCTATTCGCAGCGGGAACGTGAAGATCGCCGCTGCCCCGGCCTGCCGGGCCGCTGGGGCGAACACCGGCCAGCGACGGCCAGCCTCCGTATCGCCCAGGTCCGAGGCCAGCACCGGGCCGCCGTCGGCGACCGCGTCCGGGCACGGGCCCTCGCCCAGCATCAGCTGGAGCTCAGCGAGCCGCTCGCTGACCGCATCGGTGACCGACATCAGGTGACCCGCCGGCTCCGCGCTGCTCGCGGCACTCAGCCACCCCCCCGTGACCTGGACCGCGGCGACAGCTGCCGCGCACGCATCCGAGGCCGACACCCGCCCGCCGCGGCTGGCCGCCTCCCCCGCGACCAGACCCCAGATCCTGCCCTGCCGGTCAACCGTCATCCGCACGGCCCTGGCCAGCGGCGCGACCACCGCAGCCACAAGTACCCAGTATCACGCCGGACATGAGACCCCCTCCTGCAACAGCCGCCAGGCGGGGGTCTCGACCCAGCGGGTGGGTTCCACCAGCTCTCCCGATTGACGATACCCCTACATCCGTACCGCCGGGTGGACGCGACGCCGCTGCTCGGCCGACGGCTCAGACCGTAACACAACAGGCCGTTCGAATATGAAAGATCTTTTACATCAAACGAACAGTGGTTCGGCGACCAGGAGAGCGCCCTCCGCTCATGCCGCCGACCGGACGCAAGAATCGCGGTTTGGAAACAACCTGTCATGATGCCTGAGCGGGACGTCTAACTCTTGCGATTGCCTGGGTTGGTTGCGCAGGGAGATCTCGTCGGACTCGGCGATATGGTCGGCCTTGACGGCTCTCAGCCCTTGGCCCAGGCGCTCGCGAGCCTGCCGCAGCAGCTTGAGGGCGTTGGTGGCGGGGCTTTGCGGGGCGGCTCGTTCTGGATCAGCCCCGTGTTCTTCGAGGAGGTGAGCCTGCAGGGCTGCGGCGACTTCATCGGCCGCCTTCAGCGCGTGGTAGATAGCCCGGTCCCGTGCGGTGTCGTCAACCATGCGGTAAGTATGGCGCGTCAGCCCCGTCAGGTCCCGGCCTGGCGCGCTGAGAAGCGGGTTAGCCAGATCTCGTCCCACCGGAACACCCGGACCGCGATGACGGTCATTACCGCGCTGAAGCCGAGCAGGATCCCGATCACCGGGAGCGCTGACGCCGGGCCAAGGCCGCAGGCCATCACATTCTGCGCACGGTAACCAGATACCGCAGCGGCATCACATAGGAGACCTTCCGGATCCAGTCCGGCGCGAAGTCCAGCGGGATAAACGCCCGCCTTGACCCACTTCGAACGTCACCCCGTCGACCGCGCGCAGGTCCCCGTAGGACTGATCGTGGGCGGCGGGCCAGCAAGGTCGCTAGGATCACCAGCCATTAGCCCGTCGATGCGCTTTAAAGACGTGTAAATTGGTGCCTTCAAGGATTCCGTCGCTGGGTCCAGACTTCGCCTGGCTGTATTGGCAGGAGGCATGTCTGGTGGCTATCAGTCGCACCGTCGGGCGGACTGGCTGTTATGTATACGGGATCGTGCCCGCCGACGTGGAAGCGAACTCCGCGGTCTACGGGGTAGACGACCGCCGGATCAGGCTGGTGCGCTGCGGTGCCGTAGCTGCGCTGGTCAGCGACGTGGACCTGGCAGGGCTGCTGGGCACACCGGAAAACCTCAAGTCACACCAGGCAATCCTTGATTCGAGCATTACCGATCTGCCCGTGCTGCCCGTACCGTTCGGAGCGGTCCTGGTGAGCGACTATGCGGTGGTGGAAGAACTACTCGAACCGCACCACGATGAATTCGTCGCGGCTTTGGCAGAACTGGACGGGCGCGCTGAGTACCTGGTCACGGGCCGCTACATCGAGCAGGCCATCCACGAACGGATCTTGTCGCAGGACCCCAGGGCGGCAGAACTCACGCGCCAGATCCGCGAGGCCGACGCTGGTACTACTCGCGACCTGAGGATCCAGCTCGGGGAGCTGGTCAGCAACTCGATCGCGGCAAGACGTGAGGAAGATGCGCGCCTGCTCCGGTCCATGATGGAGGACCACTCCGAGGCCAGCCTCGTCCGGGATCCCGCGCATGAACTGGATGCCGTTCACGTCGCCTTCCTTCTCGACGCGAGCAAGGTCGGCGAATTGGAGCGAGTGACCGGGGATCTGGGGCGCCACTGGGAGGGACGTGTGGAGCTGCGCGTCCTCGGGCCGATGGCTCCGTACGATTTCGTGCGGGTATCAACACTGTCCCGAATTCCGCCTTCTCAGCTTGCGGCCGGCCGGTAGTCCGGATGGAGGACGCGGCGAAGCCGGCTCCCACCAGGACGCCCGGGTCCTGCTGTGCGTCGCCGATGACCCCGGAGCGCGGCTTCATCTCTGAGTCAACCCCAGCCGGTGCGGTGCGGGAACAGCCGATCCGGGAAGGACGCATCACCGCAGCCAATCACCGGGCGCTGGGCTGCGGGGGCGGCCGCGGGCGGACGGGCACCGCCGTCAGCCCGCATCACCCGGACGAGACACGGGGCCGGAAGCCGGCGTAGAGTTCCTGGCAAGAGCTGGTTGATTAGCCGCTGGGCCAGGACCTCGCCTTGTCGCTGAAGCAGGAAGGCGCCCTGATGGCTGGTGTGGTTCTGAGTATCCGCGAAGGCGACGGCCCGGTTGTCGTCGCGTTGCGCGGACAGCTGGACATGGCCGAGGCCGCCGGTGCCGCGGCCGCGCTCGCGGCGGTCGCGGCCCGCGAGCCGGAGATCATCGTCGATCTGGCGGCCCTGGAATTCATCGATTCCAGCGGCCTGGCCGCGCTGGTGCGCGGCCGGAACCTGGCCCGGCAGGCCGGGGGTGAGCTGCTGCTCGCCGCGCCGCAGACGCAGGTGCTGCGGGTCCTTACCCTCACCCGGCTGATCGATGTCTTCCCCGTGCACGCCACCGTGGCAGAGGCCGCCGCCTCCCGGCGCGTGACAGCCGGGCCGGCGCTGCCGCGGCAGCCCGGCCTGGCCAGCCGGCCGCGCACCGCCATGCGGTCAGGAGCGCGAGCCCTGGCGGGGGAACGCCGTCAGCTGAGGAAGCGGACCGAAGCAGCGGGAGCGTTACGCCCCGGGCCGGCGACCATCCGAGCGGATGGAACCGTATCGGGATCACCTGGGCCATCCGCGCCGGGGCGGGCGCTAGTAACGGGCGGGGCGCGGGTAACCGGTCAATGAATACGAACACGGTGGCCCGACCGCGAGAGGAGTGCCGTGGACGGTTTCTTGCTCGGTTATGACGGCTTCGATCCCGGGACTGAGGGCCTTCGCGAAGCGCTCACCTCGACGGGCAACGGTTACCTGTGCACGCGTGGTGCGGCGGAGTGGGAGGATGGCGACGGTGTGCACTATCCGGGCACCTATGCGCACGGAGGCTATAACCGCGAGACGACGATCCTCGGTGGCCTGCCCGTGCTCAACGAGGACCTCGTCAACCTGCCGAACTGGCTGGTCCTCGAGCTGCGCATCGAAGGCGAGGACGTTGTACGGCTCGCCGAGATCGAATTGCTGGGCTACCGCCACGAGTTCGACGTCCGGCACGCGACTGTCGTCCGCCACGTTCGTTTCCGTGATCGCGGCGGCAGGGAGACGACACTGACAAGCCGCCGGTTCGTCAGCATGGCCGACGCTCACCACGCAGGGATCGAGTGGACGCTCGTCCCGGAGAACTGGTCGGGGCGCGCCGAGGTGATCTCGGCGGTCGACGGCCGGGTGAGCAATATCGGTGTCGCGCGCTACCAGCAGCTGGAAGGGCGCCATCTGAACCCCGTTTCCCCGCGGACATTCGGGCCCGAGGTCATCGCGCTGAAGATGGAGACCCGGCAGTCGAATCTGTACATCAGCGAGGCGGCCCGCACACGCGTGTTCGGCGGCGGCCAGCCGCTCCCGGCCGAGCGGACCCTCTACCAGATGGAGGACTACATCCAGCAGGTCCTGGCCTTCGACGTGCGGCAGGGGACGGCGGTGCGGGTCGAGAAGATGGTGACGTTCTACACGTCGCGGGACCCGGCGGTCAGCGACACCCTCGTAAAGGCGGCCACGTCGGCCGCCCGCCACACCGATTTCGCCGCGTCGTTCGAGCGCCACACCGCGGCGTGGGAGGAACTGTGGCGGGTGTGTGACGTGCGAGTCTCCGGAAACGAGCGCGTGCAACAGCTGCTGCGACTGCACATCGCGCACATCCTCCAGGTCTGCTCCCGCCACACCGCCGACCTCGACGCCGGGCTACCCGCCCGCGGACTCAACGGCGAGGCGTATCGCGGACACGTCTTCTGGGACGAGATCTATGCGCTCCCCTTCTTCAATGTCCGGCTGCCCGAAGTCACGCGCGGGCTGCTGATGTACCGCTACCGGCGGATCGGCGAGGCCAGGGCAGCGGCCCGGGCGGCGGGGTTGCGCGGCGCGATGTTCCCGTGGCAGAGCGGGAGCGAGGGAATTGAGGAAACCCAGCGTGTCCACCTCAACCCGCTCTCGGGCCGCTGGGAGCCGGATCTCAGCCGGAACCAGCGGCACGTCAACGCGGCGATCTTCTACAACATATGGCACTATTTCCAAACTACCAACGACCAGGCATTCCTGCGCGATTACGGTGCGGAGATGATGCTTGAGATCGCGCGCTTCTGGGCGTCGATCGCCCACTTCAATCCCGAACGCGAACGCTACGAGATCCATGGCGTGATGGGCCCTGACGAGTTCCACGACAAGTACCCGGATGCGCCGCAGTACGGGTTGCGCAACAACGCCTACACCAATGTCATGGTGGCGTGGCTTTGCGACATCGCCTGTCAGCTGCTGTCTCTACTGCCCGCGAGCCGGGCAGCGGCGTTGTGCGGGCGGCTGGGCATCGGCGACGGCGAACTGGCGGTCTGGCAGGACATGAGCCGCCGGATGTTCGTTCCTTTTCACGACGACGGAATCATCAGTCAGTTTGAGGGGTACGGCGAACTCGACGACCTTGACTGGGACGCATATCGCGCCAAATACGGCAACATCCAGCGGCTCGACCGGATCCTGCGCGCAGAGGGCCAGGACCCCAACCGCTATAAGCTCACCAAGCAGGCCGACACGGTGATGCTCTTCTTCCTGTTCTCGCGCGAAGAACTACCCGAGATTTTCGAGCGGCTGGGGTACGACTACCGTGCCGACACGGCCATGCGGACCATCACATACTACGACCGGCGCACTTCTCACGGCTCGACGTTGAGTCTCGTCACCCACGCGGGGGTACTCGCCGCGCCCGACCCCGACAGCTCATGGGACAGGTTCCTCGTCGCGCTGCGAAGCGATGCCGAGGATGTCCAGGGCGGCACGACGAAGGAAGGCATCCACGTGGGTGTCATGTCCGGGACACTCGATGTCGTGCAGCGCTGTTACGCGGGCATGGAAGTCCGCGACGGCGCCCTGTACTTCGATCCCCGGCTGCCGAGCCAGCTTGGTGGCCTGTCGTTCCCGGTACAGTTCCGGGAGACTCCGATGTTGGTCACGCTCACCGCAGATCGCCTGACGCTCGCCGTCCACCCGGAAGGCGTGAGCCACCCGATCACGGCCGGAGTCCCCGGCGACGTCCGTGAGCTATCCGCGGGTGACCTGGCGATATTCGAGCTCAAGCGAGACTTGACGGCCACCCGGCCGACTGCCGATGGCTAACAGGAAGGCATGTGCTGATGTTCAGCGGAGCGATTTTCGACGTCGACGGGGTGCTGGTCGACTCGCCGCACGAGACTGCGTGGCGCGAGTCGCTGCGCGAGCTGATGGAGTCGGGCTGGCGCGACATCCGCGGTCGCGCGACGTGGTCGCCGGAGGCGTTCACCTCTCACGTTTACCAGGAGCACATCTCGGGCAAGCCGCGCGCGAGCGGCGCTCGCGCCGCGCTCGACTACTTCCAGGTGCCCGACGCCGGGATTCGGGTCGCCGAGTACGCGCAGCGCAAGCAGGAGATGGTCGTGCGCCTCATCGAGGCTGGCGATTTCACCGCGTATCCAGACGCGCTGCGTTTTGTCATCGCAGTTAAAGACGCTGGCGCGCTGATCGCGGATGCATCGTCGTCGAAGAACGCGGCGTTGTTCTTGCGCAAGATCCGGCTCGACACGTTCGCGCTGGAGCAGAGGATTCCTTCGCCGTCGGTCCGGCCCGGTCTGACGCTGCTCGACTACTTCGACGCCGACGTTTCGGGGCGCGACTTCGCGCACGGCAAGCCCGACCCTGAGATCTTCCTGACCGCCGCCCGCGAGCTCGGCGTCGAACCGTGCGACACGATGGTGCTCGAGGACGCGTCCGCTGGTGTCGAGGCGGCCAAGGCCGGCGGGATGACCGCGATCGGGATCGCACGGGCAGGCGACGCCGACCTGCTAGCCACGGCCGGCGCCGATCTCGTGGTCACCACGCTCGACGACGTCGACACGACTGCCCTCGTCGGCGGGAAGCTGGCGACGCGGAAGGCGTGACGCCCGGGCAGCCACATCTGGCCCCGCGTTTCCGCGGGACGCACCACCGTACGTTCGAGATAAAGAGCATTTCCGCAGAACGGGCGGTGGTTCCCCACCCAGGGAACCGGCTACGGTCTGCGTGCGAGGCGGACGCGGACGGCCCGCGGTTCCATCGGAGACGTCCTTCGGGTCATATGGTCGCAGGGTCCGGCGGGGCGTTCTCCATGCGCGCCTGCATCCAGGCCATGCTGGAACTGGAGTGGAGCCCGGAGCAGATCGCCGCCTGGCTGCGCGCCACGTTCCCGGACCGGCTGATACCGCGGCGGCCCGCCGGCGATCGCTTTATGCGATCGCTCATGGTGCCGCCTGGCCGACGGCCGGCTCGTTCCTGATCCGGTGAAACGTTCCCGACTACTTCGCCGAGTCCGACCACGCCGTCACCAGGTTCGGGGCCATATAAAGGGCGGCCATGACTTGATTCGTTCAATCTTTTGAGTTCATTGAGAATTAGCATCTGCTGGTCCTGGAGATCCTTGATGGCGGCGGTCTGCCCATAGTGATGAAGGGCCTGCTCGGCGGCTACCCGGTCGGCCCGCTTGGCGGCGATCAGGATCAACGCGCCCTGGAGCCCGGCCATCATGGACAGCATCAGGTTGAGCAGGATGTACGGATACCGGTCGAACGCGGAATTTCGCAAGGCTGTTGTGTTCACCACCATCCAGACGGCCATGGCCAGCAGGAACGCGCCCACGAACACCCAAGACCCGAACGCCCCTCTCATCACGTCGGCAGCACGTTCCCCGAACGTCAGTTCATCTCCGCCGCGGACATGAGGGTGCTTGTCCCACAGGCGGCGGCCGGTCTTCATCTCCACGGGAATCTCCTCACGCTGGTTCCGGGTACTCTTTCCGCCAGGAGTCCAGCACCACCTTGCAGCGGCGCCGTAGTATCCATCAGGTGCGCGACCATAGCGTGAGCGCGTGAACTGCGAACAATAATGACCGGTCAGGCGGCGGTTGCACCTCCGGGCGGGCACTGCTGGACATAAGGTGTCACGTGACGTGCGCCGCGACGGATGACCGGCAGTGCGGTAGAGCGGCTACCGCCCGCCGGAGTGCGTAAGGGCGCCACGACCGCGATCAGCTGCGACGCCGCAGCCGGGGTGTCGGCCGGGCGGGAGTCCGGGGGTCAGGTTTCCCGGGAGAAACCCGCGAGGCGGGTCCAGAACGCGCGGTAACGCCGGACGACAGCGCGAAGTTCCTCAGTTCCCGCGTCTTCACCACGCCAGGAGGCCAGCAGCGAATCCTGCTGTTCCCGGACGGACGCCACGAGCGCCTGGACACTCTCGTCGATGAGACCGGCGGCCGATTCGGCGCAGGCGCGCGGATCATCGACGAACATCGCCTGGATCTGGTGCCAGCGCGTGCTCATGCTCGCGGCGGCGTCGGCGGCAGCGGATCCAGGAACTGACTCAGACTCCGCGTCGGGGACTGTGCGGATCATGGATCTGTCCGCATCACTCCGGCCGGCGGCCTCCGGTTCCACCGCGCCACCCGCCGCGGCAGCGCCCGGATGCCAGGCCCCGGCCGAGGCGGCTGGCAGAGGACTTCCGGTCCGCAGCGGTCCGGCCGGATCCGGAGTGCGTTCACGCATGTCCTCGTCCTCCTGGGCTGCTATCTGGTGATCTATTGCTGTCTCGGCTGGTGAGGTCATGTCGCCATCTCCTTCGGGTCAGGTCCGGTGAACTGCTCGCTGGTGCCCGCGGCGCCGACTGATCCGGGTCCCGTATCGGCGGGCTCGCCCAGCAGGTCGCCGAACAGGGCACGGTAGCCAGTCATGGCTTGCCGCAGGTCCTCGGTGGAGGCCGGGTCCGCGGCGGCACGGTGGCTGATCTGCTCGGCCGCCCGGTAGCGGTCAAGGGTGCCGGAGTGCTCGACGGACAGGTCGGCGAGGACCTGGTCGTCATGTCCGGCCGGGTAGCCGCGTTCGGTCATCACGGCGGTGATGAGCGATTGCGCCCTGGAGACCGCGTCCGCTGGCGTTTCGACGAACTGCTCCTGGATACTTGCCCACTGATCCGCGTAGCTTGCCCGCGCCGGACCGGTGAGCGGCTGAATGTCAAGATCCCGGACCCGGCGTTCGCGCCCGGTCAGCTCGGCTTCCGCCTCGCGCCTGCTGTCGCGCTCACTGACCAGGCGGCCGTACTCCGGGCCGAAGCGCTGCTGGAGCCGGCCGCGTCGCCGCATCGGAATCATGACGAACACCACCGCCCCGATCGCGACGACGACGGCCACCACGATGCCCACGATGATCCCTGCTGACATCGAAATTACCTGCTTCCTCATTACCGACCGCGGTCTGCGTTACCTCGCCCAGCACCCTCCGCACCAGGGACGCGACGGGTAACAATGAACGGCCGTCTGTTCACCGATGCGCCCGCCGGAGTGACCGGCCGCGGCCGCTGCGGATGCCGCGGCCGCTGCCCCGGCTGGTGACCAGGTGGTAAGCCACCAGCAGGACCGCCGCGCCGGCGATGGCGGTCAGCCAGGTGGAGATGTTGAAGAACCCGTGCAAGGTGACCACAT
>DASRFJ010000249.1:0-40003 GCA_035651595.1 Streptosporangiaceae bacterium | reverse complement strand
GACGCGCGGCTGTTCTGGACCACGGTGACCGGGCTCAGCCAGGAACCGAGCCGGGCCGCGCACTTCGCCGCGTGGGAAACCCGCGCCAGGAAACCGCTCACCGTGCTCGACCTGGACTACCGCCCGTCCTTCTGGCCGTCGCGCGAGGCCGCACGAACCCAGGTCCAGCGTGCGCTCCCGCACGTCACGGTCGCGGTCGGCAACCTCGACGAATGCGACACCGCGGTCGGCACGACCGACGCCGAGAAGGCCGCACAGGCGCTGCTCGACGTCGGAGTCGAACTCGCCGTGGTCAAGCGCGGACCGGACGGCGTGTACGCGAAAACCCGCACAGAGACCGTCGAGGTGCCGCCGATCCGGGTGGACGTGGTCAACGGCATCGGTGCCGGTGACGGGTTCGGCGGCGCGCTGTGTCACGGACTGCTGGCCGGCTGGCCGCTCGACCGGACGATCCGGTTCGCGAACGCGGCCGGCGCGATCGTCACCACCAGGCTCGAGTGCTCGTCGGCGATGCCCACCACCCAAGAGGTCGAGGATTTCCTGCAGGCCGCCGATGGCTGAGCTTGAGGCCTTCGCCGGGCTTCGCGACCTCCGCGCGAGGTGCCCGGAGCTGATCGCCGCCCGCGCGGCCGGCCGCAAACGCCGCCCGCTGCTGCGCGCCGACGGCCGGCTGATGATCGTCGCCGCGGATCATCCGGCCCGCGGCGCGCTCGGCGTGCGCGGCGTCACCAATGCCATGGCCGATCGCTATGACCTGCTGCGGCGCCTGCTGATCGCGCTGGCCAGGCCCGGCGTGGACGGCCTGCTCGCCACCGCCGACATCGTGGAGGACCTGCTGCTGCTCGGCGCGCTCGATGACAAGGTCGTCATCGGCTCGATGAACCGCGGCGGCCTCCAGGGTGCGTCGTTCGAGCTGGACGACAGGTTCACCGGCTACGACGCGGCGACGATCGCGGCGATGGGCCTGGACGGCGGCAAGATGCTGACCCGCATCGACCCGGCCGACGCGGGGAGCGCGCGGACGCTGGAGTCCGCGGGGCGCGCCGTCACCGACCTGGCTTCGCGGCAGCTGATCGCCATGCTGGAGCCGTTCTGGTGCCGCCGGGTCGACGGCCGAGTGGTCAACGACCTGTCCGCCCCGGCGGTCGTCAGGTCCGTGGCGATCGCCTCCGGCCTGGGCGCCACCAGCGGCTACACGTGGCTCAAGCTGCCGGTCGCCGACGACATGGCCGAAGTCATGGCCGCGACCACCCTGCCCGTGGTCCTGCTCGGCGGCGATCCCGACGGATCGGCCGGGGACACCTACGCGCGCTGGCAGGCCGCCCTCGCGCTGCCCGGCGTCCGCGGTTTCGTGGTCGGCCGCGCCCTGCTCTACCCGGAGGATGGCGACGTGGCCGCCGCCGTCGACGCCGCCTGCGCCTTGGTGCACGCATGAGCGCCATCGAGGTGACCCCGGAATCGGCCGGCTGGGGTTTCACCGGCCTGCGCATCGTGCACGACACGTACTCCGGCACGACCGGCGACGACGAAGCTGTCGTGCTGCCACTATCCGGCTCGTGCACGGTCGACTATGGAACCGGGCGGACCGAGTTGGCAGGACGACCTGACCCGTTCGCCGGGGTCACCGACTCGCTCTACCTGCCGCGCGGCACCGCGTTCACCCTCGCCGGCACCGGCCGCTTCGCGCTCGCGACCGCGCGCGCCGAACGCGCCTACCCGCCCCGTCACATCGCCGCGGCCGACGTCCGCGTCGAATACCGCGGCGCGGGGGCGTGCGCCCGCACGGTGCACAATTTCGGGACGCCCGACGTGCTTGCCGCGGACCGGCTGATCGCCTGTGAGGTTCTCACGCCGGCTGGCAACTGGTCGTCTTTCCCCCCGCACAAACATGACACCGAACGACCTGGCGAGTCTGTTCTGGAAGAGATTTATTACTTCGAGGTGCAGGACGGTCCGGTGGGTCCTGGTATGGGATACCTGAAGGCCGAGCACGTGCTCGCCGAAGTCCGCACCGGCGACGTCGTGCTGATCCCCAACGGCTTCCACGGCCCGGCGATGGCCGTGCCGGGCTACCAGATGTACTACCTGAACGTGATGGCCGGCCCGGGTAAGCGGGAATGGCTTATCTGCGACGACCCCGCCCATTCCTGGATCCGGGAGCAGTGGAAGTGACGACCGTGAGACTGACCGTGGGGCAGGCGCTGATCCGGTTTCTCGCCGCGCAGCGCACCGAGCGCGACGGCACCGAACACCGGCTGATCGAGGGCTATTTCGGGATATTCGGGCACGGCAACGTGGCGGGGGTCGGCCAGGCCTTGCTGGAATCACAGAGCCCCTATTTCCAGGGGCGCAACGAGCAGGCGATGGTGCACGCCGCCGCCGCGTTCGCCAGGACCAGGAACCGGATGTCGACGCTCGCCTGCACGTCGTCGATCGGGCCCGGCGCGACGAACATGGTCACCGGCGCGGCGCTGGCGACGATCAGCCGGCTCCCGGTGCTGCTGCTGCCCGGTGACGTGTTCGCCACCCGGGCGGCCGACCCCGTGCTCCAGCAGCTCGAGTACCCCGGCGGCTGGGATGTGAGCGTCAACGACAGTTTCCGGCCGGTGTCCAGGTACTTCGACCGGGTGTGGCGGCCGGAGCAGCTTCCGTCCGCGCTGCTCGCCGCCATGCGCGTGCTCACCGACCCCGCGGAAACGGGAGCGGTGACGCTGGCGCTGCCGCAGGACGTCCAGGCGGAGGCGTACGACTGGCCGGCCGGACTGTTCCGCGAGCGGATCTGGCACGTCCCGCGGACGCCACCGGATCCGGCCGCGCTGGCCAGCGCCGCCGAGTTGATCCGCGGCGCGCGACGGCCGCTGATCGTGGCCGGCGGCGGGGTGCTGTACGCCGAGGCGACTGATGCGCTGCGCGCGTTCGCGGCCGCGGCCGGCATCCCGGTAGCGCAGACCCAGGCGGGAAAGAGCACGATGCGCTCGGCCGATCCGCTGTGCGTGGGCGCGCTCGGCGCGACCGGGACGACAGCGGCCAACGAGCTCGCCCACGAGGCGGACGTGGTGATCGGCGTGGGCACCAGGTGGACCGACTTCACGACCGCCTCGCGCACCGTCTTCGGCGACCCGGACGTGCGGTTCGTGAACGTGAACGTGGCCGCGATGGACACGGCCAAACAGGCCGGCGTCGCGGTCACCGCGGACGCCCGCGCCGCGCTGGAGGCGCTGACCGCGGCGCTGGCCGGGTGGTCCGCGCCGCCGGACTTGCTCGCTCGGACAGCCGTACTAGCTAACCGGTGGGATGCGGCGGTGGACGCCGCGTACCGCACGCGGCACGAGCCGCTCCCGGCGCAGGCCGAGGTGCTCGGCGTGGTCAACGACGTCGCCGCACCAGGCGACATCGTGCTGACCGCGGCCGGCTCGATGCCCGGCGACCTGCACAAGCTGTGGCGCACCGGCGATCCCGGCAGCTACCACGTGGAATACGGCTACTCCTGCATGGGCTACGAGATCGCCGGCGGGCTCGGCGCGAAGCTGGCCGCACCGGACCGCGAGGTGTTCGTGCTGGTCGGCGACGGCTCCTACCTGATGATGTCGAGCGAGCTGGTTACCGCCATGCAGGAGGGCATCAAGCTGGTCGTCGTCTGCGTGGACAACCACGGCTATGCGTCGATCGGCAACCTGTCGGAGTCGGTCGGCTCGCAGCGGTTCGGCACCAGCTACCGGTTCCACGCCGACCTGGCGGCGAACGCCGCGAGCCTCGGCGCTCAAGTATTCCGATCTCGTACTATCGATGAGTTCCGTGCCGCGCTGGAGAAGGCGCGGGCGGCGGACCGCACCACGATGGTGTACATCGAGACAGACCCGATGATCCCGGCGCCGTCCAGCGAGGCCTGGTGGGACGTGCCGGTGGCCGAGGTGTCGGAACTGGCCTCGACCCGCGATGCCCGGTCAGCGTACGAGCGGGACAAGAAGCGGCAGCGGCCCCTCCTGTGAGGCCTGGATCAATGCGCCACCAGGGTCATCCGGAACGAGTACCGGTCGGCCAGGTAGGCGTGACTGCCGTGCTCGACCGGCTTGCCGTGCTCGTCGAACGTGGTGCGCGTCATCGTCAGCACGGTCGCGCCGCGCGGCGCCTCGAGCAGTTTCGCCTCGTGCCCGGCGGCCTTGCGCGCGGCGATGACCTGCTCCCCCGCCTGGAGCTGGATGCCGCGCTTGCGGAGCAGTTCGTACAGCCCCGCCTTCTCCAGCGCGTCGGCGGGTTCGGGTCCAAGCAACCCGGCCGGGAGGTAGTTGTGCATCAGCGCCAGCGGAGTGCCGTCGGCGAGCCGGAGGCGCTCCACGAACAGCACCGGCGAGCCTGGCGGCAGCGACAGCGTCGCCGCCAGTTCCTCGTCCGCCGCGGTCTCGGTGACCCCGAGCACGGTGGTGGCCGGGTGCCTGCCGGTCGCGGAAAGGTCGTCGTACAGGCTGGTGAGCGCCACCGAGCGGAGGATCCGCGGGGTCGTCACTATGGTGCCGAGGCCACGCCGGCGGACCACGAGTCCCTGGTCCACCAGCCGTTGTACCGCCTGCCGGACGGTTGGCCGGGAAACCCCCAGCCGTTCGGTCAGATCGAGTTCGTTGTCGAGCCGGTCACCGGGTTTAAGTGTGCCCTGGGTGATGGCCAGCTTGAGGTTCTCCGCGATCTGGAAGTAGAGCGGGATCGGGCTGCTGCGATCGAGCGCCCACTGCGAATCCATGCCGACAGTGTATCGCGAGTCTCAGTTTAGTTCATATTGTCCTGACCTACTTACATTCTATTGACATGACATTAGGTGTGAGTTAAGTTTCGGTGCACCATGCCCCAGGAGGAAACATGCGGAAGAGCAGGAGAACGCTGGCTGCGTTGCTGGCGGCGCCGCTGGTGCTGGTTCTCATAGCGGCGTGTTCGTCGAGCGGTTCGAGCTCCGGCGGCGGTTCGACGACAGCGCAGTCGAGCGGTTGCCCGTACACCTTCGCCGTGATCACGCACGGCGACAACGGCAGCTTCTGGAGCGTGGTCTACAAGGGCGCGAAGGACGCGGCCAAGGACCTCGGCTGCAAGCTCAGCGAAGTGTACGGCTCCCAGCAGCAGGGCCAGGCCGAGCCGGACGACAATGCCGAGAACGCCCAGATCCAAGACGCCATCAACGCGCACGTCGCCGGCATCGCGGTGTCCGACCACGACCCGAGCCTGATGAACTCGACGATCGCCAAGGCGGTCGCGGCCGGCATCCCCGTCGTCACGCTGAACGCCGGCTGCGACGCGACGGACCTGTCCGCCACCAACGCCATCACCTGTGTCGGCCAGCCCGAGCAGGTCGCGGGCGAGCGAGCCGGCGCGGTCTTCCAGAGCCAGAGCGCGAACAACGTGCTCTGCGTCATCCACCAGTCCGGCCAGAACCTGCTGGACCGGTGCAACGGCATCGCGCAGGCGCTCGGCGCCGGGCAGACCTGCTCCACCGCCGCCGCGCCGCCAGCGCACGGCCCGGCCTGCACCGAGCTGATCCTGTCCACGCCGAACGCGGCGAGCAACCCGCAGCAGGCGGACCAGCAGGTGACCGCCTACCTTCAGGCGCACCCGGGCATCAACGCGGTGATGACGCTGAACAACGCGATCGCCGGTGCCCTGATACCGCTGGTGGCGGGCAAGAGCAGCGTGAAGATCGGCACGTTCGACCTGAACAGCCAAGTGGTCAGCGACCTGCAGAACGGCAGTCTGGACTTCGCCATCGACCAGCAGCAGTACCTCCAGGGATACTTGCCGATCATGTCGCTGTTCCTGTACAAGAAGCACGAAGGCAACTCGGTATCGCCCGGTAACGTCCTCGACACCGGCCCGCTGGTGGTGAACAAGAACAACGTGTCCACCGTCCAAGCGGCCATCGCGGCAGGCGATGATTAAGCGCAGAAACCCAGGGGCCGCCGCACTCGCGGCCCCTGGGCCCGGGGTTTCAGGGGGCGGGCAGCCCCCTGATCGCGGGGGGGTCACCGGGGGGGTCGTCCCCCCGGGGGAAAAAACCGTCCCCCCGGGGGAAACACTGAGCCGTGTGACCAGGCTCATGCAGCGGCCGGAACTTGGCGCGCTGATGGGCTTTGTCGCCATCTTCTTGATCTTCACCGCGTTCGCTCCCGTGAACCTCTGGCTGTCCCAGACCGGGCTTGCGGCGTGGACCCAGCAGGCCGCGTTCTACGGCATCATGTCCGTGCCGGTCGGCCTGCTCATGGTCGGCGGCGAGTTCGACCTGTCGGCGGGCGTCATGACCGGCGCCGGCGCGATCCTGATGGGCCTGCTCATCGGCCACCTGGGCTGGAACGCGTGGCTGGCCATCGGCGCCACGCTGGTGTTCGGCGCGCTGATCGGCCTGCTGAACGGGTTCGTCCGGGTGAAGACCGGGCTGCCCAGCTTCATCATCACGCTGGCCACGTTCTTCGTGCTGCGCGGCCTTACGATCGGCGGCGTGCTGAAGGTGAACCACGGCAGCACGCAGGTCTCGCTGAGCGGGCCGGCCGGCGGGCTGGCCAGCGCCAAGGACGTGTTCGGCAGCACGTTCGGCAGCAACGGGTCGCTCACGTCCGGGTACCAGACCTCGGTGCTCTGGTTTATCGCGGTGACCGTGGCGGCCACCTGGCTGCTGTCCCGCACCACGTTCGGGAACTGGATCTACGCGGTCGGCGGCGACCAGAACGCGGCGCGGAACGTGGGCGTGCCGGTGGCCAGGACGAAGGTCCTGCTGTTCGTGTTCACGTCGATGGCCGCGTCCCTGGTGGGCATCATCACGTTCACCCAGGCCTCGTCCGCGGTGTCCGAGCAGGGCGTCGGCTACGAGTTCTACTACATCATCGCGGCGGTTATCGGCGGCTGCCTGCTCACCGGCGGGTACGGCTCCGCGGTGGGCGCCGCGCTCGGCGCGTGCATCATCGGCATGGCGTTCCAGGGCGTGATCTACGCGGGCTGGGACAGTTCGTGGGACTTCACGTTCCTCGGCGTGGTGCTGTTCATCGCCGTGGTGGTCAACACCGTTGTCTATCAGCGTGCCCAGCGCGCCCGGAGGTGAGTGGCTCATGACCGAACCGCTGCTGGAAGTGCGCGACGTGGTGAAGTACTTCGGCAGCGCGATCGCGCTCCAGGGGATCTCGCTGCGGGTGAACGCCGGCGAGGTGACCTGCGTGCTCGGCGACAACGGCGCAGGCAAGTCGACGCTGATCAAGATCCTGTCCGGGGTGTTCCCGCCGGACTCGGGTGCGGTGCTGATCGACGGGGCGCCGGTCACCCTGGCCGGCCCGCGGGAGGCACGCGCGGCCGGCATCGCGACCGTGTACCAGGACCTGGCGACGGTCCCGCTGATGTCGCTGTGGCGGAACTTCTTCCTGGGGCAGGAGCCGGCGCGCGGCCGCGGTGCGCTGCGCCGCATGGACATCGCCAAGGCGCGGTCGATCACCCGCGACGAGATGCGGAAGATGGGCATCGACATCCGTGATCCCAACCAGACGGTGGGCACGCTGTCCGGGGGCGAGCGGCAGGCGATGGCGATCGCCCGGGCAGTGTACTTCGGCGCCCGGGTGCTGATCCTCGACGAGCCGACCTCGGCGCTCGGCGTCCGGCAGTCCGGGATCGTGCTGCGGTACATCGTGCAGGCCAGGGAGATGGGCAAGGGCGTCATCTTCATCACCCACAACCCGCACCACGCGTACCCGGTCGGCGACCGGTTCTACCTGCTCAAGCGCGGCAGGCTGATGGCCAGCGTGCGCAAGAACGAGACCACGGTGGAGGGCCTGACCGAGATGATGGCCGGCGGCACCGAGCTGAAGGAGCTCAGCGACGAGCTGATGAGCCTGACCGCTGGCGGCGACGGCTCTGGCACGGCCGAGGTGGCGCGCGAGCTAGCCGCCGAAGCGGCCGATGCCGGGCTCCCCGGAGACGACGCGACAACCTAGCCCGCCAGCGAAATATCCCGATCTGTCCGCGCGACTTGCCTCGGTCACGGGTTCGAAAAATCATTGCGGACACTTACCCCCCCGGATCGGGGGGGTAAGTGTCCGCGATAATCCGGCGCGGCTCGTGTGCGCCCGGAATATGCCGACATATCCGGTTCGGAGGGCGAGGGCGGAGGGCGGAGGGCGGAGGGTGCGGGGAGGTGGCGGTTCGCGGACATCGGGTCCGGGGACACGGTTCGGTTCTCTACGGTGGTCCGTATGAGGCAACTGCGGTTTGGTGTGGTGTCAGAGTCGGTGCGGCCGGGACGTGCCTGGCTTGACTACGCACGGCACGTCGAGGACACCGGGGTCGACGTGCTGCTGATCCGGGACCACTTCTCGGCCGGCGCGTTCGGGCAGCAGCTCGCACCGTTCTCCGCGCTGGCGGCCGCGGCGGCGGTCACCACGCGGCTGCGGCTCGGCACGATCGTGCTGTCCAACGACTTCCGGCATCCCGCGATCCTGGCGCACGAAGCGGCGAGCCTGCACCTGCTGTCCGGCGGCCGGTTCGAGCTGGGCATCGGCGCCGGCTGGTACCAGCCGGAATACGACGCGGCCGGCATCGCGTTCGGCACGGCCGGCCAGCGCGTCACGCGGCTGGACGAGTCGCTGGGCATCATCAAGGGACTGCTGGCCGGCACGCCTGTTCACCACGGCAGCGCCAACTACCGGATCGACGGCCTGAGCCTGGATGTGCTGCCGCCGCGTGACGGCGTGCCGCGGCTGCTGGTGGGCGGCGGCGGGCCGCGCATGCTGCGCCTGGCTGGCCGGCACGCCGACATCGTCGGGGTGCTGCCCGCCCCGATCAAGGACTCCACGGACAGCGACGATCCGGGCGACCGGCTGCCCGAGGCGTTCGACCGGAAGGTCGGCGAGATCCGCACCGGGGCCGGCGACCGGTTCCCGGACCTGGAGATCAACGCCTTCGGCACGTTCGTCGTGACGGACAAGCGGCGGGCGAGCACCGAGGAGCTGATCGCGCGGCGCGGCTGGACCGGGATCGACGTCGAGACCGTGTGGTCCATGCCGACGATCTTCATCGGCAGCCCGGACCAGATCCGCGCCGACCTGGCGACGCGCCGCGACAGGTTCGGCCTGTCCTACCTGGTCGCCGACGAGGCTTCGCTGCCCGCCCTGGCCGAGATCATCGGTTAGCGGGCACCTCGTCGATACGCACCAGGTTGCCGGACGGGTCCCGCACCGCGCAGTCCCGCGTGCCCCACACTTGGTCCGTCGGCTCCTGCACGATGTCCGCGCCGGAGGCTCGTATCTTCTCGAACGTGGCGAAGAGGTCGTCGGTGCGGAAATGCACGCCGTTCAGGGCACCCTTGGCGAGCAGGCCGGCGATCGCGTCGCTGTCGGCCGGGGCGCCGCACACGTAGTTCGTGAGGACGATCGAGACACCGGGCTGGGAGGCGGCACCGACGGTGATCCAGCGGAAGTCCTCGTTGGCCACGTCGTTACGCAGGTCCAGGCCGAGTACGTCACGGTAGAAAACCAGTGCTAGATCGGGGTCATGGACTTGGATGAAGCAAGTGGAAAGCGTAAGGTCCATGTTCGCAATGCTAGCGAGCCCCGCGACTGGGCCGGGTCAGTTCCTTGGCGATGCAGCCAGGCACGCTCGCGAGCTGACCGTGGTCACGAGCCCGGTAGGCCGTCGGCGTCTCGCCGACCAGCTCGGTGAACCGCGCGCTGAACGAGCCGAGCGACGTACACCCGACCGCCATGCAGACCTCGGTGACCGACAGCTCGCCACGGCGCAGCAGCGCCTTCGCCCGCTCGATCCGCCGCGTCATCAGGTAGGAGTAGGGGGTCTCGCCGTACGTGGCGCGGAACTGCCGCGCGAAGTGAGCGGTCGACATCAGCGCGACCCGGGCGAGCGCGGCGACGTCCAGCGGGCTCGCGTACTCGTGGTCCATCAGATCCCGGGCACGGCGCAAGCGCGCGAGGTCAGCGGGCTTTTCCGGCGTCACCGTCCCAGGGTAACCCGGCTGACCGCCAGGACGGCCGCGGCCAGCGTGAGAAGGCTGGCGACCGCGGCCAGCGCGGTCAGCGCGGTCAGGCCCTGGTGGACGCCCTGCTCCTGATCGGAGTGCACTCTGCGGGCGATCAGTGAACGTCGTTCGGAAAAAGGCCGATCACCAGGGGATGCGCTGGCCGTCGCGGAAGAAGCCGCCCTCCGGTGACCAGTGAGACAGTGTCTACTCGGTCAATGCTTTCAGACTACCCATCGAGTACATGCGGTACCGTGGCTGAGGTCGCAGGTGGGCGGCCAGGAAGGGGGATCGCACGTGCCGCGATACAGCAGGGTCCTGGTCAAGCTCAGCGGTGAGGCGCTCGCGGGGGCGGCCGGGTCGGGTGTCGATCCGGCGAGCCTGGCGCGCGTCGCCGAGGAAGTGCTGTCCGTGCGGGACCTCGGCGTGCAGGTCGCCGTCGTGGTCGGCGGCGGCAACTACTTCCGCGGCCGGATGGCCGACGGCTGGGGTATCAGCCGGGCCGAGGCGGACAACATCGGCATGCTCGGCACGATCATGAACGCGCTCATGCTGCGCGGCGCGCTAACGGCGCGCACCGACATCGACGTGCGGGTGATGACCGCGGTTCCGATCCACAGCGTTGCCGAGCCGTTCATCCGGCTGCGCGCGGTGCATCACCTCAGCCGCGGCATGATCGTGCTGCTGGCCGGCGGGATCGGCCAGCCGTACGTGACCACCGACTACCCCGCGGTGCAGCGAGCGCTGGAACTGGACGCGGACGCCCTGCTGGTCGCCAAGCGCGGGGTGGACGGGGTGTACGACAGCGACCCGCGGGAGAACCCGTCGGCGGTCCGGTACACCCAGCTGACCTATGACGAGGCACTCGCGGTCGGGGTGCGGGTGATGGACACCAGTGCCTTCGTCCTCGCGAACGAGCAGAACCTGACCATGCACGTGTTCGACGTCGCCGCGGCCGGCGTCATGCGGCGGATCTGCGAGGGCGAAGAACTCGGCACGCGGATCAGTCACAAGCTCTAGGTACGAATTCACTTTAGCCCCTGGCTCAGCAGCTTGACGGATCCAGGCTTCATATGTAAGTTTTCTCTTACAGGTGAAAGCACATCCTAAACGTCCGGATGCGAGGGTCCAGCTCGCGGCCGGATGAAACCGAAGCCAGAGAGGCCAGCATGCACCGTTCAATTGACGTTCAAGCTGATTCTCCAGACAAGCCCCGGCCGTCGGCGCGCGGCATACGGAAGCCATGGCGAGCCGGTGTCGCCGGCCTGGTGCTGCTCGGCACCGCCGGCGCGATGATGGGGTACGGTGCCCCGGCCCACGCCAGCACGCCGTCCGCCCGGGGTGGCACGCTCGTGTCCGCAACGCTGCTCCAGCGGCTGTCCGCCGCGAGCGTGCGGGCCGAGCTGGCCGCGGCCCGTCTGGGGCCCGGCGCGCCCGCGCTCGGTGGCGCCGAGGTCCGCTACGGCGTGGACGCCTACCGCGTCACGTACCGCACCACGAATGCGACCGGCCGGCCGGTAGTGGCCAGCGGCCTGGTCGCGCTGCCGGCGGCGGGACCGGCCAGCCTGCCCGTGGTCAGCTACACGCACGGCACCACCGCGACGAAGGCCGACGTGCCGTCCTCGTTCGGGCTGGGCAAGGACCACGCGGTGGAGGGCCGCTGGTCGGCGGAGCTGTTCGCATCCGCAGGTTTCACGGTGACCGAGCCGGACTACGTCGGGATGGGTTCGGGGACCGGGCCGATTGAGTACCTGGTGGCGAAGTCGGAGGTGTCCGCGACCACTGACCTGCTCACCGCGGCGCGGACGCTCGCCGCATCACGACACGACACGCTGCGGCGCGGCGTGCTGGTGACCGGGTTCTCCCAGGGCGGATCGGCGGCGATGGCGCTGGGCCATTCGCTGCAAGGGTCGCCCGGGTACTTCGGGCTGCGGGCACTGGCACCGGTGTCCGGGCCCTACGACCTGGCCGGCGCGGAGCTGCCGGGGCTGTTCAACGGTCAGGTCTCCGAGGCGGTCGCCCCGTACTACATCGGATACACGCTCACCTCGTGGAACAAGCTGTACCACCTGTACGCGACGCCCGCCGAAGCGTTCAAGGAGCCGTACGCGGCCACGGTGACCAAGCTGTTCGACGGAAATTACCCGGACGACGAGATCCCCGCCGCCCTGCCGTCCAGCTTGTCCGATCTGCTCACCCCTAGGTTCCTGAACCTGCTGAGGCACCCGACCGGTGAGTTGCTTCGGGCCAGCCATCTCAACTCCACGTGCACCGGCTGGACCCCGCGGGTTCCGGTACGGCTGTTCGCGGCGCGCGGTGACACCACTGTCACGCAGGTAAACGCCCTGCACTGCGCGCAGGACATCAGGAGCGCCGGTGGTGAGGTGCGGGTCGTCCAGCTCGGCGCCGTCGACCATTCGACGTCGGACATTCTCGCGCTGCCGCGGATCCTCCGCTGGTTCCTCCGGATCGGCTAGACCCGAGCGCTCTTACCCCGCGTCCGGCACCGTGCCGGGCGCGGGCGCTCCGGTCAGGTTCAGCCGTGCGGCGAGCCTGCCCAGGTACGCGACCACCTCCTCGGCGGAACGGTCCGGCATGCCGAACAGCACCTCGGTGACGCCAGCACCGGCCCAGGCAGTGAGCGTTTCCTGGTCGGGCCGCCCGGCCAGCGCCACCACCTGCGGCGCGCCACGGCGACCCGCCGCTTGCCACGTCTGCCTGAGTTCCGCGATCTTCGGCACGATGTCCGCTTCGGCCGGCGTGGTGAGCCAGCCATCCGCGGATGCCGCGATCCAGTCGAAGGTGCGCTGACCGCCGGCGGCGCCGAGCAGCACTGGCGGGCGAGGCTGGCTGACCGTCTTGGGCCAGGCCCAGGAGCTGTCGAACCGGACGAACTCCCCGGCGTAGCTCGCTTCTTCCGCCGACCACAGCTCTTGCATGGCCGCCAGGTACTCGCGGAGGACGGTGCGCCGCCTGCTGGCCGGCACGCCATGGTCGGCAAGCTCGTCGGTGTTCCAGCCGAACCCGACGCCGAGGTTTACCCGCCCCGCGGAGAGGTGGTCAAGGGAGGCGATCGTCTTGGCCAGCGAGAGCGGATCATGCTCGGCAGGCAGCGCCACCGCGGTGCCGAGGCGGATCGTCGTGGTGACGGCCGCCGCCATGCTGAGCGACACCCAAGGATCCAGGGTGCGCAGGTACCGGTCATCCGGTAGTTCGGCACCGCCGGTGCGTGGGTGGGCGGCCTCGCGCCGGACCGGAATGTGGGTGTGCTCGGGCACGTAGAACGAATCGAAACCAGCCGCCTCCGCCGCGCTGGCCGCCTCGGCAGGGGTAATGCCACGATCGCTGGTGAACAGCACGACGCCATGACGCACACGCAAAACTGTAACGTGTTCTGGTTCCTCCTCAGAGGTTCTTGCCCATGCCGCCGCCCACGTCGATCGACGCCCCGGCGATATAGCTGGCCCGGTCACTGGCCAGGAACGCGACCAGGCCGGCCACCTCGTCGGGCTGGCCGAACCGGCCCAGCGGCACCTCAGCGGAGGCCAGCTGGCCGAAAAAGTCCTCGGCGGGCATGTCCGGGGCGCGGCGGCGGTGGATGTTCTGCCACTGCGGTGTCTCGACGAAGCCGACGTTCACGCTGTTGACCAGGATTCCCTCGTGACCGAGTTCGATGGCCAGCGCCTTGGACAGGCTCAGGCACGAGGCCCGGTTCACCGACGAGGCCAGGAACGCGGGGTCCGGGTAGTGGCCGTACAGCGCGTTGATGTTGATGATCCGCGGGGCCGTGCTGCGGCGCAGCTGGGGCAGCGCCGCGCGGATGCAGCGGATCTGCGAGAACAGCTTCACCTCGATGTCGGCCTGCCAGTCGTCGTCGGTCAACGTGCCGAACTGGCCCGGCCTGGCGCCGCCGGCATTGTTGACCAGGATGTCGATGCCGCCCAGCTGCTCGGCCGCGGCCGCCACGAACGCGCGGACCTGATCGGGGTCGGTCACGTCGCAGGCCATGGCGCCGAGTGAGACGGCCGTGCCGCCCGCCCGCTTCCTGAGCCGCGCTGCCGTGGCGTCCAGTTCGGCGGCATTGCGGGAGCAGGTGAACACCGCCGCGCCTTCGGCCAGCAGCTCGGCCGCGATGGCCTCGCCCAAGCCCTTGGATCCGCCCGTGACGATGGCGCGGCGGTCGGATAGCCCCAGGTCCACTAAGCCTCCTCGGCGGCTTTCGCGTCGGTGGCTTGAGCCGCGGCAACTCTAGCTGCGGCGGCCTGGGCCTCGGCCAGCTTGAGCAGGCTTTGCCGCGGCGGGCTGAACACGTCTAGCTCGGTGCAGTGGCTGTCGGTCGTCCAGGCGCCGTGCGGGACCCAGGACGGCACCACGGCCACGTCGCCCTTGCGCATGACCCGCACGTCTCCGTCCAGGTCGAAGGTGAACTCGCCGTCCAGCACCACGACGATCTGCTCCTCCTCGTGGACGTGGCGCGGGGCTGTCGCGCCCGGCGCGAACGTCACGAAGTTGGCCATGGCCTTCTGGCCCTGCACCGGCCGGAAGCCCAGCCCGGGCAGGAACTCCACCGGTGTCAGCTCGTCCACGTTCACGTACCGGCCCTGGCCAGCCGGCTCCCCCAGAGCCTCGGTCGTGAAGTGACTCGTCGCGTCTCCCAAAGACTCAGTGCCGCTCATGCTTCCTCCAGTGCGATTCGGAGCACCTCGCCGATGCGGCGGACGCCCTCGTCGATCAGATCGTCGGCGACCCGGCTGTAGGCCAGCCGGATCTGGGTTCCCCCGGAGCCGTCGGGGTAGAACGGGCGACCGGGCACGTATGCGACCTTGCGTTCGCTTGCGGCGGCCGACAGCGCCACGGTGTCGACCCCATCCGGCGCGGTCACCCAGACATAGAAGCCGCCCTGGGGCGTGGTCCACGTCGTGCCCGCCGGCATATGCACGGCCAGCGCCTGGGTCAGCAGCTCGGCCCGACGCGCGTACAAGACACGGGACCGGACGATCTGCCGGTCCATCTCACCGCTGCGACCGTACTCCTCCATCAGCCGCTGGCCCAGTGCGCCCGCGCACTGATCGGAGTTCTGCTTGGCCACGCCGAGGTGGCTGATGATCGGTGCCGGGCCCACCGCCCAGCCCATCCGGAAACCTGGGGAGAAGATCTTCGAGAACGTGCCCGCCTGAAGCACCAGGTCGGGCGCCATGGACCACAGGCTTGGCGGTGGCGCCTCGCCAAAGCCCAGCTCCCGGTAGGCGACGTCCTCCAGGATCAGGAACCCGTACCGGCGGGCCAGCTCGACCAGTACGGCCCGGCGCTCCGCGCACAGGGACAGTCCGGACGGGTTCTGGTAGTCGGGGATCGTGTAGAGGATCTTCGGTCGCAGCCCGCCCTTGAGCAGGTCGGCCAGCACGTCCACGCGCAGGCCGTCGTGGTCCACCGGCACGCCGTGGAGGTCGGCCTCGTAGCCTCGGAAGGCCATGATGCCGCCCAGGTAGGTGGGCGCCTCGACGACAACCACATCACCGGGGTCCACATAGCTCTTGGCCAGCAGTTCCATGCAGTCAATGCCGCCGCTGGTGATCATCAGCTCGCCGGGCCCTGGCGCTCGGCCCTGCAGCGCCGCCAGCCGGCCTGACACGTAATCGCGGACGCTCGCGATCCCCTCGGTCGCCGCGTACTGGAGCGCCACTCCGGCATCCTCGCTGATCAGGCGGGCCGCGATGGCGGAGAGCACGTCGGTCGGCCAGGTCGCCGGGTCGGGGAATCCACCGGAGAACGTGATGACATCCGTAGCCCCGGCCAGGGCAAGAATGGCGGTGATCTCGCCGCCCCCCAGGGCCTGCGTGCGGCGCGCCAGCCGCGGGCTGAAGTCGTATTCCTCGAGTGCTGCCGTCATCTGCCCGCTCCGTCCTTCACCAGCGGATACTCCCCGCACCGTGCTTGACAGGGAGATTTTACAAATGTAAGAATCCCACCACGTTGTTATTTACATTGATAACCTTATAGTCTTCAGAGTACCTCAATCTGTTATATATGGCGACGGGTTACCTGGCATATGGAAGCGATCACAGATCATGTCCAAGCGGCGCCGCTGGCCAAGCTGACGGAGGTCGCCTCGCCGTCCACGCAGAAGGCGGAGGTGGACGACCTCGACATCGCGCTGCTGCGCGCGCTGGCTACCGACGCGCGCCAGTCCCAGCGGTCACTGGCCCGGACGATCGAGATGTCGCCGCCCGCGGTGGCCGACCGGCTAGCCAGGCTAGAGCGCAGCGGCGTGATCCGCGGCTACCGGGTGGATATCGACTGGGCCGCACTCGGCTTCCCTGTCGTGGTCTATCTCGCCGTCACCGCCGGACCGGGCATGGACCTGAGCGAGATCATCCGCGGGATCCAGGCGCTGCCCGAGGCCGAGGACATGAGCGTGGTGACCGGCAGCCTTGACCTGCTGGTCCGGCTTCGCGTCCGTGACCACACGCACCTGCGCGAACTCCTGCTCACCAAGATCTTCACGATCCGCGGCGTTCAGCGTACCGAGACCTTCCTCTCGCTGGCCGACGTCGAGCCGGACAACTTCACCGCCGCGATGCTGGCGCAGATGATCGGAGACTTACCACAGTGGCAAGCACACCCGTCGATGGGGTCGGCCAGCACGGTTTCGTGGCCCGGCACAGCTTGTACTCCGAGGAGCAGCAGGCCGCCGCCGAGGCCGTGGCCGCCCGCATCCGGGAGCGGGACGTGCGCACCGTGCGGCTGGTCGTGGTGGACCAGCACGGGCTGCCCCGCAGCAAATCGCTCTCACCCGACGTGGCAATCGCCGCCATGTCCAACGGCCTGGACTTCTCTGGCGCGATCTACAGCCTGGACACAGGCAACCAGGTGTTCGTGCCCGCCTTCGCGGCCGGCGGCGGCTTCGGGATCGACGAGTTCACCGGGTTCCCCGACGTGGTGCTGGTCCCCGATCCGGCCACGTTCCAGATGCTCCCGTGGGCCGACCGGACCGGCTGGATGCTGTGCGACGTCTACTTCTCCAGCGGCGCGCCCATGCCCTTGGACGGCCGCGGCCTGATGCGCCGCCAGCTCGCCGACCTGGCCAGCGCGGGCTACGACTTCCTGGCCGGCATCGAGGTCGAGTACTACATCGTCAAGGTCGACTCAGACCGGATCGAGCCGGAGAACGCCGGGTTCACCCCGCCGCCGCCCGCGGTCAGCGTGTTCCAGCGCGGCTACCAATACCTGTCCGAAGTCCGCCTGGACAGCGTGGCCGCCACATTGGAGGTCCTGCGAGACGGGCTAGGCGCGGTCGGTTTGCCGCCCCGGTCCATGGAGGACGAGTGGGGCCCCGGCCAGATGGAGTTCAGCTTCAGCCCGATCGGCGGGCTCGCCGCTGCGGACTCGGTCGTGCTGTTCCGGTCCGCGGTCAAGCAGATGTGCCAGCGCCGCGGCCTGCTGGCCACGTTCATGTGCCGCCCGGCGCTGCCCAACTTCTTCTCCTCCGGCTGGCACCTGCACGAGTCGCTGATCTCCCGGCAGGACGGCGGCAACGCGTTCGCCAGCCCGGACGAGGTCCTCTCCGAGGCCGGGCGCCGGTTCGTGGCCGGGCTGCTCGAGCACTCCATGCCAATGACCATGTTCGCCGCCCCGACCGTGAACGGCTACAAGCGCTTCCGGCCGTATTCCTTCGCACCCGACAGGATCTGCTGGGCGGTAGAGAACCGCGGCGCTCTTGTCCGGGTGCAGGGCGCGCCCGGGGACGCCAACAGCCACGTGGAGATGCGGATGGGCGAGCCCGCCGCCAATCCCTATCTGTACATGTCGGCCAACATCGCGGCCGGCCTGGATGGCCTGCGCCGCGAGCTGGTGCCGCCTCCTCCCGTGGCGGCCGATCCTTACGCGGCCGACGCGCCGCTACTGCCCACCTCACTGCACGAGGCGGTCGACGCGCTTGTCCGGGACGACTTTTTCCGCAAGGCGTTCGGCGACGCGCTCGTCGACTATCTGGTCCAGATGAAGCGCGCCGAGCTGGCCAGGCACGACGTTTCGATCGCCGAGAACCCGCCGCCGGAAGGCCAGGACGTCAGCGACTGGGAGATGCGTGAGTACTTCGAGTTCTTCTGACGTCACTTCTGACGTCTCTTCTGACATCTCTTCTGACATCTCTTCTGACTTCACGGAAGGCGGTCTGAGATGAGCCTGCAGCACATCGTCCTGTTCAAGTTTCCCCGCGAGCTGACCGCCGAGGAACAGGCCCAACTGCGCGCCATGGTCGCGTCATGGCCGGAGAAGATCGGCCTGATGACCAGGGTCCACTTCGGCAAGGACCTCACCGGGGGCCGCAACCGCGGCTACTCCCATCTCCTCTACACCGAGTTCCCCGACTTCGAGACCATGAACGCCTACCGGGCCCACCCTGTGCACGCCGAGTTTCTCGCGTTCATCAACGACCTCGGCTGCGAGCCACTGGCGTTCGACTACGCCCTGGACGAGCACACCGTCCTGATGCCCGAATGAGCGGAGCGACCCCATGGCCAAGACAAGCCCCGACCTGATTCCTGGCGCCGCAACCGGAAGGCTCGCGCACGGCTCCCTGCGCCTATGGGATGCCGTCGCGATCTCGGTGTCCGTCCTCGCCCCCGGCATGGCGATGCTGCTCAACGTTTCCGGCGTCGCCGCGGTGAGCGGCGGCTCCACCCCGCTGTCATTCCTGCTCGGCGGCGTCGCCTGCCTGTCGCTCGCGTTCGTCGTGATCGGGTTCACCCGCCGGATGGCCTCGGCCGGATACGCCTACACCTACGCCAGCCGCAGCCTGGGCAAGAGCGCCGGCTTCATGGCGGGCTGGCTGTACTTCTTCGGCATGATCTGCTTCGTCCCGATGACCATGTCCGGCGTCGGGTACCTGGCGGCAGACCTGCTCGGGCTGAACCCGAAGTTCTGGATCTTGTTCTTCTTCATCGGGATGGCGCTGCTCATCGCGCTGGCGACGATCAAGGTCAAAGTCACCACCCGAGTGCAGCTGATCGTCGGCATCGTCACGGTCGCGGTCATCGTGCTGGTCGACCTCATCACCACCGCCAAGGGCGGCAGCCACGGTCAAGCGCCCGGCGCCTTCAGCTTCGGGCACACCGTCAACGGCGGGTTCAACGGTGTCTTCTACGGCATCATCCTCGGCGTCACCTCCTACATCGGCTTCGAGACCGCCGCCGACTTCGGCGAAGAGACAGCCAATCCGCGCCGCTACATCCCGATCGCGATCATCGCCGCGACACTGTTCGCCGTGGTCTTCTACCTGTGGACCACCTACAGCATCACGATCGGCTTCGGCCTCGGCAACGGCGCCAAGATCGGCGCCGACCCGGTGGCCCTGAAGACCGTCGCGACGAGCTTCATCGGATCCTGGCTCGGCACGCTGGTCGAGATCGGCGGCATGCTGTCCGCGTTCATCGTCTGCGTGGCATGCGCCACCGCCGCCTCGCGCACACTGTTCGCAATGGGCCGCGAGAACGTCCTGCCCGCCGCGTTCGGCCGGACCTCACCGCGGTTCCAGACCCCGGTCAACGCCACCCTGGCCGTGGTCGGAATCGCCACCCTGATGGCCCTGCTGATCGGCTATCCGCTGTCCAGTGGCCTGTTCGGGCAGCCGTTCTCCAACTACTATTTCTGGGCCACCACCGGCACGCTGGTGATCATCGTTGTCTACATCGTGCTGTGCCTCGGCGGCATCGCGTTCTTCTGGAAGACACGCGAGACCCGGAACTGGAACCCGGCGGTTCACGTGGTCGTGCCGTTGATCGGCGCCATTGTGTTCGGCGCGGCGCTGTACGGATCGGTGCATCCGACCCCGCCGAGCATCCTGGCCTGGACTCCGCTGCTGGCCGGCATCTGGCTGGTGGTTGGCGTTGCGGTGCTGCTGTGGCTGCGAGCGAGGCGCCCGGACTCGGTGGCCCAGATCGGCTCGATCCTCGGCGAGGAAGGCGGCACCGACGCGGCCATCCTCGACGCTTAGGGCTCCGTTTTACGGCTAGCGGATCGCGAACCGGCTGACCGCCTCGCGGATGTACCGGACCTTTGTCTCGCTGTCGAGATGGCCGGCGTCCTCGGCGAGCCGTAGTTCGGCCTCTGGCCAGGCTCGGGACAGCTGCCAGACAGCCTCAACTGACCCGTTCAAGTCCATCCGGCCCTGCACCAGTACCCCAGGAATACCCGCCAGCCGGCCCGCGTCGCGGATCAGCGCGCCGTCTTCCAGGAATGCGCCGTGCGCGAAGTAGTGGGCGCAGATCCGCACGAAGGCGAGGCGTTCTAGTTCGGGGAGGCCGCTCATCAACGCGGCCTTCCCCTGGAGCTCGTGGGACAGCAGTGCGTCTTCCCACGCGCACCAGTTATCGGCTGCCTTCTCCCGCACCGCTGGATCGGGGTCCTCCATGAACCGGGCGTAAGCCCCGAGGATGTCGCCGTCGCGCGGCGTGCCCGCTCCGTTCCGGAACAGCTCCCATTGTTCGGGGTAGAACCGCCTGGCATCCCGGTACATCCAGTCGATATCGCAGCGGCGGGCGCAGAAGACGGCGGCGAGGATGATCTCCGAGACCCGTTCCGGGTGCTGTTCGGCATAGGCCAGGCTGAGCGCGGTGCCCCAGGAGTAGCCGTACAGCAGCCAGCGCTCGATGCCCAGGTGCTCACGCAGCCGCTCCATGTCGTCGATCAGGTGCTGCGTGGTGTTGTGCCGCATGTCGGTGGCGGGGTCACTCGCGTGCGGGGTGCTGTCGCCGCAGCCACGCTGGTCGAACAGGACCAGCTGATAACCCGCACGGTCGAAGCCCCGGTACCCGCCACGGGCGAAGCCCCCGCCCGGGCCGCCATGCACGACGACCGCGGGCTTGCCGCCAGGGGTGCCGCGGACCTGCCAGTACACGTGGTTGCCGTCGCCGACGTCTAGCTTGCCCTCGTCGTACGGCTTTGGCGCTTCATCCGGCTGGGTCATGCCTGCTCCTCCTGCTGGGCTGAGACTCTCTTGCGAGCCCGCCGGACAAATGTATCAGTGCTTATATAACAGCGCTAACATATTTTCGCGCACTGGGGCACGATCTGGCGCAGCGGAGGGCAGGTCACCGAGCGCGGCGAGCAGCGTGCGGAGCAGGCTGGCGAGCTGTTGCTGGTCTGCCGTGGCCAAGGCGCTGAGCAGCCGGTTCTCGTTGCCGATGTGGCCAGGCAGTGCACTGTTGATCAGGTCGCGCCCGCTAGCGGTGAGGGTGATCACCACGCTGCGCCGGTTGGCTGGATCAGTTTCGCGGGTCACCAAATCCCGGGCTGCCAGCCGGTCGATCCGGTTAGTGACAGCACCGGAGCTGATCATGGAAGCGCGGCCAAGGGCGCCTGCCGTCAACTGGTACGGCGGACCTGAGCGCAGCAGCGTAGACAAGATGTCAAACTCCCAGAGCTGGAGTCCGTGCCCGGCGAAGTAGTCGCTCAGGCCCTGTTCAAGCAGCCGGGAAGCGCGCTGGATGCGGCCGACTACGCCCATCGGGCTCGGATCCAGATCAGGTCGTTCGGCCCGCCACTGATCCAGGATCCAGTCGAGGGTATCTCCCACCGCCAGCCAACTCCTTAACATCAAACTGTTTGACACTAAGGTATCAGGTTAGATATTTTCTTAACGTCGAAATGTTTGACGTTAAGGAGTATGATGAACGAGATCAGACGCCCTCGCAACGAGACAGCGATGCCGGGCCGCGGGAACACCGCCGGCCGGGCAGAGGACGGGCCGTCCGCAGAGGCGCACATACACGATCCGCGGCCAGCGTCGGATTCTGCCGAGCGGGTGGCGTTGCGTGGATGGCTCGCGACCGGCGCGGTCGCGGTCGGGACTTTCCTGGTCGTGACCGTCGAGCAGCTGCCGACGGGGCTGCTGCCCCTGATCGCCGGAGGGCTCCGGGTTCCCGAGGCCCGCGTCGGGTTGCTGGTCACCGTCTCGGGCCTGGTCGCCGCGGCGGCCGCCGTTGTCTTGCCGGTCCTGATCGGTCGTCTGGAACGCCGCCAGGCGCTTGTCGGGCTGATCTCGTTGACGGTCGCCAGCAGCGTGCTGTCCGCGATGTCGCCCAGCTTCCCCGTGCTGCTGGCAGCGCGATTCCTGGCCGGGATCAGCATCGGCGGGTTCTGGGCGCTGGCCGCCGGACTTGCGGTCCGCCTGGTACCGGGACGCCACGTACCGCGGGCCACCTCGGTGATCTTCTTCGGCGCGATGGCCGCCAACGTCCTCGGTCTGCCAGCGGGGACCTTGGTTGGCACGCTGACTAACTGGCGGACAGCCTTCGCGGCACTGGCCGGACTGGGCGCGCTGCTCGTCGTCGCGCTGGTGCTGCTCCTTCCCCCGATGCCGGCCACCCGGCCGGTGCGCATGCGCACGCTGCTCGCCCAGCTGCGTGAACCACGCGTCCGGGCTGGGGTCCTGGCGACCTTCCTGCTCGTCACCGGCCAGTACGGCGCGTTCACCTTCGTCAGCCCCATCCTGCAGAAGATCGCCCGGATACCCGCGCACGACGTCGGCGTCTTGTTGCTCGGCTACGGCGCCGCGGCCATCGCGGGCAACTTCCTGGCCGGCTCGGCGGCCGCACGCAACGTCCGCGCCACGATCATCGCGGTCAGTACGATCCTGGCCGCTGCGCTCGCCGCCATCCCGCTGATCGGCACCACCCCCGCCACCGGGACGGTGATGCTGATCGTCTGGGGCCTGGCCTTCGGCGGACTGCCGGTCAGCGTCCAGACCTGGATCCTTAAAGCCGCACCGCACTCACCCGAAGCCGCGACCGGCCTGAACACCGCCATGTTCAACCTGGCCATCGCCCTGGGCGCACTGCTGGGCAGCGTAAGCGCCGCCACTACCACGATGAGCGGCGTGCTGTGGCTGGCCTCGGTTCCAGTCATCCTCACCACTGTTGCGATGTGGCGCGCCAACCAGAGCCGCGAGTAGCAGTTAGGACCGCTGACCTAGGGTTTCTCTCGTGGAGCGGGCGACGGGAATCGAACCCGCACTGTCAGCTTGGGAAGCTGATGTTCTGCCATTGAACTACGCCCGCACCGGCGCCACGGAACTCGTCCGCGGCAACCTCGCTCAGACATGGTACAGGACCGGGTAGGTTGCCAGCGTGCTCCTCTCCGATCGAGACATCAGAACCGAGATCGAGTCCGGGCGGGTCAAGCTCGATCCGTATGCTCCCGAACTGATCCAGCCATCGAGTATCGATGTACGACTGGATCGGTACTTCCGGGTTTTCGAGAACCACCGCTACCCGCATATCGATCCGGCGGTCGAACAACCGGACCTGACCCGGCTGGTGGAGACCGAAGGCGACGATCCGTTTGTCCTGCATCCCAGCGAGTTCGTCCTAGCCTCGACGTACGAGGTGGTGACCTTGCCTGATGATGTAGCCGGACGGCTCGAAGGCAAGTCGAGTCTGGGGCGCCTCGGGCTGCTGACGCACTCGACCGCGGGCTGGATCGACCCGGGCTTTTCCGGGCACGTCACGCTCGAGCTGTCGAACGTGGCCACGCTGCCGATCAAGCTGTGGCCGGGAATGAAAATCGGGCAGCTGTGCCTGTTCCGTACCAGCGCGCCCGCCGAGCATCCGTACGGGTCACCCGTGTACGGGTCTAGATATCAGGACCAGCGCGGTCCGACACCGTCGCGTTCCTACCTGAACTTCTACCGCGCCAAGGTCTAGTCCGATCGTGTGCCAGAGGAGACCCGTGGTGCTACGCCTCCTCCGGCGCACGATCACGTCCAACTCGTACTAAAAACGAAACCCACCGTTCTTTACGGCATCGAGCAACGCTCGGAACGTTTCTGGCGCACAGGCCAGGACATCACCGTCCGGATTCTTCGAATCGCGGATAGCCACGTATCTTGCGGTCGAGGCGATCTCGACGCACTCCCCGTTCGCGGCACTACGCGAAGCCTTCCGCCATTGGAGGCTGACGGCTTCGGGGCGGGTGTCGGACATTTTCCTCCCTCCACAAATATATGTAAATGATTAACTAATCAGGGAAGTGACAAAGCGGCAGTCTTTGTGGAATTGCGCAGCTCCGTCAAGCCGCGGATATCTCGCTCAAGTCATGCGTAGGCCATAACCCAAGGGAATCGCGGACAGTAGCGATAAGTTCGATAGTGTCGGCCGCGCTGAGCGCTACCGACCTTAGCCGAGTGAAAACGCGCTCGAAATTTTCGATCTCCTCAGGGCGCTCCATGTAAGAGGCGCCGTTGAGTCCTTCTACGAAAACAACGCCGGGAGCAGGAGGAGGAAGCTTAACGATCTTGAAATTAGTTTCGAGACCTGGATGCGCACCGACGGCGAACGGTATGACCTGCACCGTAACCTCCGACAATTTGCACGCCTCTATCAGCCGATCCAACTGCGCACGCATGACCTGGGGACCGCCGACAAGCCTGTGCAGCGCCGCCTCGTCGAGCACTTCCCAGAATTGAGGCACTGGCTTCCGCTTCAGCAGATCCTGTCGTCTGAGCCTTGCTTCGACTCGTTGTTCTATCACATCTGGGGCTGGCTGCCGCTCGAAACCCACCAACGACGCGCGAGCGTAATCTGCGGTTTGCAGGAGGGCGGGAACAACGGATGACTGATAGCCGCGGATCGAGAGTGCCGCTTGTTCTAGTCCGACGTACCGGTCGTAGTTCAGGTCATACGTCGCCCACCATGCCTGCTGCCTGCCTTCTTCCGCGATAGTCATCAGGCGATCACGTTCTGCCTGGTCAGTGATGCCATAGAGATCGCACAGGTCCCGCATGTCACGTGCGGTGACACCACGACGGCCGGTTTCCATCCGGCTCACTTTGGACGAGGAACACAGCAGCCGCCCCGCCACCTGCTCCACCGTGAGACCCTGCTCTATCCGGAACGAGCGCAGCAACGCACCCAGTTCGCGTCGGCGAACTGTTGGACTGCGCACCTCCGCCACTCAGGTCACGTCCCTCCACAGAAGTTCCCGCGGGTAGCGCACTAGCAGGCCGGACTATCCCAATACATGGAACTGTACCGACGGTACGTGCCTTTGGTACATGCCTCTGGCAATTGATTTTGGCACTTGCCAACGGCGAATGCCAGGTTCATCATGAAATCAGATCGGACAGGAAGCAGCCTCAGCGACCCGCCGACAAAGGGGTCGAGCGGTGACCCGGGGGGTTACCGAGAACAGAACGTCGGCCATTCACGGGAGCGGACTGGTTCCGCCCGGATCTCACAACTGGCCGCGTGACGAACAGGAGGCGCCGCCGCTAAGCCGACTCGAACCGCAAACCAACCGGCGAACCCCGCCTAAGCGCCGATACGAACACACCAAAGCGGCCTTACATCCGCATCGACGATCTGGGTGTCCCGCCAGCACCCCATCGCGCAAGACCCCAGATGCGCCGCTGGACCGGTGCAGCAACACCGGTCCAGCGAAAGCACCCACCGGGCTCCCATCCGAGCCAGAAGGGCGACCAATGTGTTCAAGATAGGCAACATCACCAGGGAAAACAACCCCTGCATACCCACTCGGCGGGCGCCTCGACCAGGAATCGACACCTGGACGATGATCGCCGCATACTCCCGCGCGCCCGCGTCCGGCGTCCGGATCCGGACCTTCCTCACGATCACCGCCGCGGTTCTCACCGACTGCTTGACGGCCATCCCGCGGCACATGACCGACCGCATGTTCCTGGTGAACGACGCCGAGGCGTACTGGCGCGGCTGGCAGATCATCAAGATCCACGGCGGCCTCGGGCGCCGCTACCGCGATCCCGCGTTCGACACGCTCGCCGCGTGCTCGCAGTGTGCGGGTGCCGGGCAGGGCATCGAGGACATGCCGTGCATCACCTGCTTCGGCACCGGCCGCCTGTACAACGAGAGCAACGAACGCCTCGAAGGCGGGGTGAGCTAACCATGGCCTCGGGACGGCCGCGGCAGCCAAACGATCCCAGCGTCTTCGCCAGCGTCGAGGCCGCGTTCAGCACGGTGGCGCGGCCAAGCATCTTCGGGTTGGCCTGGCAATGGCGCTACGAACTCGCGATCGCCTTCGGCATCCCTTCAGTCGCGACGGCTATCGGCCTCACGTTTGGCGCGGCCGCACTGATCGCCACGGTCGCGACCGCAGCCGCGCTTTTCACGGCGGCCGCTATCTGGCCACCGGCTAGGAAACGCGTCAAGGCACGCGCCTGGTGTGTGATCACCGAGCACCGGGTCCGAACGGGATGCGCGAACGCCTGGGTCCAGTCCCGCAACGGCAGGCTGCCGATCGTCGTCCGCACAAAGCCCACCGAGTACGGTGAACGGGTCACCGTGTGGTGCCGGGCCGGGATAACCGCGGACGACCTGACCGCCGCACGGGACATCATCGCCACGGCGTGCTGGGCGCGCGAGGTCCGCGTGATCCCCAGCCCGCAACTCCGGCACATCGTGACGCTAGACGTCATCCGCACGGGCCACGTCCAGGCACGCACTCAGGTGCCGCCCTGGCCACAGCAAACGGATACGCCAGCAATGGCTAACCGTTGAAATACCGGGCCCGGGGGTCGAGCGACTCCCTCACGCTTAGCGGCTCCCTCCCGCTCCCCCGGGCCCTTTTTTCAAACATCGCTCGCAGCGACGCCGCTGGCAATGGGTCAGGGCTCAGCACTTTCGGCGGAATCTTCCGCACTGGCAGCACCATCACCGGAGCCAGCGGAAGCACTGGGCGACCCCACGGACCGCACGAGTAGCTGCGCCACGTCGACCACCTCGAGCGTGTCCGCCGCTTCCCCGGACCCCTTCTTCTCATTGACCGCGTCGCCGAGCATGACCAGGCAGTATGGGCACGCGGTCGAGATCGTGTCGGGCGAGAGCGCCAGCGCCTCTTCGATCCGTTCGGTGTTGATCCGCTTGCCGATCCGCTCTTCCATCCACATCCGTGCGCCGCCGGCCCCGCAGCAGAATCCGCGCTCCTTGCAGCGGTGCATCTCAACGGCGGACACGCCGGGAACCTGTTCCAGGATCTCGCGCGGTGGCGTGAACACCTTGTTGTGCCGCCCGAGGAAGCACGGATCGTGGTACGTCAGCTTCTCGTCCACCCGCTCGACCGGCTTCAAGAGACCCTCCGCGACCAGCCGCGCCAGCAGCTGCGTGTGGTGGATCACCTCATAAGTCCCGCCGAGCTGCGGGTACTCGTTCGCCAGCGTGTTGAAGCAGTGCGGGCACGATGCGACAACCTTCCGGACGCGAGCCTCGTTGAGCGTCTCCACGTTCTGCTGCGCCAGCATGGAGTAGACGAACTCGTTCCCCATCCGCCGTGCCGGGTCTCCGGTGCACGTCTCGGCCGGCCCGAGCACGGCGAACGACACGCCTGCGGTGTGCAGCAGCGTCGCTATCGCCTTGGTGGTCTTCTTGGCCCGGTCCTCCAGCGCCCCCGCGCACCCGACCCAGAACAGGTACTCCACGTCCGGCCCCAGCGGACCGTCCACGACCGGCACCTCAAAGTCCAGCTCCGAGATCCAGTCCGCCCGCCGCGCCGCGCCCATCCCCCACGGGTCGCCCTTGTTCTCCAGGTTCTTCAGCATCCCGGAAGCCTCGACCGGGAACGCGGACTCGATCAGCACCTGGTGCCGCCGCATCCCGTCGATGTGGTCGATGTGCTCGATGTCGACCGGGCACTCCTCCACGCACGCCCCGCAGTTCGTGCACGACCAAAGCACGTCCGGGTCGATCACCCCGTTGACGTCCGCCCCGCCGACCAGCGGGCGCGCCGCCTCCGCCTGCACCGACGCGGGCAACGCGGCACGTTCCTCATCGGACCCGGCCAGCAGATACGGCGCCTTGGCGAACGCGTGATCGCGCAGGTCCAGGATCACCTGCTTGGGCGACAGCGGCTTGCCGGTCGCCCACGCCGGGCACTGGGACTGGCAGCGCCCGCACTCGGTGCAGGTCGCCATGTCCAGCATGCCCTTCCAGGAAAAGTCCTCGATCTTGCCGAGGCCGAACACATCGGTATCCGGATCGGCTTCCTCGAAGTCGATCACCGCACCGCCCGAACGCATCGGCTCAAGCGCGCCGAGCCCGTTCGGCCGCCGCGAGAACAGGATGTTCAGCGGGGCGAGGAAGATGTGCAGGTGCTTTGAATACACAACCAGCACCAGGAACGCGAGAATGACGCCGAGCTGGCCAAGGATGAACACGGCCTCCAGCACCGCGTTCGCCCCGTACCCCAGCGGGTGCAGCCAGTGCCCCACGAGCTGCGACGCGAACGCCCCGTGCTGATACGGGAACACCCCGGTGTTGATCTGCGCGCCCCGGTACAGCAGCAACGTCGCGATCACCAGGAAGATCATCGCGAGCACCAGCCAGGCGGCGCTCAGATGTGAACCCCAGAACCGCGACGCACGTCCCCGCCGCGCGGGATCGGTCCGCAGCCGGATCACCGCGAAGGTCACGATTCCGACCAGCACCGCGACCGCGAACAGGTCCTCGAGGAACCCGATCGCGGACCAGGTCCCGATCCCGGGGATCGAGAACGTGCGGCTGAACAGGTCACCGTACGCCTCGATGATCGTCAGGATCAGGATGATGAATCCCCAGAAGGTCAGCGCGTGCGCCGCTCCCGGCACCGACCACTTGAGCAGCTTGCGCTGCCCGAACACTTCGGTGGCCTGCGTCTTCAGGTCCGTCCCCAGATGATCCCGGGCGTATGAGAACCGCTCGGGCGCGGGCTGCCCGGTCCCGGCCAGCCGCCGCAGCCACCACAGCCGCTGCCCGGCGATGGCCAACGCGGCAACGGTCATGACCAGGCCGATGATGATCCTTGCGGCCACGCGGACCTCCTCAGTATGCGGAGCTCAAGCGTATCGGCGGACAGACGCGGGGTCGCGCCGCGCAAACGCCGAGCCGGGCGCCACGACAGCCAGACCGCGGCACCCGGCTATATTACCCGTCAGTAAGCACGGGGACGGGGCCTTGTCCCGCTTGAAGCCGAGCGGGACCGGGTTCACCCGCGTGGCGGGCGGCAGCCTTGACGGCCCCCGCCGGGCGAGGCTGGCAGGCCCGGGCTGGGCATAACTGAGCCCCCCACCGACATACGGCCTGCCGTCAAGCAAGACAAGCGTCCGGCTGCGCACCTGCTGGCCGACCTGCGCTCCCCGCGGGCACGAACCGCCAGGTCCGCCGCTTCGACGAGATGAACTCGTTGACGATCATCTTCCGGATACAGGACTCCGGGTGGTCGACGCGGCCGATCGTGCGCCACCGCGCGTGCGCCCTGATCAGCAGCGAACCGCGGCACCGCGGCGAGCCGGCCCGCCGCGAATTTCTCGTACGTCATTCGTGCTCCATCGCCGGGTTCTCCGGCAAAGACACGCATCCGCCCACCCGGATGTTGCCCCCTTTTTTCTCATAACGACATCGGCTCGACCTCCGCCACCCCTCACCCGCCGCACGCAGACACGCTCTAGCGTTCCTTGGTCGCTAGCGTTCCTTGGTCGCTAGCGTTCCTTGGTCGCTAGCGTCCGGACGTTTGTGTCAAGTTTCCGCGCGGTTTGGGCAGGCGGGCGCGGGTGATGTAGTCGTCGATATGGCGGTCTATGACGTGCAGGGCGTCGCGGAGGTCCGGGGGTGCCTGGGGCTGGCGGGCGGCCATGAGGGGGCGGAGCAGCCGGTTGTGGAGTTTGGTGTAGAAGATGGCCATGGCGGTGCCGTCGGGGGTCAGGACGTACCGGTTGGTGTGCTCGACGCGGCGGATGAGCCCGGCCAGGCGGAGCCGGCGCAGGTCGTAGGTCATCTGCCCGGGTGAGTATGGTGCGTGCAGCAGTCCGGTCATCAAGGCGCGCAGGCTCTTGTTGGTGATGCCGGATGCGGCGAGCAGGGTGTTGCAGAGGGCGCCGGCCAGGGCCATGACCCGAGGATCGCCGAACCGCAGGGCCGGGGTCCTCCGCCCGTCCACGCTGGTGGAGGGGTGCGCGATCCGCTCAAAGGCTGGACTCGCGAGGACGGTGCCCTGGCCGGCGCGCTCGGTCTCCACGATACGCCGGTTGACCGCGCGGGCCCTGGCCTGCAGCTCGGCGAGGTTCGGCAGGCGGGCGTTGCAGCCCAGGTCGCGGGGGGCGTTGATGACGGTCTCGATCCGCATCGCCCGGCCGTCCTTGAGGTACTGCTTGACCCGCGAGTGCTTGTAGTAGATGTTCACGATGACGCCCTGGTTGTCCGGGCCGACCGCCGGGCGGTCGACCGCGGTGCGGAATGTGCCCCTGGTGTTCCGGCGGATCTGCCGGCCGAAGATGATCTCCACATGCGCGGGGCGGCCGATGTCCAGGTTATCTGCCACGAGTGCCTCGAAGAACGCGCGGACCTGGCGGGGCGCGGCGAACACGATAGTGCGGGAGACCTCGACCTGCCGCATGGACAGCTCCCACCAGTACCCGTGCTCCTGGTCGGCCTGTGTGAACGGCATCGGCAGCACGTGCAGCCACCGCTGGGCGAACACCTCGATGGTGCCGGGCTGGAGCCGGTCGCAGATGACCTGCAGCCCGGCCGGGTCATCACAGGACGCGAACCCGTTCGACAGCGCGGTGAACCCGATCCCGGCCCGGGCAGCCTGCCGCTTGGCCCACTCATGCCCGTTCACCCACACCTTGGCCGGATACGGGAAGTACGCGCAGACCTTGATGAACGCCGGCCCGAAGTCCTCATCCCACAGGTAGAAGTAGTAGCAGGTCACCCGCCGGTCCGCCTTGGCGAAGGTGTACTGCGGCGCCGCCGTGGCGGTGTCGCGCTGATAGGCGGCCCAGACCCGCTGGAATTCCTGCGCCACCCCGACCGCGGCCACCCCGGACCGCCCGGTAGCGGCCTGCCGGGCGAGATAGGGCTGCATCACGTCGATCTTGCGGTCGTCCTTGCCGAACCGGACCAGCGGGATGCCGTTCCCGGACACGAACAAATCCACCTGGCGGCGGAACCGGGTACTGATCTTCTCCATCAGCGCCGGCGACGGGATCGGCATCCCCAGATGCTGGGTCATGAACGCCACCACCTGCCCGCTGGACTGCAAGACCGGCACATACGCATTGAGGTAGATCCGGTCCAGGCACTCGATGTCCAGCACCACATGCCCGTCCAGCAGTTCATTGACCGTCACAGCACGCCGCACCATGACCACAGCGTGCGCCCGCAGCACCCGCGCGTCCATCGCGGCGCAGCCGCGATACGGGTTCGCCAGGCAAGCCTCGGACCGGACACCAGCCACCCGCCACCCGCACCAAGACGCCCGCACCAGCCCCGGACTCGGCGGTCCGAGGCTTGCCTCATTAGTGGGCTCAACTGCGTATTTGGCACGGTGGGAGATCCCGTTGGCTCATCACGGGGTCGCGCTGGGGCTGGCCGCGCTCGCCGGCCGTCCGGTCGGGCCGACTGGCGGGTGCATGGCTCGACAACGTGGAGATTTACCCCTTCGTGGAGCCCTGACCCCCGGAAAGGGGGGTTGATCCTCCACGAAGGGGCGGTCCTCCACGTTGCTGCCGGAGAAGGCGGCGCGCTTGCGTACCGCCAGCCACATATCACTCACCAGCCGCAGCCGTCACTGGCGGGTCCGGCGGGTCCGGCGGGTCCGGCGGGTCCGCGGGAATGAAATCCGGAGGAGGAAAGTTGAGCCTGAGTGACTCAAGTCATTTGACGGCACGTGGTCCGGCTGGCAAGCTTGAGCGCGGACTACTCAACTTCAACATCAAGGGATAGCTCATGGCACGTGCGGTAGGGATTGACCTGGGGACGACCAACTCGGTCGTCGCCATCCTTGAGGGCGGAGAGCCCACGGTCATCGCCAATGCCGAGGGCTCGCGGACGACCCCGTCGGTCGTCGCGTTCGCCAGGAACTCTGAGGTTCTCGTCGGCGAGGTCGCCAAGCGGCAGGCCGTCACCAACGTGGACCGCACCATCCGCTCGGTCAAGCGGCACATGGGGACCGACTGGTCCGTCACCATTGACGGCAAGAAGTTCACCCCCCAGCAGATCAGCGCGTTCATCTTGCAGAAGCTGAAGAGGGACGCCGAGTCGTACCTGGGCGAGAAGATCACCGACGCGGTGATCACCGTCCCGGCTTACTTCAGCGACGCGCAGCGCCAGGCCACCAAGGAGGCCGGCACGATCGCGGGGCTGAACGTGCTGCGCATCATCAACGAGCCGACGTCGGCCGCGCTGGCCTACCACCTGGAGAAGGAGGACGAGGCCACCATCCTGGTCTTCGACCTGGGCGGCGGCACGTTCGACGTGTCTCTGCTCGAGGTCGGCGAGGGCGTCGTGGAGGTCAAGGCGACCAGCGGCGACAACCACCTCGGCGGCGACGACTGGGATCAGCGGATCGTCGACTGGCTGGTCAAGGACTTCAAGAACAGCTACGGCGTGGATCTGTCCCAGGACAAGATGGCGCTGCAGCGGCTGCGGGACGCGGCTGAGGCGAGCAAGATCGAGCTCTCCCAGTCGATGGAGTCGCAGATCAACATCGCGTACATCGCGCAGCGCCCGGCCGAGGAGGGCGGCGGCCCGCTGCACCTGGACGCCAAGCTCACCCGCTCGGAGTTCCAGCGGATGACCAGCGACCTGCTTGACCGCTGCAAGAACCCGTTCCAGCAGGTGATCAAGGACGCTGGCGTCAAGATCGGCGACATCCACCACGTGGTGCTGGTCGGCGGATCCACCCGGATGCCCGCCGTTGTGGAGCTCGTCAAGTCGCTGACCGGCGGCAAGGAGCCGAACAAGGGCGTGAACCCGGACGAGGTCGTCGCGGTGGGCGCGTGCCTGCAGGCCGGCGTGCTCAGGGGCGAGGTCAAGGACGTCCTGCTGCTCGACGTGACCCCGCTGTCGCTGGGCATCGAGACCAAGGGCGGCATCTTCACCAAGCTGATCGAGCGGAACACCACGATCCCGACCAAGCGCTCGGAGATCTTCACCACCGCCGAGGACAACCAGCCGTCGGTGCAGATCCAGGTCTTCCAGGGCGAGCGGGAGATCGCGGCCTACAACAAGAAGCTCGGCATGTTCGAGCTGGCCGGCATCGCGCCGGCACCGCGCGGCGTGCCGCAGATCGAGGTCACCTTCGACATCGACGCCAACGGCATCGTGAACGTGTCCGCCAAGGACCTCGGCACGGGCAAGCAGCAGTCGGTGCAGATCACCGGCGGCTCCGCGCTGGGCAAGGACGACATCGACAAGATGGTCCGGGACGCCGAGCAGTACGCCGAGGAGGACCGCCAGCGCCGCGAGGAGGCGGAGATCCGCAACCAGGCGGACTCGCTGGTCTACAGCACCGAGAAGTTCCTCGGCGAGAACGAGGACAAGGTGCCTGACGACATCAAGACAGAGGTGCGCGACGCGCTCGCCGACGTGAAGAAGGCGCTGGAGAGCAACGACACCGAGACCATCAAGAGCGCGACCGAGAAGGCCGCTCAGGTCAGCCAGAAGATGGGCACCGCGATCTACCAGCAGTCCCAGGCGCAGCAGGCCAGCGAGCCGTCCGCATCGACGGAAACCCCCGCGGACGACGAGGTCGTCGAGGCGGAGATCGTCGACGACGGCACCGGTGAGGGCGGAGCGGCCTGATGCCTGCATCCGACACGCCAGTACCTGAGGAGACGGGCGGCCCGGTGATCCACGATCACCGGCGCATCGACCCGGTCACCGGCCAGGTCCGGCGCGGCAAGCACGCGGCCTCCAAGCCGGCCGGTACCCCCGGTACCGGCCGTGCTGGGGGGTCGGGTGCCGAGTCTGGCCGGGCGAGTGACGGGGAGGAGGAGCCGACCGCCGGCCTGGGAGGCGAAGCCGACGCTGGCGTCGAGAGTGCCGGCGCAGCCGGCGCGAGCGGCGACCAAGCCGGCACTGCCGACGCAGTCGGCCTGCTAGCAGAGCGGACCGCGGACCTCCAGCGGCTGCAAGCCGAGTACGCCAACTACCGCAAGCGGGTCGACCGGGACCGGGCCGCGGTGCGGGAGCAGGCCGTGGCGGCGACGCTGTCCGGGCTGCTGCCGGTGCTCGACGACATCGACCGGGCCAAGGAGCACGGTGAGCTGTCCGGCGGCTTCAAGTCGGTCGCCGACCAGCTGCACGCCGCGGTGGCCCGGCTTGGCCTGATCTCCTACGGCGAGAAGGGTGACCCCTTCGATCCGAAGATCCATGAAGCGCTGATGCACTCCTACTCATCCGAAGTCACCGAAGACACCTGCGTCGAGATCCTCCAGCCCGGCTACAAGGTGGGCGAGCGGATCCTGCGGCCAGCCCGGGTCGCGGTCGCCGAACCAGAGCTGCCCGAGTCCGAGACCGGGGAGCCCGGGACGGCGGACGAGGAAGGAAACTAGACAGCCGAGCGAGGCGGGATGAGCAGCAAGGACTACCTAGAGAAGGACTACTACAAGACGCTGGGGGTCGCCAAGACCGCCAAGCAGGCTGATATCAAGGCCGCGTACCGCAAGCTCGCTCGCAAGTACCACCCCGACGCGAACAAGGGCGACGCCTCGGCCGAGGCGAAGTTCAAGGAGATCTCCGAGGCGTACTCGGTGCTCTCCGACGAGAAGCGCCGCAAGGAGTACGACGAGGCCCGCACCCTGTTTGGCGGCGGGTTCCGGGTCCCGACCGGATCCCGGCCAGGACAGGGCGGCTTCGGCGGCTTCGACCTGGGCGACATCTTCGCCGGGGCCGGGGACGCCGGCGGTCGCCTCGGCGACATTCTCGGCGGCGTGTTCGGCAACCGGCAGGGCGGCTCGGCGGCGAACCGGGCGCGCCGCGGGCAGGACGTGGAGACCGAGACCACGCTCTCGTTCAGCGACGCGATCGACGGCGCCACCGTCGCGCTGCGGCTGACCGGCGAGGGGGCGTGCCCGACCTGCCGGGGAACCGGCGCCAAGGCGGGTACGGTGCCACGCGTCTGCCCGTCGTGCCAGGGCACCGGCCTGGAGAGCAAGAGCCAGGGCTCGTTCGGGATCTCCGAGCCGTGCCACGAGTGCCACGGCCGCGGGCTCGTCGTGGACGACCCCTGCCCCGATTGCGCGGGCAGCGGGCGGGCGATGAGCTCGCGCGTCATCCAGGCGCGGATCCCCGCCGGGGTCGCGGACGGCCAGCGCATCAAGCTCAAGGGCAAGGGCGCGCCGGGCGAGCGCGGCGGTCCGGCCGGCGACCTGTTCGTCCGGGTGCATGTGAAGCCGCACCCGGTGTTCGGCCGATCGGGGAACAACCTCACGGTGACCGTGCCGGTCACGTTCCCCGAGCTGACGCTCGGGGCGGAGATCAAGGTGCCGGCGCACCGCGGTGCGCCAGTGACCGTGCGGATCCCGGCGGGTACGCCGAACGGCCGTACGTTCCGCGTGTCCGGCAAGGGCATTCGTGGCAAGGACGGTGCCAACGGCGCGCTGCTCGTCACCGTCGAGGTGCAAGTGCCGGCCGACCTGTCCAGCAAGGCCAAGGGCGCCATCGAGGAGCTCCGCGAGGCCACCGCCGGCGCGGACCCGAGGGAAGAGCTGCTCGTCAGGGCGAAAGAGGCCTAGAAAGGAGGCCACCATGACCAGTAGTCCGTATGAGATGTCGGACGACATGCCGGTCTACGTCATTTCCGTGGCCGCCCAGCTGGCCGGCATGCACCCGCAGACGCTGCGCGCCTACGACCGGATCGGCCTGGTATCCCCAGGCCGGTCCGCGGGCCGCGGCCGGCGGTACTCGATGCGTGACATCCTCGCGCTTCGCGAGGTGCAGCGGCTGTCCCAGGAGGAGGGGGTCAACCTCTCCGGGATCAAGCTGATCCTGGACCAGCTCCGCGAGCTGGAGCAGGCACGCCGGCTGATCGCCGAATTGCACGCTGAAGTGACCCAGCTCCGGGTAGAGCTGGAATCGACCCGCGCGGTAGCCGCGCGGCTGGCCGAGTTGCGCCGTTCCGGGGGGGACCCGAGGGCGGCGCTGGTCCCGATCCGCGACGCGCGGCTGGGAACGCTCGGCGTCAGGCCCCAGGGGGGAGAACAGAGTAAGAATGGCTGACGAGAAGCTCACCAGGCGGAGCCAGGAGGCGATCACCGCCGCGCTGCGGCAGGCCGCCACCGACGGCAGCCCGCAGGTAGAGCCCCTGCATCTGCTGGTGGTGCTCATCGAGCAGGACGGCGGAACCGCCGCGCCGCTGCTGCGCGCCATCGGTGCCGATCCCGGCGCGGTCGCGAAGTCCGCGCGCCAGCGCCTGGAAAGACTGCCCCGGGCTCGTGGCGCGACGCTGAGCGCGCCGGAGATGTCCCGGTCGATGCTCGCCGCCTACGCGGACGCGGCCAAGCGGGCCCGCGAGCTGGGCGACGAGTATGTCTCGACCGAGCATCTGCTGGTGGGGCTCGCCGCCGAGGGCGGCGACGCGAAGTCGATCCTGAACTCGGCCGGCGCCACCCCGAAGGCGCTGCTCGACGCGTTCGCCCAGATTCGCGGCAGCGCGCGGGTGACCAGCGAGGACCCAGAAGACACCTACAAGGCGCTGGAGAAGTTCAGCGTCGACCTGACCCAGCAGGCCCGCGACGGCAAGCTCGACCCGGTCATCGGCCGCGATGCCGAGATCCGGCGGGTCATCCAGGTGCTGTCCCGGCGGACCAAGAACAACCCGGTGCTGATCGGCGAGCCCGGCGTGGGCAAGACCGCGGTGGTCGAGGGCCTCGCGCAGCGCATCGTGGCCGGTGACGTGCCCGAGTCGCTGCGCGGCAAGCGGCTGGTCGCGCTCGACCTGGGCGCGATGGTGGCCGGCGCGAAGTACCGCGGCGAGTTCGAGGAGCGGCTCAAGGCGGTGCTGGCCGAGATCAAGCAGAGCGAGGGCCAGGTCGTCACGTTCATCGACGAGCTGCACACGGTCGTCGGAGCCGGCGCCGCCGAAGGCGCGATGGATGCCGGCAACATGCTCAAGCCGATGCTGGCCCGCGGTGAGCTGCGCATGGTGGGCGCCACCACGCTGGATGAGTACCGCGAACGGATCGAGAAGGACCCCGCCCTGGAGCGCCGGTTCCAGCAGGTGCTGGTCGGCGAGCCCTCGGTGGAGGACACGATCGCGATCCTGCGCGGGCTCAAGGGCCGCTACGAGGCACACCATCAAGTGCAGATCTCGGATGCGGCGCTGGTCGCCGCCGCCAGCCTGTCGGACCGGTACATCACCGCGCGGTTCCTGCCGGACAAGGCCATCGACCTGGTCGACGAGTCCGCCTCCCGGCTGCGCATGGAGATCGACTCCCAGCCCGTGGAGATCGACGAGCTGCGCCGTGCCGTGGACCGGATGAAGATGGAGGAGCTCGCGCTCGCCAAGGAATCGGACCCGGCGAGCAAGGACCGGCTGGACCGGCTGCGTGCCACCATGGCCGATTCGCAGGAGCAGCTCAACGGGCTGACCGCCCGGTGGGAGCAGGAGAAGTCCGGCCTGAACCGGGTGGGCGAGCTCAAGAAGCAGCTCGACGACCTGGAAACCCAGGCCGAGCGCGCCGAACGCGAAGGAAACCTGGATACCGCGGCACGGCTCAGGTACGGCGAGATTCCCTCGCTCAGCAAGCAGCTTGACGAGGCAAGCACCACGGCTCGTTCGGAAGAAAAGATGGTCAAGGAGGAGGTCGGTCCCGACGATGTCGCCGACGTGGTTTCCTCGTGGACCGGGATCCCGGCCGGCCGGCTGCTCGAGGGCGAGACCGGCAAGCTGCTGCGGATGGAGTCCGAACTCGGCAACCGGGTGATCGGGCAGGCGCGTGCGGTGCAAGCGGTGTCCGACGCCGTGCGGCGGGCGCGGGCCGGCATCTCCGACCCGGACCGGCCGACCGGCTCGTTCCTGTTCCTCGGGCCGACCGGCGTCGGCAAGACCGAGCTGGCCAAGGCGCTGGCCGGGTTCCTGTTCGACGATGACCGGGCGATGGTCCGCATCGACATGAGCGAGTACTCGGAGAAGCACTCGGTCGCCCGGCTGGTCGGCGCGCCGCCCGGTTACGTCGGCTACGACGAGGGCGGCCAGCTCACCGAGGCGGTGCGGCGGCGGCCGTACACCGTGGTGCTGCTCGACGAGGTCGAGAAGGCACACCCGGAGGTCTTCGACGTGCTGCTTCAGGTGCTCGACGACGGGCGGCTCACCGACGGCCAGGGCCGGACGGTGGACTTCCGCAACACGATCCTGATCCTGACCTCGAACCTGGGATCGCAGTTCATCGCGGATCCGTCGTTCGGGTCCGAGGGCGCGAAGCGGGACGCTCTGCTAACGCCGGGGGGGACGACCCCCCCGAACCCCCCCGTATACGACATGGTGATGAACGCGGTCCGCGCGGCGTTCAAGCCGGAGTTCCTGAACCGGCTGGACGACGTGATCGTCTTCGATGCGCTGACGTCGCAGGAGCTGTCGCAGATCGTCGACATCCAGGTCGCCGCGCTGGCCGCGCGGCTGTCCGGGCGGCGGCTGACGCTGGACGTCACGCCCGCGGCACGGGAGTGGCTGGCGCTGACCGGATTCGACCCGGTGTACGGCGCGCGGCCGCTGCGGCGGCTGATTCAGTCCGCGGTGGGCGACCAGCTCGCGCGCGCCCTGCTGGCCGGCGAGATCGTGGACGGCGACACGGTTGTTGTGGACCGGGACGAGACCGGGGACACGCTTACTGTTCGCTCCGCGGCTTCGGCGGCTGCGGCCTGACGGCAAGCTGGTCGAGGTCGAGGAGCTGGTCGTACTCGTCCTCGTCCAGGCCGAGGTCGACGCGGATCCGGTAGCGCAGCCGGAGCAGCAGGTCCAGTTCCTCGCTGTCCCGGCTGCCGGGCTCGGCGCGGACGCAGACGTCCACGCCGGCGGTGGCCCAGTCCAGGGCGCCGGTGAGGTCGCCCTGCTCGGCAAGCACCTCGGCGACCATATCGCAGGTGCGCGGGTCGGCGCGGTGGCCGTCGCGGGCCAGCTCGTCGATGAGCGCCGCGGCGTCCGCCCGGGCACCGAGGACGTACAGCGCGCGGGCGAGCTGGATACGCGGATCGGCGAAGGTCTGGCCACCGTGCGCGAGCGCGGTGCGGAATTCCTGCGCGGCCTCGGCCGGTTCGTCGGCGAGCAGCCACTGCTCGCCGGCCCGCATGTGCGCCTCGGCCCGGGACATGCCGTTCGGCGCCGCCTCTTCGGCGAGCCGGCTCATCCGGACCGCTGCGCGCTTGTGGTTACCGGTCCGGGCCGCGTTGACCTCTATGGCATCGAAAAGCTCGCCAGACAACGCAACCACGGGTAAGACCGTACCCATCGACGTCTCTCGCGAATCCGGACACATGTGACGTTACCGGCGGGTACGTTCGAGCGCGTCCCAGAAGCCGCGGCGCAGCGCATGCCGAACTTCGTCGTGCAGCAGGAAATCGATCGGCAGCGCCGACCCCTGAAGCAGCCTGGCCTCCAGGTCCGAGGGCATTCTCGGCTTGCGCGCGAGCACCGCTTCAAGCCACAGCGCGGGCGCATCCCTGGCCACCGACTCGCCGAAGTCCTGCCCTTCCTCGTGCGCGGCCTGGACCGCGTCCGCGAGGGAGACCGTCGGCTGCGGCGGGTAGTTCGCCGTGTTCATGACCGGCTGCGGGCCGCTGTACGGGGCGCTGCGCGCGGACGGCGAGCTCGGGCTTGGCACCGGGGTGACCGGAGCCACCTGGGCTACGGGGGCAACCGGAGCCACCGGAGCCGAGTGCTGGCCGGTGCCGTGCGGTGGGGCGCTGTGCTGCGGCGGGGCGGCGCTGGTCCCGACCTGACTGGTCGCGATCTGGCTCGCGCCATGCTGACCGGTACCGAGCTGGGTGGCGCTGTGCTGGCCTTCGCGACCGTTGTCCCGGCTGTCCCTGTTGTCTCTGCTATCCCTGCTGTCGCGTGAGTCGCGGGCCTGGCCACGGGTGGGCAGGCGGCGGAGCTGGGCGGAACTCGCGGGCACGGGCTCCGGCGCGGGGGCCGGCGGCTCCACCGACGCCGACACCACCTGCCGCTCCCGCTCCTCGCGGGCGCGGTCTTCGCGGGGGCGGTCGTCGCGGGGGCGGTCGTCGCGGGGGCGGTCGT
>DASRFJ010000248.1:0-22957 GCA_035651595.1 Streptosporangiaceae bacterium | reverse complement strand
GGCCCTCCGAGCCGGCCTTCCCCACGCCGCCACTGCCGGGCCAGTCGCTGGTTCCGGTGACCAAGGAGGCCGCTAATGGCTAAATTCCTCAGCTCCCTCGCCGGATTCGGCGTCACCTTCGGGACGATGTTCAGAAAGCCGGTCACCGAGGAGTATCCCGAGGAACCCGGCCCGGTGGCGCCGCGCTATCACGGCCGCCACCAGCTCAACCGTTACGCCGACGGTTTGGAGAAGTGCATCGGCTGTGAGTTGTGCGCCTGGGCCTGCCCGGCCGACGCGATCTACGTGGAGGGCGCGAGCAACACCGAGGAGGCCAGGTATTCACCCGGCGAACGGTACGGGCGCGTCTATCAGATCAACTACCTGCGCTGCATCCTGTGCGGGATGTGCATCGAGGCCTGTCCGACCCGCGCGCTCACCATGACCAACGAGTACGAGATCGCGGACGACAGCCGGGAGAACCTGATCTGGACCAAGGAGCAGCTGCTCGCACCGCTGCACGAGGACATGGAGGCGCCGCCGCATCCGATGCGGCTCGGCGACGACGAGAAGGATTACTACCGGCTCGGCGCCGCGGGCATCGTCGCCTCGGCGCGCGCACCCGGGATGGGCGGTCCGGGCATGGGCGGTCCGGACAGCCCGGCCGGACCCGCCGTGCTGGCGGAGGTCTCCAGCGAGGAGGAGGCAGCCCAGTGAGTCATCTGCTCGCCGCTGGCGGTGGCGGGACCAATACGGACGCCATCACCCGGGAGACCTTGTTCTGGATCCTGGCGATACTCGCGGTCGGCGCCGCGCTCGGCATGATCCTGGTCCGGCGGGCGGTGCACTGCGCGCTGATGCTGGCCGTGGTGATGCTGTCGCTGGCCACGATGTACGCGATGCAGGGCGCGCCGTTCCTGGCGTTCGTGCAGATCATCGTGTACACCGGCGCGGTGCTGATGCTGTTCCTGTTCGTGCTGATGCTGATCGGGATCAGCTCGTCGGACTCGATCACCGAGACGATCAAGGGGCAGCGGCTGGCCGCCGGCCTCGCCGCGATCGGCTTCTTCGTGATCCTGGCGCTCGGCATCGGGCACGCGGCCATCGGCCCGGCGGTGAAACAGAGCGACACGCTGAACGGGTCAGGCAACCTGACCGGGATCGCCCAGCTGGTCTTCACCACGTACGTGTTCCCGTTCGAAGTGACCGGCGCGCTGCTGATCACCGCCGCGATCGGCGCGATGGTGCTGGCGCACCGTGAGCGCACCGCACCTAAAGCCACCCAGCGCGACCTAGCCGCGAAGCGGCTGGCTAGTGGAAATCTAGCGCCCGAACCGCCGCCCGGGGTATACGCACTGCACGACGCAGTGGACCGGCCCGCGCTGCTGCCGGACGGGAGCACGTCGCCGGAGTCCGTCAGCCGCGCGATCAACGCACGGGTCGTGGAGGAGCAACCCCTGGCCGTTCGGGATAGATCGGAGGGTCGCGGGGGAAAGAATTTCCCCGCTATTGGGGAGCGTGAGTCGTGAGCCCGATTCACTACGTCGCGCTCGCCGTGATCTTGTTCGTGATCGGCGCGGTCGGCGTGCTGGTGCGGCGCAACGCCATCATCATCTTCATGTGCATCGAGCTGATGCTGAACGCGTGCAACCTGGCGTTCGTCGCGTTCGCAAGCATGCACGGCAACCTTGACGGCCAGGTCATCGCCTTCTTCGTGATGGTGGTCGCCGCCGCCGAGGTTGTCGTCGGCCTGGCGATCCTGATGGCGATCTTCCGAGCCCGCAGGTCCGCGTCGGTGGACGACGCGAACCTGCTCAAGTACTGAGGGGACGGGCTTGTCATGACTACCGTTGGGGCGACGGGTGTGCTGCGTGCGTCGTGGCTGCTGCTGGCGTTCCCGCTGTTCGGCGCCGCGGTGCTGCTGCTCGGCGGCCGCCGCACGGACAAGTGGGGCCACCTGCTCGGCGCCCTGATGCCGGTCGCGTCGTTCGTCTACGCGGTGATCGCGTTTTTCAACCTGCTCAGCTACCACGGCGCGGGTGAGCGCAGCCGGGTGCTGCACATGTACAGCTACATCGTGTCCGGCGGCTTCAACGTCAACCTGGGCATCCTGCTCGACCCGCTGTCGATCTCGTTCGTGCTGCTGATCACCGGGGTCGGCTCGCTGATCCACATCTATTCGATCGGCTACATGGCGCACGACAGCGACCGGCGCCGGTTCTTCGGCTACCTGAACCTGTTCGTCGCGGCGATGCTGCTGCTGGTCATCTCCGATAACTACCTGGGCCTGTACATCGGCTGGGAGGGCGTCGGCCTCGCCTCCTACCTGCTGATCGGGTTCTGGCAGTTCAAGAACTCCGCGGCGGTGGCGGCCAAGAAGGCGTTCATCGCGAACCGGGTCGGTGACTTCGGGCTGACGATCGCGATATTCCTGATGTTCGCCGAGTTCGGCAGCGTGTCGTTCCCTGGAGTCTTCGGGTCGGTTGGTCATGGCGGCTCGGGAGTCGCGACGGCGCTTGGGCTCTTGCTGCTGCTCGGCGCGTGCGGCAAGTCGGCGCAGGTGCCGCTCCAGTCCTGGCTGCTGGATGCCATGGAAGGCCCGACGCCGGTATCCGCGCTGATCCATGCCGCGACGATGGTGACCGCGGGGGTCTACCTGCTGGTCCGGTCGAACCCGATCCTCGCGCTGTCGTCGACGGCGCGGCTCGGTGTCACGGTGGTGGGTGCGGTGACGCTGCTGTTCGGCGCGATCATCGGATGCGCGAAGGACGACATCAAGAAGGCGCTCGCCGGGTCCACGATGTCGCAGATCGGGTACATGACGCTCGGCGCCGGACTCGGGCCGGTCGGGTATGTGTTCGCGATCGCGCACCTGCTCGCGCACGGGTTCTTCAAGGCCGGGCTGTTCCTCGGCGCCGGGTCGGTCATGCACGGCATGAACGACGAGGTGAACATGCGGCGCTACGGCGGGCTGGCCCGGATCATGCCGGTCACGTTCGCCACGTTCGGCCTCGGCTATCTGGCGATCATCGGCATCCCGCCGTTCTCCGGGTTCTTCACCAAGGACGGCATCGTCGAGGCGGCCTGGGACAAGGGCGGGACGTCCGGGGCAATCCTGGCGACCTGCGCGCTGCTCGGCGCCGGCATCACCGCGTTTTACATGACCCGGGTGATGCTGATGACATACTTCGGCCAGAAGCGCTGGTCGGGGGGGACCGGGGGGGAAGACTCTCGCCCGGAAGCGGGGGGATCCGGGGGGTCGTCCCCCCGGGCCAGCACCCCGCACCCGCACGAATCGCCGCCGGTGATGACCTGGCCGATGATCATCCTCGCGGTCGGCTCGATCGGCGCGGGCATGTTCCTGATCCTCGGGTCGCGGTTCGCGAACTTCCTCTCGCCGGTGATCGGCGGGCTGCCCGCCGCGCACGGGGTGTGGTCGGTGCCGGGCGGCATCGCGCTGGCCTTGGTCGTCTGCGGCGCCGGGCTGGCCTGGTTCATGTACGGGCGGGTCCCGGTCCCGGCCGAGGCCCCGGCCGGCTCGTTCCCCGTGGTCGCCGCCCGCAAGGATCTCTACGGCGACGCGTTCAACGAGTCGGTCCTGATGCGGCCCGGCTCCTGGCTGACCCGCCTGTCGGTGTACTTCGACAACCGCGGTGTCGACGGGCTGGTCAACTCCATTGCCGCGCTGATCGGCGGCTCGTCCGGCCGCCTGCGCCGGATGCAGACCGGCTTCGTGCGTTCCTACGCGCTGTCCATGTTCTTCGGCGCCGCGCTACTGATCGCGTTCCTCTTGGTGGTGCGACTGTGAGCGAGCAGGAGGGGCGCGGTGTCGCCTGGACTGACGAGCGAGGAGCGCAGCGACGAGCGAGGAGGGAAGGCGACACCTCGAGGCGCCCCTCCAGCGAGGGAACCATAAGCACTGTGAGCGAAACAAGTGCCTCCTCAGGGCGGCCCGCCCGCGAGCGAACCACAAATACTGTGCGCGAAGCCAGGAGCGGGCGCGGTGCGGTCGGCGGCCCCCGCATCGACGTGGAAGATTACCCCATCGTGTCGGATTCTCCCCCGCATCCGGGGGTCAGACTTCCGCGAAGGGGAAATCCACCACGTTGTTCGGCGCGTCCAGCGGGTCGCGTGCCTCAGGTGCGCCCTGCCTGCGAGCGAACGGAGAGCGCTAGATGAACTTCGCTGCTAACGGGTTTCCGTGGCTGTCGCTGGCCGGCGGGCTTCCGCTGCTGGGCGCGGTGGTCGTCGCGCTGATCCCCGGGCTGCCGGCCGACAGCGCCGCCGCCGACGTCAAGGCGCGGGACAACATGGCCAAGATGCTGGCTCTGCTGTTCTCGCTCGCCACGCTGGTCGTCGTGATCATCATCGCGGTGCGGTTCAAGACCGGCGCGGGTGCCGTGCCGTACCAGTTCACCGAGGAATACTCGTGGATCCCGCAGTTCGGCGTGCACTACGCGCTCGGCGTCGACGGCATCGCGCTCGTGCTTATCGCGATGTCCGCGGTGCTGATGCCGGTGGTGATCCTGGCCTCGTGGCACGACGCGGACTCGCCGTCGTCCCGGCGTCCTGCCGAAGGCGGGGCCAGCCAGCGGAGCGTCAAAACGTACTTCGCGCTGATACTGGTGCTCGAGACGATGATGATCGGGGTCTTCGCGGCCACCGACGTCTTCCTGTTCTACGTGTTCTTCGAGGCCATGCTGATCCCGATGTACTTCATGATCGGGTCCTTCGGCGTCGGCAAGCGGCAGTACGCGGCCGTCAAGTTCCTGTTGTACAGCCTGCTCGGCGGCCTGCTGATGCTGGTCGCGGTCATCGCGCTGTACGTCTACTCGACGCGGTCGCCGGTGACCGGGCAGCACGGCACGTTCCTGTTCTTCGTGCTGGACCGCGTCGCCCTGTCGGCCACCGTGCAGAAGTGGCTGTTCCTCGGCTTCTTCATCGCGTTCGCGATCAAGGCTCCGCTCTGGCCGTTCCACACCTGGCTGCCGGACGCGGCCGCGTCGGCACAACCCGGTGCCGCGGTGCTGATGCTCGGCGTCATGGACAAGGTCGGCACGTTCGGCATGCTGCGGTACTGCTTCGAGCTGTTCCCGGCCGGGGCCAAGTACTTCACGCCGCTGGTCGTGACGCTGGCGGTGATCAGCGTCATCTACGGCGCGATCGTCGCGATCGGGCAGCAGGACCTGAAGCGGCTGATCGGGTACACGTCGATATCGCACTTCGGCTTCATCGTGCTCGGCGTTTTCGTGATGACCTCGCAGGGTGTCGCCGGGGCGACGCTGTACATGGTCAACCACGGGTTCGTGACCGGGGCACTGTTCCTGCTGGTCGGCTTCATGATCATGCGCCGCGGCTCGTCGCTGATCGCCGACTACGGCGGCGTGCAGAAGGTCGCGCCGGTGCTGGCCGGCCTGTTCCTGGTGTCCGGCCTCGCCGGCCTGTCGCTGCCGGGGCTGTCCACGTTCGTGTCCGAATTCATGGTGCTGCTCGGCTCCTTCTCCCGGTATAAGGTGCCAGCCGTGATCGCCACCGCGGGGATCATCCTGGCCGCCATCTACATCCTGTGGATGTACCAGCGGACGATGAACGGGCCGACCGTTGCCTCAGTAACTGAGATGACAGATCTCAGGCCACGAGAAATTCTGGCGGTGGGCCCGCTGCTGGCGCTGGTCGTGTTCGTCGGCGTCTACCCCAAGCCGGTGCTCGACATCATCAATCCAGCCGTGCAGACGACGATGACCCAGGTCCATACCACCGATCCGCGGCCGGCCCACCCGGTGCCGGGCTTCGCCCTCACGGTCAAGGATGGCTGGTATGCCTACGCGCCACTGCCGTGGCCAGGGGGTCTGGGGGATGGCTTCCCCCAGTCAAAGAATGGAGTCGCGCCATGAGCGCCGCCGCGTTGGCAGCGGGTAACATCGCCCCGCCGCACATCGAGTACAGCCAGCTGGGACCGATGCTGGTCGTGTTCGGGGCGGCCGTGGCCGGCGTGCTGGTCGAGGCGTTCACCCCGCGTCCGCTGCGGCGGCCGGTGCACCTCGTGCTCGCGCTCGGCTCGCTCGTCGGTGCGTTCGTCTGGACGGTGGTGATCGCGGGCACGCACTCAATCTTCGCCTCGCGCGCGGCGGGCCACGTCGCCGCGTCGGGCGCGGTCGCGGTGGACCGGCCGACGCTGTTCATCCAGGCGACGATCCTGGTGCTGGCGTTCGTCAGCGTGCTGTTGCTCGCCGACACGTCGGTCTCGCCGTTCGCCGCGCAGGCCGCGGCGCCGCCCGGGTCCCCGGAGGAGCGCGAAGGCCTGGTCGCCGGGTTCATGCACACCGAGATCTTCCCGCTCGCGATGTTCGCGATCGGCGGAATGCTGCTGTTCCCGGCCTCGAACGACCTGCTGACGATGTTCGTGGCGCTCGAAGTGCTGTCGCTGCCGCTGTACCTGCTGTGCGGGCTGGCCCGGCGCCGCCGGCTATTGTCTCACGAAGCCGCCATGAAGTACTTCCTGCTGGGGGCGTTTTCCTCGGCGTTCTTCCTGTTCGGCATCGCGATGCTGTACGGATTCGCCGGGTCGGTCTCGCTCGGCGCCATCGCGTCGGCCGCCGGGACCAACACCACCAACTCGACGCTGCTCTACGCGGGCATCGCGCTGACCGGGCTCGGCCTGCTGTTCAAGATCGGCGCGGTGCCGTTCCACGGCTGGAAGCCGGACGTCTACCAGGGTGCCCCGACGCCGATCACCGCGCTGATGGCCTCCTGCGTGGTGGTGTCCGCGTTCGGCGCCCTGCTGCGGGTGTTCTACGTGGCGTTCGGCACGCTGGCCTGGGACTGGCGCCCCGCCATGTGGACGGTCGCGATCTTGACGATGGTGGTCGGCGCGATCATCGCGATCACTCAGACCGACGTCAAGCGGCTGCTCGCCTACTCCTCGATCGCGCACGCCGGGTTCGTGCTCACCGCGGTCATCGCGGTGTCGACGCAGGGCCTGTCCGGCAGCCTGTTCTACCTGGTGTCCTATGGCTTCACCACGATCGGCGCGTTCGCGGTCGTCACCCTAGTCCGGGACCCGGGCGGCGAAGCCGGCCACCTGTCCCGGTGGGCCGGTCTCGGCAAGCGCTCGCCCATGGTGGCGGGCATCTTCGCGCTGTTCCTGCTCGCCTTCGCGGGTATCCCGCTGACCAGCGGGTTCACCGGGAAGTTCGCGGTGTTCCAGGCAGCGATCGCGGCCGGGGAAACCCCGCTGGTGATCGTCGGCGTGATCGCCAGCGCGGTGGCCGCGTTCTTCTACGTCCGGGTGATCGTGCTGATGTTCTTCAGCGACCCGGTGCCCGACGGGCCCGAGGTCGTGGTGCCCGGCATATTCACCGGTTTCGCGGTGGCGGTGGGAGTGGTCGTCACCGTGTTCCTCGGTATCGTCCCTGAGCCGGTTCTGTCCCTGGCAAATCATGCGGCCAACCAGCTATTCGTCCGTTGATGAGGTGTCATTGAAGGCCGGGCCGGGCATACTCGGAGGTCCCGACAGAGGTCCGGCATGATGGAGTGCACGTGGTCAGCACGGTTCCGGTAGATTTCCCCGACGGTGCCCTGGAAGCGTCGGTGGTCGACGACCTGGGCCGGGTTGAGGCGCTGCTGCTGGAGGTCGGGCATCCCGACGACGAACTGCTGACCACGGCGTCCCGTCACCTGGTGAAGGCGGGCGGGAAGCGGTTCCGGGCCATGCTGGTGCTGCTCGCCGCGCAGTTCGGGGATCCCGCGGACGAGCGGGTGATCCAGGCCGCGGTGGCGATCGAGCTGACCCACCTGGCTACCCTGTTCCACGACGACGTGATGGACGAGGCCTTCGTGCGGCGCGGGTCGGAGTCGGTCAACGCCCGGTGGGGGAACTCGGTGGCGATCCTCGCCGGGGACTTCCTGTTCGCTCAGGCCTCGCTGATCCTGGCGTCGCTCGGCCCCGATGCGGTGCGGATTCAGGCGGAGACATTCAACCGGCTGGTGACCGGCCAGCTCGCGGAGACTGTCGGGCCGCGCCCAGGACAGGACCCGCTGGACCACTACATGTACGTGATCAGCGAGAAGACCGGGTCGCTGATCGCGACGGCGGGGCTGTTCGGCGCGATGTACTCCGGGGCGAACGCGGCGGCGGCCGCTCGTATCGCCCGGGCGTGCGAGCTGATCGGGGTTGCCTGGCAGCTGTCCGACGACGTGATCGACGTGGCCTCTGACTCCGCCCAGTCCGGCAAGACTCCCGGCACCGACCTGCGCCAGGGCGTGCCGACGCTGCCGGTGCTCTATGCTTTGCGGTCCGCCGATCCCGCGGACGCCCGGCTGCGCTTGTTGCTCGACGGTTCCGTCGACCTGGCCGACGACGATGACCTGGTCGCCGAGGCGCTGCGGCTGCTGCGCGCCCACCAGGGCATGGCCGAAGCCCGCGCCGACGTGCTCTCGTGGGTCAACGCGGCGCGCACCGAGATCATGGCGCTGCCGGACGTGCCGGCCAGGGCCGCGTTCCTAGCCATGTGCGACTTCGTCGTCAAGCGGACCGGGTTAGGGCGCGGGGCTCCGGCCGCGTCTCGCTCCCCGGTCAGCGCGCCTCGCCGGGTCTCTCTCCGGTCCGCTCCCGCCGCGTCTCGCTCCGGCCGCGTCTCGCTCCCGCCGCGTCTCGCTCCCGCCGGCTCGCCTCACCTCGCCTCGCCGTATATTTCCGGATATGTCTAGGCATACGGTTGTGCTTTCAAGTTCTGCCCGTGGGTGGCCGGGCATGGCGAAATTATTGCGGACACTTACCCCCCCAAACCGGGGGGGTAACTGTCCGCAATGATGTGGCGCGCTCGCGTTCGCGGCCGACATTTGGCGATATATCCGGATTTGGGCGTTGAGCTGTGCGGGCGCTGCGGGACCGGGCCCCGCGCCGCGCCGCGGGACCGTGCGCCGCGCTGCGGGACCGTGCGCCCGCTGCGAGCGCGCGCCGCGCCGTGAGCGCCGGGCGTCCGAGACTCGTAGGAACACCGGGCGTGCGAGGATGGTTGCATCACCGGGAGGTAGCAAGATGAGCATTTTCGGGTCTCGGAAGACACAGCGGATCACCGCGGCGGAAGCGCTGCCAGGACGGGAAGCACCCATCGTCGTTCCGCAAAATCATGAGGTTCTTGGTTCTTCCCTGACCCCGCCGTATCCGGCGGGAACCGAGATCGCGGAGTTCGCTCTGGGGTGCTTCTGGGGCGCGGAGAAGACGTACTGGAACACGACTGGCGTGGTGTCGACCGCGGTCGGCTATGAGGGCGGGTTCACCAGGAACCCGACGTACGAGGAGGTCTGCAGCGGCCAGACCGGGCACGCCGAGACGGTCCGCGTGGTGTACGACCCGGCGAAGATCAGCTACGAGCAGCTGCTGAAGATCTTCTGGGAGTCGCATAACCCGACCCAGGGCATGCGGCAAGGCAATGACATCGGCACCCAGTACCGGTCGGCGATCTTCTATCAGAACGACGCGCAGCGCGAGGTCGCCGAGATGTCAGCGGCGGCCTACGGCAAGAAGCTGGCCGAGGCGGGCTTCGGCGCGATCACCACCGAGATCGTGCCGGCCAGCGAGTTCTACTACGCCGAGGACTACCATCAGCAGTACCTGGCGGACACCAAGAACCCGTACGGCTACTGCCCGGACCACGGCACCGGCGTGGCGTGCCCGGTCGGCGTTCTGCCGGCTTAGGCTAGCGGACGTCCCAGGTGTCGGCGCCGGCCAGCAGCGCGGCGAGTTCACCAGGCCCGTCTTTGGTGCGCGCGGCGTCGATCTGCCCGGCCATCAGCTCGTCATAGCTGGGCTTCTCCACCTGCCGGAATACGCCCACCGGCGTGTGCCGGAAGTCCGCCGCGTCCAGCCGGGACAGCGCGAACGCATAGGACGGGTCGGCCCGGTGCGCGTCGTGCACGATCGTCTGATCCGGGTCGTCGGTCGGCTCCAGCTCGCCGTGGCTGCCGAACCGCAGCCCGGTGCTGCCCGACCGCACCGGTGCACCGTGCTCGAGCTTGAGCAGCCGGTCGCCGGCGGACGCGTCCTTCAGCGGCTCGAACGCGTCGTCATTGAAGATCGGGCAGTTCTGGTAGATCTCGATGAACGCGGCACCTTGGTGGTCGGCGGCCGCGCGCAGCACCGACGTCAGGTGCTTGCGGTCGGAGTCGATCGTCCGCGCCACGAAGCTCGCGTCCGCCCCGAGGGCCAGCGAGACCGGGTTGAACGGGTGGTCCAGCGAGCCAAACGGCGTGGACTTCGTGACCTTGCCCTGCTCCGACGTCGGCGAGTACTGACCCTTCGTGAGGCCGTAGATCCGGTTGTTGAACAGCAGGATCTTGATGTTGACGTTGCGTCGCAGCGCGTGGATCAGGTGGTTCCCGCCGATGGACAGCGCGTCGCCGTCCCCGGTGATCACCCACACCGACAGGTCCGGGCGCGAGCTCGCCAGCCCGGTGGCGATGGCCGGGGCCCGCCCGTGGATCGAGTGCATGCCGTACGTGTCGACGTAGTACGGAAGCCTCGACGAGCACCCGATGCCGGAGATCACCACGACGTTCTCCCGCGGGACCTCCAACTCGGGCAGGAATGCCTGAAACGCCGCAAGGATGGCATAGTCCCCGCATCCCGGGCACCAGCGCACTTCCTGATCAGATTTAAAATCCTTCAGGGCGGAACGTTCGGTGGCTTTAGGAACCAGCGTCAGCGAACGTAGCCGATGGCCGCCGTTGCCGTTGGTGCTTGGTTCAGACACTGCTGATCACGTCCTTGATGACTTCGGCGAGTTCGGCCGCCCGGAACGGGAGCCCTCGTACCCGGTTGTAAGAGATGACGTCGACCAGGTATTTCCCGCGCAGCAGCAGGGCCAGCTGGCCGAGGTTGATCTCCGGGACGAGAACCTTGTCGTACTTGTGCAGGATCTCGCCGAGGTTGGCCGGGAACGGGTTGAGGTGCCTCAGGTGCGCCGTGGCAACTTGTTGTCCCGCGTTGCGGACTCTTCGTGCGGCCGCTCCGATAGAGCCGAAGGTAGAGCCCCAGCCGAGGACAAGAACCTTGGCTGTACCGTCCGGGTCATCGGTTTTCAGCGGCGGAATGTCGGCGGCGATCCCGTCGATCTTGGCCTGGCGGAGCCGGACCATCCGGTCGTGGTTGTCCGGGTCGTAGGAGATCGTGCCAGCTCCGTCGGCCTTCTCGATGCCGCCGATCCGGTGCTCGAGGCCCTTCGTGCCGGGGACGGCCCAGGGGCGGGCGAGCGTCTGGGGGTCGCGGCGGAAAGGCTCGAACTCGTCTTGGTCTTGGTCCTCGGCCGTCGCGAACGGGACCGAGATGTCCGGCAGGGTGTTCGTGTCCGGGATGCGCCACGGCTCGGAGCCGTTGGCCAGGTAGCCGTCGGACAGCAGGATCACCGGGGTGCGGTACTTGATCGCGATCCTGGCCGCCTCGATGGCGGTGTTGAAGCAGTCCGCCGGACTGCCGGCCGCGACGACCGGGACCGGGGACTCGCCGTTGCGGCCGAACATCACCTGAAGCAGGTCGGCCTGCTCGGTCTTGGTCGGCATGCCGGTGGACGGCCCGGCTCGCTGGATGTCGCAGACGATCAGCGGCAGCTCGACGGAGACGCCGAGCCCGATCGTCTCGGCCTTCAGCGCCATGCCAGGACCGGACGTGGTGGTGACCGCCAGCGACCCGCCGAACGCCGCGCCGAGCGCCGCACCGACCGCCGCGATCTCGTCCTCGGCCTGGAACGTGCGCACCCCGAAGCGCTTGTGTTTGGCCAGCTCATGCAAGATGTCGGAGGCAGGGGTGATCGGGTAGGAGCCGAGGAACAGCGGCAGGTTAGCCTGCTGCGAGGCCGCGATGAGGCCGTAGGCGAGGGCGGTGTTGCCGCTGATGTTCCGGTACGTGCCGGGCTTGAGCGGGGCGGGCTTGACCTCGTAGCGGACCGAGAACGCCTCGGTGGTCTCGCCGAAGTTCCAGCCGGCTTGGAACGCGGCCACGTTGGCGGCCATGATCTCCGGCTTCTTGGCGAACTTCGCCTTGAGAAAACCGAGCGTGCTCTCGGCGGGCCGGTCGTACAGCCAGGAGAGCATGCCGAGCGCGAACATGTTCTTCGCGCGTTCGGCGTCCTTGCGGGTGATGTCGAAATCTTCGAGCGCCTTGACCGTCATCGACGTGATCGGCATCGCGTACACGTGGTACTGCTCTAGCTCGCCGCTGTCGAGCGGATTCGTCTCGTAGCCCACCTTGGTGAGGTTGCGCTTGGTGAACTCGTCGGTGTTGACGATGAGGTCGCCGCCACGAGGAAGGTCTTTTATGTTGGCCTTAAGCGCGGCCGGATTCATGGCGATCAGCACATCCGGAGCGTCACCGGGCGTCAGGATATCGTGATCGGCAAAATGCAGCTGGAAGCTGGATACCCCCGGCAGCGTGCCAGCAGGCGCGCGGATCTCCGCCGGGAAGTTAGGCAAGGTAGACAGGTCATTGCCGAAGATCGCGGTCTCCTGCGTGAACCTGTCTCCCGCGAGCTGCATGCCGTCACCGCTGTCGCCGGCGAACCGGATGATGACGTGATCGAGCTTCTGGACCTGCTTGGTCACAGCTGGAAGACCTCCTCCGCACGCCGCGGTCCGGCACTTGCGTGCCTTTGCGGGACCACCACCCCGGGCGCTCTGTTTTTCACAACCCCGCGCGCAGCGACTACCCCACAGCCGGGGGCTGAGTTAGGACACCGTAAATTCTACGCCGGAACGAGGGAAGTAACGTGCATCTGGGTTGCTATCTTCGCAGCGTTCAACCACCGCCGACGGGACCAATCTAGCCCCTGACACAGTCTCGTAAGAACCTAACCGCCATGCCCGGTCCCGCGTGTAACGCCAGTCTCCAAGCCTCGTCCGCCCCGCCAGGCGGCTCCCATGCGGCCGCATCGTGCGCGCGCCAGCGAGGCCGTCGGGCGCCAGATGCGGATCCGCGCTCGCCAGCGAGGGGCGGGGAGCGTCGGCCGCGGACCCGGCCCGCCGACGAGGCCGGGGAGCGTCGGCCGCGGACCCACGCCCGCCACCCGCCCCCGCCCACCGAGCGCCAGCGTGTCAATTACGCAGTCGAGCCCACTAGAGCATGTCTGATTGCAGGCGGCGTCAACGATAGTTGACGAATTGGAGCGCGAAGTCGAAGTCCTTGCCCTTGAGCAGAGAGATCACCGACTGGAGGTCGTCCTTCTTCTTGGACGAGACGCGCAGCTCCTCGCCCTGGACCTGGGCCCTGACCCCGGCCGGACCCTCGTCACGGATGATCTTGCTGATCTTCTTGGCGTTCTCCTGGTTGATGCCTTCCTTGAGGCTGACCGCCATCCGGTACTCCTTACCGGAGAGCTTCGGCTCCGCGGGGTCGAGCACCTTGAGCGAGACGCCGCGCTTGACCAGCTTGTCCCTGAGGACATCGAGAGCGGCCTTGGCCCGCTCCTCGCTGTTGGCCCGGACATCTATGGCGTGCTCACCGGACCAGGCGACCGACGCGCCCACGCCACGGAAGTCGAATCGAGTCCCGATCTCCTTCATGGCCTGGTTGAGCGCGTTGTCGACCTCCTGGCGGTCGAGCTTGGAAACAATGTCAAAACTGGATTCGCTTGCCACCGCTCCAGGCTAGACGGATCGGCGCGGGCCGTCACTTCGGACTCGCCGGCCGGGCGGGCGTGGTGTGGACTGGTATGCGGTCGACCACGGTCGATATATCGTCGTCAAACCTCGCGGCCCGGTACGCATCAACTCGCGACTTGGGCTATTCTTCTCTGTGCCGCTAGTGATCGCGGCGCACGGCAGGTTGCCCGAGTGGCCAAAGGGAGCGGTCTGTAAAACCGTCGGCTCAGCCTACGTTGGTTCGAACCCAACACCTGCCACACTCTAGGAAACAGCCCCTGGCCTGCGTATATGGGTCCGGGGCTGTTATCGTTCCGGGTGCAGGCGTAGGCAGCCAGACGCCACTGAGAGCGGGTGTTTGTCGGCATTCGCGGGACATACGCGGGACAAAGTCGAGGGCGTTTCCGCAGGTCACGATGGCCGCCGTGGGACATGTGTGGGACAGCCGCCCGGATCGGGTTCTAGCGGTCGCGCTGGGCGCGCGAGTCGCTGGCGCGCGCGTTCCTGAGCAGCCTGGCTATGGACTCGAGGTCGTCCCGGTGGGACTTGGCGACTGGTTTGGCTGGTGCAGGTTCTGGCGTGCTTGGCCCGAGGATCTCCTCGATCCGCTGGTTGGCGACTTCCTCCTGGCCGTGGACGCACTTGGCGTAGACGCGGAGAAGGACTTCGACGCTGTGGCCGGCGCGCTTGGCGATCTCGGTCGGAGACACGCCGCCGTTGAGCCACAGCGAGACCGCGGCGTGCCGCAGGTCGTATGGACGTCCTGCGAGCGGGGATGCGACCTGTTCAGGAGTCAGAGCTAGGACCCGGGCCTCCTGCCAGACCTCGGTGTAGGCGGTCGAACCGACCGGTCCATCCCGCTCGGTCCGGAACAGTCTGCCGTCCGGAGCGACGCCGTACTCCTCGATATGTATGCGCAGGATCTTCACCAGGACAGGAGGGATCGGCACTGGCCGGACGTCTTCGACCGCGCGGTGCTTGAGGTGGCGCTCTCCGTGGGTCTCACCGGTGTCGCTCCAGCGGATATTGACCTCGGGCCGCGATTTGGCCAGGGTGACTGAGCCCCATCCGGATTCCGGCAGATGGCAGTCGCCCTGCTTGAGGGCGATCGCTTCGGCTGGCCGCAGGGCGGCGTAGTACATGCAGGCGAACATTGCGGACAGATGCTGGCCGCGGCCGCGCCTGCCTATGTAGGTGACGGCCACCAGGAGGTTGCGGGCCTGGGTCTGGTTGACGACGACGCGCGGGTCGACGGTCTGGCTGGTCTTCGGCGGCGTCCACTTCACGTTGGCAAGCGGATTGGCGTTGAGCTCACCGAGTTCTGCGGCGTACTCAAGGAAGTTGTGGAAGACCGCCCGCTTACGGCTGATCGTATTGGCGGCGGAAGCACTGCCGTCGAGGTTGACGGTCAGCGCGTCGAGCGCCGGGCGGATGACCTTCGCCTCGTTGAGATCCACTATCGGCAAGCACGCCGACTCGAGCCATTGAGTAGTGTCGGCGATCTCCGGCGGCGGCTCCGGCCGCTTGTCGGCTGGGAGCAATGCGTACTGACGGAGCGCGGTCCGCAGCTGCTCCTTGGCAGGGCGGCCGGCTTGGTCCTTAGTGAGTGCCGGCAGCACGGTCGCGAGAGCGTCAGTGATGCCGTCGCGCGACTTGGGTGCGGCGCGCGGCCATCGCATCGCGACGTACGCCTGGGCGACGGCAAGGACCGTGCGGATCGGGGTTGGCTCAGGCCTCGGTTCCGCCTCCTCCATAGAGGCCGGTAGTCCTGTCGTGACGTCGAACTCCTCGCCTCGTTTTGTGGCTTGGATCAGATCCGACCGGAAGGCCTCCGCGAGGGCCTTGGTCCGGCGGGATCTGGAGTGTGGCTCGTTGTCGGTCACCCAGCGGATCTCGAAGGTGGGCCTCCGGCGTCCTTTCTTCTGCCGGACTGCCCAGATCTTGACCTTGGTGATCTTCACGCGGCTCGTTCCTTGAGCGAGGCGAGCCAGGTCGTGAATTCGCTGCGCCAGATACGGATTTCTCCGTTGGGCAGCTTGAGGCCGCGGGGTGCTCTGCCGAGTTCGCGCCACCGGTAGAAGGTCCGCCGGGACACGCCGCCGAGTTCAGCGAGAATCTGCTCGACGGTCAGCAGTTCGTCTGGCGCGGCCATGGCTTCCCCCTGGTTACTCCACGTGGACTTCGGGGGGTTGGGCCTTGACGGCAGCGACGAGCCAGCGCAGCCGCGCGTTCGGGACGGACAGGCCGCGGGCACGGAGCCGGCGACCCAGCTCGGCCTGGCTGAGCGTCGTTCCCTGCTGCTCGGCGGTACGCATGAGGGTGGTAGCCGCGGTAACCAGGCGCTGGTCCCGCTGGGTCATCGGCATGGGCGTGGGCGGCAGGTCACCGGGAAATCCGGCCCCGGGCTCTCCGGCGGTCCGGGCCGCGATTGCTGGCTCCCGGCTAGTAGCGGATCTCGCGGGCGCGAGCCGCAAAGCGAGCCGCTGATCCAGTGGTGTCCGCCATCGCCACATCCACCGGCCGTACTGCTGCTGCAGCCGGGAGACGGCGAGCAGGTACTCGTATTCGAGCCGGAGTCCGTCGCGGTAGCTGGTGACGTGCCACAGGATCATGCGGCGGGCCAGCATCGCAGTTGACCGGGGCGCGAGCAGCCACCGCGCCACGGGGATGTGCTCGATTCTCGTGCCCGCCGCGAGCCCGGCCGCTTGGCGCACTAGGTGCCTGATCCCCTCGATCACGGTGATGAACAGGACCGGCATGGCGGCGTGCATGATGCTCGCCGTGGGGTTGCCGTCGGCGGCGGCGATGTTCAGGTAGGTGGTGGCGGCTATGAACGCCCAGGCGGTCCAGCGCAGGACCGGCCAGGAGAGCCCGAGGTACTCGGCGAGCAGGTCCCATGCGAGGAGCGCCAGGATGCCGACGTCGACGCCGACCGGGACTATCCACGCGGAAGGGCCGAACCACGGGACCGCGAGGTGCTGGACGGTCGTGAAGGAGCCGATGCCGCCAAGGGCGCCGAGCAGGCAGAGCAGTGGCGCGAGGACCGCAACGGCGATCTTCACCGCGCCCGCCGCGCTGACGAGACCGTGTACGGCGGGGCTGTCCTCGCTTCCCCGGTGTGTCTGCATGTCCACGTCCCCCGGCGTGTCGTTGACTTCTAGATGCCAGGCTGCCGCCTGTTAACTAATGTTGGTGCTACGACTCTAAGTAGCCTGGTTCGCGGTTGTCAACTTGAGTAAATGGATATGACTGAGACGGCTTTCAATTGCTGGCGAGGACGTGCGAGGATCTGTGAGCGAGAAGAAGCGGCTGGACAGCGGGGTGCGGCCCGAGCCGGCGGAGCGGACGCTAGGGGAGAAGATCGAGTGGCTCGTCAAGCACCGCTGGCCAGCCGACGCGCCGCCGCCCAAGACCAACGCTGATATAGCGGACGCGATCACCGCGGCTACCGGTGAGGACCTGTCATCCACGGGAGTGTGGAAACTGCGCACCGGGCGGGGCTACAACCCGACGCTGAAGACGCTCACGGCGCTGGCCAGGTTCTTCGGCGTCCCAGTCGGCTACTTCGGTGAGGAGGAAGCCGCGGAGTCGATCGGCGACGAGCTGGCCCTGCTGGAGCTGCTGCGCGACGAGAGCATCGGCCGGGCGACGTTGTGGTCATTGACGAGTTTGTCGGGCCCGGGCCGCAGGGCGGTCGCCGAGATCATCGAAACCATCTCCCGCATGGAGCAGGCCCAGGATAAGGGGGCCGGAACGCGGGAGTCCGCGCCGGGCTAGTCCGTGACACGGCAGAGCGGTTGTCACAGTACCTGCTCTGTCCGCTGGAGCTGGTCCATGAGCATGGTGATGACTGCGATGAAGTCCCTCGCCTGCACGGCGGTCATGCTCGGGCCCTGCGTCCCGTCGGACTCCCAAGTGATCAGCCCCGGCGGAGGATCTTCCGCCCAGCTATCCACCATGCTCTCGATATGCACGCACAGCGTCGAGTCCGCCAGCCTTACGAATCGCGGCTTGCTGGCGTGCAGGAATGCCTCCTCCAGGCTGACGTTCCCGTGCCCGCCCGCGCACCAGACTGGACACGCCCTCGGTCGCGGTTGCTCATCACGCATCTCCCTCACCCCCGATATCGATGCCGCTTGGTATGCATTTATACGGCGAGGGGAGGAGAATATATAGCGGTGAAAGTTGCTCAGTGACGCGAACTAGTCACCAGCGAGGCATGAATACCGAGCGCAGCGGTTCTTCCGGGCGCGTCTTTGAACCCTCTCGTCGTGTCTGCAGACGGGTTCCGGGGCGAGGATGGGCAGTGTCAGCGTCCAGCCAACTGCCCAGTCGTAGGCCCGGTCGTCAAGCTGATGATTATCCATCAGCTGAGTGTTAACGGTCATCGCGTAGCGTCAGTCGCAACTGCTGTATAGGCCGTGAACGAGTATCGCCTGTTCAAGGATTACCTAGCCGACAAGCAGAAGGAGGATAGGCATGAGCGGCGTGTCACGGTGGCGAGAGTCCGGTCACTTGGACCGGCGGTAGAGACTGCGGGCGGGGAGGAGGCGTTCGACGCCGCGGTCACGGCGATGTTGGACGATGCGAGTGGGTGGCGCCGGCGGAGTTGTGCAAGCGGCGCGGGCAGGCCCTGGGGCAGATTACGGCGGGATAGAGCCCGAGGGTGAAGCGGTCGGCGAAGCGGAGGAAGCGATCGGTTAGGTACCAATGGCTCGCCGTAACGGTACATATGAGCCAGTTCTGTGGGTAGTGGTGTTGAATTAGCACTGGGTTTCGGAGCGATCCTGTTCCTGTCAACTGGCAGATGAGACCCCGCTGAATATCCCCGGGCAGTCATTCGTGCCAGCCAGGGTTGGATGGCGGAACAGGTATCGCCGGAACCTGGAAACTGAACCCATGGGCCGTCTCGACAGGTCCCCCAGCGATTGAGTCCCGGCATAGCAAGCAATCGCTGTCGCCGCAGTGGGTGATGCCCTGGTCCTCGCGCATCGTGGTACTGGCGGCGTCGAGAACTTGCCTTGCGGGAAAGGCCCGCCATCGCGAGTCGCCGACCACCGCGGGACGCGCATACCGGCGCAGGACCGGCTCCAAACGCGGGAACCCTTCGGAGCAGGATCCGACCTCGAACATGGAGACACGGCCGTCGGCGGCCTTGGCCCAGCGCAGGAACAGGCGGCGTCCTGACTGCTGTTCGGCCAGGTGGATCGCGGTCATCCGGTTGAGGCCCACTCCGATAAGAAGAATCCGGCCCTCTCGCGCGGCGAGTTCACGGATCGGGCCGTACACGTCCGCGGGACTCTGTGTTGCGATCAGTTCCTCTGCCTGCGGCCCGCAAGCGGCGAACGAGTTGAGCGGATGGCCGCCGCGCACGGCACCGCCGCGCTTGATCAGGGTCGCCGGGAATACGCCGAGGCCAGCGTTGATGAGCCCGCAGCCGGGGGTGTAGGCGATGCCTTGTGGCAATGGCGGTTCCGCGGGGAACTTGTCATAGTCGACACCGTTCCGAGCGGGTCGCATGGCAGCGGGAGCGGGCAGGCCGAACTGAGGCTCAGTGAACGCTGGCACCAGCACTGTGCGGCCGCGGGACAGCAGCGCGTCGAGCAGCGCATCAGCACCTCCTGCGATGGGGGTGCCAAGGGAGCGCAGCGAAACGTGCACCATGAGCGGGCGGTCCGCTGGTGCCAGTTCATCGACTGCTGCGGTGAGGTCGTCGGCCAGGATCGTCATGACTGTCCTCCGTGGAATGCCGATGGTAGTGAGGGGTTCAGGCGAGGTGGCGAGCGTCGATGATCCGGCCATGGCGGAGTTCTTCCCGTGCCCTCTGGGTCGCCAGGGTGTCCGGATGCTCTTCGCCCAGGATCCGGCGACGCTGGTCCAGGACATCGGTGTAGCGGGACTCCGCTTCCGCGGTCCGGCCGCGGCGGGCCGCGATCCAGGCGAGCTCGTGGCGAATGACCATCGTGTCCGGATGGTCTTCGCCGAGGACTCGCAGCCTCAGGGCGAGAAGCTCACGGTAGGCGGTCTCGGCATGCTCCCACTGGCCTTCCCAGGCGGTGATCCAGGCGAGCTCGTGCAGGGTGGTCAGGGTCCGGGGATGCTCGGTGCCGAGTACCCGGCGCCTGTCGCTGAGGACCGCGTCGAAGATCTCCCGGGCTTCGCCGAGCCTGCTCTGTTCCTGGTTCGCGATCGCCCATGCGAGTTCGTGGCGGGTCAGCAAGGTCCGGGGATCGTCAGGGCCAAGGATGCGGACGCTGTCATCGAGCGCCTCCCGGTAGCCCGCTTCGGCCGTGGCCCAGTCTCCCCGGCAGGCAGCGATCCAGGCAAGCTCGTGGCGGCTGAAGATGACATCGTGATCCTCAGGGCCGAGGACCCGCAGCTGGGTCAGGAAGTTCTCCCGGTACCAGGCTTCGGCCGTGCTCAGGTCACCGTGGTATGCCACCGCCCACGTCATCGCGTGTCGCACACGCAATACGGCGCGGTGCTCGGCTCCCAGCGGGGCGCTGCGCGCGAGGGCGCGCTCGCCCAGGATGATCCCGGCCCGGCTCATCCCGCTGAGGTTGAATGCCGCAGTTGCAAGAGCTGTGGTCTCCATGAGCAATCCGAGATGCTCCCGGTCCACGTGGTCGGCCGCGGTATCCAGCAGGCTCAGCAGGTGCGGGCCGAGCAGCAGGTACTGCGGCCAGGACTCCGGATGCTCGCACGGCAGCTTTGACGTGCAGCCGTGGAGAAGCTCGATCGCGGCGTGCCGGATCCGGGCCGAAACCGGACCCGAGCTGCCCATGCTGGCCCGCCCGGCTTCGATGATGACGGTATGCAGAGCGATGCCGCCGTCGGCAGGCTCGAGGATGCCGGTAATCTGCAGCCCGCGCAGCGCCTCCTCCGCCCGGTCTTCTGCTGCCGGCGAAGTACCGCCGAAGCCGGTAAGCAGACCAGTCTTGGTAAGGGAGTGAGCATTGAGCAGGATGGCCGGGATAGGCGCGGGGGCATAACAGCTAGCCAGCTGCAGCACCGGCCGCGTCTGCGGGATTCCCTGGTGCGCTAGCCCGCCCAGCGAGAGCTCCAGAGCGCGAGCTGCCGGCGCCAACGGCACCGGCACCTGATGTCCGGGACGCTCGTGGAGGCCCGCCTGTACCTGCTCATCGAGGGTCCGCTCGTAAGCTGCGAAAGTGGCTCCCTGAGCAGCCTGGGAATGCAGAAAGCTTCCCGCCAGCCGCAAGCTCAGCGGATGCCTGCCCAAGCGGCGCGCCAGTGCTCTGGCCTCACGCTCTTCTCCCGCCGCTGGAGCCAGTGCCAGGAGCATCTGGGCGGCGTCGGCCTCCAGCAGTTCACCGACTCTCAGGAGCCGCGCCGCCTCCCACATCCGCGGATCGGCCTCCCGGCTGGTTACCAGCGCCAGACCTCGCGCGGACGAGCGCACCCATCCTGTCAGATCCTGAACCCCGGCCGGAGAACCCACAGCGGCCAGCACCTGAGGATCGTCGGCCTCGTCGAAGATGAGCAGCCACTGGGAGCCAGCGTTCTCCAGCAAACGCCAGAATCGGTTCGCGGCGTCCGCTTCGTCCCTTGCGATCGCGTTGACGTCATCTGCTTCCCCTAGCTGCCTCACGACCTCGGTCAGGCCCCGCAATAGCGCGACCGGATTGGAAGCCGAGATCCACCAGACGTCCTGCCCCAGTGCCTGGGCGTGCTCAGCCATAGCCTTGGCCACCGTCGTCTTGCCTGTGCCGCCAGGACCGGCGAGCACCACGGGGCCCTGCTGCGGATCGCCCATCAGCGCCACAAGTTCGTCCAGGAGCAAATGGCGATCGCTGAAGTCGTCGTGCCCCCAGATGTGATCAGATCTGCTGTCCTGCACCGATGCCGCCAGGTCCATGGCGCGGCGCGCCCTGTCCCTGATGTCGCCGTCGGTGACCTGGGCCCTGATGGTTTGCTCGACTAGGCCGAGGTAACCGGCCAAGGCCTCTCCCACCGTCTCTTCCCGGGTGTCGTCCGCGCCGGGGAATGCGTCGTCATTGTCGCTCACGGAATGTCCTCCTCACGCCGTTTCCTAGTCGAGTCGATCTGGTAGTCCTCGCCAAGGTTCGCTTTTAGCCGCCTCCTGGCATGAGCCAGGTTCTGCCGGATGGTGCCGGGGGTCTTGCCAAGGAGATCAGCGATCTCCTTGGTATCCAGCTCAGCGAGAACCAGCTCGAAGACCTCGCGTTGCGCATGTGGCAACGTGCTGAGCATCTGCTCCACCCACTGCCAGTCCTCCCAGATATTCGGGCTGCCATCGAGGTAGCTCCCAGACGGCGGAGGCATGCTCTCGATCTCTCTATTGCGTCGGCGCTTTTCCTGCTGGTCGTAGTAGGTGTGCCGTACGGCTTTGCGGACCCATGCCTTGGGGTTGCGGGTCAGCCGACTCCACGTATCCCTCTGGAGCATGTCCGCGACGGCGGCCTGGACCGCTTCGTAAGCATCATCCACAGTGGCACCGACTGCCATCGGCGCCATGAGGAAGGACCGGTAATGGTCGTTCAAAAAGGCCTCCAACCCGGCCTGCGAGTCTGGCCCAGGCGCCGACACGGCCTGTCCAGTCGCTTCTTCTGGCTCCACCGCTCCGCTGCCTCCAATCGATCGAATGACATCGCGCCTCCTGTCCGCCCCTCTATCAAATAGGCGGCTAGACAGGCGTCACCGTGAAAGCCAGCCTCAAGATCATTGGCGGTCTCCAGGCCGACGCCGGATTGGCTTACCCAGGAAAGCGCTACGGTCAGGACAGAGACCGTCACGATCACCGTGATGATTATCGAATGGGTGATCATGAAGGAGTTGATGATTGCGGCGGCGATCGCGGTTACCGCAGACCTGACGCGCTCGATCTCGTCGTTGCTCATGCCGGGTGTCCCTTCACACGAGGATGAAGTCTTCGTCATCTAGGCGTCTACGACGGGCTCACGGTGAAACTCGCGGTTCGAAGAGACGCGAAAAGGGCGGGCATGGCAATCAGATCAGCCGGTTCTGCGCAGGCCGCGGCACGCTTCGGGAACCCTCGAGATGCCGCGCGTAGCGACGGCCAATTGCGCGGGTCGGCTCCGCAAAGCGTCGTGCATCGCGGCCGTCTGAGACGCGCTGACCGCCCTGTCTACGTAGATCGCAGGCTGCCTGTCACTTCCCGGTGACTGGGTCGCTGTAATCGGCCCGCCTCACCCGACGCGGATCAGTCGACGCGTCGGCCGAAGTGCGCCTTCCTCGCGAATGCCGCGAAAGGCCCTTGCCGTCAGCAAGGTATGTGTTCAGGGGGCCTGAACACACTTTTGGGGCTGGCGGGATGGACCGGGCGTGTCTTGCGAGGATACTGTGG
>DASRFJ010000247.1:0-13014 GCA_035651595.1 Streptosporangiaceae bacterium | reverse complement strand
GCCGAGCTGATGAACGGCAGGAACACCAGCGGGTACGAGAACGCGCCCGCACCGTCCACGCTTTTGGCGGTCAGGCCGGGGATGACCGCGAGCCAGGTCAACGCCAGGGTGAACAGCACGAGGATGCCGGCGACCGCGAGCCAGGCCAGCACGCCGGCGCCCGAGCGGAAGCCGAGCAGCAGCGCCACCCCGACGACCACCACGAGCGAGACCAGGTTGGCGACCAGTGAGGTCAGCACGTGCGCCCACAGCACGCCGGAGCGGGCGATCGGCATGGACTGGAACCGTTCGAAGATGCCGCCCCGCATGTCGGTGAAGAGCCGGAACGCGGTGTACGAGATGCCCGACGCGACGGTGATGAGCAGGATGCCGGGCAGCATGTAGTTCACGTACGAGCCCGTCCCGGCGCGGATCGCGCCGCCGAACACGTACACGAACAGCAGCATGATGCCGATCGGTGTGATCGCCGTCGTGATGATGGTGTCCAGGCTGCGGGTGACGTGCCGCATGGTGCGCCCGGTCAGCACGGCGGTGTCGCGCAGGAACTGCGTGGCCATGGTCGGTCCTACTCTCCGGCGGTGTCGCCGACGATCGCGAAGAAGACGTCTTCGAGGGAGGGCTGCTTCTCCACGTATTCGACGGTGGCGGGCGGCAGCAGTTGCTTGAGCTCGGCCAGGGTGCCGTCGACGATGATCCGGCCCTCGTGCAGGATCGCGATCCGGCCGGCCAGCTGCTCGGCCTCGTCCAGGTACTGCGTGGTGAGCAGCACGGTGGTGCCGTCCGCCGCCAGGCCGCGGACGATGTCCCACATCATCGCGCGGGCGTTGGGGTCGAGGCCGGTCGTCGGCTCGTCGAGGAACAGCACCTGCGGCTGGCCGATCAGGCTCGCGGACAGGTCCAGCCGCCGCCGCATGCCGCCGGAATAGGTCTTGACCGGGCGGTTCGCGGCCTCGGTCAGGTCGAACCGCTCGAGCAGTTCGTCGGCCCGGCGCCGGGCGGCGTCCAGGGTCAGCCTGCTGAGCTGGCCGATCATGACCAGGTTGGCGCGGCCGGTGAGGTACTCGTCCAGCGCCGCGTACTGGCCGGTCAGCCCGATCGTCTTGCGTACGTCGGCGGCCTGCTTGAGCACGTCGTGCCCGAGCACCCGCGCCCGGCCCCCGTCCGGGCGCAGGAGCGTGGCGAACACGCGTACCGAGGTGGTCTTGCCCGCGCCGTTCGGCCCGAGCAGGCCGTAGACGGTGCCCTGCGGGACCGTCAGGTCGAAGCCGTCGAGCGCGGTTGTCCTGCCGTATTTCTTGATCAGCCCTTCGGCCGCGATGGCCGGGATGTCGTTCACCGAGCCTCCCCGTCTGTCGTACGCACCTCGTACATTGTACGAGTTCGTACGATGTACGATAGCAGTACGCTGTACGAGGCGCAACCGGCTTTTCCGGTAGCGATGTTTCCCGGCACGAGGAGCGGGCCATGGCCGACGAGGATCCCTGGGCGGTACTTCCGCCGTTCCGGCTCAGCGCACGGGAGCGGCGTGAGCGCGAGCGCGAGCAGCGCATCCACGCGCACGTCAGCCGGCACCGGGAACACGGTCACCAGGTGCCCCGCCGCGCTCAGGGTCTGACCAGGGACGAGATCGTCGCGACCGCGATCACGATCGCGGACGCCGAGGGCGTGGACGCGATCAGCATGCGCCGGATCGCCCGGGAGCTTAACGTCGGCGTGATGTCGCTGTACTGGTACGTGGCTTCGAAAGAGGAACTGCACGACCTGATGCTGGAGGCGTTCGAGGCGGAGATCGCGGTGCCCGAGCCGTCCGGCGACTGGCGAGCCGACCTGAGTAACTTCGCGCACTCCACCAGGGCCGTCATGCTGCGGCATCCGTGGGTCGTCGACTTCAAGGGGTTCCGGCCGCCGAGCGGGCCGAACGACGCACAGAACGCTGAGCGGATGTTCGCGTCGCTCGACCCGCTCGGCGTGGACACCATGACGGTCGTCAAAGTCACGATGGCGATCGGGACCTACGTGCTGGGGGCGGTGCTCCGCGAGATCAAGGAGATCCAGTTTCAGCGAGAGACCGAGCAGGCAATGGCCGGCATGACAGAGGAGGAGATCACCGCGGTGCGGGACGAGTTCGCGCGGCGGCTCACCGAGTCGGACCGGTACCCGCACCTCGCGCGGTTCGTCGAGGACGACATCGACCCGGACTCGCCGGAGACGAGGGACGAAAGGTTCGAGTTCGGCCTCGCCTGCCTGCTCGACGGCATCGCCGCCCGGCTGGGCAAGATTGTCTGACGGCTTGGTGCGGCCTGGATCTCGGTGCCGCTGGGTCTCATCGCCATCGCCGCCCGAACCTCGCCGGAGAAACGGACACAAGCCACATTTCTGGCGCGTCCGCGGGCGCGCCAGATCATTGCGGACAGTTACCCCCCCGGATCGGGGGGGTAACTGTCCGCAATAATTTCGACCGTCCTTGCATGCCAGGGGCTATCGCCGAACGTAACCGGCATAACCGGGCACTTCGGGCAGCTCGCACAACGGGGCGCGCGACACGGCGAGGACAATCGGATCCGAAATTGCCACGAATTGACCGCCAAGGTCGCCTGGCACACCAAGCCGTCGAACGATCTTCAAAACCTAAGCGGCGGCGCGGTGCGGGCCTGCCTCCTGGCGGCGCAGGCGGCCGCGCAGGACGGTCAGGTACCAGATCAGGCCCGCCACCTGGAAGCCGCCCGCGTAGGCGAGCACCACGTGGCTGGACGCCGGGCCGATCATGAACACGATGACAGCGACGGAGAACAGCAGGCAGGTGACGGTCACCGGGACAAGCCAGCGACCGAGCCCGAAGTAGCCGGGCGGCGCATCCGGGATGCTGCCCCGCCGGAGCGCGATCAGCACCGCCAGGCACGTGGACCCGTACGTGAGATACAGCGCCACGTTAACGACCGCGAGCACGTTGGTGACGAAGCCGCCGGACAGCAGGTTGATGGTGATCGCGAAGATGCCCACCGCGATGATCGTGTAGATCGGGGTCGCGGTCTTCTCGTTGACGTTGCTCCACACGCCGGAGAAGGGCAGCATCCGGTCCCGGGCCAGCGAGAACGAGGTCCGGGTGGCGCACGTGATGTTCGCCAGCAGGCAGGACAGCATCGCGATGAACGCGACGATCTGGAGCAGGTCGGACGCGAACCCGCCGAAGTGCCCGGAGTAGATCGCCACCATCGGGTTGGCCGACGTGCTGTTCACGGTGTGCCCGATCGGACCGCTGATCGCCATCGCGAACACCGCGTAAACCACGAACGCCACGGCGCCGGAGATCGCCACGGCGCGGAGCATCGCGCGCGGCGCCACCCGGCGCGGGTCGTTAGTCTCCTCGGCCAGGTCGGCCGAGCCCTCCCAGCCGGCCAGCGTCCAGATCGGCAGCAGCAGCGCCAGCCCGATCGTGTCGAACCCGATCCCGCTGCCGTTGCTCGACCCGTGCTGTACCAGCACATGCGGGCCTTGGATGTGGTGGAAGAAGAACAGGCCGATGCCGAGCGCGAGCGTGAAGCCCAGCGTGCCGAACAACTCCGCCGTGGCGCCGGCGTTGTTGACCCGCGCCGCTACGCGAATGCTCAGCACGTTGATCGTGACCGCGACGATGATGGCGATGACCGCGAGCAGCGCGACGTCCCAGTGCGACGGGTTCGACCACAGGTCGGGCGCGAACACCGAGGCAAGCGACACCGCGATGCCGGCGGAGCCGACCAGCGTGCACAGCATCGCGTTCCAGCCGGTGAACCAGCCGTAATGCGGCGACACGATGCGGCTCGCCCACTGGTAGGCGTAGCCGGTGACCGGCAGCCGGGCGGCGAGGTGGCCGTACACGAGTGTGATCAGCAGCACCCCGGCGCCGACCGGGAGCCACAGCCAGATGCCCACGCCGCCAATCGCCTGGAACGGCTGCGCGAACAGGGTGAAGACCGTCGTCGTGACCGAGATCATGGAGAACGCGAGCGCGAATGACGTGTACGAACCGATCGACCGGTGCAGTTGCTGCCGGTAGCCGAACTGGGCGAGGTCAGCCTCCGCGCTGACCGGTGAAGCTGTCCCTGCTTCAGCGATATCCATGTGCGGGTCCTTAGTCCATGAACGCGCCGCCGTTGACGGCGAGCGCCTCACCGGTGATGAACCGGGCATCGGGCCCGGCCAGAAACGCGACACCGCGCGCCACGTCTGCTGGGGTCTCCAGGCGGCCGAGGGGGGTGTCGTCGATCCACAGCTGCCTGACCACCTCGGGCGACACGCCGCGCAGGCCGGCCTCCCAGCCGAGCTCGCGGTCCTGCATCGGCGTGGCCACGTAGCCTGGGCATACCGAGTTCACGGTGATCCCGTGCGGGGCAAGTTCGAACGCCATCGCCTGGGTGAGGCCGACGACGCCGAACTTGGATGCCACGTAGTCGGCCAGGTAGGGCACGCGGCCCTGCTTGCCGGCCATCGAGGCGAGGTTGACGATCGTCCCCCGGATGCCGCGCGCGATCATGACGCGGGCCGCGGCCTGCCCGCAGTAGAAGATCCCTTCCAGGTTCACCGCCAACGTCCGCCGCAGGTTGGCCGCGCTGATGTCGAGGAACCCCTGCATCTTGGAGATGCCGGCGTTGGAGACCCAGACGCCGAACCCGCCGTGGTCTGCCGCCACCTGCTCGGCGACGGCCGTGGCCTGCTCCGGGTCGGTGACGTCCAGCCGGAGTGCCTTGCCGCCGTAGCCGGCGGCGGTCTCCTGGGCGGCGGCGAGGTCCATGTCCGTCGCGACGACGGTGAACTCCCGCCGGGCGAGTTCGGTGGCGATCGCCCGGCCGATGCCGGATCCGGCCCCGGTGACAACGGCGACAGGGGCGACAGCGCTCATCAGAGATTCCTCCAGGCGAGACGGTGGGAGACGGCGGTCAGCGCGGCGCCGGCGTCGCGGTAGATCTGGTACCCCTCGGCGTACCGGGCGGTCAGCGCCGGGTCCGGTTCGACCGGGTCGCCGATCGTCACCAGGGGCGAAGCCGCGGCCCAGTCCGCCAGCAGCCCGGCACCGACCGCCGCGGCGAGCGCCGCGCCGAGCGCGGCGCCGGGGTGGTCGAGCACGGGCTCCAGCGGCACGCCGATCACGTCGGCGAGGATCTGCTTCCACACCAGCGACTTGCTGCCGCCGTTGCTGAGCCGGGCGGCGGCGCGCAGCCGGACGCCGCGCTCGGTGAGGATCTCGGCGTGCTGCCGGAACCCGTAGCCGATCGCCTCAAGGATCGCCCGGTACAGGTCGCCGCGGGTGTGGCCGAGGTGCAGGCCGAGAAACGCGCCGCGCAGGTCCGGATCGTGCAGCGGCGACTTCTCGCCGAGGAAGTACGGCAGGCAGATCAGCGAGGCCGGTTCGGCGGCGACCGCCTCGGTTTCCAGAACAGGAACCGAGGCCCCGCCGCTGACCGAGGCGAACCAGCGGATCAGGCTGCCGCTGGTTGCCATGCAGCCGTTCGGCAGCCAGAGGCCGTCCCGCGGATGCGCGTCCAGGTAGAGCCGCGGGTCGATCAGCGGCGCCGCGGTCACCGCCAGGATGTCGCCCGCGCCGCCGAGCTTGACCAGCCAGTCACCGGGCTCCGCCAGCCCCGCCGCGTACGCGCTCAGCACATGGTCCGCGCCGCCGGTCACGATCGGGGTCCCCGCTGCCAGGCCGGTCTGCGCGGCCGCCTCGGCGGACACCTCGCCGACAACGGTCCCCGGCGCCGACACCGCCGGGAGCACCGCCGGGTCGATACCGGCCGCCGACAGCAGCGGCGCGAACAGCGACCCGTCGGACAGCGCGTACAGGCCGCTCTCCAGCGCCCAGTTGCGCTCCACCCGCGGCGGCGCGCCCAGCGCGGCGGCCAGCCAGTCGTAGGAGCCGAGCACGGACACCGTGTCCGCCCAGACCGACGGCTCGTGCCGCGCAAGCCAGCGCAGCGTCGGCGCGACCGACTGCTGGGTGAGCGCTGCTCCGGTGACGGCCGTGAAATCCACGTCCGGCAGCGCGGCGGCGAGTTCCGCGATCTCGGCCGTCGCACGAGCGTCGTTCTGCAAAATCGCGGGGCGCAGAGGGGCCGCCGACTTGTCCACCGCGACCACGGCCGGCACCATGCCGGTACAGGCGACCGCGGCCACCTCCGCCGGGGAGACCCCGGCGAGCACTTCAGGTACCAGAGAACAGACGTTGCGCCACCACGCGGCTGGGTCGGCCTCGGCCCAGCCGGGATGCCGCGACGACAGCTCGACGGGTGCCGAAGCCTGGGCGAGCACGCCTCCTGCCGGGTCCGCGAGCACCACCTTCGTGCTGGTGCTGCCAAGGTCGATACCTAGCGTGGCCATCGCCATGGTCCGGCCCTAGACCGCGCGCGCGGCGTCCACGAACCGCTTGGCGCGTTCGGAGTCCACCGGATTCCAGGTGTAGCCGTCGACCTTCAGCGAACTGCCGACGACGCAGCCGTCCGCGTGCTTGAGGTACTGCCCGATCGTCTCGGCCTTCGCCCCGGTGTTGAGCAGCACCGGGACCTCCGGCGCGACGGCCTCGCGGATGCCGGCGATCGTCGCCACGTCCGGGACCGCGCCGGCCATCTTGCCGGACACCAGGATCACGTCGGACAGGCTGGAGACCGTCGCGGACACCGCCACCTCGGCGGGGTCGCGCCGGCCGATTCCGGAGGCGAACTCGGGCGTGACGTTCATGAACACCGCGATCTCCTCGGCGTCGAGGCGGCGCCGCTCACGCAGCAGCGCGGCGGCGTCCGGAGACCACAGGCCCATGTCGGACTCCCATACCCCGGTCGCCACCTCGCGGATGAACGAGGCGCCGGTGGCGGCGGCCACGGCGAGCGCGCACCGCGGATCCCACAGGAAGTCGACGCCGAACGGCACGGTGTCCGGCCGGCATTCGGTGACCACGCGGGCCATGGCCGCGGCGCTCTCCAGGCCGGCCTTCAGCTCGTAGGGCCGGTCGTTCTCGTTGCAGAACATGACCGCGTCGAAGCCCGCGTCCAGCAGCACGTCGAGGTCCCGCCGCACGCTGGAGACAATCCCGCTCATCCCGGCGGCCGCGTCATACAGCGGGGTGCCGGGCAGCGCGGGCAGGTGTGCCATGGCGATCAGCGGCTTGACGGCAGCTGGGAAGATCTTCCGGAAGCGGGTCACGTGCATAACTCCTGGTCCTGCGACTATGGCTGATGATCGCGAGAGTAAGCCGGCCGCTTGTGATTTGTAAACACTTATCTCAGTATTTTATGTGAAGTTGCGTGAATTGATCACAGCTGTCTACAGTTGGTGACGTGCTTCCCTCCGAACGACGCCAGGCGCTGCAGCGCCGGCTCAGCGCGCGCGGTGAGGTGGGTTTCGCCGAAATGGCCGAGGAGTTCGGCGTCTCGGAGATGACGATCAGGCGCGACCTGGAGACGCTGGAGGCAGAGGGCCTGGCGCGCCGCGTCCGGGGTGGTGCGATCTCGGTGATCAGCAGCTCCTACGAGCCGCCGCTCGCGGTGCGGGCGATCACCGCGCCCGACGCCAAGGCGGCGATCGGCGCGGCCGCCGCGGGCCTGGTCAACGACGGCGACACGGTCATCGTCGACGTGGGCACCACGACGCTGGAGCTGGCCAGGGCGCTGCACGGGCGGCGCGGCCTGACCGTGGTGACCGCCAGCCTGCCGATCGCGGCCGAGCTTGGCGCCGACCCGGACATCCGGGTGGTCGTCACCGGCGGCCAGGTCCGGCCCGGCGAGCTGAGCCTGACCGGCGGCATGGCCGAGGACGCGTTCACGACGATGAACTGCGACCTGGCGTTCATCGGCGTCGCCGGAATCTGCGTCGCACCCGGTCTCACCGAGTACAACCCGGACGACGCGCGGGTCAAGCGCGCCGCCATCGGCGCGGCCCGGCGGACGATCGTGGTCGCCGACGCCAGCAAGCTAGGGCGGGTCGCGTTCAGCACCGTCGCGCCGCTGTCCGCGATCGACGTGCTGGTCACCGAGGCGCCCGCGAGCCACCCGGCGCTCGGCGACATCGCCGCGGGCGGCGTGGAGGTCGTCGAGGCGAAGGTGCTCGGCGCGTCTGGCTAGTACGTGGCGGTCAATTAAACTTGAACGCGTGGCTGAAACCGTGGTGGCGGGCGGTATCGCCAGGGCTTCCGCGCGCGATGGCCTGGTCGGCGCGCTGCTGCACGGGCTGGCCGTGCTGGACATGTTCGACCGGGACCGGCCGGTGGTCGCGGTGGCGGAAATGGCCCGGCAACTCGGCGTGCACCGGTCGACCGCGTCGCGGCTGGCGGCCACCCTCGCTGCGGCGGGGTACCTGGAGCAGGCGGGGGAGCCCGGGCGGTACCGCCTGGCGGCCAAGCTCGCGGTGCTCGGCGAACTGGCCGCGAACGACTCCGAGCTGCGCCGCGCCGCGTTGCCGTACGTGCGTGACCTGGTGCAACGGCTCGGCGAGACCGGTCACCTGGGCGTCCTCGACGGCGCAGAGACGGTGACGGTCGAGGTGGTGGACGGGTGGCAGACCCTGCGGATGCACTCCTGGGTGGGCAAGCGTGCGCCTGCGCACTGCAGCTCGATGGGCAAGGCGCTGCTGGCCGGCCTGACCCCGGCCGAGCTCACCGCGCGCTACCCCGGCAACGAACTGGCACCGCGGACCGCGGCCACGATCACCACGCGGACGCGGCTGGAGCAGGTCCTCGATCAAGTGCGAACCCGCGGTTACGCCGAAGACCGCGAGGAACTTGAGCTCCACCTGTGCTGCGTGGCGGCGCCCGTGTTCGACCGGTCCGGCCAGGTGGCGGCCAGCATCAGCGTGTCCGGGCCCGCGTCCCGGATCACCGCCGCGGCGGTGCCGGACATCGCGGTGCAGGTCCGCGCGGCGGCGCGGCAGATCAGCGCCGCGCTCGGCGCTCCTGCCGCGATCCCAGGCTGGCCGGACGCCGCGTGAGTCCGGTGACGGTGTGGTGGGCCCGCCGCCAGGACGCCCGCCCCGAGCTGACCGCCCTGCTGGACGATACCGAGCACGAGCGCTTCACCTCCTATCTGCATCAGCCGAGCCGCGAGCGGTTCCTGGCCGGCTGCTCGCTGGCCAAGGCCGCCGTGGCGGCCGCCCGCGGCGTGGACCCGCGCGAAGTGACGCTGGACCGGTCCTGCGCGCGATGCGGCGAGCCGCACGGCAAGCCCCGGGTCAGCGACGGCGACCTGGAGTTGTCCGTCAGCCACTCCGGTGACCGGGTCGCCGTGGCGATCACCAGGAAAACGCCGATCGGTGTCGACGTGGAGGAGACCGACGGCCGCGCCCGCGGCGGCGACGACCCCGGCGCGCTGGAGCGCTATGTGCTGTCCGACGCCGAGCAAGCGGCATTCGATCGTGAGCCGGCCGCGGCGGATCGCCGCCGGAACTTCCTGGTGATCTGGACGCGGAAGGAAGCGGTGCTCAAGGCCACCGGAGACGGCCTGAACGTACCGCTGCACGACCTCGTCGTGGCCGCGCCTTCGGCCCAGCCGGCGGTGCTCGCCTGGCCGTATCCGGACCCGCCGGATCGGGTGACGCTGCTCGACCTGGACGCCGGTCCTGGGTACGTCGCCGCGCTCGCCGTCCTCGGCCAGTGCGAGGAGGTCATCTCGCAGGATGGGACGGCACTGCTCGCCGCCGCGCTCACCCGGTAGCGTGGCCTGCGAGGAGGCGATTGATGCGCATCGGGCTGTTCGTCACATGCCTGACCGACACGCTGTTCCCGGACACCGGCAAGGCCGTCGTCACCGTGCTGGAGCGCCTCGGAAACCAGGTCGAGTTCCCCCAGGGGCAGGCCTGCTGCGGCCAGATGCACTTCAACACCGGCTACCGCGACGACGCGCTGCCGATGGCGCGTTCGTTCGTCAGCGCGTTCCGCGACTACGAGGCGATCGTCACCCCGTCCGCGTCCTGCGCGTCGATGGTGCACGAGTACTACCCGGCGCTGGCCGCCGAGGCCGGCGACAAGGCGCTCGCCGCCGAGGTCAGCACCCTGGCGCCGCGCGTGTTTGAGCTGTCCGTGCTGCTCGCCGACGTCCTCGCCGTAACCGACGTAGGCGCATATTTCCCGCACCGGGTGACATATCATCCGACGTGCCACGGGCTGCGCATGCTCAAGGTCGGCGACGCCCCGTACCGCCTGCTCAACGCCGTGCGGGGCCTGGACCTGGTCGAGCTGCCCGACGCGGAGGCGTGCTGCGGCTTCGGTGGCACGTTCGCGGTGAAGAACTCGGACGTGTCGGCCGCGATCTGCGCCGACAAGGTCGCCGCGATCCGCCGCACCGAGGCGGAGGTGGTCTGCGCCACCGACAACTCCTGCCTGATGCACATCGGCGGCGCGCTGACCAGGCAGCGCTCCGGCGTCGCCACGATGCACCTGGCCGAGATCCTTGCCGCGACGGATGGACCAGCGCAATGAGCATGCCCACCTACCTCGGCATGCCGGCCTTCCCCGACGCGGCGCGTAAGGCGGTCGCGGACACCCAGCTGCGCCGCAATCTGACCCACGCCACGCACACGATCAGGACCAAGCGGGCAGGCGCGGTCGCCGAGCTCAGCGACTGGGCCGAACTCCGCCAGGCCGCCAAGGCGATCAAGGATCACACGCTCGCCAACCTCGACACGTACCTGCTCCGCCTCGAGGAGAACGTGACGAAGGCCGGCGGTCACGTGCACTGGGCCCGCGACGCCGCTGAGGCCAACGAAATCGTCGCCAAGCTGGTCGCGGACGCGCGGGCGGACAGGGTCGTCAAGGTCAAGTCGATGGCGACCCAGGAGATCGGCCTCAACGAAGCCCTCGCGGTTAACGGTATCCAGGCCACCGAGACCGACCTCGCGGAGCTGATCGTCCAGCTCGGCCACGACCTGCCGAGCCACATCCTGGTCCCGGCGATCCACAAGAACCGGTCAGAGATCAGGGAGATCTTCCGCCGCGAGATGCCGGACGCGCCGCCAGGCCTGACCGACGAGCCGCGCGAGCTGGCCGCCGCCGCCCGCGCCCACCTGCGCCAGGAGTTCCTGCACGCCACCGTCGGCATATCCGGCGCGAACTTCGCCATCGCCGACACCGGATCCCTCGTCGTCGTGGAGTCCGAAGGCAATGGCCGCATGTGCGTCACGCTCCCCGAGACGCTCATCTCGGTGGTCGGCATCGAGAAGGTCCTTCCGTCCTGGCGCGACCTGGAGGTCTTCCTCGCGCTGCTGCCGCGGTCGTCCACGGCCGAACGGATGAACCCGTACACGTCGATCTGGACCGGTGTGCGCGACGGCGACGGGCCGAAGACGTTCCATCTGGTCCTGGTCGACAACGGCCGCACCGCGTCACTTGCGGATCAGACTGGCCGGCAGGCGCTGCGCTGCATCCGGTGCTCGGCCTGCCTGAACGTCTGCCCGGTCTACGAGCGCACCGGCGGCCACGCGTACGGCTCGCCCTACCCCGGCCCGATCGGCGCGATCATCTCGCCGCAGCTGCGCGGGCTGTCCTCCCCGGTCGACGCGTCGCTGCCGTTCGCCTCCACGCTGTGCGGCGCGTGCTACGAGGTCTGCCCGGTCGCGATCAACATCCCGGAGGCGCTGGTCTATCTGCGGGCGAAGGTCAAACACTCTCTGCCCGAACGTGCGGTGTTTCACCTTTCCGGGTACGTGCTGCGCGGCCCACGGCGGCTGGCGGCGGCGCAGCGTGCCGCTTCCGCGTCGCGGCGGATTGTCGCGCGGCGCGGCCGGATCAGGCGGCTGCCGCCGCCGATGAGCGGGTGGACAGATACCCGGGATGCCCCGGCCCCGCCGCCCGAGTCGTTCCGCGCCTGGTGGAGGCGAACCCGTTCATGAGCGCAGCAAGAGATGTGATCCTGGCCCGCATCCGCGCCGCCAACAGCGCAAGCCCCGCTCCCATCCCAGCCGCGCCGACCTCAGCCGCCGCGCCGACCTCAGTCGCCCCGGCCGCCCAAGCCCCGGCCTCCCAGCCCACCTCGGCCTCCCAAGCCTCCATGGTCGACCATTATCAAGCCATCCCGCGCGACTATGTGCGCGCCCATCACGACCCGGCCGAGCACGACATCGTCGCCCTGTTCGCCGAACGCGCGGCCGACTACCGCGCCATTGTCGAGCGTGTCCCGGAGCAGGATGTCCCGGCCGCGATAGCCCGCGCGCTCACCGGCACTCGGTTTGTGGTGCCGGACGGCCTGCCCGACTCGTGGCTGCCGCCTGGGGTCGAGCTGGTCCGCGACGACCCGCCGCTGTCCGCACTGGAACTCGACGCGACCGACGGCGTGATCACCGGCTGCGCGGTGGCGATCGCGGAGACCGGCACGATCATCCTCGATCACGGTCCGGGCCAGGGCAGGCGCGCGCTCACCCTGGTGCCCGACTTCCACCTGGTGGTGGTGCGCGCCGATCAGGTGGCCGCCGATCTGCCGGACGCGTTCGCGCGGCTGGACCCGACGCGGCCGCACACGCTGATCTCCGGCCCGTCGGCGACCAGCGACATCGAGCTGATCCGGGTCGAGGGCGTGCACGGCCCGCGCACCCTGCACGTGCTGCTGACAGGGTGACCGTTAGCTGAGGCTAGCTGGCCGACCCCGGCTGGGCCTGGTGCCAGCGCCACCGCAGCCCGTCGAACACCAGCAGCGCGACCTGAAGGATGCCGAGGGTCATCGCGGTCTTCGTCCAGCTATCGAACGTCGCGAACTTCACGAGGACGAAGAATGCCGCCCAGGCGGCCAGCAGCCGCACGACAAGCCGCCCGGGCTGCTGGCTGGCGTGCAGCACGAATAGTGACAGAAGACTCACCGGAACGAATGGTCTCACGAAGCCCATTATGCGCGGCGATCCGGCCTTTCCCGTTAAAGCCAGCCCTTGTGTCGCGCGGTTTTGTACGGCTTCTATGCGGTTCCGCGTGCCGGTGCGCCAGCGGATCCAGATCGTCGTCACGTACAGCGCGGCGAAGGCACCCAGGCCGCATGCCGCCAGCCACGCCGGATGCATCCGGCCGCTGGC
>DASRFJ010000246.1:0-40061 GCA_035651595.1 Streptosporangiaceae bacterium | reverse complement strand
CCTGGCACCGGGCCATGCCGAGCCGCCCGCCACCCCGGCCGAGCATCAGGTCGCCGCCATCTTCACCGCCATCCTCGACCGCGACCACATCAGCCGCGACGACAACTTCTTCGCCCTCGGCGGCACCTCCATCCAAGCCGCCCGCGCCGTTCTCCTGCTCCGCAGCGATGTGGGCGTCGAGGTGGACCTGGGCACGTTCTACGCGGCCCCCGCGGTCGCCGACATCGCGCAGGCGGTGGAACACGCCCGCACCGCCGCCGCGGCGCAGGACGACGGCCAGGCCGCGGAGATCGCCGAGCTGGAGCGGCGCCTGGCGCAGGCACGCGGCGAGGCGCGCGGCCAGGTGACCGCCGCAGTCACGCCGGCCCTGCCGCCGGACGGCGCGCTGCCGCCGCGGGCCGGGCGCCGGCACGCGGAGATACTGCTCACCGGTGCCACCGGCTTCTTCGGGGCCTTCCTGCTGGAGGAACTGCTGACCCGCACCTCCGGTGTCGTGCACTGCCTGGTCAGAGCCGCGACCGATGCCGAAGGAGAGCGGCGGCTGCGCGACAACCTCCGCCGGTACGGCCGCGAGTATGTCGCCCAGGACCCGCGGGTGAGGGTGGTCCGCGGTGATCTCAAGCGCCCGCGACTCGGCCTCGCCGAAGCCGGCTACGCCGCGCTGGCAAGCCGGCTCGACACGATCGTGCACGCCGGCGCGCACGTCGACCTCCTGCTGCCCTATTCCGGGCTGGAACCCGCCAACGTCGGCGGCACCCGGTCGGTGATCGAATTGGCCACCGCTGGCGCCCTGAAAGAAGTGCACCTGGTCTCCAGCGTGTCCGCCGCGATGGGGGCGGGACTCGACCCCGGTTCGTTCGGCTACGCGGTCACCAAGTGGCGGGCGGAACTCATCGCGCAGGCGGCCCGCGACCGCGGCGTACCGATCGCGATCTACCGGATGCCGCGGTTGTCCGGCGACAGCCGGACCGGCGTGAGCAACGGCAACGATGTCGTCGTGCGGCTGGTGCGCTCGTTCCAGCAGATGGGCCTGGCGCCGGAGGTAACGGCGGTCGAGGAGTGGATTCCCGTCAACTTCGCGGCGCGGACGATGATCGACACCGCGCTCTCCCATCCCGATGGCGGGCTGTTCGTCCTCCAGCCGCGCGGCCAGGTCGAAATCCGCCGCCTCATCGAGTTCGCCGCGCAGACGTCGCCGCTCGTCGTGAAGCCGCCAGGGGAGTTCATCGCGGATGCCAGCCAGCGCTTCCCGGAGGCGGCCGAACTCATCGGTTTCGTCCTCGGCAAGTCCGTGGCTGGCTACGTCGTCGACGATGCCGGCATCGGACCGTTCGAGTCCGTGCCCGCCGACGGGGTGAGCGATGACCTGCTCCGCCGCTACCTGCACATGTGGGCGCCCGAGGCGGGCGAGCTGAGTTGATCCGGCCCTGGTACCTGATTCCCCTCGCGGGACGAAGCGCGGATGAGGTTGACGCCGCCACGGACGAGCTGAGATCCCGGCTGATGTCGGGAACGGCGACGATCGCCGAGGTGGCGGCGCAGTACCAGCGGGCCGTGCCGTCCGGCGGGTACCGGCGCTGCCTGCTCGGCCAGAGCGTCGCCGAACTGCTGTCGGCCATCGAGCGGCCGCGCCGGTCCTCGGTGCTGACGGCGCGGACCGGCGACGAGGCGCACCGGCCCGTGGTTTTCATGTTTCCCGGCGGTGGCGCGCAGCACGCGCACATGGCCGCAGACCTGTACGCGAGCGTGGACTCCTTCCGGCGCGACGCCGACCTGTGCGCGAAGTTGTTCGAGGAACGGCTGGGCCTCGACGCGCTGGCCGTGGTCCGCGCCGAGCCGGGCACCGGCGTCGAGGATCTGTGCCTTGAGCTCGCGTCCCTGTTCACCGTCGAGTACGCGCTCGCCCGCTTCTGGCTGTCGCTCGGCGTCCGGCCGGCCGCACTGATCGGGCACAGCCTCGGCGAGTACGTGGCGGCGACCGTCGCGGAGGCCGTCGCGCTGCCCGACGCCGTCGCGCTGGTGTCGGTCCGGGCGACGCTGCTGGCCGGCCTGCCGCCAGGCGCGATGGTCAGCGTCGAAGCCAGCGAACCCGAGATCACCCCGTTCACCGGCGACGGGCTCTCGGTCGCCGCCGTGAACGGCCCGCGCCGCTGCGTCGTCTCCGGCCCGCGGCAGTCCGTGACCGACCTGGAGACGCGGCTCGCCGCGAGCGGGATACGGGTGCAGCGGCTCCGGATTCTCGGCGCGGGACATTCGGCGCTGGTGGATGGCGTGCTTGAGGAGTTCGGCGGCTTCGCCGCGGGAATCCGTCCGCGGCCGGGACGCATTCCTCGCATCTCGAACGTGTCGGGCACCTGGCTGACGGCCGCCGAAGCCGCCGATCCGCGCTACTGGCAGCGTCACCTCCGGGCACCGGTGCGGTTCGCGGACGGGCTGCGCACCCTGCTCGACGACCACGAGAACGCGGTGTTCCTCGAGGTGGGACCCGGGACTTCGCTGAGCACGCTGACGCGGCAGAACGAGCCCTCGGCGAGCGTGATTTCCTCGTTGCCGCATCCGCTGGATCCCGCGTCCGACGCCGCGGTCATCACCCGCGCCGCGGGTCAGCTGTGGCTGGCCGGCGCCGGCCTCGACTGGACGTCCGTGGCGGCTCAGGGCACGGCGTGAAGGTGTCACTGCGGGCGTCCGACATCGTCGCGCAAGCGCGCGAGCGCTGCGGCGGGCCGAAGGTGCCGCTGCGTTTCCTGCCGGATCTCGCCCGTCTCACCGAGGCCATTGACGACGAGGCCGCGCTCACCGGCGAGGGCAGGGCGCGGGTGCGTGACTCGCTGATCTCCCAGCTTGTCATTCAGATCAGAACGACAAGACTGCTTGTTGCCCGTCCCGGTATCTCGCCCGCACGGGTGCCCGCACCGGTGTTCATCACCGGCCTGCACCGGACCGGCACGACGCTGCTGCAGAACCTGCTCGCCGAGCATCCCGCGGTCCGCGCACCCCGGCTGTGGGAGTTGCTCGCGCCGGCCAGTCCTGCCGCCACGCCAGGCGCGCGGGCGGCGCTGATCGGCGCGGCAGGGCGTTACATCGCGGAGTACTACCGTGCGGCGCCGGCCTTCCGGGCGATCCACCCGCTGGAGGCGCTGCGGCCAGAAGAATGCCACCGGCTGATCGGGACCACCTTCCGAGCCGATATCTACGCGCTCCGCTATAACGTGCCGCGGTACGCCGAGTGGCTGCGCGAACAGGACATGGGCGACGCCTACGCCTACCATCGCGTGCTGCTGAGCTGCCTGCTGGCTCGCGTCCCCGGCGAGTGCGTCGTGCTCAAGTGCCCGTTTCACCTGGGCCATCTGGACGCGCTCGCCCGCGCCTATCCCGGCGCGCGGGTGGTCCGGCTGCACCGTGACCCCGCTGCCTGCATCGCGTCGGTATGCAGCCTGACCGCCGCGGTCAGGTCGGCCCGCGCTCGCGCCATCGACCCGGCCGGGATCGGACGGCACTGGCTCGGGTACGCCACCCAGACGCTGTCGGCCAAGCCGCCGCGCGGCCTGAGCGTGCTCGACGTGCGGTACGCGGACCTTCTCGGCGACCCGATCGCCGTGGCGGCCCGCGTCTGCTCGTTCGCGGGAATTCCGTTCACGCCCGCGGCGGAACGGCGAATGCGCGCGATGCTCGCCGCGACATCGAACGGCGAGCACGCCGCTCACCGGTACACGCTGCACGACTACGGCCTCGACCTCGCGGAAATCCGCGACCGCTTCGCGGCGTACAACGCCGCGTTCGACCTGTAACCCGCCCGCACCCGGAAAGAAGACACGATGGCAGAAGTAACGAACTACGAGCAGGTGGCCAGGGGCGAGATCGAAGAGGTCAATCGCCATGCGGGAGATAATCCGATCAAGGTCGGCATCCTCACGCCGCTGACTGGACCGGGAGATCCCGTGGCGGGATTCCTCGTCGCTCGCGGCGCCCGGCTGGGCGCCGAGTACGTCCGGGAGAACGGCGGCGCGCTGGGCCGGCAGATCGAGTTTGTCATGCGCAACGACCAGGCCAGTGCGTATGCGGACGGCATGCAGCGTTCCGTGGTCGGTGAACTCGCGAAGCTCGCGATGATCGACAAGGTCACCGCCGTGCTCGGCCAGTGGCATCTGCGCACCGCGCCGTACGCGGCGGAGCTGTGCGAGCGCATCGGCGTTCCGATGTTCGTCGAGAACGGGCACAGCGCGGTGACCGCGTCGGGATACCGGACCATCTTCCGCACGTATTTCTCCATCGAGGATCGCGTTCCGCTGATGCTGGACCTGCTGGCCGGACAAGGGCTGCGGCGCCTGGCGATACTCGCCGCGGACACGGTCTTCGGGCTCGAGACCGCCGACACGCTCGAGGCGTACGGGACCGCCAGACATGGCATGGAGTTCCTGCGGTTCGACTTCCCGCAGGAGACCACCACCGATTTGCTCCCGCAGCTGAGGAAGATCGCGGAATTCGAGCCCGACGCCATCATCAACGACGGCGTCGTGCGCACGAACTACCTGATCGTCAAGCAGGCCGCGGAACTCGGGTTGCGGCCGGGCATACCGATGATGGTGACGTTCGGGTTCCCGATGCGCTCGGCGGACTTCTGGCGCGAAGCCGGCCCGGCCGGGAACGGCATTCTCTGGCCCGCCACCTGCTACCGTCCCTCCTGGCCGGGCCTGACCGACATCGGCCGCTGGTTCACCCAGCGGTACACCGACCGGTACGGCAGCATGCCGCCGGACACGTGCCTCAGCGCGTTTACCGACGTCACGCTCGTCGCGCGGGCCGTGGCCGCGGCAGGCACCGATGAGCGCGACGCGGTTATCGCCGCGCTGGAGGCCGAGGAGTTCCCGACCTGGCGGGGACCGGTGCGGTTCGTGCGCGGCGACAGGCACTGGCACCACTCACCTCCGCCGCTCCAGATCATGCAGTACCAGAGCGTCGGCCAGGACTTCGACGAGGCCGTGGTCGTCTTCCCCGAGGCGGTCGCCGACGGGTCATACCGCTCGCCCGCCGAGCTCACCTGAGCCGTGACCGTGACCGAGGCCGGGCGCGGCAGGGTGCCGGAGGCCACCTGCCCGCCCACGGCAGCCAGCACGCTGGTGAAGAGCATCGCGGGCCACGGCGTCGACCGGCTGTTCTGCGTGGCTGGCGAGAGCTATCTCGCCGTGCTCAACGAACTGTTCGACATGCGCGACATCGACGTGGTGACCTGCCGGCACGAGGGTTCCGCGGCGTTCATGGCACTGGCCGATGCCAAGCTCACCGGGCGGGCGGGGGTGTGCCTGGTCAGCCGCGGACCGGGCATCACGAACGCGGCGATCGGGATTCACGCCGCGCGTCAGGATGCCACTCCGCTGGTGGTCATCGCGGGAACCGTCGACACCGCGGACTTCGGGCGCGAGGTGTTCCAGGAACTTGACTGCACCGCCATGTTCGGCGACCTGGTCAAGGCCTGCCTGGTCGTGCACGACCCGGGACGAACCGGCGAGTTCGCCGCCCGCGCTTTCCGCGCCGCGGAGAGCGGCACGCCCGGGCCGGTCATCCTGGCCGTGCCGGAGAACGTCACGCGTTCGCCCGACCCGGACGGGGTGCCCGCCGGCCGCTGGGCAGAGTACAGCCCTGGACCGTCACCGCAGGCCGTCACCGCGGTGTCGGATCTGCTGTCCCGCTCCCGCCGGCCGCTGCTGATCGCGGGCGGCAGGCTGGCCTCAGGCACCGGCCGGCGTGCCCTGGCCGCGGCCGCGCAATCGCAGGTCATCCCCGTGGTCACCAGCAACAAGCGGCAAGATCTGCTCGACAACCGGGCACCGAACTACGCCGGTCACGTGCACAATTCCACGTCGGCCGAGCAGCTCGCCGCGTTCGCCGGCTGCGACCTGGTCCTGGCGGTCGGCGCGCGGCTCGACGAGACGACCGCCGGCCGGCTGAGCTTCCTGGACGCGCCAGGAGCCGGCCGGCCGCTGGTCCACGTGTACCCGGACGCGGCCCGGATCGGTCTCGCGCACCGGCCGGCCGTGGGCCTGCCCTGTGACCCGGTGGCGTTCCTGCACGCCATCGCCGCCTTGCCGGCCAGGCACCCGCGGGACCGGGAGGCGTGGGCCGGCGAGTTGCATCGCCTGGAGACGGCCACGGCGGTGTGGTGCCCGCGGCCGTGCCCGGACGGCATCGTCTTCGGCGCCGTGGTCAGCGCGCTCGACGACCTCACCGGCGGGGACGTGACCGTGGTCCTGGACTCCGGCACGTTCACCAGCTGGGTGTACCGGCACCTGCGGCTGACCGGTACCGGGCGGATGCTCGGGCTCTCGTCGAGCCCGATGGGCTTCGGGGTACCCGGCGGCGTGGCCGCGGCGCAGCGAATCCGCAACCGCCCCGTGGTCACCGTCGTCGGGGACGGCGGATTCCTCATGAACGGCAGCGAGCTCATCACCGCGGTGACGGCGCGTCTGCCGCTGGTGGTCATCGTGGCCGACAACCGCAGCTACGGGACGATCCGCGCGCACCAGCAGCGGAGGTATCCGGGCCGCACGATCGCCACCGACCTGATCAATCCCGACTTCGTCCGGCTCGCCGAGGCATACGGGGCACTCGGCATCGCCGTGCGGACCGAGGCGGACGTGCGATCCGCGTTGCGGCGCGCGTTCACCCACGACGGTCCCGCCGTCATCCACGTACCGACCAGCCTCGAATGCGGGCGGCCATGAACTACGTCGAGTCAGTCATCGACCTCGTCGGCGGCACCCCGCTGGTCAGGCTGGGACGGGTATGCGCCGGAGTCCGCCCGCTCGTGCTGGCGAAGCTCGAGTACCTGAATCCTGGCGGGTCGGTCAAGGACCGGATCGCGCTCGCCATGGTCCGCGCCGCCGAGCAGTCCGGCGACCTGGTTCCGGGCGGGACGATCATCGAGCCGACGTCGGGCAACACGGGTGTCGCGCTGGCGATGATCGCCGCCCTGCGCGGCTATCGGTGCGTGTTCACCTGCCCGGACAAGGTCTCGCCGGAGCGGATCAACCTGCTGCGCGCCTATGGCGCCGAGGTGGTCATCTGCCCGGCCACGGCCCCGGCGGATCATCGTGACTTCTACCGCAACGTGGCGCGCCGCCTCGCCGCGGAGCGGCCGGACGCCTGCCTGCTCGACCAGTACGCGAACCCGGCCAATCCGCGCGCGCACTACCTGAGCACGGGTCCGGAGATCTGGGAGCAGACCAGCGGCCGGATAACCCACCTGGTCGCGAGCCTCGGGACAGGTGGCACGCTCTCCGGCGCCGGCCGCTACCTGAAGCAGGTGTCCGGCGGCACGGTGACGGTGATCGGCGCCGATCCGGACGGGTCCGCCTACACCTGCGCGACGGTCCGGCCGTATCTGCTGGAAGGCGTCGGCCAGCCGTTCCCGCCGAAGGCGTACGACCCCGGCGTCGCCGACGAGCTGATCGCCGTCACCGACAAGGACGCACTAGCCATGACGCGCCGTCTGGCCAGGGACGAAGCCATCCTGACCGGGGGATCCGGCGGGATGGCGGTGGCCGCGGCACTGACCGTCGCGGCCAGGCACGGCGACGACGCCGTCATCGTGGTGATGATCCCGGACTCCGGCCGTGGCTACGTATCGAAGATCTTCAACGACGACTGGATGGCGCGGCGGGGATTCGCCGTGAGCCCGGCGCAGGCCCCGTGCGGTGACCCCCACTGGTCGCGCGAGGTGCCCTGGCTGAGACCCGACGACACGATCCGCACCGCCCTTGCCGTGCTACGCGAACACCGGCTTCCCGCGGCCCCCGTCACGACGGCGCGGCCGCCGGTCCGCCTGGCCGAGGTGCTCGGCAGGGTCAGCGAACGGCGCCTGACGCAGGTGCTGGCCGGGGCGGAAGCGAACGAGGCTGACCCGGTGCGCGGGCACCTGGAGCCACCGCCCGCATTCGCCGGCATCGGACAGTCGCCCGCCGACGCCAGCGCAGTGATCGGTGGCGGCGATATCGCGCTGATCCTCGACGGCGGAATCGTCCGCGGCATGGTGACCCGATCGGAGCTGATATGCGCATTCACTACGTAGACCCGCTGGAGGGCTTCGACGGCTGGCTCGTGTACGACGGCACCGACTGCCGGCTGGCGGCGGGCGGCTGTCGCATGCAGCCCGGCCTCACCGAATCCGAGCTCGCCGAACTCGCGTCCAGGATGACGCTGAAGCAGCACGTGCTGCGGGTCGGCGTGGACGGCGCGAAATGCGGGATAGATTACGACCCGCGCTCCGCCGGCGCGGACATTGCGCTCCAGCGGTTCTTGCGGTTCCTCCGCGAACAATTCCTGACCAGGTTCAGCATGGGCTGCGACATGGGCACCCATTTCGACGACCTCGAACGAATGGCCAGGGCCGAAGGGATTCCCTCGGTCAAATACGCGATAAAGGTGGCGCAGGACATCAGCGAGGAGGAGTTCTTCGCGCGCCTGCGGCTCCTGGACGAGCACGTCGGCATGCTCACGCTCGGGCAGCGCCGAGCCGGTCACGCGCTTGCGCACGTGGTGATCGCGGCGGCGCGCAAGGCGAAGACCGGCCGCAAGCTGACCTGTGCCCTCCAGGGTTTCGGGAACCTGGGCCGGGCCGCGGCGTACTCGCTGGCCGAAGAGGGCATCCGCGTGACGGCGATGGCGGACGAGTACGGCTGCGTCGCCGACCCGGCCGGCCTCGACGTCGCCGCGATGCTCGCGCTCCCGCACGGCGCGCCGGTCGCGGCGGCGGGCGCGCGCCGCTATGTTAGCGGGGCCGGCTGTGCCGGCGGGCCGTCGGCGGCCCTGCCCGGCGAGCCCTGCGACGTCCTGATTCTCGCGGCGACCCAGGACGCGCTCAGCCCCGAGCAAGCCGATCAGGTTCGCGCGCCGGTGGTCGTCGTGGGTGCCAACTGCGGGCTGTCCGCCGAGGCGGAACGGCGGCTCAGCCGCCGCGGCGTGCTGGCGATCCCGGATTTCATCGGCGGAATCGGCGGGTCGGGATCGATGGAGGCCATCTTCGGACCCTCGGTAAGGCCATCGGCGAAAGAGGTACTCGACCTCGTGGCCGCCATGATGCGTGCCCTTGTCGACGACCTTACCGAGCACGCGTCGCGGGCCGGCCGCTCGATCAGGGAGGTCGCTTTCCAGCGCGCCGCTCAGCCGTGGTCCGTGGGAGAGCGTCCCTACGGGCACTGCCCGTATCTTCCGAAACGAAGGGAATTGCGATGACCGAGGCAACCTGTCCGCATGAGCGTAGCCACATCGTGGATTCGCGGTTCTTCGGAGATAGGTATTCCACGGCGGTCAGCCGCCGTATCTTCTGCGACGCCTGCCGTGCCCAGCGGTGGCTCACCGTTGAGGCCGAGCTCGCGCTGGCCGAGGCCGATCTCGGCCTCATCCCGTCCGACGCCGCCCGCCGGATCGCGCAGGCGGCACAGGCCGGCCACCTGGACCACGACGCCGTCAAGGCTGAAACGGACCGGTCCGGCCATTCTCTGGTGGGCTTGCTGCGGGTTTTTCAGGCGGCGTGCGGCACCGAAGCCGGCCAGTACATCCACTACGGAGCCACCACGCAGGACATCCAGGACACCGCGCAGGTGCTCGAAATGCGCGATGTCATGGATGCGCTCGAGGACATGCTGCGCGAGAACGCCGGCTACCTGCTGCGGATCGCGGAGGAGAACGCCGAGGTGCCGGCGCTGGGGCGCACCCACGCACAGCCGGCGCTGCCCATGACGTTCGGCCTCAAGGTCGCGGGCTGGCTGGACGAGGCCCTCCGCCACCTTGAGCGCATGGCCCAGATGCGCGAACGCGTGCTCGTCGTCCAGCTGTTCGGCGGGGCGGGCACGATGGCCGCGTTCGGCCCGGCCGCTCCCGAACTGCTCCGGCGCTTCGGCGACCGGCTGGGCCTGCGCGTGCCGGCGATCGGCTGGCACGTCGCACGGGACCGCGTCGCGGAATTCGTGACCTCGCTGGCGATGATCGCCGGCGCCTTCGGCAGGGCCGCTGACGAGATCCGCGTGCTATCGCGCCCCGAGTTCGGCGAAGTGTCAGAAGCCTGGGCATACGGAAAGGTCGGCAGCAGCACCATGCCGCACAAGAGAAATCCCGAGCGGTGCGAACAGGTCGTGGTGACCGCGCGGATGGCCGCGGCGCAGGCGCAGCTCGCCATGACCGCGCTGGCCGGCGACCACGAGCGCGACTCACGGTCGCTGCGGCTGGAGTGGGCATGCGTCGCCGACGTGTCGCATTACACGCTCGCGGCCGCGCAGATCTTCGGCGAGATCATCAGCGGGCTGGAGGTGCATCCAGACCGGTTGTGGGCGAACGTCTCGGACATGGCCGACCGGATCGCCTCGGAAGCCCTCATGTTCGCGCTCGCCCAGCGGCACGGCAAGCAGACCGCCCACGAGATGGTCTACCGGCTGACCCAGACGGCCCAGGAGAAGCGGGTTTCTGTGCGCGAGTTCGTGCGCGAGCAGGGCGAGGCCGGCCTCAGCCTCGACGCCGCCACGCTGGATGACATCTTCGACCCGCGCCGCTATCTCGGTGCGTCCGCGAGGCTCACCCGTCAGGTCGTGGACGAGGCGCGGACGGTTCTCGGCCAGACCGCGATGCTCCGCTGATCGCCGTGGACGAAGGACGCGCGGGCGCGCTGATCCGCAAGCACCGCCGGGCGGCGGGGCTGAGCCAGCGGCAGCTCGCTGACCTGGCGAACGTCAGCATCGGGGTGATCCGCGATCTGGAACAGCACAGGACGGCTCATCTCCAGCCGAGATCGGTGGAGAGCCTGGTACGGGCGCTCGGCCTGGATCATGGGCAGGCCGCGGCGCTGGCCGGCGCGACGGGCCAGGGGAGGACCGCCGAAGGGACCGGTGTCCGGCTGGCGATCTTGGGATCGCTTGCCGTGTGGCGCGGAATCCAGGTGGATCCCGGCCCGCCTAGCCAGCGGGCGGTGCTGGGAGTGCTCGCACTGACGCCAGGGGTGCTGGTACGGCGGGAGGCGATCATCGACGCGATCTGGGGGGAGGACATCCCGGCCACGGCGGTGAACCTGGTGCAGAAATACGTGAGCCGGCTCCGCGCGGTACTCGATCCTGCCCGGCCGCCGAGAGATCCCGGTGCCCTCCTGGTGTCGGTCAACACCAGTTACCGGCTCCAGGCCACCACGGACCAGCTTGACGTGCTGGCGTTCGAGCAGCTCGCCGGCGACGCCCGCGCCGCGTGCTACGACGGCGACCGGCCGCGCGCCTGCGAGCTGTACGAACGCGCGCTCGGACTGTGGCGCGGCGAGCCGCTCGCCGATCTTGACGTCTTGCGCGACCATCCGGCGGTGATCGGCCTGTGCCGCCGGCGTGCCGACGTCATCGCAGAATACGCGCAGGCCGCCTGCGCTGGGGGGATGTACGACCGGGTGCTGGGACACCTGCGCGGTCTTGTCGCCCGCGAGCCACTGAACGAGAACGCGCACGCGCTGCTGATGACCGCACTGGCGGGCACCGGCCAGCAGGCCGACGCGCTCGCCGTGTTCGAGGACCTGCGCATCCGGCTGGACGAGCAGCTCGGCGTGCGCCCCGGCCCGCGGCTGTCCAGCGTGCATCTCCAGGTGCTGCGCCAGGACGTGCCGGCCAACCTGGCCACGGGCAGGGCATGGCCCGCGATCCCGCGCCAGCTAGCGGCCCCCTCGCGGTTGTTCACCGGCCGAGCCGATGAACTCAACCGCCTCACCGCCGTGCTGGACGAGTGCGAACAGTCCGCCGGGGTGGTGATCTGGGCCATCAGCGGCGCCGGCAGCATCGGCAAGACCTCGCTGGCCCTGCGGTGGGCGCACCAGAACCTCGACCGCTTTCCCGACGGGCAGCTGTGGGTGAACCTGCGCGGCTTCGACCCGTCGGGCGAGCCCATGTCCTCAGAGCTGGCGGTACGCGGGTTCCTCGGTGCGCTCGGCGTCGACTCGGCCGCCATTCCCGCCGATCCGGACGCGCAGGCCGGCCTGTACCGCAGCCTGGTGGCCGGGAAGCGGATGCTGGTGGTGCTGGACAACGCCCGCGACAGCAGCCAGGTGATCCCGCTGCTGCCCGCCAGCCCGGGTTGCACGGTGCTGGTAACCAGCCGCAGGCAACTCACCGGCCTGGTCATCAGCCATGGCGCCCGGCTGCTTGACCTGGACGTGCTCCCCATGGCGGACGCCAGGGAACTGCTCGCCCGCTACCTTGGCGCCGACCGGATGGCCGCCGAGCCCGATGCGGTCGCCGAGCTGCTGGCCTGTAGCGCGGGGCTGCCGCTGGCGCTCAGCATCGTGGCCGCGCGGGCCGCCGCTCATCCCGGTTTCCCGCTCGCCGTGCTCGCGGCGGAACTACGGGAGGCCGCGACCCGGCTGGACGCGCTGGAGACCGGCGACCTGACGGCGAGCGTCCGTGCCATGCTGTCCTCGTCCTACCGGACCCTGGATCCGCAGGCCGCGACCGTGTTCGGGCTCACCGGGCTCGCACCAGGACCCGATATCAGCCTGACCGCGGCGGCCTCGCTCACCATGCTGCCCGCACCGCGGGCACGGGCTGTGCTGCGGGACCTGGAAACCGCCTCGCTCGTGCAGCAGCACGTGCCGGGGCGGTACAAGATGCACGACCTGCTGCGGCTGGACGCGGCCGACCAGGTCAGCCGCGATCAGCCCGCGGGTGCCCGCACGGCGGCGCTGCGCCGGGTGACCGACTTCTATCTGCACACCGCGTTCGCCGCCGACCAGCGGCTGTCCGCACATCTGCGGCCGATCGACCTCGGCGAGCCGGCCAGCGGCTGCGTCCCCTGCCCGCCGGCCGACCGGGCCGCGGCGCTCGCGTGGTTCGACGCCGAGCACGCGTGCCTGCTCGCCGCCCTCGACGTGGCGGCGGCGGAGGGCTGGCACACCCGCGTCTGGCAGCTGGCGTGGACCCTGGATACGTTCCACGAGCTGCGGGGTCACGCCGGTGACCAGCTCGCCAGCTGGCAAGCCGGGTTCACCGCGGCCGAGCAGGCTGGTCAGCCGGCCGGCCGGATCCTGGCCCTTAGCCGGCTCGGGCGTGCCTGCGCGCGGGCCGGCCTGCCCGCCGAGGCCCTCGCCCAGCTGAACCGGGCCATCGCCCTGGCGGAGGACGCGGGCGACATCACCAGCCTGGCCGACGCGCACCGGTGGGTCTGCCACACCCGGGCACAGCAGGGGGAGTATCACCTGGCACTCAAGCACGCCACGCTGGCCCGTTCCTTGTTCCAGGCGCTCGGCCATCCCGTCGGGGAGGCCCAGATGCTTACCGCGGCAGGCCGGTGCCATGCCCATCTCGGCCGGCTAGGCCAGGCCCGGACGAGCTGCGAGGCCGCCCTCACGCTGAACCGGCGGCACGAGGACCGCCTCGGCGAGGCCGCCGCGCTGGACAGCCTGGGTTTCATCGCGCTGCGGGCCGGCCTGCCCGCCGAGGCGGTCGCGCACTACGGCATGGCCCTGGCATTGCGCCGTGAGCTCGGCGACCGTTACCACGAAGCAGGCACCCAGGCCGGCCTGGCCGAGGCCCGCGCCGCGTGCGGCACGACCGATACCGTACGCATCCAGCGGCGGCTGGACACGCTCCCCAGCGGCGCCCAGTTTGCCCAGGTCCGGCCCTGAAATGCCGGCTTCCCCGCGTGTTCCTGTAGTCCATGGGGCGGTTCCTGTACCCGTCCCGATGCCCGGCCCGCTCATTCGCGGCCAGATCAGGACAAACGTCCGCCCGTACCGCCAACGACGCTGGTCAGCGGACATCCAGGCGTCCTGCTGCCGGCCCCCGGACACTGGAGAGATGCTGATAACAAAGCAGCCAGAAGCGACGATGGGCGTCATTGTCGAGGGATTTGACGCCGCCGCCGCGACGGATGCCGAGATCGCTGACCTGAAGCGTGCCGTCTACACGGAGAAGATCGCCATCGTCAAGGAGCAGCGGCTCACTCCGGACGCGTTCGTGGCGCTGGGCAGGAGAATGGGGGAGCCGGCCGCCTACTACGAGCCGATGTACCACCATCCGGATACCGAGCTTATCTTCGTGTCCTCCAATGTGCCCAAGGACGGCAAGCAGATCGGAGTGCCGCGAACCGGGAAGTTCTGGCATGCGGACTATCAGTTCATGGCCAGGCCGTTCGGGCTCACCCTGATCCTGCCGCAGGCAGTGCCCACGGGAGACAGGGGTACGTACTTCATCGACCTGGGGAAGGCCTATGCGGCGCTGCCGCAGGATCTGAAGGACGCGGTCGTCCGGGCCAAGGCCGTGCAGACCCCGCGCCGGTACTTCAAGATCAGGCCCGAGGACGTGTACCGTCCGGTGGGGGAATTGCTGGCGGAGATCGAGGCCAACACGCCCGCCGTCACCCGCAACGCCGTGATCAGGCACCCGGTCACCGGTGAGTCAGTGCTGTGCATCAGCGAAGGATTCACGGTCGGCCTCACCGACGAGCATGGCAAGAACCTGGACGACGGACTGCTGCGCGAACTGCTCGGCGCGACCGGGCAATATGACGACACGTTCCAGCACCGCGGCATCCACCTCCAGCGCTTCGACGTCGGTGACCTGCTGATCTGGGACAACCGCAGCCTCGTGCACCGCGCCAAGCACACGACCACGCCGGAACCGGCCGTGTCCTTCCGGGTCACCGTGTATGACGAGTACCCCTTCGATGCCTCCGTTGACGGCTGACCAGGACGGGGTCGTCGCCGCGACCCACGCGACCGACCACGAGCTGCTGGCCGCGGTGCTGCGTCCCTACTGGGGGCACTGCCAGTACCTGAAGACGGCCGTCGTGGCGGTGGCGCAGGACAACGGGCCGGCCGTTTCTGGCGACTTCGAGATCGGGGAGTCGTGCTACATCAACGACACCGGGCATTTCAACGCCGTTGAGTTCAATATCTGCTACAACCAGCTCGCCTACTACCTGATCGCGAAGTCGGTCAAGGAGGGCCTGCTCCCGGTGCTGCGGAGCTGGACGCTCGATGACTTCTGGCGGTTGCAGCTGCCCGACATCCTGATCGTGGACTTCCGCAGCAGCTTCAAGCGGAAGATGCGCGGCAAGAGGTTCTCCGGCAGCGTGTCGGTCACCGATGTCGTCCGGGTGGCGGAAACCGACTGCCAGCGGCCGCTGATCGTGCTGTACACCTCGTGCCGGTTCTGGGATGACCCCGGCGGGCTCGCCACCGGCAAGGTGACGCTCGCCATCACGAATCCGGCATGACCGGGAGATACTTTCCTCAGCTGAGGACCATCGACGCCGCGATCGCCTGCCACGCGGCCCAGCGGCCGTACCAGGACGCGCTGCGCTGCGAGGACCGCCGGGTCAGCTACGCCGGCCTGCACCGGCGCAGCAACCAGGTGGCCAGAGCGCTGATCGCGTCCGGCGCGGCACCGGGAACCCGGGTCGTCTACCTCGGCCAGGAGTCCGAGTACTTCTACATCCTGCTCTACGCCTGCGCCAAGTCGGGAGCGGTGCTGGTCCCGGTCAACTGGCGGCTCGCGGTGCCCGAGGTCGAGCATGTCCTGCGGGACTCCGGCGCCCGGTTCGTCGTCGCGGAGCCCGACTACGCGCCGGTGGTCGAGCACGCCATGGCGGGCCTCGCCGCCGCGCCCGCGGTGATCCGGGTGACCGCCGCGGCCGGCGGCGGAGGCGGACTCGCGCAGTGGGCCGCCGGCGCGTCGCAGGCGGACCTCGGCCGGGTCGCCGGACCGGAAGACGTGCTCGTCCAGATGTACACCAGCGGCACGACCGGCCTGCCGAAAGGAGTCGTGCTGGCCCACCGGACCTTCTTCGCGGTACGGGACGCCCTCGCCGGCGCGGGCCTGGACTGGATCGACTGGCGCGACGGGGATGTCAGCTTGATCGGCGTCCCCGGATTTCACATCGGCGGGCTGTGGTGGGCACTCCAGGGGTTCAACGCGGGCATCACCAACGTCGCGCTGCGGATGTTCACCAGAGCCGGCGCGATCGCGGCCATCCGGGACCATCAGGTCACCGTCACCTGCATGGTCCCGGCGATGCTGCGGCTGATGCTGGCCGAGCGTCCGGCCATCGAGACGGATTTCGGGAGCCTGCGCAAGGTGGTGTACGGCGGTTCGCCGATCGGGGAGGCCCTGCTCGAGCAGTGCCTGGACCGGATCGGCTGCGAGTTCGCGCAGATCTACGGGCTCACCGAGTCCGGCAATACCGCGGTCTGCCTGCCGCCGGCCGAGCATGTCCTCGGCGGCCAGCGGATGGCGGCCGCCGGGCGCCCGTATCCCGGATTCGCCCTCCAGATACGCAACGACGACGGGGACGTCCTGGCCGCCGGGGAGATCGGCGAGGTGTGGATCCGCACGCCGGCCCACATGGTGGAGTACTGGGGGCTGCCCGAGGCGACCGCGCAGACCCTCGTCGGCGGGTGGCTGCGCAGCGGCGACGCGGGATACCTGGATGCGGACGGCTTCCTGTTCATCTGCGACCGGATCAAGGACGCGGTCATCGTGTCCGGCGAGAACGTCTATCCGGCCGAGATCGAGAACGTCCTTGCCAAGCACGAAGCGGTCATCGAAGCGGCGGTGATCGGCATTCCCGACCAGCGATGGGGCGAAGCCCTGCACGCGTTCGTCGTGCTGGCACCCGGTGCCACCGCCAGCGTGCGCGACCTCGTGCAGTTCCTGCGCGGCCGCATCGCCGATTTCAAGATCCCGGCCAGTTACGCCTACATCGACAAGCTTCCGCGTAACGCCAGCGGCAAAATCCTGCGGCGGGCACTCCGGGATGCCTTCTGGCAGGACACGACGCGCAAGGTCAACTGAATCTGGAAGGGCTGGGGAATGAGATGAGTGCCGAAAAGACGGACACGGACCTACGCGAGCAGATCCGGGAGATCGCCGCGGACATCATGGAGGTCGATGTCGACCGGATCGGCTGGACGACCCATTTCTGGGACGAGCTCGATGCGGACTCCATGCAGGGGATCGAGCTGCTCTCCGCGCTGGAGCGCCGGTTCGGGATCACCATCGAGCAGAACGCGCTGGCGGACATGCAGGACGTGCAGAGCACATCCGAGGTGGTCATGGCGATCATGAAGGCCGCCAGCCCGGATGGGCCATGACCCGGCGCTAACCGCACCGGCGCGCAGACGCGTCGTCGTCACCGGTATCGGCGTCATCAGCAGCATCGGCACCGGCGTCGCCGAGTTCACCGAGGGCCTGCGCGAGGGCCGGTCCGGGGCGCGGCCGATCACGGCATTCGACACGGACGGATTCGCCCACACCAACGCCTGCGGTATCCCCGACTTCGTTCCTGAGCGGTGGATCTCGCGGCTCGACCCCGCAGACCTGGGCCGGGCCACCCAGTTGTCGATCGCCAGCACGATCCTGGCCTTGCGGGACGCTCGGCTGGCAGCTGACCGGCTCCGTGACCAGCGGGCGCTGGTCGCGGTCGGCACGACCTACGGCGAGTCGGGTGAGCTGGACCGGATCGTCGCGCGGCAAGTGGCGTCCGGCACCGACGCGGTCGACAAGCCGGCGGCGGCCAGGTCCGCTTCCAGCCGGCTGTCAATCGACGTCGCGCGCGAACTCGAGCTGACCCAGGCCGAGGCGGTGACGATCCCGACGGCCTGCGCGGCCGGCAACTACGCCATCGGGTACGGGTTCGACGCGGTGGCCGGCGGCGAGGCCGACGTGGCGCTGTGCGGGGGAGCGGACGCGCTGCTGCGGATGACGTTCGTGACCTTTTACCGGCTGGGCACCATCGCTCCGCTGATCTGCCAGCCGTTCGACCGCAACCGCAAGGGCATCCTCACCGGAGAAGGCGGCGCGATGCTCGTACTCGAGGACCTGGACTCGGCCCTCGCCCGCGGCGCGCACATCTACGCGGAGGTCCTCGGCTACGGGCTGGCCTGCGACGCGCACCACCCGGTGGCGCCGGACTCAGACGGCATCGCCCGGTGCATCAGCCAGGCGCACCGCAACGCCGGAACAGCGCCGTGGCAAGTCGACTACATCTCGGCGCACGGCACCGGCACCAAGGCCAACGACGTGACCGAGGCGGCCGCGATCTGCCAGGTCTTCGCCGGGAACCTCCCGCCGGTCAGCTCGCTCAAGTCGATGCTGGGGCATGCCATGGGCGCGGCGAGTGCGCTCGCCGCGGCAGGCTGCGCGCTCGCCCTGGAGAACGGGTTCATCCCGCCTACGATCAACCACGCCGAAACCGACCCGGAGATCGGCATCGACTGCGTGCCCAACCTCGCGCGGCCGGCCGAGCTTCGGGTGGTGCAGAACAACTCGCTGGCGTTCGCCGGCAACAACGCGGTGCTGATCCTCGGCCGGTTCGCGGCAGGCCGCGCATGACGACGCCCGGGCCCGTCGTCACCGGGCCCGTGATCACGGCGTGGGAGACCTACTCCCCGCTGGGGCATGGCGCCCGGTCGCACCTCGCTGGCCTGCGGGCCGCCGACCCGTCCGCGCGGCCGCGGACGGCCGTGCCGGACTTCGACGTCCGCGAGATCCTCGGCCGGTCCGGCACGCGGTCCATGGACCGCGCGGCAGGCCTGGCCGTCGCGACGACCCGCCGGCTGCTGGCCCGAGCCGGCCCCGCCGAGGCCCCGCTCGGCGGCTATGCGCCAGAGGAGATTGGCATGGTTCTCGGCGCCAGCGACGGGATCAAGAGCGTGATGGATTTTCTCCGGGACACCTGGACCAGGGACAAGCCCTACGACGTCGATCCGTCCCACGTGCCGAGGACGCTGATGAACTTCGCGGCCGGCCAGTGCGCGATCTGGTACGGCGTCAGGGGTCCCAACGCGACGATCTGCGGCAGCCACGCCACCGCGCTGCTGACCTTGAACTACGCGCGGCGGCTCCAGCGCAATGGCCACGCGAAGGCCGCCATCTGGGGTGCGGTGGAGGAACTCTCGGCCGACCGGGCCGCCGTCGAATCGGCCCGTCTCGATGGCAGTGGCGGCCGGCCCCCCGGCGAGGGATGCGTGATGTTCCTGCTCGAACCGGCCGCGCCGGCCGGCGGGGACCGGCCGCCGGCCGGCGGGGACCGGCCGCCGGCCGCGGCGGTGCTCGCCGTGGAGTTCGGCGTATGGTCCAGCCTCGGCCAGCTCCGCGGCGCGCTGGCCGGCTGCCTGCGCCGGGCCCTGGCGCGGGCGGCGGTGCGGCGCGATGAGGTGTTCGCGGTCGCCCCGCTGTCGGCGCCCGGCTCGCGTGGCTGCGCGGAGCGGGCGGGCGCCGCCGACGAGGTCGGTGACGTGCCCGTGCTGACGAAGACGGCCGACGTCATCGGCGATACCGGGGCCGGGTCGGCGGCATTCCAGATCGTCGAGCTGCTGGCGGCGGGGGCAGGCTCGGGCCGGGTCGGCGTCGTGACGACCGCGGACGGTGAGGGGCGGGTCGGCTGCGCCCTGCTGAGGATCTACTGACGAGGATGACATGGCACAGCGTCAGGTGGCTCTGGTGACCGGCGGCTCGCGCGGCATCGGACGTGCGGCGGTCTTGCGGTTCGCGCGGGCGGGCTACGACGTGGGTTTCTGCTACCGCGACAGTTCGGCGGACGCCGCGAAAACCGAGCGGGAAGCCGCCGGGTTCGGCGCCGGGGTCGTCGCCGTCCGGGCGGACGTGACCGATCCGGCGGCGGTGAACGCTTTCGTCAGACGGGTCGAGGACGAGCTGGGCCCGATCGAGGCCGCGGTCACCTCCGCGGGGATCACCCGGGACAAGTCGCTGGTCATGATGGCCGACGAGGACTGGACCGCGGTGCTGCGCAGCAACGTGGACGGCACGTTTCATGCCTGCCGGGCAGCCATGTTCGGCATGCTGAAACGCCGCCGTGGCGCCGTGGTCACCCTCTCCTCGGCCGCGGGCCGCTATGGCAACGCCGGCCAGACCAACTACTGCGCCGCGAAGGCCGCGATCGCGGGATTCACGATGGCCGCGGCGAAGGAGGCCGGCCGGTACGGGGTCCGCATCAACGCGGTCGCGCCCGGCTGGATCAGCACCGACATGACGCAGGCGCTGCCGGGTCGTATCCGGGAGCAGGCCCTGCTGAAGATCCCGCTCGGGCGGATGGGCACCGCGGACGAAGTGGCCGACCTGATCGAGTTCCTGGCGTCGGACCGGGCGACCTACATCACCGGTCAGGTGTTCGGCATCGACGGTGGCCTTGTCCTGTAGACCTCGTCCTGGAGAGCCTTGAGGTTGATGATGGCCGGCTCGATGTTGGTGAACATGCGGGCCAGCGCCGACTGCATCCACGGGTCAGCCAGCCGGGCGCCGCTGCCGCGGGTCGCGTTGAGCCGGGATCGTTCCATCCATGCGGACAGATCGGGATCAGCCAGCCACCCGGCCTGGGCACGCAGTGAGGTGCGGGTGCAGGAGATCCAGTCCGTGGCCGCGTCCGGATAGGGGTTCGGCGGGCAGAGCAGGTTCTTCTCGGCATCGCCGTCGCGCGAGGCTTCCAGGTACCCGATCAGCGCGGCACTGAACGCGGGCTGGCCGGTGCGGATCTGCTGCAAGGTGATCAGGCCGGACTCGAATACCGGGCGTCCTGGTGTCAGCCGCAGGCCGGCGGCCGAGCAATCCACGTACACCTGGCCGCCGTCGGCCGGGACCGATCCCCGGTCCAGCACGATCCGGTCCCGCGCGACATGCCGCACCCGGCCGAGGCGGACGACGTCCTCGATCCGGCGCAGGCTCGCGAGCTCGGCCTGGCTGACGTTCGCGTACCTGAACATGGTCGGCTCGACCTCCGGGTCGAGCCGGACAAGCTGTCCGCATGCCTCAATCCTGCGGAACAGGTCACCGACGTCCTCGGCCTGCGCCGCGGCCTCGACGTAGCGCGACACCCCCTCGACGAGCGAGGCAACCAGGTCGAGCGGTTGCTGGAACGCGCGATCCATCAGCCAGGCCTCCCGCGGCCGGATCCAGCGGATCGCCGCTGGCGGCACGCCGCCGTCGAGCAGCCACAGGCAGGCGTCCATCGCCGTCTTGCCGCCGCCGATGATCGTATATCCGCTGGCCGGCTCCGCCTGCCTGACCAGATCGTTGACCGGAATCAGGCGCACACCCGGCTCGGCGCCGAATGACGGTGTGTGGGTCGCCGGCACCGATGCCTCCAGGTACCGCGCGTCGACGACGCGGCGCCGCGCCCGGATCGAGGTGTGCGCACCGGTCAGGCGCGACGTCAGCCGGATGGCGTCCGGCCCGTCGGCCTGGCAGTCCGACATGCCGATGAAGCGGACCCGGCCCGATGCCAGCAGGTGTTCCTCGAGCACCCGCTGGTAGTAGCCGCAGATCTCCGCCGCCGTGGCCCGTTCGTACAGGCCCGCGTTCGGGCCGGTGACGTCGATCGAGTCAGTGCCCAGCATCCGCGAGTTGACGCCGTAGTACGCCGACGGCTGGTGCAGTCGCACGAACGGGTACGCGTCGTTCCAGTGGCCGCCGGGGCCGTGCCGCCGGTCCACAAGAATCACGTCAGCGTCGCACGCCTCAATCAGCGCATCGGTGAACGCCAGCCCCGCCGCGCCCGCCCCGACTATCAGATAGTCGGTATCTATGCTCACGCAGTTCTCGTACCCGCGGCGCCATGCGGATAAAAGTTGCGCCGGAGATATGTACAGGCTAACGAGCAACATATATACAGGAAGTATCTAGTACCGACGTCATATGGGGTTTTCGATCACGCGCGGTATACGTTCGTGACATGGCGTGCGCAACCGTAATCCACTACGTTATCTGGAGAACCCTGTGACGATTGTGAACCGGACTTATGAAATACCGTCGTCGGCAATTGCCGGACCGGGTGGACTGCTTGCCGCCGTCGCCGCGTCCTTTGCCGGTGAACCGCTGCGATGGTTCGTGAGCGCGGTCGGGCCGGACTCCGTGCAGATCGAGTCGACCGAATGCCTCCCCGGTTCCCTGCCCGGCGGCCACGCGCCGGGCTCGACGTCTGCCCCGTCCGGACTGGCGGTGGCGGTCAGCCTGATCCCTACCGGAATCGGCTGCGCAATAGGGGGGTACGCGGGCGATGCCGGCCCGGCGACCGGGCTGCTCGCCAGCGCCGTCGATCTGCTGGTCACGAATCCGAACGCGGTCAACGCTTCCAATTTCATCGCCGGCGATCAGCGCGTTGTTTACACCGAAGGATATATGCTCGACCTATTCGGCCGCGGGAAGATCGCCCTGCGAGTGCCGCGCGCGAATCGAATAGGAGTAATCATCGAGCAGGCACCCGATGCGGCGCTCGCCGAGGTGCTCAATGTGATTAACGCGGTGCGCGCCGTCCACGGCGCGGACATAATCGGCTGCGAAATCACCACAGAACCTATCGGCACCCGGTGCGCTCGCCACGGATCCGGTGCCTATGTCGGCCAGATCGACCATCCGGACGTGCTGCTAGCGGCTGGAAAGCGGCTGCTGAGCGCGGGAGCCACCGCGCTAGCCGTGACGACAAATGTGCGGGATCTGCCGGAAGATGATTACGTTAATCATTTCGCTGGTGCCCATCCTAATCCAGTCGGCGGTGCTGAGGCGGTGGTCTCGCATGTGCTCACCCGCGTTTTCCAGGTGCCCGCCGCGCACGCACCGATGCTCAACTTCAAGCAATTTCATCTGTCCGGCCGGGTGGTGGACGCACGTAGCGCGGGCGAGTTCGTCTCGGCGAGCGGCCTGGCCTGCGTGCTGCTGGGGCTGCGGCGGGCGCCGCAGCTCACGGCGGTCCCGCGGTGCCCGGTGAGCGCGAGCATCAGCGTTGACGACGTCATCGCGGTCGTCGCGCCCGCGACGGCACTTGGCTCGGTACCGGTCCTGTCCGCTGCCGAGCGTGGCATCCCGGTGATCGCGGTGGCGGACAACACCACCATCCTCGACGTGACCGCGGCCGGCCTGGCCTTGCCCGGAGTGATCGAAGTGGACAACTACCTGGCCGCGGCCGGTGCGCTGCTGGCGCTGCGCAGCGGGATCAGCATCGGCAGTCTGTGCCGGCCGCTGCCGGCGCTCGGCGCCACCATGGCGCTGGCCGACGCCCTGCGAGGGTAAGAAATGGACGTCCTGATCGCCGACGTCATCGGTGACATGGCCTTGGTACTCGTGGCTTCCTGGCTGATGGGCGCGCTCGCCCGCAGGTGCGGCCAGCCCGCGGTGATCGGCCAGATACTCGCCGGGATCGCGCTGGGGCCGAGCCTCCTGGGCCGGTTGCCGGGGCATCTGACGACCCGGCTCTTCCCGGCCGCGGCCCTGCCGTCACTCACCGTCCTGGCCAACGTGGCCGTGGTCATCTTCATGTTCGTGGTGGGCTACGAACTCGATCTCCGGTCGCTGCGCGGGCAGCGCCGGGCCGCTCCGTTCGTGGCCACGAGCGGGCTGCTCCTGCCGCTCGGCCTCGGCATCGCGGCGGCCGTGGTGTTCCGGTCGCGATTCGATGCCCTCGGCTCACCGCACTCCAGCCGTGCCTTCGTGCTGTACATGGGCGTGGTCCTGGCCATCACCGCGCTGCCGGTGCTGGCGGCGATCGTCCGCGAGCGAGGCATCGCGGGCACCCGGGCCGGGATTACCGCCACGGCCGCGGCCGGCATCATGGACGCCGGCGCCTGGCTGCTGCTCGCGGTGGCGGCGGCCGCCACCCTGCACAAGCACGGCCGGCCGCCCTGGCTCACCCTGCTGCTGTTGTGCGCGTTCGCGGTCGGCATGCTGTTCCTGGTGCGGCCGTTGCTGCGCTGGTGGCTGCGTTGGCGGGTGTCCGCCCTGTCCAGCCAGCTGCCAATCGCCTTGCTCCTGGCGCTGGCCGGCGCGTGGGTCAGCGCGTCGCTCGGCCTGCACCCGGTGTTCGGCGGGTTCCTGGCCGGGCTCACCATGCCCTGCCTGGACGGTACTCCCGACGAGGAGGTGCTGCGCCCGCTCGAGCAGGTCGGTGGCCTGCTGCTGCCGTTGTTCTTCGTGGTCACCGGCCTGTCGATGAACATCGGCACGCTGGGCGCGGACGCGTTCGTGGTGCTCGCGATCGTGGTGGTCGTGGCCTGTGCGGGCAAGCTGGGGTCGGCCTACCCGGCCGCCCGCCTGAGCGGGCTGCCGCCCAGGGAATCGGCCGGCGTGGCCGTGCTGGTCAACACCCGCGGACTCACCGAGCTGATCGCGCTCAATGTCGGCCTGACCGACGGCATCATCGGCAAGCAGTTGTTCGCCGTGCTCGTCCTGATGGCGGTGATCACCACGATGGCGACCTCGCCGCTGCTGGCCTGGGTCAAACTGCCCGCCGGGCGCCCCGGTCAGGCATCGGTGCCGGGCGGAAAGCCGCCGGTCGCGATCGGGCCCCAGTGATCGATGCTGACCCGGAGCAGCGATTTGTCCTGCCGCACCATGGCGGCGCGGTACTCATCCCAGTCCGGATGCTCGCCGGCGATACACCGGAAGTACTCGACCAGGCCGTCGAGCGCCTCCGGCATGTCGAGCACCTCGGCGGTCCCGTCGAGGTGCACATAGGGACCGTCCCAGTCGTCGGACAGCACACAGCACGACACCCTCGGGTCACGCCGCGCGTTGCGGATCTTCGCCCGCGCCGGGTAGCTGGCGACGACGATCCGCCCGGCCCGGTCGACCCCGCATGCCACCGGCGAGGACTGGGGACGGCCGTCGGCTCTGGTGGTGATGAGGACGGCGTGGTGGCGCGGCCGGATGAACTCGAGCAGCGCGGAAAGCTCGACGCGGTCGGCTGTCGCTAGCCGGGGCATGGTGATCGTCCTCTCCGAGAGCCTGTCTGCGGGTCAGGGTACATCCAGGCCGCACCAACCCGGCGACCACCGCCAGCGAGTTCAGCCAATCACCCGGTGGCCGGCCCGGCGCAGCAGCTCAGCCGCCTCTTCCACCTGATCAACGGGGATCAGCACGATGTCGCCGTCGAAGCTGGCCGCGACCCAGACAGGCACATTGCCGGCGGCGAGCGGCGCCACGATCGCGGCCAGCATGCCGGTCGCGTCCGGCGGGTGCGCCACGTCGCCATTCCACAGCGCCACCCAGGCGTCGTCGGCCGCATCCCGGCGTCGCATGCACGCTCCGCCGTCAGGGCCGTGCACGACCGCGAGCACCTCGCCATCACGGCCGACTTCGACGCCCGGTACCAGGCGCTCCAGTACGTACCGACCCTCCAGCACCCGCAACCTCTGATGATCAGCGACCGACACCAGCGCATCGTCGCACCGATCGCCGCTGATGGTCCAGCGTTACTGGCGATTCGTAAGCGGAACGTCCGCGGCATCGTGCAACTGGCGCCTCGGTGCCGGTCAGCCGCTGACATGGGCGGTGTTGTCGAGCCAATGCTGGGCAAGATCAATGTCGCCGTCGATGCTGACGCTGGTGGCTTCGGGGTCGGTGAGAGGGAGTCGTCGGGTCAAGGTCAGCAGCAGCGATCGTGCCGGACCGGTTATCGTCACATCGGCCTGCTTGGTTCCGGGCCGCCACGTTGCCCCGTCAGGGTGCCGTTCGACGAACCAGGCGCCCGCGCCGTCCGCGGCCAGCAATTGCAGGGTCTGCCCGGTGCCCTGGATGGCGCGGGCGGATTCGGGCCGCTGCATCGCCCACGTGGGGGAAGTGAGCATCGCAAGGTGGTTGCTGACGAGCGCGGCCGCGATGTCGGCGTCAATGCCGGCCGGCCGGCGTGCCGCGCTGGCCGCGTCAAATCCGTGGACGACCGCCTCGTTGAGCATGCTGGACATCCAGAATCGCGTCCCGGGCCGCTCGTCCCCAGCGGGGTTGAACACCGGCGCGTCGAGCGCGTCATCGGAGCACGCATCCGCGACCCGCTGCGCGGACTCCGACAGCCACGCATGCCACTCGCGGGGGTCGGCGGGGAGTACGGCCATCTCCGTGGGCAGCTGGGCGGGGTCGGTGATGCGCCGCTCAATGATCTCCGCGACCCAGTGCTGGGTCTGGCCCACGTGCCGGACCAGGTCAGTGATGGTCCACTGCGGGGTTGTCGGCACCACGGCGTCAGGTCCGGCCGCGGCGGCTGATTCCGCCAGACGCCGGGTGTGTTCGACGATCGCTCGCCTGGCATGTTCCGCGTTCAACTCGGTCATCGGGTTGCCCTTCCGTGGGGTTTCGTCGTGCTGTGCATGACTCGGCGGCCCGGAGGCGCGGTCGGATTCCAGCTAGTCACTTGCCGGCCCCGTTACGAATCAGCCGCCGCGGGCTGCTCCCGCGGGGCACAGGTCACGCAGGACGCAGACGACACAGCGCGGGCGCTGCGCGTCGCATACCGTCCGGCCGTGCCCGATGAGGGCGACATGGAGATCGTACCTGGCCGAGGGCGGGATGAGCGGGCCGAGCAACCGGTATGCGCGGTCGGCGGTGGTCTTTGGCGGGATCCAGCCGAGCCGGGTGACGATGCGGTGCACGTGTGTATCGACCGGGAAGGCGGCGCGGCCCATGGCGAACACGAGCACGCAAGCCGCGGTCTTCGGTCCGACTCCAGGCAGCGAGGTGAGGTAGTCCTCGACCGCCGGGTCGTCGAGTTCATGCAGGCGAGCCAAGTCAAGGCGGTGTTCGCGCTGCTCGACGGTCAGCAGGATCTGCTGGATACGGCGTGCCTTCTGGTCCGCTATGCCGCCGCAGCGGATGGCGTCGGCGACCTGTTCCGGGCTCGCCTCGAGCACCTGGTCCCAGCGCGGGAATCGCTCCTTGAGCTGTGCGAACGCGCGCTCCGAGTTGCGGTCGGAGGTATGCTGGGACAGCACGGTCGCGATGACCTCATCCAGCACCGGCAGCCGGCGGTGCGGGACGAACTCGCCCTGCTCGTCACGCAGGCGCCGCCGGACCGTCTCGATCTGCTGTGGATCAGGCGCCATCGCGCTCCTTACCTCGGCCGCCGCGTCAGATGCTCTGCGCCATGGTATGGTCACGGCATCCCATGTCCGGAAACGTGGTGTTCTGGGAGGCCCGGGTGCATCTCGTGCGAATGCGATGGGCGGCCGGCCTGCTGGGTGCCGGAGCGCTGGTGGCGGCGACGCTGACGGGAAGCGCTCTGACGGCGCACGCGGCGACGCCGGTCGAGATCAACTCGCAGAATCCGGTGACCGCCGAGCCGCCGGTCTCCCGGCCGCACACGAAGGCTTGCACGGTCAGCCTCGCCACGGACTTTCCCTCGAACACGACGAGCGGCGCACCGCAGAACTTCACCGGTACCCTCACGCCGCCCGCCGCGTGTCCCGGACCCTGGTCGAAGGTCGTGCTGGACTGGACCACCCAGGTTCAGGGGCGGCAGTTCGACCGCAGCGGCGAGCTGACCATCGGTGGCGTGACCGTCTACTTCGGCACCACATATGAGCCCGATCCAGCCGGGATCACCTATCACTTCGCCAAGGACCTCACCGAGTACAGCTCCGTCTTCCGCACCCCGCAGCCCTACAACGGCGGCATCGGGAACTTCGTGAACAGCACGGACACGGGAGTCTACGACCAGACGGTGACAATCACGTTCTACGCGGCCGGCCGCGCTGACCCGGCACCGGCCGAACCGAACGACGTGATAGGGCTCGGCGCGAAGGACGCTGCCGCGGCCACGCCGACCGTCGACTTCCCCGCCGCCGGGCTCCCGCGCAACATCGTCGGCGCCTACCTTGAGGTCTACATCAAGGGCAACGGCTGCGACGAGCAGTGGTTCACCGACGTGCCGGACGATGTGGCGGCGAAGTACGCCGCCACGGGCCTGTGCGGGCACGGCGCCTACCGCGAGGTGAGCGCGGCGATCGACGGCACCCCCGCCGGAGTGACCCAGTACTTCCCCTACATCTTCACGGGCGGGATCGTGCCGACGCTGTGGCGCCCGATCCCAGCCATCGGCACCTTCGACTTCACCCCCGAGTTGCTGAACGTCACGCCGTTCGTCGGCCGGCTCGTCGACGGCGGGTCGCACACGGTGGCGCTCACCGTCGCGAACGCCGGGGACGTCTGGAACCTCGAGGTCAACCTGCTGCTCTACACCGACCCGCACGCGACGCAGACCAGCGGTGCCCTCACCGAGGACACGATCGCGCCTGCCGCGGTGCAGTCCACCAGCGAACAGAGCACGAGCACGACGACGACGGCCACGATGACCGCGAGCCGCAGCTGGACGGTCGCCGGTTACGTCGACACCTCGCGCGGCCGCATCCCCACCTCGGTCACGCAGCAGGCGGACTTCCGCAACGTCGACACGGTGTCGGCCGGCGGAAGCACTCAGGACGTGCGGGAGATCGACGCGGGCTGGACACGCTCCGTTTCCGGGGACCAAGTGGCCGTGCACACGTGGTCCTACCCGGTCAGCGTGACCGAGACGTTCCAGGGAACCGACGACAACAACTTCAGCGTGACCGGCACCGTCTGGATGCGGCGCCAGCTGTCCGATCGGGTCGCCGGGCAGACGCTCGGCACGTCAACCGACACGATGTGGTCAACCGCCGACGACGCGCGATCCAACGGCGTCACGGTCGCCGCGGGCGGCACCGAGTGGCAGCACTTCGCCGGCACCGACGACACCGGCCGCTGGTACGACCACTACATCGCGGCCCAAAACGGCTACGTGACCGTGGACCGCCTCCGGACAAGCTGACGTGGCCCTCGCACGCGGCGCCGGGTGTGATCCCGGCTGCCACGCGCCCCCGAGGGTGATAACAGCTGCCCCACGCCCGCGAACCGGACATCTGCCATATTTCGGGTGCGGCCGCGGGTCCGCCAGATTATTGCGGACAGTTACCCTCCCGGTTTGGGGGGGTAACTGTCCGCAATGATTGTCGAGCGCCTTCCGGAGCCCGGGCAGGCCGCCGGACGGCGCGGCCATACCGGACCAAACCGGGCATTGGGCAAGCAGGGCTGGCCGTTCGGATAAAAGGGCGGAGCTCGTCGGCCGGAGCTTCGCGCGGAGCTGGCTAGCCGCCGGATGGCGTAGGTCTTCCAGGATCGTGAGCGCCTCGGCCCAGGCCGCCCGAGCCTCGGCGGGGCTCCCCGCGGCGTCTTTGGTGTCCCCGAGATGGTCGAGCGTCTCCGCCACCCCCCAGCGGCTGCCCAGCTCGCGATGCAGGCCGAGCGCCTGTCCGTAGCAGGCGGTCGCCCCGGTGTAGTTGCCGAGTCGCTGGTGGGCGTAACCGAGGCTGTCCAGCGCGTTGGCCACCCCTTCGCGGTGGCCGAGCTGGCCGAACAGGTCGAGTGCCTGCCCGCAGTAGCTGAGCGCCTGCTGGTGATCGCCGAGAACCGCATGGACCCAGCCGACCGAGTTGAGCGCGAGCGCCTTGCCGGGCAGATCACCGGCGGTTGTGTACGCGGTCAGCGCCTGTTCGGCGTGGTCGAGTGCCTCGCGGTACCGGCCTTGCGAGTTCAGCGCGATGGCCATCGAGTTGTGTACGTACGCCTGCCCTGCATGGTCCCCGCGCTCGGTGTGAATGGCCAGCGCGAGCTCCAGCTGCGTGTTGCCCTCCGGGTAGTTGCCGAGCCTGATGCTGGCGTGACCCAGTCGCTGATGGGCCGCGGCCTGGGCCGCCCGGTCGCCAAGTCGCCGCGTGGCGGCCAGCGCGATCTTCTCGATCGCGGCCCAGTCGTCCCAGCGTCCCTGGATGTCAAGGAACCGCGACAGTGCCCAGCTGAGCTGCCAGACCTGGGTGTCGAAGCGGTCGTCGGCGGCTCGGCCGACGGCGGCGATCAGCACCTGCCGCTCGGCTTGGAACCAGGCGAGGGCCTGCCCGGCGTCGCTGATCTGCTCCAGTTTCACACCGGGCCGCAGCGCGCCGAGCGGGACCGGGTTGCGCTTGGGGTGCAGCCGCAGCGCCGCGGCGGCGGCGGTGTGCGTGTAGTGATCCAGCATCCGGCCAGTAGCGGCGCGCTGATCAGCCTCGCTGTCGGTTTCCTCGGCCAGTTCGGCGGCGTAGGCGCGGAGTAGTCCGTGGCAGGTGTACCGGCCGGCGTGCTCGGTCAGCAGGTGCGCCCGGGTGAGCTCGCCGAGCAGGCGGCGTCCGTCCGCTGGTGGCAGGCCGGCCAGGCTCGCCGCGGCCGCGTCGCTGATGTCCGGGCCGGCACGCAGCCACAGCAGGCGGAACAGCCGCGCCGCGGCCGGATCGAGCTGCTGGTAGGAACAGCAGAAGACGGCGCGGAGATTCGCCGCCGCCGGCCTGGCATCCAGGACGTCGAGCCGTTTGTGCGCGTCGCGCAGCCGCTCAGCCAGCGCGGCCAGCGATACCTCGGGCTGGCTGGCGACGAGCGCGGCGCAGATGCTGAGCGCGAGCGGCAGCCTGGCGCAAAGCTCGACCAGGTCAGTGACGGCGTCCGGCTCCCTGGCCAGCCGCTCCGTGCCCAGGTGGCGAGCCAGCAAGTCCGCCGCCTCGCGGGTGTCGAGTACGTCGAGGGTGAGCGGGTGAGCGCCGGCGGAGATCAGGCTGGTGAGCCGCTGGCGGCTGGTCACGAGGACCAGGCAGCCCGGGCCAGCAGGCAGTAGCGGGCGGAGCTGTTCGGCGTCATGCGCGTTGTCCAGCAACATCAGCAGCCGCTTGCCGGCCAGCAGGCGCTGATACAGCGCCGCCTGCGCATCGGGGTCCGCCGGGATCTCGTCCGCGGGGACGGCCAGGGCGTCGAGCAGGAGCCTGATGGCAGCGGCCGCGGATACCGGCGCGCCGGCTGGGTCAAAGCCGCGCAGGTTGGCGCATAGCTGGCCGTCCGGGAATTCGCCGGCGATCTGGTGCGCCACGTGCAAGGCCAGCGCGGTCTTGCCCACCCCAGCGGTCCCGTCAATCACGGAGATCACTGATGACTCACGTGATCCGGCGACCAACCCCGCCAGTCCGGCGAGCATGCGAACGGCCGCAGCGCGGCCCGCGAAATTCCGCGTTGCGGCTGGCAGTTGCCGAGGCGTCACGGTTCCTGAGCTAATTCCGGCACATTAACACAGTAATGGGGCAATTCGCCCGCGAGGTGCGCGGCTCGATCGGCGCCACGTCAGCGCGCTTTCTTACCCCACTTGGCCATCCAGGCCTCGTTCTGGACGGAGATGACGTGTTCGCACTCGGCGACCAGCTTCATCCCGGTGAGCGGGTGGCCGTCCGCCGCGGTACGGCGGTCAAGCAGGCGGCGGAGTTCGGCGGCGGTGCGAGTGTACTCGATCCAGAGGAACTCGTATCGCTCGGCGGCGGTGTACGCGGTGATCGCCGCGACAGCGGTTGTCACCACCGCGGCCCAGGCGGCCGCGTTCGCGGAGACCGAGGCGACGGCGGCGAGCGCGGCGGCCATTAATGTAAGCGTGACTTCGGCGGCTTTGGCCTGTCGCAACCGCGTGTGCAGCCGACGGGACTTCGGTCCGTAGTAGTTCTCCAGCTGCGATCGGCGGACGCGCACCTCGAGGTAGCTGTCCACGTCGGTCACCTGGGGGAGTGGCCGTGCCGAGGCCGTTACATCCTGCGTGTACGGCTGAAGGTCCTCGGCTTCGTCCTCGAGCCGCTGGACCTGCGCCGCCAGCCGTTGCGCTAGGTCCTCGGGCCGGCCTTCCCCGGATTCCGCGAGAAAGGTGTAAACGTCGGCTTTCATCGCCTCCGACACCGAGCGCGCCCGTGTCCAGCGACGGGTCTGCTCGACGTCCTGCTGTACCCGGAGCAAGCCGACCCCGGCCAAGGCGACGGCCGCCGCCGCGGTGAGACCAGTCGACGCCGCGGCGCTGACCGGCTTGAGCTGGCTGCCAGCGAGCGCGAGCGCGGCCGCGGCCACGGTGAGGATCATCCGGGAGCGCCAGCGCAATTGCGAGGCGCCCTTCAGCCGATCTGCGGTCTGTGACCACACGCTCTGCCGTTCCCAGGCGTATTCGGCAATCGGACGCGCGGGTGTGGTCACAGAGCATATTAAAGCGCCGGGGCGCCGGTCGGCGCATGTCCTCGGCGGGCGGGTCGCGCTACGAGCCGCCGCTGCCACATCGTGCCCCCGGAGCTATTCGCCACATATAAGCATAATTCGTACACATATACGACTTCTATACCTAGCCCGGGTATATTATTCATGATCACGAATTGTTTTGTGGCCTATAGCACGCAGAACCCTTCGTGATCATGGAAAACACGCCGCGCGAACCGGGAGCATAAGCGCACAAAGCCGGGCAGAACCGGCGGGATACCCCCGGGTATCCGGTCCCGCTGGCGCTCAACCTCGCCGTGCCCCTTACGCGGGCGGGTCGCTGAGCGTGGCTGCCGGGGAGGCGGGGGTCAGCCACTGGGTGCTGACCAGCCGGGATCGGGTGGTGACGCGGGCCGCGAGGTCCGCGGCGGCGGCATCAACAGCAGGGCCGAATGCCGTCGACTCGGTGGTCTCCAGCACGAACAGGATGTCGCCGCTGTCGGGCGTCACCTTGGTGCGGTCGGCGTCGTGATGGTTCCAGTGCCGGGTCAGCACCGACGTCTGATCGGCATAAATCACCTCACCCGGGCGGGGGTGCTCGATCGTGTCCGGTTCGCCGAGCGGTGTGAACTCCTCGTGGCCGGCCGCGAACCCCACCACGATGTCGCCGTGCACCGCGGCCAGGTCGAACGCACCCGCGGGTACACCGTGGCTGACCGAGACGAGGTTGTAGCAGTCCACCGCGGCGTTGATCCGCGGCAGCCGGGCAGTCCGGGCGAGCCGCCGCCGGAGCGCGGCCACGCTCGGCCGCTCTCGCTTCGGGTTGGTGCCGAACGTCCGGTACGCCGTGTACCAGGCCGCGATGTGCGGGTCGTCCTCAGCGGCCGGAAGCGTGTCGCCGTCCGCCGCGGCCTCCTCCAGCGCGGCCAGCCCGTCGGCTACCTCGGGCCACGGCTCGTGACCGCCGAAGCCGCGGACCACCACGGCCGCGATGCGCAGCCCGGGAAACGCCTGGCACAACGCCTCGCTCACGCGCAGCTCAGTCATGGGCAGCAGGGTATCGGCGGGCCGCATAGGCATGGGACGAAACTATGCTGGGCACGTGGGACAGGCATGTGACGGGCTGTCGCCCAATCCGCATTACTACGTGATTCTGGGTCGTGCCGCGGAGATCGCATTCGCCGCCGGTAGCCGGATCGGCGGGGCGGAGCACCTGTTCCTCGGGATAATCCACGAGGGCGGGTGGCCGGTGAGCGTCATCTCGCGCCTGGTCGACGTCGAGCGGGCGGAAGCAGCGGTGCTCGCCATCATGAACGGTCCCGGCTACACGCCCCCGGCTGGCCGCCGGGTCCCCGTGCCGACTCACTACGTGGAGCCGTGGGGCGCCGACATCGCGGCGGAAATGGGCGATTCTTACATTGACGTGGCCCACGCGTTGCTGGCGATGATCCGCGCGCCGGCAGTCCGTTCCCGCGCGGGCACTCGCTGGCCTTGCCGATCTTGACGCGCTGGAGGCCGCCATCCTGGACGCCAAGAACGCGCCGGCGGGTCCTTCCGCGGACGCGGTGTTCCTTCCCGACGGCCAGAAGATGGACAGTCCACTGAGCGAGGCGATCATCGGCGTGCTGCCCGCGGGCAGCACGTTCGGCTTCAACACCGACGGCCAGCGCGTCTGGATCGATGTGATCGGGCCCGACCTCAGCCGCGACCGTGAGATCAGCCGCGCGGTGCTGAACACGGCACTGGCCAGCCTCGGCCGCCCCGTGCTCGACAGCTAGCGCCTAGTCCCAGCAGAGGCAGAACGGCTTGCCGGCCGGGTCGGCGTAGACCCGCCAGTTCTCCCCGCCGTAGGACAGCGAGGAGGCGCCGAGCTTGAGCGCCGCGGCCTCGGCCACGTCGACGTCCTCGACCGTGACGTCGAGATGGAACTGCTGCGGATAGGCGGGATCGGGCCAGCGCGGCGCGTGGTATTCCGTGATCTGCTGGAACATGACTGGCTGCGCCCCGTCTTCGCCGATCATCGCCACGCCGTCGCTCTCGTAGGTGACGGGCTTGCCGAGGAGTTCGGCGTAGAACGCGCTCAGCGCCTTGGCGTCCGGGCAGTCGAGCATCACGCCCATGAGCGTGGTCTCCTGCTTGTCCGGGAACAGGCACAGGTCGAACGGGTGGCCGGCCGGATCGGCCAGCGTGTACCAGTTCTCGTTCTTGCGCAACAGCGTAGCGCCCAGCCCGCTCGCCTTCGCCGCGCCGGCCTCGAGGTCTGGCACGCGCAGGTCCAGGTGCGCCTGCTGCGGGTAGGCCGGGTCGGGCCACCGCGGCGGCACGTGATCCGGGCTGAGCTGGATGCCGATCCGCCACCCGTCCCCGGTCGCCATCGTGACCCACTCGTCGTCGCCGTATTGCTCGGTCCACCCGGCGAGGGCGGTGTAGAACGCGGCGAGCCGCCGGACATCTGGTGTGTCGAGCGCCACCGCGCGCAACGTGCCGATCACCGGGCACTCCCTCCCTTAGTCACGCTCATCATGCCAGGACTGCTCACGCTACCCTCTGCGGGCACGGCACTGACGGTCGGAGATACTGATGCGGTGCCGTATGACCCGACGATCTACCTCGGCTCTGCTGCCCACTACCGCTACGGCCGTCCCGCGTATTCGCCAGAACTCGAGGCGATCCTGACGATGATGGCCGGCCTAGACGGGACCGGCCGGCTTCTGGACGCTGGCTGCGGCCCGGGTGTGCTCACGGTGCGTCTCGCCGGTCTATTCGGGCAGGCGGTCGGTCTGGATCCGGACGCCGACATGCTCGCGGAGGGCCGCCGTGCCGCCGCCGAGAGAGGAATCGTGAACATCCGGTGGGTTCAGGGACTCGCCGAAGACTTGCCCGCGATCGCGCCAGGGCCGTACCGGATGGTGACGTTCGGCCAGTCCTTCCACTGGACCGACGAGCAGCGAGTGGCCGAAGCCGTCTATGACCTGCTGGAGCCCGGCGGCGTGCTGGCGCTGATCGTGCACACCGTGACCGGGCGGCCCCGGCCACCAGACCCGGGGGTACCGCCGATTCCCCACGAGGAGATCAAGGCACTGGTGGCGAAGTATCTCGGCGCCAGGCAGCGTGCCGGTCAAGGCTGTGCCCCGGTACGAACGCACCGCTTCGAGGACGTGCTGACTCGGACCCGCTTCGGCGTTCCGAGGCAGTTCTTTGCCCCAGGCATCCCGGACCTGCTGCGAGACAGTGAGAGCGTCCTCTCCGGCTACTTGTCCCTGTCTTCCTCGGCGCCGCACCTGTTCGGTGATCGTCTTGATGACTTCGCCGCGGAAGTGCGAGCGCTACTCGCGGACCGTTCCGCCGACGGCGTTTTCTGGGACTGGCCGGGCGACACCGAGGTCGTGGTGGCCCGCAAGCCCGACTGAATTTCACGGAACACATCCCGCATTGGAGGCCGTATGTCGAAACCGCCGCTTCCCGAGGCCGCGGTGGCTCTGCTGCGCAAGCCGAACCCGGCGGTCATCACCACCCTGCGTGGGGATGGCCAGCCAGTGTCTGTGGCCACCTGGTACCTGTGGGACGAAGGCCGGGTCCTGGTGAACATGGACGAGGGCCGCAAGCGGCTGGAGTACATGCGCGCCGATCCGCGGGTCGCGCTCGATGTCCTCGACGAAGGCGGCTGGTACACCCACCTCAGCATCACCGGTCACGTCGAGGAGATGCGTGCGGACACCGGTCTGGCCGACATCGACCGCCTAGCCGTGCACTACACCGGCGGGCCATTCCAGCGACGCGACCGGCGCCGGATCAGCGCCTGGATCGCCGTGGACGGCTGGCATGGCTGGGGCGAACTCAGAGACAGCTGACCTGGTGCGGTGAGCCGCGGGGCCGCGTGGTTGACTGCCGAGGGTGGAGATACGACACGCGGGCGGTGTGGATGGCGCTGCGACCGCGGAGGGTGCGGTCGTTGTCATCGATGTGTTTCGCGCGTTCAGTGTCAGTGCCTACGCACTGGCCGGCGGCGCTCGTGCGTGCCGCCTCGTCCGCGAGGTCGCGGAGGCGCGCGAACTAGCGGCCAGGCTGCCGGGCGCGATCATCTCCGCCGAAGTAGACGGGCTGCCGGTCGACGGGATCGAGATCAGTAACTCTCCGGCGCAGATCTCCGAGACTGACCTGGCCGGACGGGTGCTTGTGCAGCGTTCGTCGGCGGGCACGCAGGCGATGGCCGCGGCGGTATGCGCCGATCAGCGCTTCGCCGCAAGCCTGGTCGTCGCCGCCGCGACCGCTCGGGCGGTGACCGCTTGCGGCTCCAGCCTGGTGACTCTGGTCGCGTCGCGGCCCGACCATCCGGAGGATGTCGCCTGCGCACGGCTGCTTGAGGCGTACCTGCGCGGGGCCGTACCGCCGGACGACTTGCTCACCGAACTGCTGGCCAGCGACCGGTACCGCCGCTTGGCGGTCGGCGCCCAGCCGGGCTCTCCCGCCGCCGACTACGTGCTGGCACTCGACACCGACCGCTTCGATTTCGCGATGCCGGCTGGCGAGGACGACCTCGGGATCGTCGTCACCGCCGAGCCTTAGCGCGTGTTTCATGAGGCTGCCAGATCGTCGGCCGGCACGCGGTCACTATAGCTCTGGTCGCTTGAACAACGCAGTTCACGGCCACCCGTGGCGGAAGGATACGTGCGCCATCCACGACGCTGGTCTCTTTGCGGGATATTGTCCTCTTGGGCCGACCGGATCGCGGCGGAGGTATCTCTGTGGGAAAGGGCATTGTGTCCAGGAAGGGCACGGGCGGCAGCAGGGCTGCGGGAGGGTTCGATTATCAGGACCGGGTTACGGCCTGGTTCGCGGTCCGGATGCTTGCCGGGGACCGAGTCTCCGGGGTGCCCGGGCTTTACGGGGGGCAGGTCCTCGATCTGGTGTGCGAGACGCGTGATGAGGTCGATGACTGCCGCGTCGGGCTGCCGGAGGGCGTCCTGCTGCTCCAGGCCAAGCATTCGATCCAGCTCAGGCAGGCGGAGGATAGTGACCTGGGACGGACGGCGGCCGCGTTCGTCCGGCAGCACCTGACGCCGGAACGGGCCGCGGACAAGCTGGTCCTGGTCACCACCTCGTTTTCCCCTAACAGCATTACCCAGGATCTCAGGAGCGCGCTGGATGGTTTCCGGAATTCCTACCCGGAACCAGCCTTGGCGCTGAGCGGTGGTCGCGGCAGCCCGCTCGGCGTGTTCCTGGGTCACGTGCGGCGCGAGTGGATGCGGTGGTCTCCATCGGCGGCCGGGCCGGCCGAGGCGGATCTGCGGGCCTTCCTGAAGCATTGCTGGGTGTGGACCCTGGATGTTGACAAGGGAAGAACCGATGAGGTCAGCACCCTGGACCTGCTGCGGTCAAGTGTCCTGAGCAATCCGGCGAGCGCCGGTGCCGCCTGGAGCTCATTGCTGGAGATAAGCCGTACGGCGATCGTCACCAGGAGCGGCTTCGACCGCTGCCGGCTAGAGGCCGAGCTCGCGAAGCTCCTCCCTGGAGACCACGAAGAGTTCCTGGATCTCCAGTTCCGGGTCATCCGGGGCCTGGATGGTGACCCGGCCTCCCGGCTGGTGATTCCTGTTCCTGAGGGAGAAGGCGCCAGCTGCTGGATCACGAAACCGAAGCCTGGCACTCCGTTCTGGTTCCGGGCTGGCCCTGGAAAGGATTTCGACACGGTCGGCCAGCTGGCCGGCGGGCATCGGGTCTTCGGGAGCCGCGAGGGAGTGGAGCGCGGAGGTACCACCTGGTATCTCCTTCGCCGGAACGGGAAGGGCTGGGCCTGGGGGAATGGCGAGTTCCTGCAGCCCGTGGAGGACTAGGGTCTTATCCGGCCGGATGTGTGTCCTGCCTTACAAGGCGTATGCCCGTGATGGCCTAGGTCGCGCCGACGTGGCGACTGCCCCGGCGCCGAAACGAATCTTGGCCCCACCTGGGCCGTTCTTCCCGAGGAAGAGCATGAAGTTGGTGATCACTGCTGTCTGCATTTCATGGCGATCCGAAGCGCCGAAATTCCTCAGACCAGGCACGGCACCGTAGATCGTTCACACGCCCGAGGTGGCACCCGCAGGCAAGGCAGAGAGGGTGCCGACAAGTCAGTCCCAGCCCCACCAGCCCTGGAAGGCCGAAAGCATCCCTAGGGCACTAAGCCGGCCTCGCCTGCTGCGAGCCGTTCGCAGCTGACTGACCCAGCAACCGAACTCAAGTGCCGGTGGCAGGCCTGGCCCCAAGCGCCCCCGCCCGCTGAACGCCAGCAGCTGCTCGACACCGTCATCGCAGGCCACGGCCTGTATTTCTACCAGCTTGCCAGTAATTGCCAGAAACGATGGTTTCTTTCACCGGATACCCGCGTGTCGTGGCTCCCGCGCAGCTGTGCTCGCCCTAGGCCCTTCTTGTGTGATCGGGCGGCGAACGACGCAGCGCATACGTTAAGGTTTGTCTGCAATCTACCGGATGTGCGCCAGAAATCACTGTGCGCTGCCTAGTTTTCGCGGTGATCAATGGATGCCTTTAGCGCCGTAGTGACAGATCCCGAAGTCCCCTTCGACGTTCAGATGAAGTTGAAGGTGCATCCCGAGCAGCTAATTCCGTTCGGCGTCCCTTCCGGACGCAGCCCCGCGGAATTCGCGGCGGCACGGGGGCCGGTCAGGGCGCCAAAGAGGAGATCATCGGGTGACCTCAAGACTGTGATGCCGCCGCCACCTTTCCCGGAGACACCCGGCGTGTGGCTCCTTATTATTATCTTCTGGCCGTGCCTCGCAGTGCTCGTTGCCTGGGCCAGCCTGACGTTTATCGTCAATATGATCGGGCTATTGGCCCAGGTCATCTACCAGCTGTTTCAGGACCGGCGGCACTTCTCGTGGCAACGGGACGCCGAACGGGCGGCCATTGCCTACCACGGGCGATACGTCGTACCCGACCGCGATCTCGACGGGAAAGCCCGGATGGCCTGGGATCGAGCGACCAACGCCGTGGCAGCCATTCAGGCATCAGCGACGGTCAGCGCCCAGCTCATCGACTCGGCCAGGATACTGTCGGCCATTCCATACCACCTGTGGGATATCGCAGAAAGATCCGCCCGCCTCTCCCAACTGCGCCAGCGCCTATCGGCGGCAATGCGCGACCTGGACCTAGACAGCGCCCAAGTCCGGTCGGTGTCGCAACCCTTGCAGCAGACCTCCGCCATGGCCGCCGACGACATCGAGACCCGTGTCCGGCAGCTCGAAGAACTCGCGGACCTGGTGCGGAAGGCGGATGAGTCGAGGGGAAAGCTGCTCCGCCAGGAACGTGAGGCGAGAAAGAGGATCGCCGACCAAAGGGAGCAGGCGAGGAAACAGGAACAGGCGCTCCTTGAGCTGGAGCAGATCAACGACCTGGCCTATGACATTCTTCCCCTGGTCGGGGGAAGCGATGCCGGGCCCGGCGTGACGGGAAGCGAGGCCGACCACGTGCGGCAGGTGATCAGGCAGTCCGATGATTCCCTGCGCCACGCGAAAGAAGAGGAGGCCCTGCGCTACGACGCACTGCGCCGGGCGAACGAGGAGGCACTGAGCCGCGCAGGCGAGGCTGTTCACAGCCTGATAATTCCCGAAGTATGGCCGCCCCGCTCCAGGGCCGAGCCTTAGGTGAGCATCGGGGCCCCTCGGGCACCGCGTCTGGTGACACCGGGGCCCAGGGCGTTGCCGCGGTCCAGGGCCTGTTCGCTTCCCGAGGCTGGCTGGTCCGCGACAGTTCAAGGATGACTACGGGATCGACGCGCACGTAGAGCCGGTCTGTGTCAACGACACCCGCCGAAGCACGCGGCCGTGTGGATCCGGATGGGCGGCACCTGGCCCGAAGGTCTGATCTTGCGCTGGAGCTCGACCCGGACGGCGCACGCGGCAGCTGGGAGTGCGTGATGGAAGCGGAAGTACCCGGGATACCCGGGCGCACCGCCAGCTACATCTTCGACGAGCAGTCGATACGGCCACGCTACGGTCCAGACCCGCCGTCCGGGTGAGCCGAGCAGAACTCGGCCGAATCTGCCGATGAGCGGACGCTCGCTTGGTCGCCCCAGGGAGGCGGAAGGCGCAATGTGAGGCTGGTTCACGTCCACGGGTGTGGTGTATGGGGTAACTGATCTAGATGTGACTGGTTTGCCTGAGTGCGGCGTGTTGCCGTGACGTGAGGCGGCCACCTCGCGATCCTTCGAAGTGGATTCAGAGCAACGAAGGAGAGCGAAGT
>DASRFJ010000245.1:0-55450 GCA_035651595.1 Streptosporangiaceae bacterium | reverse complement strand
CGGTCGATGGACTTGATCAGCCCGATGGTCGCGACCTGGGTGAGGTCATCGAGCCATTCCCCGCGGTTGCGGAACCGGCGGGCGAGGTACTCCACCAGGGGCAGGTGCAGTTCCACGAGGTAATCGCGGATCCTGGCCCGCTCCGGGTCGTCCTTGGGCAACGTGGCGAGGCGCTCGAACATCTCCCGCGCCCTGGCCCGCTCCGGCGAGCCGGAATCGGTGCGCACCGGGGGCGGCAGGGTTACCTCAAACTCCTCGGTCACCTGGACCTCGAACTCGCTGCTCACGGGGTCTCGCGGGGGCCTGCGGTGGGCCATCCCCCCGGGTTAGCCTGCCGGCGCTTGCGCAGCACGATGGAAACCTGGTCGTCCGGGCCGAGCTGCGAGTCGACGGTCCCGGCCAGCGCGCTCAGCACCGTCCAGGCGAACGTGTCCTTGGCCGGCACGCGCGGCTGGGCGGCGACCACCGAGACCGTGATCGTCATCTGATCGCTGTCCAGGTCGAAGGCGCACTTCAGGCTGGTGCCTGGGATGGCCTCCGCGAGCAACATCGCGCACGCCTCGTCCACGGCGATGCGCAGATCCTCGATCTCGTCGAGCGTGAAATCGAGCCGTGCGGCCAGGCCGGCCGTCGCCGTACGCAGCACGGACAGGTACGCGCCCTCGGCGGGCATCGTCACCGTCACGTGGTCCCGGCTCATCTCGCGTTCCGGCTTGGTCTGGGCAGCCGCGTCGCGCGGCCCGGGCACGGCCGTCGTCGCGGCGGTGTCTTCGGTCACGTCACTCCTCCGGGCAGGCATTGGGCACCTGCCGCCTGAGAGCAACCTACCGCGCATCGCGCCCGGCGTTAACGCGCCGCGCTGTCCGGCATAGCACACGGGCGTTAAGCCGAGAGTGAAATCCCAGCTCAACGCCCGTGTCCGAGGTGCTTAGCCCTGCTTGGTCTCCCAGAAGATCTTGGTGATCTCCTCGATCTTGGCCAGGAGCTCTTCGGCCTTGGCGACGTCGGTGCTTCCCTTGGTCCCGCTGGCGCCGGCGAGCTTGGTGGCCTCGTTGAACAGCTGGTGCAGCTGCGGGTACTTCTCGAAGTGCGGCGGCTTGAAGTAGTCGGTCCACAGCACCCACAGGTGGTGCTTGACCAGTTCGGATCGCTGCTCCTTGATGAGGATCGCGCGGCTCCTGAACTCGGGGTCTGGATTGTCCCGGTATTTCTCCGCGATGGCCTTGACCGATTCCGCCTCGATGCGGGCCTGCGCCGGGTCGTAGACGCCGCAAGGCAGGTCGCAGTGCGCATGCGCGACGGCCTTAGGCTCAAGCAGGCGGGTGAGCAGCCTCATCGATTCCCTTTCTCGCGTTAGCTTTTCTGTTATCCGACCCTACCCCTGTGCCCTGGAGGGATGCGTGCGCTGGCCCCTGTTCCGAGTCGCGGTCGCCGAGCGGTCCATGGAACCCGCGCTGCGCCCGGGGGACTGGCTGCTCGTGCTGCGCACCCGGCGCGTCCGCCCCGGCCAGGTCGTCATCGCCCGCTACCCCGGCAAACCGGACATGCTGCTCGTCAAGCGGGCAACCCGCCGGATACCCGGCGAGGGCTGGTGGCTCGCGTCGGACAACCCCGCGGCGGGCGCGGTGGACAGCCGCCGCTTCGGGCCGGTGCCGGTGCTCGAGGGCCGGGTCGTGCTGCGGTACCGGCACGGGTACAAACACAGGCCGGCCCCGCCCTGATGACGAGGGCGGGGCCGGTCCGGCCGTACTCCACTCCGGACTACACGACCATCGCCGCCGGGTCGTCGCCCGAGCCTGCCTGCTCTCCGATGATCGCCTGAATCTCGTCACGCGGCAACGCCGCGAAGTAGGCCCAGATGTAGATCGCCACGGAGAACGCCGCGACCACCACGATGTCCGTCCAGAGCGGGATGCGGTTGGTGTTCACTGGCGCCAGGACCGCCCCGCCGGAGAACTGGCCCTGCCAGGAGATGATGCCCATGCCGATGATGTACACCGGCAGCCAGGACGCGGCGATAAACTCCTTCCTGCCCAGCCTCGGCCGCTCCTCGTCGAAGAGCATGGCGACGCCGATGATCGTGTAGCCGATGACGATGCAGATGCCGAGCTTCCAGAGCGCCTCCCACCCGGACCAGTAGATGAGCAGGCCGGCGACGATGAACGCGAGCGGGCAGATAATGTGGTAGACCGGCAGCCGGTATGGCCGGGGTGCGTCTGGCAGCCGCCGGCGGAGCGCGGTGAGGGCGAGCGGTGCGCTCATGTACATGAGCACGCTCGCTCCGGTGGTCAGTGAGACGATGCTCCGCCAGGTCGGGAACGGCAGCAGGAATACCAGGCCGAGCACGAAGCTGGAGATCAGGCTGACCCACGGCACGCCGCGCTTGTCGGTCCGCGCGAAGATCTGCGGGATGTACCTGTTGCGGGCCAGGCCGTAGGTGACCCGGGAGGTGGCGGTCAGGTAGATCAGTCCGGTGCCGTACGGGGACACGAACGCGTCGACCCGCAGCAACGTCGCGAGGAGGCCGAGTCCGATCAGGCCGGCCAGGCCGGCGATGGGTCCGGACAGGACGTTCGTGTCGCTGATGCCAGGGAAGCCGTGGGTCAGCTGGCCCGGGGCCATGGCGGCGATGAACACGACCTGGACCATGATGTAGATGATCGTGCCGAGCGTCATCGCGCCGATGATCGCGCGGGGCAGCGTCTTCTGCGGGTTCTTCACCTCGCCGGCCAACTGGTCTGCCTGCTCGAAGCCGAGGTAGGAGAACACGATGCCGGCGCCGACCACCGCGTTGAGCACGCCCTTGGCCCCGAATGGCGCGAACCCGCCGGAGCCGTTGGTCGTCAGCCCCGCCGTGGCGGGGTGCGGGATAGTTCCAGGGGCACCCGCGCTCCAGTTGCCGGAGTGCCACTTGGTCAGCAGCACGATGATGGCGATGATCGGGATGGCGATCTTCCACCAGGTGATCGTGCTGTTCACCCTGGCGAGCCAGCCGATGCCGAAGTAGTTGACGATCGTGAAGGTGGCCAGCAGTACGACGGTGAGGATCAGGCCAGGACCGGTCGGCACATCTGTCGCCGGATTGAAGATCGAATGCCACCAGAAGTGCGCGTAACGCAGCACCGCGTAGCACTCGACCGGAGCGATGCAGACGGCCTGCAGCCAGGCGAAGAAGCCGAACTGGATGCCGGCGATGCCGCCGTACGCATAGTGCGGGAACCGCGCGGTCCCGCCGGCCACCGGGAACATGGCGCCCAGTTCGGCGTGCACCAGCGCCAGGATCATCACCGCGGCGCCGCCGATGAGCCATCCGTAGATCGCGGCAGCGCCCGCGACCTGGGTGGCGAACAGCGATGCGAACAGCCAGCCGGAGCCGATGATCGAACCCTCCGACGCCCAGATGGCGCCGATAAGCCCTACTTCTCGCCGGAGGCCTACATCAGCCGGTCTGGTGACCGTGGCTCCGGTAGTCGCGCTAGCAGACATGAGCGACCTTTCTTCCGATCGAGGCCCCGTGGGGCTGTCACTCGTGGCGAGATTCCCCCCAAGGGTCAGGTGAGCTTCTCGTATGCGTGGAGTGAGTTCATCGTAGAGATCATCGATATAGCTGAGAAGTGTTCATCCGGATTCGTTTTGATAACGCAGGTCACAGGCCTGTACTGGAAACTTCATGGTTATAGGCAGTATGCGGTGAACGTCCGGTGTGAATAGAAATTAACGAGATGTTACGTCGGTGCCGAGCTTGTGAATGCCTTCACGTGAATGAGTTCACAAGCTGCCGGGTACGTTTACCGCAATGTCGGCGGCCTCCAGGCGCATGAGGTCATCCATGCTCCGGACGTGCTCGGGCTCGGCGGCAAGCCGGTACGCGTGCCGTAGCCGGGCCCGTTCCAGTTCGTTTCTGACGCTGCGCGCATTCGCGAACCGGGGGCTGTCGATCGCGGCGGAGAGGTAGTCGCGGAACGCCGTGGTGGCCGCGTCGGACAAGTAATAGGAGGAGCGGTCCAGCATCATCTGGCCGATGGCGAGCAATTCGTCCACCGCGTACTCGGCGAAGCTCAGATGGTGGGCGATCCGTGAGCTCATCCCGGGGTTGGACGCGAAGAAGCGATCCATCCGGTCTTGATAACCCGCCAGGATCACGACGAGCTTGTCCCTGTCGTTCTCCATCACCTGGAGCAGAATGTCGATGCACTCCTGCCCGTAGTCCTTGGAGTCCTCGCCCCGGTGAAGGCTGTACGCCTCGTCGATGAACAGCACGCCGCCCATGGCCCGCTCGAGGACCGCCTTGGTCTTCGGCGCGGTGTGCCCGATGTACTCGCCGACCAGGTCGTCGCGCATGGCGTGCACCAGGTGGCCCCGCTCCAGGTAGCCGAGGCGGTGCAGCAGGTCGGCCATCATCATCGCGACCGTGGTCTTCCCGGTGCCGGGCGCGCCGGTGAAGCACATGTGCAGGTTCGGCCGGGAGGCCGACAGCCCGAACCGCTGCCGGACCCGGTCCACCAGCAGCAGCGAGCCGATCTCCTCGACCTTCTTCTTCACCGGGACGAGACCGATCAGCTCCCTGTCCAGCTTCTCGAACAGGTCATCGATACCAGCCGCGCGCCGCTCCTCGACGAGGGTGACCGTCGCTCCCGGTCCGAGCGGCTCGGGTTCCCTGACGCGGCGGCCGCCCTTCGGTGCGGGCCGGCCGCTTGCCGGACCGGACCTGGCGCGCGGCGTCGGTGCGGCTGTCGCTGGCCGGGATCCCGCGGCCGCCCAGGAGCCGAGCACCGGGGTCGCTGTGCGGCGGCCGCCGCCCGTCGCCGGGGAGCCGATGATGAACGCGGGGTGCCTGGCCAGCCGCCGGTTGACCGTTCCTAGGCCAGCGCCTGCCATCTCCCGGCGCAAGCCGCTGCCGTCGATGGAGTTGATGTACCGCATGTATTCCGGGGTGATGCCGCGCGCCGCCATGTTAGCCATGTCGGTCTGGCTGATGCTGTCCCGCATCGACATGACCACCGGCACGAGTAGCAGCATGATGCCGAAGACGATCGCGACCGCGATGTGCGGCAGCGTGAACCACATGGCCGCCAGCATCGCGACCGAAAGCAGCAGCACGACCGTATTGAACGACTTCAGCCTGGTTCCCCACATGACATTTGCGAGGGTAACTAGCTGATCAGCCGCTGGTCAACAGCGCCTGACGGGCGGCGCCTAGCAGCGCTAGGTACTGCTCGCGCATTTCTCCGAGCAGTAAACCCGATCCCGTTCGGTGCCGATGTCGATGAAAACCCCGCCGCAGCCCGGCGCCTGGCATATCCCGAACCGGTCCACGCCCAGATCCGACACCACGACCGCCAGCCCCATCACCGCGCCGGCCGCGTACCGGTCGGCAACCGACCCGCTCTCGGTGTAGTGCACGTGCCAGGCCTGCCCGTCGTGCCCGGACAGCTGGGGGTGCACCGGGTGCTGGATAAGCAGGGCATTCAGCATCGCGGCCGCGTCCGAGCCGGCTCCGGCAGAGCATGCCTCGAAGAACGCACGGAACTCCGTGCGCAAGCCCCGCAGCGCCTCTAGGTCATTCCTGGTGATGCCCTTACTGAGGTGCTGCCGGTCGGCGACCAGATCGCGAAGCCCGTCCAGGCTCGCTAGCCGGTCCCCTTCTTCGCCGCCGCCGCCGGCCGTGTTGACGAGCCGTACCGCGAGTTCAGCGTAGGAGTTGAGGTCCACTCCCGTTCCCTAGCCGCGGGGAGGTTGGTTGTCAGGGAACGAGTATTACACCAGACGCGTGGTCGACGCCAGACACCCCGCCGGCGCTCTATTCTTGTTCGCTCGCGGGCGGGGCGCCAAGAGGCATTACCTTCCCTCCTCGCTCGTCGCTGCGCTCCTCGCTCGTCAGTCCAGGCAACGCCGCGCCCCTGGCTTCGCTCACGGGTGTGGCACAATGTTGCGACGGGCAACCCCCGTGCCCGGGCCCTCGCTGCCACCTTCCGATGTGGGCCCCATTCGAACGAAAGAACGAGCTTGGGGGTTGCCGTCATGTCTGACGATCCCGTTTTCCGCATGCACCGAGCAGGCAAGATCAGCGTCACGCCATCGGTGGACGTGTCCGACGCGCAAAGCCTTGCGATGGCCTATACCCCGGGCGTGGCCCGGGTGTGCACCGCCATCGCCGACAATCCCGACCTGGCCGCCGACTACACGTGGGTCGGCAGCACCGTGGCCGTGGTCACCGACGGCACCGCCGTGCTTGGCCTCGGCGATATCGGCCCGGCCGCCGCCATGCCCGTCATGGAGGGCAAGTCCCTGCTGTTCAAGCGCTTCGCCAACATCGACGCGGTGCCGATCGCGCTGAACACTACCGACCCCGACCAGATAGTCGCGACCGTCGCCGCGCTCGCGCCAAGCTTCGGCGGCATCAACCTGGAGGACATCTCGGCGCCGCGGTGCTTCGAGATCGAAGACCGGCTGCGGGCGCTGCTGGACATCCCGGTGTTCCACGACGACCAGCACGGCACCGCGATCGTCACGCTGGCCGCGCTGCGCAGCGCGGCGCGGGTGGCCGGCAAAGAGCTCAGCCAACTTCGCGCGGTGGTCGCCGGGGCCGGCGCCTCGGGCGTCGCGGTGACCAGAATGCTGCTGGCCGCCGGCATCGGCGACATCGCCGTGTCCGACAGCAAGGGCCTGATCTACCAGGGCCGGGACGGCCTGAACCCGGTCAAGCAGGCGCTGGCCGCGCAGACCAACCGGGTCGGGCTGACCGGCTCGACCGAGTCGGCGCTGCACGGCGCCGATGTGTTCATCGGCCTGTCCAGCAGCCAGATCGCCGAGGAGGCGATCGCCTCGATGGCGCCCGGCGCGATCGTGTTCGCGTTGTCGAACCCGGACCCCGAGGTGCACCCGGACGTGGCCGCCCGGCACGCCCTCGTCGTGGCCACCGGCCGCAGCGACTTCCCCAACCAGATCAACAACTCGCTGGCCTTCCCCGGCATCTTCCGCGGTGCGCTGGACGTCCGGGCGGCCACGATCACCGAGCACATGAAGCACGCGGCGGCGGACGCCATCGCGGCCCTGGTCGGCGACGCCGTCACCCCCGGCTACGTCATTCCGGGCCAGTTCGACGACCGCGTCGCGCCGGCCGTGGCCGCCGCGGTCGCCGCGGCGGCCCGCGCCGACGGCGTCGCCCGCCGCTAACGCCGCCTGACGTCGCGGGGCGGGGAGCGCGGGCGGGGCGCGAACGGGTGCACGTAGGGTGGGGACGTGTTCGCTGTGACTGCCGCGCGTATCGACGCGGATGATCCGCTGGCCGGGCTCGAGGCGGGTGAGCGCCCGGAGCCGAAGCAGCGCGACGGCTGGGTGACCGTGACGGTCCGGGCCGCGGCGCTGAACCATCACGACGTCTGGTCGCTGCGCGGGGTCGGGCTGCCGGCCGACCGGCTGCCGATGGTGCTCGGCTGCGACGCGGCGGGCATCGACCCGGACGGCAACGAGGTCATCGTGCACGCGGTGATCGGCGACCCGGACGCCGGGGGAGGGGACGAGACCCTCGACCCGCGCCGGTCGCTGCTGTCCGAGCGGCACGACGGCACGTTCGCCGAGCGGGTCGCGGTGCCGCGCCGGAACCTGGTCCCCAAGCCCGCCGCCCTGTCCTTCGAGCAGGCGGCATGCCTGCCGACCGCGTACCTGACCGCCTTCCGCATGCTGTTCGAGAAGTCCGGCGCCGAACCAGGGTCGACCGTGCTCGTCCAGGGCGTCGGCGGCGGCGTGGCCACGGCGCTGATCGTGCTCGGCCACGCGGCCGGCTACCGGATCTGGGCGACCAGCCGCAGCGAGGCGAAACGGGAACGGGCCCGCGAGTTCGGCGCGGACCGGGTGTTCGCCACCGGAGAGCGGCTGCCGGAGCGGGTCGACGTCGTGATGGAGAGCGTGGGCCAGGCGACCTGGGCACACTCGGTGAGATCGCTCCGTCCTGGCGGCCGGATCGTGATCTGCGGCGCGACCAGCGGCGACGCCCCGCCCGCCGAACTGACCCGGGTGTTCTTCACCCAGTTGTCCGTGGTCGGCTCGACGATGGGCACCCGCGACCAGCTGGCCCGGGTCGCGAGGTTCTGCGAGCAGACCGGCGTCCGCCCGCTGATCGACCGCGTGCTGCCGCTGGCCCAGGCCCGCGACGGCTTCGCCGCGATGATCGCCGGCGATCAGATCGGCAAGATCGTCTTGACCCCGTAACGGCAGCCGACACCCGGCGCGAGCCGGACATCTCGCACCATTCCTGGCGTGTCGCCAGGCGCGTCAGATTATTGCGGACACTTACCCCCCCGATCCGGGAGGGTAAGTGTCCGCAATAAATTTCGATCGCCTCTCGGAGCGCGCGCAGACCGCTGAACGGTAGGGTCATACCAGCACAAACCCGGGCATTGCGGGCGGACAGCTGGCCGGGCAACTGGCCAGGGCGGCCGGCCGGGGCGGGCTGCCGGCCCGACGCCCGACGCCCGGCCGTCCGTCCCCTCATCCCGTTATCGGCAACACCGCCCGGTCGCGGAGGAACAGCGGAATCCGGTCCAGCGGCGCGGCGACGCGGATCGTCTCGCCGCCGGCGAACGTCTCCGACGTCCACGCGTTCGCCCAGCGCGCGCCGGCCGGCAGGTACACCTCGCGCCAGCGCTCCCGGTAGGAAGCGACCGGCGCGACGAGCAGGTCCGGGCCGAACATGTAGCAGTCGGAGACCTCCCAGGCAAACGGATCGCCGGGGAAGTCGACGAACAGCGGCCGCATCGGCGGCATGCCGCTCTCGTGCGCCAGGCGCATCAACCGCATCACGTAGGGGCGGAGCCGTTCGCGCAGGAACATCGCCTCGCTGATACAGGCATAGGCTTCCTGGCCGAAGGACCACGGCTCGTTCGGTCCGCCTGTTTGTTGTATTCCGAACGGCATGACTGGCTCGCGATTGCCGTGCAGCCTCAATAGCGGGCAGAGCGCCCCGAACTGGAACCAGCGCACGATCAGCTCGCGGAACTCGGGGTCGTGCGGGTCGCCGCCGTGGAACCCGCCGATGTCCGTGGTCCACCACGGTATGCCGCTGACCGCGACGTTCAGCCCGGCGCGTATCTGGGCGCGCAGGCTGGCGAACGTCGCGGGTATGTCACCGGACCACAGCACCGCGCCGTACCGCTGGCTGCCGGCCCACGCCGACCGCACCAGGCTGACCACCTCGGGCCGGCCCTCGGACAGCATGCCCTCGTAGAACGCCCGCGCGTGCTCGCGTGGGTACATGTTGCCGACCTCGAGGCCGGGTCCGGCGTGGTAACGCAGGTTCGCCTGGAAGCCGGGCCGCAGCTCGGGCTCGCAGGCGTCCAGCCACCACGCCTCGATGCCGTACGGGCGCAGGTAGTTGTCCCTGACCCGGGCCCAGACGAACTCGCGGGCGGCCGGACTGGTGGCGTCGTAGAACGCCACGTCCACCGGCACGCTGATGCCCTTGTCCGGCCAGGTGGCCTGGGCGAGCGGGCCGTATTCGGTGCCGATCAGCAGGCTCTCCTCGGCCATCTGGGCGTAGTTCTCGCTGGCCGGGGACACCGACGGCCAGACCGAGACCATCAGCTTGACGCCCATGTCCGCCAGTTCCGCGGTCAGCGCGGCGGGATCGGGCCATTCGGCGGGGTCGAACTTCCAGTCGCCCAGGTGGGTCCAGTGGAAGTAGTCCGCCACGATCACCGACAGCGGCAGGCCGCGCCGCTTGTACTCGCGGGCCACGTCGAGGAGCTCGTCCTGGGTGCGGTAGCGGAGCTTGGACTGCCACATGCCGCTGGCCCACTGCGGCAGCACCGGGGGGTGGCCGGTGACGTCGGCGTACCGGGCGAGGATCTCCGCGGGCTGTCCGGCGGTGATCCAGTAGTCGATCTGCGGGGCGCTGTCGGCCACCCAGCGGGTGCCGTTCGCGGCCAGCTCCACCCGGCCGATCGCCGGGCTGTTCCACAGCAGGCCGTAGCCGCGGCTGGACATCAGGAACGGGATCGTGACCTCGCCGTTGCGCTGCACCAGGTCGAGCACGGTGCCCTTCTGGTCCAGCCGTCCGTGCGTGTGCTGGCCGAGCCCGAACAGCCGCTCGCCGTCATAGCCGCGGAAGACCTGCTCGACCCGGTGCGCGCCGTTCCCGGTCGGGGTGAACAGCCGCGGGCCCGGCCACCAGAAATGCGCGGCCTGCTCGGCGAGCAGTTCCGCGCCGGTATCGGTCCGGCTGAACCGCAGCATCGCCTGCCCGTGGTCCCCGCCGTCCGCCGTCAGCTCGGCCGTGAGCTGCCCGTTCACCAGCTGGGCGGCACCGTCCGCGACCTTGGCACGCGCCCCGGGGCTGGGTGGCCCGGCGGGTCCCGCCAGCGCGCCAGGCACACCATCCCGGACCGGACCCAGGCCGCACCGGACCCGGATCGCGTCCGGGCCCCACGGCTCGGCCAGCAGCGTCTGGCCGCCCGAGCGCCACTCGATGGCGGCCCGGTCGTCGTCGATCTCACGGACGTGCAAGACCTCCGTCCTAGCCTTTGATCGCACCGATGAGCACTCCCTTCGTGAAGTGTTTCTGCACGAACGGGTAGACGATCAGCACCGGAACGACGGTGAGCGCGACGACCGCCATCTGCAGCGACAGCGGAGCGATCGCTTGGTTGCCGACGAACTGGCCCGCGTTGGTGACCCCGCTGCCCGGCATCGCCATGCCCTCGGTCACGTACTGGTACATCACCATCTGGAGCGGCCATTTGGCGCTGTCGGTGGGCATGAACAGCAAGATGTTGAACCACGAGTTCCAGTAGCCGACCGCGTAGAACAGCGCGATCACCGCGGTGACCGCCTTCGACGTGGGCAGCACGACCCGCCGCAGGATCTTCCAGTCGCTGGCCCCGTCGATCCGTGCGCTGTCGATGAGGTCGCTGGCGATGTTCATGAAGAACGCGCGCATCACGATGATGTTGAACACGCTGACCGTGCTGGGCAGGATCAGCGCCCAGAACTGGTCGTAGCCGCCGAGCGCGGAGACCACGAGGAATAGCGGGATCACCCCGCCGTTGAAGAACATCGTGATCATCATGAACCACAAGATCGACTTATGGCCGAACGACCCTACGCGCGACAGTCCGTAGGATGCGAGGATCGTGACGGCCATCGACAGCGCGGTGCCGACCGCGGTGATCGCGAGGCTGATCAGCAGCGCCCGGCCGACCACGCCGCCAGCGGCGATCAGCTTGTAGGCGTTCAGCGTCAGGCCGTGCGGCCAGACCACCAGGCCGCCGCCCGCGGTGGTGATCGACGCCTGAGTGGAGAAGCTGGTCAGCACGACCGAGTACAGCGGGAACGCGACCACCAGCAGGATCGCCACGATCGTGGCCGACTTGGCGCCGCTGGTGGCAACAGACGGCCGCTCCTGCCACGCCGGCCGCCGTGGATCACGCCGCCGCCCCGCCAGCCCCGCGGCGGCCCGCCGCCCCGCTAGCCCCGCGGCGGCCCGCCGCCCCGCTAGCAGTGTCACGGTTACTTCCTCCTCGTCCGGTACAGGCCGTCCTCGCCGAGCAGGTGCGCGACCTTGTTGGCGCACAGGATGAGGATCACCGAGGTCACCCCCAGGAACAGGCCGGCCGCGGCGCCATAGCCGAAGTTGCCGTGCACGATGCCGTTGTCGTAAGCGAACGTGGTGATCACCTGCGCGGCACCGGGGCCGACCGCGGGAATCTGGATGAGCATCTGCTCGAAACCGAAGGTCAGCGCGTACCCCAGGTTGAGGATGAGCAGCAGCACCATGATCGGCCGCAGGCCGGGCAGCGTGATGCGCCACGTGCGCTGCCGCCAGTTCGCGCCGTCGACGGCGGCCGCCTCGTACAGCGACGGGCTGATCGCGGCCAGGGCGGCCAGGTAGACGATCATGCCCCAGCCGGATTCCTTCCAGATCAGCTGCCCGGAGATCAAGAACTTGAACAGGCCGGGATTGGTCATGATCTGCGGCGGGTTGTGCACTCCGTGCGAGCGCAGGAACGTGTCGAGCAGCCCCGCGCCGCCGAGCACCTCGTTGAAGATCGTGATCACCATGACCATGGAGAAGAAGTGCGGCAGCGTCACCACGGACTGGATGAACCCGCGCAGCCGGCGGCTCAGCACGGAGTCCAGCAGGATCGCCAGGGCGATCGGAATCGGGAACGACAGCACGAGCTGCACCGAGAACAGCTCGACCGTGTTGCGGAACGCCTGCCAGAACCCCGGGTCGGTGAACAGCTGCTCGAAGTTGCTGAGGCCGGCCCACGGGCTGTGCAGGATCCCGTCGTAGAGGTCGTAGTTCTGGAACGCCATCACCAGGCCGAGCATCGGCGCGTACCCGAAGACCAGCAGCAGCACCGCGGCCGGCAGCGTCATGATGAGCAGGGACCGATCGCGTGTTATCTTCCGCCAGCTGGCGCTGGCGCGGGGGGGCGACCCCCCGGAACCCCCCGCGATCAGGGGGCTGCCCGCCCCCTGAAACCCCTGGGGGCCCCCTTGGGGGGCCAATACTGTGGTCTTGGGGAGGGTCACGCTGTGCCGTACTTGGACCGGACGGTTTCGTAGAAGGCCTTGAGGCGGGTGCCGCCGTTGCGCAGCCACTCGTTCACCGTGGAGTGGTAGTCGGCGATCGACGACCGGCCGCGGACCACCTCGTACATGATGTTGTTGGTGGGGGAGACGAACGGGCCGAAGGCGTTGGCCGTGGTCAGGTCGTTCGGCACGGTGATGTTCATCGCGTAGAACAGCGGCTTGTAGCCGTAGCCGGCGTTCTGGGCGGCGAACTGCGCGGATGCCTTGGTGACCGATGGATAGCCGGGGTTGTTGTTGATGTTGTTCGGGCTGGCCAGCAGCACGGCCGCGCCAGAATCGACGTCCTTCTGCCCGGTCGCGGTCAGCACGGGGCCGTTGCCGCTCATCGTGTAGTCGACGTTTTCCGCGCCGTAGTTGATCAGCGTGAACTCATACGAGCCGAACGGCGCGGCCAGGTAGTCCGCGATTCGCAGCAGTTCCCGGATCTGGTCCGGCTTGAGGTTCTTGTTGAAGTAGCTGAGGTACTCGGTGGGCGGCGCGAGCGGCATCTTCGGCGTGCCGCTGCCGCTGGCGGTGAAGAACGGGACCGCCGCCCGCTCGTAGCCCTTGTTCGCCGCGGCGCCGGCGATCGCGTCACTGTAGTTCCACGAGCCGCTCCCGTCGGCCGTGATGACCATCTGACCCGCATAGAACCGGTTCTTCGCGGTGCTGCTCTGCCCGGCGACCGAGTCGGGGTTGACCATGCCCTGCTGGAAGAGCTGCCGTTCCCAGTTCATCGCCTCGATGATGTTCTCGGTCTCGTACTGGGTGATCAGGTCGCCCTTGTCGTTGATGGTCCAGCCGGCGGTGGTGCCGGCCCCGGCCGGAACGCCGAACGGCTGGTACAGGTAGCCCCAGATGTCGTCGAACGCCCATCGCTTGGCGTTGGGGGCGTTGATCTCCTTGCCGAGGGCGAGCAGGTCGGCCGCGGACTTGATGCTGGGCGTGCCGATGCCGAGCTTGTCCAGGATGTCCGCGCGGTAGAACAGGTAGAAGCCGGTGGTGAACTGCTGGACCACGGTAGGGATGCCGTAGATCCGGTCGTTCCACACCCCCTGCTGCCAGCCGACCGTCTCGATCGCGGCCAGGTTCGGATACTCCTTGATCTTGTCGCCAGACAGATAAGGAGTGAGGTCGGCGAGCTGGCCCTGAGTGGCCTGCCCGAAGCCGGGCGGCTGGGCCCAGGTCGGCACGTCGATCCAGTCGGGCAGCTTGTGGCCCGCGAACAGCGGCGGCAGGCTGTTGATGATGAGGTTGCCGTTGGCGGGCGCCAGATTCAGCGTCGCGCCGAGCGCCTCGTTGATCGCCTGGTAGTAGGTGTTTCCGCTGGTGCGCGGGATCGCGCCCCAGTACGGCGCGGTGCCGGTGTAGCTGCCGCCGCTGCCGGGGACCCCGCTCACCGTGCGCGCCAGCGTCGTCGGATAGTTGAGGTAACCAGGCGCGGTGCCATTGACGCTGGGGAAGTCTGGTGTCAGTCCGGCGATGCTGCGCGGCTGGTATGCGGGCAGGATCTTGGCGAGCTGGGAAGCCGTGGTGGAGCCGGTCTTGGCCGGTGCGTTACCGCCGCAGGCGGCGAGCAGTGGTGCCGCGGCGATCGCGCCGGCCGCTCCCGCGGCGGTGCCGAGGAATCCGCGTCTGGTCAGGTGCCGGGCCGATGGCGACCCAGCAGACGCTTCGAGGTCCATATGCGCTACCAACCCTTCGGGGCTTGTCTGACGGTCGATCAGGGTGATTGTCGAAGCGCTTCAATCATGTACGAGGAGGTTAGGCCGATATGTCAGCAGATAGCAATACCCCGGAAAATAGCGAGATCCGATGGATGGACAGCGGCGAGACCTAGCCTCAGACTGGATACTTAGCATTGGCACGCCGCGTCGTGAAAAGTACACGTCGAAGCGCTTCGCCATGAACTAGGCCAAGCCCCGGCAGGGTGGTGGTGGTTGTGGTTCCGCGGTTCCGCGATCGGTCTCGCTCATTCACCCAGCGGGCGGAGGACTTGCTTGGCCGGCTGACCGCGGACGAGAAGATCGCCATGCTGCATCAGCGGGCGCTCCCCGTTCCCCGCCTGGGCATCGAGGAGTTCTTCGGCGGTGCCGAAGGCGTGCACGGCGCCTCGTGGCGGGACCACGAGGGCACCGGCTTGACGATGACCGCGACCGTCTTTCCCCAGCCGGTGGGTCTGGCCGCCGCCTGGGACCCGGACCTGGCCCAGGAAGTCGGCCGCGCCACGGCTCGTGAGCTGCGGGCGCTGCGCGACCTGAACCCCGCCGTCGGCCTCAACGTCTGGGCCCCCGTGGTGAACCTGCTGCGCGATCCGCGCTGGGGCAGGAACGAGGAGGGTTACTCCGAGGATCCGCTGCTGACCGCGGAACTGGCGGTCGCCTTCTGCCGGGGCCTGTCCGGTGACCTGGCAGCGTCCGGCGGCTACCTGCTCACCGCGCCCACGCTGAAACACTTCCTCGGGTACAACAACGAGGACCACCGCGACCTGACGTCGTCGCTGCTGCGGCCTCGGGTGCTGCGAGAATACGACCTGCCGCCGTTCCGCGCGCCGATCGAGGCGGGCGTCGCCACCGGCGTGATGCCGTCCTACAACCTGGTGAACGGCAGGCCGGCGCACGTCAGCCCGCTGCTCGCGATCACCCGCACGTGGACCTGCCAGGAGCTGCTGACGTGCAGCGACGCGTTCGCGCCGTCGAACCTGGTCAACACCGAGCACTACTTCGACGATCACGCGCAGGCGCACGCCGCCGCGCTGCGCGCCGGGCTGGACAGCTTCACCGACCAGGGCGGCGACGCCACGTTCACGACGACCGCGATCAAGGACGCGCTCGACCGCGGCCTGATCACCATGGCCGAGGTGGACCGCGCGGTGCGCCGGAAGCTGCTGATCAGGCTGCGGCTCGGCGAGTTCGATCCGGACGGGGGGCCCTATGCCGCGGCCGGCCTGCTCGACCCGCCCGCTCATCGTGCCCTGGCCGCGACCGCGGCGCGGCGCGGCATCGTGCTGCTGAAGAACGAGAACGGACTGCTCCCCCTCAGCACCAACGAGCGGATCGCGGTGATCGGCCCGCTCGCGGACACGCTCTGCGAGGACTGGTACAGCCCGGCCATGCCGTACCGGGTCACGATCGCGGACGGCATCAAGGCCGCCGGGGCCGACGTCAGCCTCGCCGAGGCGGCGGACCGGGTGCGCACCGACCTGGGCGAGTTCGACGTCTTCGACTGGGGCGAGGACGTCGTCACCCTCCGCCAGGACGGGAAGTACCTGACCACGCGCGCCGACGGCTCGCTCGCGGTCGAGGCGGACCGGCCCGATGGCTGGGTGGTCCGCGAGACGTTCCGCCGGATCGCCGTGCCCGGCGGCGACGTGCTGCTCCGCTCGACGGCCACCGGAACGGCCCAACGCCTGCGGTGGGACGTCCTCGACGACGGCATCGCCACCGCCGTGGCGGCGGCGCGCGCGGCGGACGCCGCCGTGCTGGTCGTCGGCAACCATCCGCTGATCAACGCGCGGGAGGCACGGGACCGGTCCTCGCTGCGCCTGCCGGCCGCCATGGACCGGCTGATCCGCGAGGTCAGCGCCGTCAACCCGCGCACCGTGCTCGTGCTCATGTCCAGCTTTCCTTACGCACTGGACCCGGACGGCATACCGGCGATCATGTGGACCTGCCACGGCGGCCAGGAAACCGGCCGCGCGGTGGCCGACGTGCTGTCCGGCGAGCATTCCCCGCAGGGCCGGCTGCCCCAGACCTGGTACCGGTCCGACGCCGACCTGCCCGATGCGCTGGACTACGACATCGTGCGGGCGGGCTGGACCTACCAGTACTTCGGCGGGGAGCCGCTGTACCCGTTCGGGCACGGGCTTGGCTACACGACGTTCAGCTACGACTCCCTCGAACCGGAGCTGGAGCAGGGCGGCGACGAAACCGTCACGGCCAGCGTCACGGTGACCAACACGGGCGAGCGCGACGGCACCGAGGTCGTGCAGCTCTACGCGCGGTACGCCGCCGCCGGCCACCCGCGGCTGCGCCTGTGCGGCTTCGCCCGGATCACGCTTGCCGCCGGCCTGACGGCGAACGTCCAGATCCCGGTGCCGCTCGGCCGGCTGGCCTGCTGGGACGTGGCGACGCACCGGATGGCCCTGCCGCCCGGGGGGATCGAGATCCTGGCCGGCGGGTCCAGCGGCGACATCAGGCAGGCGGTCCCGCTGACCGTGTGCGCGAGGGAGCCGTCGCCGCGCCGGCTGGGCGCGCAGGTCGCGGCCGCGGACTTCGACGACTACCAGAACATCACGCTGACCGACCTGAGCCGGGCGGCCGGAGAAGCGGTGACACCCGCCGATCCGGCCCGCCCAGGCACGGCGGTTTTCCGTAACGCCCTTATCGCGGAACGAGCGGCCGTTTTCAGATTCCGGGTCTCCTGCGCCGGCCCGCGAGGCGGCCGCATCGAGGTGCGGGGCCCCGACGGGATCCTGCGTGCCCAGGTCACCGTGCCGTGCACCGGCGACAGGTACCACTGGACCGACGTCACCGCTCCGCTGCTCACCCCGCCGGACGGCCCGGCCGACCTCTGCCTCGTCCTGGACGGCCCAGTGCGCCTCGCCTCCTTCGGCGCGGTCTTACGCCGTCGCGCCACGCCCGTAATGCCCGTTTTGCCCCACCGGCCGCCGGGCGTGGCCGCGCGCTGCCTGTGCCTGGAGTGCAGTGTGCGGCTACCGGGATAGGAGCGCACCGGCAGTCCCGCCAGCAACGTGGACGATCACCCCTTCGTGGAGGATCGACCCTCGTAACCAAGGGTCCCGTTACCACGAAGGGGAAATCCGCCACGTTAACCGAGGCCCATCGAGCCTGCCGCCGACCAACCGGGCGCCCAGCGATCCGGGCAAGCCCCCGAACAAGCCAGCAGGATCCGATCCGGAGGCTAAGTGCCCGCAATAATCGGCAGGTCCCTCGCTACTCCGGGTCCTTGGGCTCGTCTTCCGGCTCCTCGCGGGTGCGGAAGATCTCGCTCTTGATCCGGTCCATCGCGTCTTCCAGGATCACCCGCAAATCGCCGATGACGTTCTCGCCGACGGCGGAGGACGTCATCGCCAGCTTGCGAAGCTCGGTGCTGAACTGGACGGCCAGCCGTTCCAGGTCGCGCAGCGTGCCCATGTCGGGGCCGGTCCAGCCGCCCTTACCGCCCGCGCCGCGCCCGCGCAGCCTGGTCCATTCATCCCAGCCGCGCCGGCCAGGCCAGCCGCTCCAGCCCGGCCAGCCCTGGTCGGAACCCTGCTCACCGCTGAACCGCATGCCCACGGGCGTACCCGCGCCGGATCCTGCCGAGGCGCCCTCGTCGCGAGCGCGCTGCGCCTCCTCGCGGAGCCGCTGGGCGTGCTCGTGCACCCGGCGGGCGGCGTCGGATCCGAGCAGCTCGTCCCTGGCCCGGCGGGCCTGGTCACGCAGCTCGTCCCTGGCCTGCCGTACCCTGGCGCGGGCTTCCTCGCGGGCGTCGCGGGCCTCGTTCCTGGTGTTTTCCTTGGCGTCCCTGGTCCGCTCGCGAGCCTCCTCGCGCGCTTCCTTCGCGTCTTCCTTGGCGTGTTCCTTGGCCTGGCGGGCTTGCTCCCTGGCCTCTTCGCGGGCGTCCTGCGCCAGGTCGTGGAAGGCGCCCATCTCGCGGTGCGCCCGGCGCGACTCCCGTGCCGCCCAGGTCAGCTCCTCGCGCAGGCTCCGGACGGTCTGCCGGACGTCTTCGCGCACTTCGGCGACGATGTCGCTGACCGAAGCGGACAGCTCTTCCTCAAGCTCGTCAAGCTCGTCGCTGCGGCTGCGCAGTTCCTCCCGGCCGGCCTCGGTGATGCGATAGACCTTGCGGCCATCGGTTTCGTCGTGGGTGACCAGGCCCTCCTCCTCGAGCCGGGCGAGCCGAGGGTAGATCGTGCCGGGGGAGGGCGAATACACCCCCATGAACCGGTCGCGGAGCAGCCGGATTACCTCATAGCCGTGCCTGGGCTCCTCGTCCAGCAGCTTGAGCAGGTACAGCCGGAGGCTGCCATGTCGGAATACCGGACTCAACTGGCCTCGCCTTCCATCTGCTCATCACTCTCCGGCACTGTATCTCGCGGAGCGCGGCGGAGCAGCATCACCCGCCCGGACATCGTCGTGACCGACACATGTCCGGACCCGCCGCCCAGGCTACCGCTAACGCTATGCGAGGCGGGCATTGTGGACCGCCGCAGGCTTTCGAACTCGCTTCGCACGTCGCCGGACATCGAGTGCAGGTTCACCGCCGCCTCGGCCTCGGCCGCGAGGCGCAGGGTCACATCTCCGGATACCGTCGTGACGTGGATGCCCCCGAGCGGATCCAGGTCTATGTCCGCGGTGACGTCGCCGCTCACCGAGTTGGCATCCAGCCGCTCCAGCCATCCGTCGGCCACCGTCAGGTCGCCGGAGACCGTGTTGAAGTTGAGCTTGCCGTTCAGGCCCTGCGCCTCAACCACACCGGAGACCGTATTGGCATCCACGTCGCCGGATAGTCCGTCCAGCGTGATCCCGCCGGACACGCTCTTCACCGAGGACCGCCCGCTGACCCCGGACAGCACGGCCGTCGCGCTGACGACGCCGAGCTGGGTCACGCAGGTCTTGGGAACCCGGACGGTGAGGTCGGCCGAGTGCCGCTGCGGCCGCAGCCACTTCAGCAGCCCGTCCCAGGTCAGGTTCGGGTGCGAGATCGTCAGCACCCCGTCCTCGTAGGTCACCTGGATCGGGTCACCCTTGACCTCCTGCACGTCGAGGGACGGCGTGCCCTCGGTGGCCAGCACCGCCACCGACCCGGCGATCAGCCGCACCTTAACGGTCGTGACCTCGTCGAACGCCAGCCCCATGGGCCCCGCTACCGTCCACTGCCCCATACCCGATCCCTCCGTCAGCATGTCCTGTCCCCCACCACGATATATCGCAACTCCCAAAAGTCAAGACATATCGCGACCAGAGTGAGCGAGTCCGCCGCCTCCGAGTCGCGCGCTCGTTAAGCAGGCCCTGGTTTCCGAGCCGCGCTCCGAAAAAGATTGCGGACACTTACCCCCCCGATCCGGGAGGGTAAGTGTCCGCAATAACCGGGTCGGCCTGGCGAAACGCCTGATATACGACCATATATCCGGTTTGCGGAGTGAGGGAGGGGCGGGCAGGACGGGAAGCACTGAGGTCGTTATGAGTTAAAAGTCTTCTTCGTCGTCGCGGGCGAGGAACACAGCCAGGCGGTCCACGGCGACCTCGAACTCCGGGTTGAGGTTGACGAAATCGCGCAGGCGCTCGGCGAGCCAGGCGAGCGAGACCGATTCCTCGCCGCGCCTGGCCTCGAGCTCCTCGATGCCCCGGTCGGTGAAGTACATAAGCCGGGCAGCGCCGTCTCGATGATCCCCTTGTGGGTCCCGGCGTGCTTGGCGGCCGAGCCGGTGGCCGGCGCGGACGACGCCGGCAGCGAGATCACGTCGAGGGCCAGGTCGAGCTGGTTGCGCATCTTCAGCGCCAGGGTCGGCCAGGCACCCATGTTGGCCGGCTCTTCCTGCACCCAGGTCACCGACGTGGCGGCCGGGTACCGGGACAGCTCGGCGCGCAGCTCCGCCACCGGCAGCGGGTACAGCCGCTCCAGCCGGGCGATCGCCACGTTCGCGGCGGCCTCGCCGACGGCCTTCTGCCGCGCGACCAGGTCGTAGTAGATCTTGCCGGTGCACAGGATGAGCCGGGTCACGTCGGTGTCCGGCGCGGTGTGCGCCGAGGATGCGATCAGCGGCTGGAACGAGCCCGAGGTGAACTCCGGCACCCCGGACGTCGCCGCCTTGAGCCGCAGCATCGACTTGGGGGTGAACACGATCAGCGGCTTGTGCCGCCCGGACAGCGTCTGCCACCGCAGCAGGTGGAAGTAGTTGGCCGGGGTGGTCGGCATCGCGACCGTCATGTTGTCCTGCGCGCACAGCGACAGGAACCGTTCCAGCCGCGCGGACGAGTGGTCCGGGCCCTGGCCGTCGTAGCCGTGCGGCAGCAGCAGCACGACGCCGGACAGCTGGCCCCACTTCTGCTCACCCGAGCTGATGAACTCGTCGACGATGATCTGCGCGCCGTTGACGAAGTCGCCGAACTGCGCTTCCCAGCACACCAGCGCATCCGGCCGGGCAACCGAGTATCCGTACTCGAAGCCCATCGCCGCGTACTCCGACAGCAGCGAGTCGTGCACGAAGAACTTCGCCGCGCCCGAGTCGAACCGCTTGAGCGGCGTGTGCTCGGTCCCCGTGTAGCGGTCCACGAGCACCGCGTGCCGCTGGCCGAACGTGCCGCGCCTGGTGTCCTGGCCCACCACCCGCACCGTGTGCCCGTCCATCACCAGGCTGCCGAACGCAAGCAGCTCACCGGTCGCCCAGTCCAGCGCGTTCTCCTCGACCATCGACGCACGGCGGGCGAGCTGCGGTTGCAGCCTGGGGTGCACGGTGAAGCCCTCGGGCAGGCTGACCTGCGTGTCGATGATCGACTTCAGGGTGTCCAGCGTGATCGCCGACGGCACGCTCTGGTGGTCGACCGGGCGGTCCTCGGTCTCCGGCTTCAGCACCGTGCCGGGCTCGGGCGGCCGCTCGGCGGCCTCGCGGGTCTCGGTGAACGCGCGCTCGAGGTGCTGCTGGTAGTCCCGCAGCGCGGCTTCGGCCTCCTCCATCGTGATGTCGCCGCGCGCGATCAGCGCCTCGGTGTACACCTTCCTGGTGGACCGCTTGTTCTCGATGATGTCGTACATCAGCGGCTGGGTGAAGGACGGGTTGTCGGTCTCGTTGTGCCCGCGCTTGCGGTAGCACACCATGTCGATGACGACGTCCTTCTTGAACTCCTGCCGGTAGGCGAACGCGAGCCGCCCGACCCGCACCACCGCCTCCGGGTCGTCGCCGTTGACGTGCAGGATCGGCGCCTGGATCATTCGCGCGACGTCGGTCGCGTAGACGCTCGACCGGCTGTACTGCGGCGCGGTGGTGAACCCGACCTGGTTGTTCACGATGATGTGCACCGTGCCGCCGGTCCGGTACCCGCGCAGCAGGCTGAGGTTCAGCGTCTCGGCCACCACGCCCTGGCCGGCGAACGCCGCGTCGCCGTGGATCAGCACGGGCAGCACGGTGAAGCCCGGCTCGCCCTTGTCGATCACGTCCTGCTTTGCGCGTACCACGCCTTCCAGCACCGGGTCGACCGCCTCCAGGTGCGACGGGTTCGCCACCAGGGAAGTCTTGATCGGCGCGCCGTCCGGCGCCTTGAAGACGCCCTCCGCCCCGAGGTGGTACTTGACGTCGCCGGAGCCCTGAATGGACTTCGGGTCGAGGTTGCCCTCGAACTCCTTGAAGATCTGGGCGTACGACTTGCCGACGATGTTCGCCAGCACGTTGAGCCGGCCACGGTGCGCCATGCCGATGACGGCCTCGTCCAGGTTCTCTCTGGCTGCCTCGGCCAGCACGGCGTCCACCAGCGGGATCAGCGACTCCGCGCCCTCCAGCGAGAAGCGCCGCTGCCCGACGAACTTGGTCTGGAGGAACATCTCGAAGGCCTCGGCGACGTTGAGCCGCTCGAGGATCCGCAGCTGCTCGTCGTGGTCCGCCTTCGCGTGCGGGATCTCGACGTGGGCCTGTATCCAGCGACGCTCTTCGGGGTCCTGGATGTGCATGTACTCGATGCCGACGGTCCGGCAGTAGGAATCTCTGAGCACGCCCAGGATCTCGCGCAGCTTGGCCCGCGCCGGGAGGGCGCCGAAGCCCCCGGTCGGGAACTCGCGCTCCAGGTCCCACAGCGTCAGGCCGTGCTGGTTGATGTCCAGGTCGGGGTGCTTGCGCTGATGGAACTCCAGCGGGTCGGTGTCCGCCATCAGGTGGCCGCGCACCCGGTAGGCGTGGATCATCTCCTGGACGCGCGCGGACCTGGTGACGTCGTCGTCGTGGCCGGCCGGGAAGTCGGTCGTCCAGCGGACCGGCTCGTACGGGATGCGGAGCGACGCGAATATCTCGTCATAGAAGGTCGCGTTCTCGCCTTCGCCTTCGCCGAGCAGCAGCTGGTGGATGCGCTGGAGGAACTCGCCGGACTGGGCGCCCTGGATGATCCGGTGGTCGTACGTCGAGGTGAGCGTGACCTGCTTGCTGATCGCCAGCCGGGCCAGCGTCTCCTCGGACGCGCCCTGGAACGCCGCCGGGTACTCCATCGCGCCGACGCCGATGATGCAGCCCTGGCCCTGCATCAGCCGCGGCACCGAATGGACGGTGCCGATCGTGCCGGGGTTGGTGATCGAGATCGTCGTGGCCTGGAAGTCGGTCACCGCGAGCTTGCCGGCCCGTGCCTTCCGCACGATGTCCTGGTATGCCGTCCAGAACTGGCGGAAGTCGAGCGTTTCCGCCTGCTTGATGTTCGGCACCAGGAGCTGGCGGGAGCCGTCTGCGTGCTGAATGTCGATTGCGAGGCCGAGGTTGATGTGCTCGGGGGCGGCGACCGCCGGCTTGCCGGCCTCGTCTTCGGTGTAGGCCTGGTTCATCTCCGGCATGGCCTTGAGCGCCTGCACCATCGCGAACGCGATCAGGTGGGTGAAGCTGACCTTGCCACCCCGGCCGCGCTTGAGGTGGTTGTTGATGACGATCCGGTTGTCGATCAGCAGTTTGGCGGGCACCGAGCGCACGCTGGTCGCGGTCGGCACGGCCAGGCTGGACGTCATGTTCGCGACCGTGCGGGCCGCGGCGCCGCGCAGCCGGCTGACCTCGGCACCGGGCACGGCGGGTGGCGCCTGGGGCGCCTGAGCCGTGGGGGTTACCGAAGTGGGCGCCGGCGGCGCAGCGGGCGGCGCCGCGGGGGGAGCGGCGGGCGTTTGCGGGACCCACTGTGTGTCCGGCTGCGGGCGCGCGCCGTTGCCCAGCGCGGGCTGGTAGTCGGTGAAGAAGCTCCACCACGCCCGGTCCACCGACGAAGGATCGGCGAGATAGCGCTGGTAGAGCTCTTCCACGAGCCACTCGTTGGCGCCGAAGTCAGCCGGGCTGCCCGGGCCCTGGTCGTGTCCCGGGGGAGGGCTGGCCTCCGCGGTCGGCTGGCTGGAATTAGCGGTTTCGTGGATATCCGCGCTACCCCGCGGTGACCCAGAAGACACGGCGGACATCGCCCTCTTCCGAAGATGTGCTTAGCATTGGTTTGGACTCTGCCTTTCAGGCTACCCGCCGCCGTCCCTCGCAGTACCTGAGTTCCGTGGTGCGGCCGATGGGGCGCGTGTGCAATCCCTCACCTTCGCCCCTACTAGCCGCATGTGCCCGCCTTCCGGTGGTTCCGGCCACCGGCGCCAGGCGTCCGCCGCTCGCGGGTTCCCCGCCGCTTCCGCCATGTCGCGGGCGCAGCCGCCGTGCGGGATACCGGAAATATCCCGATTTGCCACGGCACGGCCCTGCTCGTCCGCGGCTCGCGGCGGCCCCGGAGGCGATCGCGAATGATTGCGGACACTTACCCCCCCCAAACTGGTGGGGTAAGTGTCCGCAATCATCTGGCGCGTCCGACGGCACGCCCGGAATAAGGGTAAATGTCCGATAGGGCCGGGCCTCGCGGCAGCACAGCCGGACCGGGCGGCACGCCGCGAGTACACGCTGTTCTGGGATGCCTGCATACAGCAACCTGAGTGCCGCATAGCGCCACGGGCCGCCCGCGACGATACAGCTAACGGGTAAAATCGCCCATCAGGGCGGCGAGGTGACCGGTACCATCGGCGGGAAGGGGATCTTCATCGGTTGACGGCGGCTAGGCGAAGGTGAGAAGCGATCTGACGGGCAATCCTGGAGCGGACCGCTACCGGGATCCTCGACGTTCTCCGGATCCCGCGCCGCGAGGCGAGCCGCCGCGGCAGCCTCGCCGACCGCAGCCCTCGCGTTCTCAGCAGCCCAACCCCGGCCCGGCCGCCGGCCCGATGCCGCGGCTCAGCAACACCGGCCCGATCCCACGCGTAACGAACACCGGCCCCATCCCGCGAGTGACCAACACCGGCCCGATCCCGCGCATCAGCAACACAGGCCCCATTCCCCGGGTAACCAACACCGGCCCGATCCCGCGCATCAGCAACACGGGCCCGATCCCCCGCATCAGCAACACGGGTCCGATCCCGCGCGTGACCGACACCGGCCCGATCCCGCGCGCCGCGACCGGCCCCATGCCGCGCCTCAGCAACACCGGTCCCATCCCTCGCGTCAGCAACACCGGTCCGATGCCCCGCCTGAACGCGACCGGCCCGCAGCGCGTGCTGCCGCCCGGCGCGGCGCCCAGCGACGTCCCCGGGTTCGAATTCGAGACCCGGCGCCTGCGCCGCCCCGGCCGGGGACAGCACCAGGGGCTACGCGACGGACAGCGCCAGGCCCCACCGGGCCGCGACCACCCGCGCGGCACCAGCCATGGCTTCGACCTGGGCGAACCGCGCCAGTTCCGCTACACCCCGACGATCAGCTCGGGCCCGGTGCGGGCCTGGCCGGAGGACCGCCCCGGCTTCGAGTTCGACGGGCCGTTCCCGGCCGCCCATCGCCGCTCCCGCCCGGCCCCGCCGCGGCGCCCGCCGTCCGGCCCCCGGCGGCGTCGTGACCGGCCAGGGCCCGCGCGCGAGACCGCCGCCCCCGAGCCGGCCGCGCCGGGTGGCAGCGAGTGGGCCAGGCTGCTCCGTTCCTTCCTGCCCCAGCCGGAGCGGCGCAGCATCGCCACCGAATTCAAGGCGAACCTGAACTTCCGCGGCTGGGCGCTGCGCGTCGGCCTGCCGATCCTGACGATGATCGCGGTCGGCATCGCGGTCGTCGTGGTCGTGGGCGCCCACAGCACCACCAACAGCCCCGCCCCGGGCGCGAGCGCGCTCGGCTTCCCGCCGGCCACGCTGGCCGGCCGCGACTTCACCGCCGCACCCAGCACCCGCGGCCTCAGCCAGTTGCTCGGCCGCGTGGCCGCCGACGGGGCCGCGGTGGTCGCTGTCGGCGGGCAAAGTGGCGGCCGCATTGCCCGTGCGCAGTTCTTTTTTTCTCATAACGGCGGTGGTTCTTGGTCCCTGGCCAGCGAATCGGTGGCAGGGGGCGGACCCCCACCGCCGGGGCACGCGGCCACGATGGTCGCGGGTGGCGGCGGGAACTGGGTGGCGCTCGGACCCGACGCCATCTGGGTGAGCGGCACCGGCGAGGCGTGGACGCTGGTGTCCACCACCGGGCTGCCCGCCCAGATCACCGTGCTGCACCGGACCAGCAGCGGGTTCATCGCGATCGGCGCCAACGCCATGTTCGTGTCGGCCAACGGCGTGAGCTGGCACCAGGCGGCCGGGCCGGCGGGTGCGCTGGACTTCAAGTACCTGGCGACGTCAGGCGATAATGTCCTGCTGGCCGGCGAGGTGGACGCCACCAGGAAGATCGCCGGGCATCCCGCGGTCGCCGCGGTCGGCGCGGCGTGGCTGAGCCGGGACGGCGGACGCGCGTGGGCGCCGGTAACCGTGCCAGCCGGACACGGCGCCACGGACCAGATCGCCGGGGTCGCGGCGACCTCCGCCGGGTTCGTCGCGGTCCGCCCGGCCGCGCACGCCGGGACCGCCGTAGCGGACGTGTACCAGTCCGCGGACGGCACGACGTGGAAGTTCGCGACCACGCTGAGCGCGGGCACCGGCTTCATCCCCGGCGTGATGAACGGCGGTCCGGATGGCGCCGTGATCACCGGTGGCTCGGCCGGGAACCTCGTGGCGTTCGTCTCTGCCCAAGGCACTCAATGGCAGCCCACCACCACCTTCGGCCAGGCCGCGGCCGTGTCGGTGTCCGGTGCGGCGCCGATCCCGTCGGGCGCCGTGGTCACCGCGGTGCCGGCCAATGGCGCGCGTGGCGTTCCGGTCATCAAGGTGCTCATGGCCGGCACCGGCTCGCGCAACGTGAGCCTGTCCGCGATCCCCGGCGCGATCATGCCGCAGGTCGCGACCAACGCGGTGGCGGCGCACGGCAGTATGCAGGTCGCCGTCGGCAGTGCGAACGGCTACCCGGCCGCATGGATGTCCGTGGACGGCGGCAGCCAGTGGAGCAGGGACGCCGGGGAAACTCCGGCGGTGTTCGAGCGGCCAGGGGAGCAGCAGCTCACCAGCGTGACGTTCGGCGGCTCGGGCTGGGTGGCCGTCGGCGGAGTGGCCAGCGGAGCGCTGGAGCACCCGGTCGTGGTCGTGTCCGCGGACGGCGGCACGTGGGCCGCGGCCGACACAGAGCCGGTCTTCAAGCAAAGCGGGCTGTTCACCGAGCAGGTGGCGGCCGGGCCGAACGGTTACGTCGTAGTCGGCTATCAGCAGCTGGCCAACGGCAAGATGATCGCGACGGCGTGGTGGTCGGCCGGGCTGGACAACTGGGCCAGGTCCACCGATGCGGTCCCCGGGGCGCTGGACGGTGCCGGCGACCGGCAGATGCTCGCGGTCACCGCGACCGCGAGCGGCTTCGCCGCCGTCGGCCGCTTCGGTGACCAGCCGGCCGCATGGGTCTCCGTGGACGGCCGCGAGTGGCGCGGGATCTCCCTTCCGGTCCCGTCCGGCGCCTCGCGTGCCGTGCTGCTGCACGTCACCGCCGCCGGCCGGACGGTGGTCGCGGTCGGCATGGAGCAGACACAGAACAGCGGGCTGGCGCCGTTCGCCGCCCGGTCCGCCGACGGCGGCGCCACGTGGACCGAGACCCCGCTGCCCGTGCCGTCCGGTGTCGCCCAGGTCACCGCGCTGGCCGCGGCCGGCGACATGTTCACCGCGACCGGTTCGTTCGGCGCCACCCTGGGGCACCAGGATGTCGTGGTCTGGACGTCGTCGGACGGCCTCACCTGGAAGGCGACCACGCCAGGCGGCCAGGGCCTGTCCGGCCCTGGCATCCAGGCGATCACCGGCCTCACCGTTTCCGGCAGCACGCTCACCGGCGTGGGCTTCACGGCTTCGCTAGCCAGCGAGCAACCCGTCTTCTGGCAATCCCCCATCCGCCGCTAGCCCGCCCCGCCACCCAGCACTCCGCCACCCCGCCGCGTCTGCCCGCGCCCGAAATTTCATGACTTGCCCGGTTCGTGGTCGGAGCAGGCCGCCTTTCATGGCAGAAAAGTGTCTCGTGTTGAGAAGGGCGCCAGATATGGCGACTTTTCTCACATGAGACCCTTTTTAAACACGGAAGAAGCTCTCGTTACGCACCTTTAGCACCACAAGCAACACCCGAGGGCCGCGAGCGACCTGTTTCGCGTGAGCGATACCGATCAGCTACACGTATGTGGCTCAATTTGCCGGTGGGGCCGGTCACACTAGGTGTCATGAGCACAGTACTTTCGCGAGAGCTGGACCGCGTGGCGCGGCCGCAGCATGGCGTGTTCACGCGTACACAGGCGCTCCGCGACGGCGGTATGGCGCTGGACGCGGTGAAGTCGCGAGTGCGGCGCGGGACGTGGCGGCGGGTCTACTCGGGCGTATACACGGACGTTCCGGGCACACTGGAGCGGCCTGCGCAGCTGTGGGCGGCCGTGCTGTACGCCGGGCGAGGCGCCGTGATCAGTCATGAGACCGCCGCCGAACTGCACGAGCTTACGGACGAGGAATCGCCGCTGATCCACGTGGCTATCCCAGCCGGACGGCAGGTCGCCCCGGCCGTCGGGCTCCGGGTGCACCGGCTCAACCGGATCTACGACCCGCCGGACGGGCACCGGGACCCGCCGCACACCGCGATCGAGGACACGCTGCTGGACCTGGTGCAGGTCGCGGCGACATTCGACGAGGCGTGCGGGTGGATCACTCGTGCCTTCGGCCGGGAGCTCACGAACGAGGTCAGGTTGCAGCACGCCATGTCGCAACGCGTCAAGGTCCGCTGGCGTGCCGAGCTCACCGACGTGATCGGCTGCGGCCAGGCAGGCGATCATTCCGCGCTGGAGTACCGCTTCACCAAAGACGTCGAGCGCGCCCACGGCTTGCCGGTCGCGGACCGCCAGGTCCCGTTTACTCTGGCCAACGGGCAGACCGGCCGGCGGGACCGCGTCTACCCCGGCTACGGCGTGGCGATCGAGCTGGACGGGCGGCTTGCCCACCGGCCCGAGGACAAATGGCGCGACTTGGCCCGCGATCGCGCCGCCATCGTCTCTGGTCTCGAGCCGCTTCGCTACGGATGGTCAGATGTTAACGACACTCCGTGTGCAACTGCCGCAGAGGTGGGCGCGATCCTCCAGGCGGGCGGCTGGGAAGGCGCCCCGCGCCCCTGTTCTGCATCGTGCACGGCCGCATCCACCCCCAAGCTGTGACCCCTGTGACGGTTGAGGCGCGATCCATGTGGGAAAAAGAGCTTCATGTCAAGAAAGGTGTCAGATCTGCACCCTTTTCTAACACAAAGCTCTTTTCTGACATCTAAGCGTGCGGCTGGAGTGGCTAGATATCGCTTCAGGGCTGAAGTTACGCAAGGTGCCGACGCTCGCGCGCGTTGAGCACTGGCGCGCGGGCCGGGCCGTCAACCGCGGCGCGGGCGGCGGGGGCTAGGGGCCGAAGAGGTCGGCGCGGCGGTTGGCTAGGGAGGGGACGGTGCGGCGGACGTCCGCGACCAAGTCGTCCTCGACGTCGGCGACGGCTACTCGGGGGGCGGGACCTAGGTCGCAGCGGACCACGCCGAACGGATCGACGAGCACGCTGCGGCCGACGCCGCCGAGATGCCGGTGCGTGGTCTCCTCCGGGTCGGGCACCTGGCCGACGGCCGCCACCCACACCGTGTTCTCGATCGCCCGGGCGCGCACCAGCGTCAGCCAGTGCTCCTCCTTGAACAGGCCGGCCGCCCACGCGGCCGGCACAAGAAGCAAATCCGCGCCACGCAAAGCCAAAGCACGCGACAGTTCAGGGAACCGCAGGTCATAGCAGATCTCTACACCGATCGTAAGGCCACCCATGCCGAACGTGACGATCTCCGACCCGGCCGCGACCTCGGCGGACTCGCTCTGCCCGAACGCATCGAACAGGTGCAGCTTCCGGTACGCGCTGACGAGCTCACCGCTGGCGTCGAAGGTGACCGCCGTGTTGAACACTAGGCCGTTCGGAGCTGGTTCGAAGACACCGGCCACCATCGCCACACCGGTCGCCTTCGCACAGGCAGAAAGCCCGGAGCAGAATGGCCCGTCCAGCGGTTCGGCAGACGCCCTGAGGTCGGAGCCGAAGCGGACCTGGGTGGCCTCCGGGAAGACCGCGACCGAAGCGCCCTGCTCCGCGGCCGAAGCCATGGCGTCCTGGACTCGCCGCAGATTGACCGCGGACTGGGAGCTGACCGGAATCTGGCACAAGGCGACGCGCATGCTTCCAGCGTAACGTTGTCCCGTGACACGACCGCTGCTTAACCGCCGCCTGGCCGGGCTGGGCACCACGATCTTCGCCGAGATGTCGGCGCGCGCCGTGGCGACCGGTTCGATCAACCTCGGCCAGGGCTTTCCGGACGAGGACGGCCCGCACGAGATCGCGCAGGCCGCGGCCGACGCGATCATGCACGGCCGCGGCAACCAGTACCCGCCCGGTCCCGGCGTCCCGGAGTTGCGCGAAGCGATCGCGGCGCACCAGCGGCGCTGGTACGGGCTGAGCTGCGACCCGGACACCGAGGTGCTCGTCACCGCCGGCGCCACCGAGGCGATCGCGGCCGCGCTGATCGCGCTGGTCGAGCCCGGCGACGAGGTGATCGCGTTCGAGCCCTACTACGATTCCTACGCCGCGAACATCGCGATGGCGGGCGGCATAAGGGTGCCGGTGACGCTGCGGCCACCGGAGTTCCGCCCTGACGTGGCCGCGCTGCGGAACAGCATCACGCCGCGGACCAGGCTGATCCTGCTGAACACCCCGCACAATCCGACGGGGACGGTGTTCACGCGGGCCGAGCTGGCCGAGGTCGCCCGGCTCGCCGTCGAGCACGACATCCTGGTGATCACCGACGAGGTCTACGAGCATATGATCTACGACGGTCAGCACCACCCGCTCGTCCAGTTCCCCGGGATGCGCGAGCGGACCGTGTCGGTCAGCTCGGCCGGGAAGACGTTCTCGTTCACCGGCTGGAAGATCGGCTGGGTGACCGCCGTGCCCGAACTGGTGGCCGCGGTCCGGACCGCCAAGCAGTTCCTGACGTACGTGAGCGGCGGGCCGTTCCAGTACGCGGTCGCCGAGGCACTCGCCCTGCCGGACAGCTATTACGCAAAACTGCGCGAGGACCTGCGCGCCAAGCGGGACCTGCTGGCGGACGGCCTGGCCGAGCTCGGCTTCGAGGTGTACCGGCCGGACGGCACGTACTTCGTGACCACGGATGTCGCCGCACTCGGGGCGGCCGATGGTGTCGAGTTCTGCCGCGCGCTGCCCGAGCGGGCGGGCGTGGTGGCGATCCCGAGCGCCGTGTTCTACGACGACAAGCTGGCGGGCAAGACCCAGGTCCGGTTCGCGTTCTGCAAACGCGAAGAGGTCCTGCGGGACGCGCTCGCCCGGCTGAAGACGATCCGCGGGCAGGGGGCTTAGGCCCACCAAGCCGGGTGGGCGCAAGGCCATGGCGGCGCGGCCGGCCCGCGGCCAGTATTGACCTCATGGGAACGCTCGTCTTCGTCCTGGCCGTGGCGATCTGGCTGGCCGGCATGTGGGTGCTGTGGCGACGGCGCGGCGCCGACATCAAGGCCGCGTTCCGCGATGCCTCCAGCGCCATACCGGAAGGCATCCGCAGCCGGGGCTGGGGCCTGCTCCTTGTCGTCCTCACCCTCCTCGCCGTGGCGGGCGGGGAGAAGTTCTTGCTGGGGCTGGGCGCCGCGATCGTGCTCGTGATATTCGCGCCGCGGGTCGCGACGAGGCTGCTGCCGTGGGCCTTGATCATCTACGGCTGCATCGGGTACCTGAACGCGAAGGACGGCTTCCCCTCCTTCTCGCAGTACGGGCTGCTGGGATCGAGCTGGACGTTTGTGTCCCCGTGGCAGGTACCGGAGGCGGCGCTGTACATCGTCGCCGGTGTCTGGCTGTTCCCGCGGCTCGACGCGGTGGGCTACGGAACCATCAAGGCGCTCTTCGGCCGGCTCCGCGGGGGCGCCGGCGGGCAGAGCACCGGGGGACCAGCCGCCACGTACGCACCGCTGCTCCTGCCGGTGCTGCTCGTGATCCTGGAACTGTTCGGCGTCGACGGCTGGTTCGGCGTCGGCTGGTGGCGGCCGCAGTTCTCGTTCGTCGCCGACCTCGTCATCCTCGCGGCGGGAATCGTCCTGGTCGCCCGCGTTCCCGAGCGGGCCGTCGCGGCGGCCCTGGCCGGCATCGTGATCCTCGGCACGTACGGGATCCTGCTCGCCCTGTTCTGGCCGGGGGTCAGCGGCGGCTTCTACGGCGCCATGCTGGTCAACAGCAAGTCCAGCGCGGTCGTCGGGGGCCTGCTCCAGGGCACCGCCCTGCTGTCATTCGCGGGGTGGCTGGCACCCCGCGTCTACCGCAAGGACGCCGAACTCGCCGCCAGGGCCGAGCAGCTGACCGAGCGGGTCGAGACGCTGACCCAGACCAGGACCGACGCGGTGGACACCGCCGTCGCCGAACTGCGCAGGATCGAGCGGGACCTGCACGACGGCGCCCAGGCCCGCCTGGTCGCGCTCGGCATGAGCCTCCAGGCCGCCGAACGACTGTTCGCGACCAGCCCGGAAGCCGCGCTCGCCCTGGTCAGCGAAGCGAAGGAGTCCTCGTCAAAAGCCCTGACCGAGCTGCGTGACCTGGTGCGCGGCATCTACCCGCCGGTGCTCGCCGATCGCGGTCTGGCCGACGCGGTCCGGGCCCTGGCGCTCGACACTCCGCTGCACACGCAAACCGACATCGACCTCCCGGCCGAGATCGAGATGCCGGTCGCCTCGGCCGTCTACTTCGCGATCGCGGAGATCCTCACCAACGCCGTCCGCCACTCAGGCGCGCGCACCATCAAGATCCAGCTCAGCTACGCGGCCATCGGCATGCTCCGCGCCCAGGTCACCGACGATGGCGCGGGCGGCGCCGACCCGTCGCAGGGCACCGGGCTGAACGGGATCGAGCGCAGGCTCGCCACGTTTGATGGCATCCTTGCGGTGAACAGCCCGCCGGGCGGGCCGACCATCGTCGTCATCGAGGTGCCGTGCGCATTGTCATCGCCGAAGACCTCTTCCTGCTGAGGGAGGGACTGGTCCGGCTGCTCGAGGCGCACGACTTCGAGATCGTCGCCGCCGTGGGCACCGCACCGGAACTGCTCGAGGCGCTGCTCAAGCACCAGCCCGACGTGAGTATCGTCGACGTCCGGTTGCCGCCGACGAACACCGACGACGGCCTGCGCGCCGCGATCGAGGCCCGCCGCCAGATCCCCGGCCTGCCGGTGCTCGTGCTCAGCCAGTACGTCGAGCAGCTTTACGCCCGTGAGCTGCTCGCCGACCAGGCAGGCGCCGTCGGCTACCTGCTCAAGGACCGTGTGTTCAACGATGACGCGTTCGCCACCGCGATCCGCACCGTCGCGAAGGGCGGCACCGTGCTTGACCCCGAGGTCGTGCAGAAGCTGCTGATCAAGCACACCCGGACCAAGCCGGTGAGCCGCCTGACGCCACGGGAACTCCAGGTACTCGCGCTGATGGCCGAAGGCAGGTCGAACGCCGCCATCGCCCAGCGCCTGTTCATCACCGAGAAGGCGGTCAGCAAGCACGCGGCCGGCATCTTCGCCAAGCTCGACCTGGCCCCGTCCGACGACGATAATCGCCGGGTGCTGGCCGTCCTCGCCTACCTGGAGTCGTAGTGGACCCACAGCTGCGCGCCCTCGCCGAGCGGACACAAGGCTTCATGCCGCCCGTCGAGGGACTAGCCCTGTACGAGACCGCCGCCGCCTATGCCGGTAACGGCCCCGTCCTGGAGATCGGCAGCTACTGCGGCAAGTCCACGATCTACCTGGCCGCCGGCGCCCGGGCAAAGACCCAGGTCACGATCACCATCGACCACCACCGGGGCTCCGAAGAGCACCAGCCAGGCTGGGAGTACCACGACCCTGCCCTGGTCGACCCCGCCGTGGGCCGCATCGACACGCTCCCCGAACTGCGCCGCACGCTCGCCGCGGCAGGCCTCGAAGACGACGTGATCGTCATCGTCGGGCGGTCCGCTCACGTGGCCGCCCTGTGGCGAACCGAGCTTGGCATGGTGTTCATCGATGGCGGCCACACCGACGAGGCCGCCCAGGCCGACTACGAATCGTGGACGCCGTTCCTCGCCAGCGGCGGCGCGCTGGCCATCCACGACGTGTTCCCCGACCCGGCCGACGGCGGCCAGGCGCCGTACCGGATCTACCGGCGCGCCCTGGACAGCGGCCGGTTCAAAGAGGTCCGCCGCGAAGGCTCACTCAGGGTCCTGGAACGTCTCTGAAGATCCCGGCGCCGCGGGAGAACCCGGCCAGCGCGTCCGCGGCCAGCACCACCGCGGCCGCGGTCCAGCTCGAGCAGTCCGCCGGGAACGGCTGCTCGTTGACGAACTGCCATCCGGTCCAGTACGACCCGTCCGGCCGCCGCTGTGCGGCCACGGTCGCCAGCAGTTTCTCGGCGCGCCCCCGCAGACCGCACGCGTCCAGCGCGAGCACCAGCTCGCAGGTCTCCGCGACGGTCACCCACGGCTCGTCGCGCACGCACCGCACGCCAAGGCCCGGAACGACGAACGCGGACCAGCCCGCCAGCAGCCTTCGCATGCCGGCCTGCCCGTTAAGCGCCCCGCCGAGCACCGGGTAGTACCAGTCCATCGCGAACCGCGACTTGTCCGCGAACGCCTCCGGGCACCCGGCGATCAGGTACCCGAGCCGCTCCGCCGCCCGCTCCCAGTCCGGCCGGGGCTCGGACACCAGCTTGCCGAGCGCGACCCCGCAGTGCAGCGCCTGGTAGATGCTCGAGCAGCCGGACAGCAGCGCGAACTCGCCCGGTACCCCGGCGGCGTCCCGCTCCCAGCGGATCTCGCCGCGCGGGGTCCGCAGCCCCAGCACCCAGTCGAGCGCCAGCCGCACCGTCGGCCACATCACCCGGGCGAAACCGTCGTCGCCGGTGACCAGGTACTCGTGCCACGCGCCGACCGCGACGTACGCGGCGTGGTGCGCCTCCGCCGCCGGATCCGTCACCGTGGCGCCTATCACGGATCGCGGCCAGGAGCCGTCCACCCGCTGGGTGTCCCGCAGCCACCCGTACGCCCGCCGGGCCGCCGTCTGGAAACCGCACGCGCTCAGCGCCATCGCGCACTCCACGTGGTCCCACGCGTCCACATGCCCGTCCGGCCACGGGATCGCGCCGTCCGGCTGCTGCATCCGCGCGATCGCCGCCCCGGTCGCGCGGATCTCCGCCAGGCTCAGCAAGGCTCTGCTTTCGCGCGGGGGGACGACCCCCCGCACCCCCCGTTCAAACCGGGTTTCATCGCGTAAACCACGAGGCTCTTCCCGATCACCGGATTCAGCACGCGTTCCGCCGCCCGGGTGACGCGTGGCCGCTTCATGATGTCCCACACGAGCATCTTGTGGTACGCCTCGGCCGCCGGGTGTTCCTTGCTCACCCCGACCGCGCACTTCAGCCACCAGTACGGCGAGTGCAGCGCATGCGCATGGTGGTGCCACATCGGCCGCAGCCCGGCCCGCGCCAGCTTGGCCTCGAGCTCGACCCGCGTGTAAATCCGCACGTGCCCGCCCGGCACCTCGTGATACTCCGCCGACAGCGCCCAGCAGATCCGCTCCGGGAGGAAGGCCGGGACCGTGATGGCGGCCCGTCCCCCCGGCCGCAGCACGCGCGCGAGCTCGCGCATCGCCCGCTGATCGTCCAGGACGTGCTCCAGGATCTCCGCCGCGATAACAACATCAAAGGCATCATCGCGGAACGGCATACTCGTCCCGTCTCCGGATGCTGCTTGGGCACACGCGCCGTCGGGTACCTCGCCTTCGGCGGCCATGGCCCCGAACATGCCGCGCACCGGGGTCAGCTCGCCCGGGTCCAGGTCGAACGCGACGACCCGCCCGCCGCGCCGGTACACCTCGTACGCGTGCCGGCCGCCGCCGCAGCCCAGGTCGAGCACGCGGTCCCCGGCCCGGATCGGGAACCGCCCGAAGTCCACGGTCAGCACGCGTTGGCTCCCGTCCGGTACACCTCGACGGTCGCCCGCGCCACGGCCGGCCACGCGAACCGCTCTTTTACCCGCGCAACGGCCCGTTCGGACAGCTGTGCGCGCTCGGCCGGCGAGTCGTGCAGCCGGCGCAGCACGGCAGCCAGCTCCTCGCTGTCCCCGGGGGTGACGAGCACCGCGCCGGCTTTATCGGGTGCAGTCCCGGTGACCTCGGGCAGCGCAGCGGTGCGGCTGGCCACCAGCGGCGTGCCTGACGCCATGTGTTCCACGGCCGGCAGCGAGAACCCCTCGTAGAGGGACGGCACGACCGCGATCTCCGCGGTGCCGACCAGGTCGGAGAACTCCGCGTCGGCCAGCCCGTGGGTGAACCGCACGCGGTCGCCGAGGGACAGCTGCCGGGCCAGCCGCTCGGTGTCCGGGGACGGCTTGCCGACGACGACCAGGTGCACATCCCGCTCGGTGGAGAGCTTACTGACCGCCCGGAGCAATGTGCTCAGCCCCTTAAGCGCCGAATCCGCGCTGGCCACCGCCAGGATCCGCCCCGGCACCCGGTCCCGGCCCGGACGGAACACCCGGGTGTCCACACCCAGCGGGATGATGTGCACGTCGGCGGCCCGGACCCGGAAGTCACGGCAGATGTCGTCCCGCGAGGACTCGGAGACGGTGATCAGCGGCCCGGCGTGCCTGGCGACCCTGGCCTGCATCCGGACGAACCCGTACCAGCGCCGCCGGGACAGCTTCGCCAGGCCGTGCAGCCCGGCCAGGTCGATCCGCCGGTCCACGCTGATCGGGTGGTGGATGCTCGTCACCAGCGGCAGGCCGAGCCGCCGCAGCCCTAGCAGACCGTAGCCGAGGCCCTGGTTGTCGTGCACCACGTCGAAGTCGCCGCGCCTGGCGGCCAGCGCCCGCCGGGCCCGGATGCTGAACGTGAGCGGCTCGGGGAACGCGCCGCCCCACATCATCGCCGTTTCCAGCAGGTCGACCCAGTCCCGGTACTCCTCCGGCCGCGGCGTGCGGAACGGATCCTCGTCGCGGTACAGGTCCAGGCTGGGCACCTCGCGCAGCACCGGTCCCGGATCGAGTTCCGGATAGGGCTGACCGGAGAACACCTCGACGGTATGTCCCAGCGCGGCCAGCTCCCGGCTCAGGTGGCGCACGTAGACACCCTGGCCACCGCAGTGCGGTTTGCTCCGGTAGGAGAGCAACGCGATCCTGAGCGTCCCTGGCGCCAATGTGACCACGCCGCACCTTACCACCCAGTAGCTAGTTCGTCCCGCGCCGCCGCCCCTGAAGCCTCCCGCGCCCGCCTGCCCCAACGCCCGGCTTTCTCCCGCCCCGCGCCCGCCCCGCGCCCGCCCTCCAAGGGGGTCCGGGAGCCACGCACCCCCGCCCAGGGGGCTTCGGGGGCCACACTCCCCGTCACCGCCGTCGGCGACCCGGTGGGCATAGACCAGCGGTAACTCTGGGCCTATCGTGGCAGCGTGATGCACAGGTTTCCCGCGCTTATCGCTGACCCGCCGCCGGACCCGCGGCCACTGTGGCTCACGAACGCACGCCTGCTCGACGGGACCGGCGCCCTGCCGCGCCCGGACTTCGTCAAGGTGATGACGACCGGGGCACGGTCCAACGAGCTTGAGGACCCGGATCCGCTCCAGCTCACCGACGCGGAACTCGCCGCGGTCACCGACGAGGCACACCGGCTCGGCTACCGGGTGTGCGCGCACGCGGAGGGCGTGGACGGCTGCGCGGCCGCGATCCGGCACGGCGTGGACACCATCGAGCACGGCATGTACCTGCACCGGCGTTCCGACCTGCTCGCCGACATGGCCGCGAACGGCCAGGTGCTGGTGCCCACGCTGTCCGGCTACTACTGGATGGCCGGCCTCGGCGAGGTGATCGACCCGGCCGACGCCGAGCCGCGCCCGGACATGCCGCCGGTGCTCGCCGAACTCGCGGTCCGCAACCTGACCGAGGGGCCGCCACGATGCGGGCGGCCAGCCAGGCCGGCGTGAAGATCGCCCTAGGCAGCGACATGAGCCTCGCCGTCGGCCTGGAGATCCAGCGCATGGTGTTCCACGGCCTGGCACCCGCCGACGTGCTGACCGCCGCGACCGGCACCGCCGCCGAGGCGCTCGGCCTGGCCGGGCACACCGGCACGATCGCCGAAGGCAAGCTGGCCGACCTGCTCGCCGTCGACGGCGATCCGCTCGCCGATCCGGCCGTGCTCGCCGCCCCGGCCGGACCGTACCTCGTCGTCCAGCGCGGCACCCTCGTAGGCTGGCAACCGTGAATGGTACCGACGCGATCGTCCAGCGCATCCTGACCACCTACGACACGATCACCGTGGTGGGCGCGAGTGCCTCGACGGCCAAGGCCGCGCACTCGGTGCCCGCGCACATGCAGCGCCACGGCTGGCGGATCATCCCGGTCAACCCGCACAGCGAGGTGATCCTGGGTGAGACCGTTTACCGGACCCTGGCCGAGGTTCCCGAGCGGGTGGGCCTCGTCGACGTGTTCCGGCCGTCCGGGCAGACGCCCGACATCGCCCGCCAGGCCGTCGCCGCGGGCGCCACCGCCCTGTGGCTCCAGCTCGGCATCGCGTCCGCCGAGGCCCGCGCGATCGCCGAGGACGCCGGGCTGCTCTATGTGGAGGACCGCTGCCTGATCATCGAGCAGCGCCGCCTGAACCTCGAGGCGCCAGCCGCTCGGTTATGTTCCGCGGGTACGCGTTCGCCTGGTGCTTCCTCGGCGCTTACCTGTCCGGCGAGATTTTGTTCCTCGCCATGGGCGCGCACGGCCAGGCGGTGCTCACCGGCTGGGCCACGACCAGCGTCGCCAACCTGGAGCACGATCCGGTGGTTCCGCTGCTGCTGTCGCCGTTCACCGGGGAGCGAGACTGGTATGCCTGGCCGGTGCTGATCGCGCTCACGCTGTTCGGCGCGAACCGGGCGGTGGGTTCGCTGCGAGCGGCCGTGATCTGCCTGGCCGGGCACGTGCTCGGCACGCTGGTGAGCGAGGGCGTCGTGGCGTACCGGGTGGACGCCGGGCAGCTGCCGGTGAGCTACCGGCACCTGACCGACGTCGGCCCGTCCTACGTCGTGCTGTCGGCGATCATGATCGTGCTGCTCCGCGGCACGGCGCGAGCAAGGGTCGCGGCCGGGCTCAGCCTGGCCGTTCTGATAGTCATCGGGCATATCTTCGGCGGCCTCAGCCGGCTCGACGTCGCCGCCGTCGGCCACCTGACCGCGGCGGTCACCGCCGCCGTCATGACGCTACGTGCCCGACCCCGATGCCGATCAGGTACGTGATCCCGGCCGCGAACGCGCCGAGCAGCAGCTGCCGCGCCGCGCCGCGCCAGAACGGCCGGTCGGTGAGCCGCGCGACGATCCCGCCGCCGGCCACCGCCGCGACGGCGGCCAGCGCCAGCGCGACGCCGAGCACGTTCAGGCCGAACAGGTACGGCAGCAGCGGGATGACCGCGCCGACCGAGAACGCGGCCAGCGAGGCGCCGGCGGCCACGTAGGGCGAGGGCAGCTCACCCGGGTCGACGCCCAGCTCCTCCAGCGCGTGCACCGCGAGCGCCTTCTCCGGATGGGCGGAGATCTCCGCCGCGGCCTGCCGCGCGGTCGCCGCGCTGATGCCGCGGGCGCGCAGCATGCCGGCGAGTTCGGCCTGCTCGGCCGCGGCGTTGTTCTCCAGCTCGTGCCGCTCCTTGGTGACCTCGGCGAAGATCAGCTCGTTCTGCGAGGACACCGACACGTACTCGCCGGCCGCCATCGAGAACGCGCCGGCCGCCAGCCCGGCCAGCCCGGTCAGGATGAGCGTGTGCCGCGACCCGCCGCCGCCGCCGACTCCGGAGATCAGCGACACGTTGGTCACCAGCCCGTCCATGGCACCGAACACGGCGGGGCGCAGCCAGCCACCGGACACGTCCCGGTGATGGTGGCCGTGTATCTCACCGCGCGAGTGCTTTTCGCTAGTCACCAGCCCAGCCTCCCGCATCGCCACGCCCACCGCACCGCCGCCCCGCCGGAACGCCGCCCCGCCGGAACGGCGGAACGCCGGAACGGCGAACTCCTCAGCTCTTGGCGGCGTTGTTGAGGAACAGGTGGCCGATCGCGGTCGGGTAGACGCCGGTCACGTTCGCGGCCGTGGCGGTGAGGTAGTTGTAGAAGTAGGCGAAGATGACCGGCGTCTGCGCCAGCAGCAGGTTCTCGATCTGGCCGGCGAGCGACTGCTGGGTGGACACGTCCGCCGCCGCGATGTACTGCGCGACCAGCTTGTCGTACTGGGAGTTCGCGAAGTGCGCCGCGTTCCACGCCCCGGTGCCGCTCTTCGCGTTGGTGGTCTGCAGCGGCGCGGTGAGGAACACGTTCGGCACGCTGCGGTGCCCGTAGTCGACCAGGCTCATCGTGGCGTCCAGCCAGTCCGAGTTGCCGAACGTGGCCTTGCCGTAGTACGCCGACGACGTCTCGACCTTCAAGTTGATCTTGATGCCGGCCGCGGCCGCCTCCTGCACCACGATCTGCGCGAAGTCCGGGATCTCCAGCAGGTTCTCGGTCACCAGGTTCGCCGAGAAACCCGACGCGTGCCCGGCGGCGGACAGCAGCGACTTCGCCTGGGACAGGTTCTGCGCGCGCTGCGCGACCGACGTGCTCGTCGACGGGAACACGGGCGCGAACGGGCTGTCGTTGCCCAGGTCGGCGTATCCCTTGAACAGCGACTGCACGATCTGCGGGCGGTTCAGCGTCAGCGCCACGGCCTGGCGCACCCGCGGGTCGGTGAACGGTGCCTGGTCGCACCGCATGGACAGCTCACGGTGCGCGCTGGACTTGAGCTTGATGATCTTGTACGAGCTGTTGTTGAGTATCTGCTGCGCGCCGGACACCGAGAACTGCCCGACGACGTCGATCGAGTTCCCGGTCAGCGCCAGGATCGACGGTGTCTGCGTGTCGTAGAAGGTGAACTGGGTGGCGGACGGCAGCGCCTTCTTGCCCCAGTACGACTCGTTCCGCTTGAACGAGGCGCCGACCTTGGCGGTGTACGAGTCGAGCACGAACGGCCCGGTGCCGATGAACGTGCTCTGCCACTTCGCCGGGTCGGACCCGGCCGGCAGGATGATCATGTTGTAGTTGTCGGACGAGGTCAGGTACGGGAAGTTCCCGTTCGGCGCCGTTAGGTGGAACGCCACCGTGTGGTCGTCGACCTTGACCACGCCGGACGGCTCGAGCACGCCGCCGAGCACCGACAGCGCGTTGGACCCGTTCTTCGTGTTCGTGTGCAGCTGGTACGTGTACACGACGTCGTCGGCCGTCAGCGGCGCGCCGTTGTGGAACTTCACGCCCTGGCGGATCTTGAACGTCCAGACGTCCGCGGTGGAGTTCGCCGACCAGGACTCGGCGAGCACCGGCTGGAGCTGGAGCGTCTGACTGGACAGGCACAGGTACTCGCCGGTCTGCGCGAGCATGTCGAGGCCGCCCTGGTCGGCGACGGTCACCGGATTGATCTCCGCGGTCGGCGTCACGATGCCGGCCTTGATCGTCGCGCCGGGCGCGCCGCCGCCGGCCGACGAGGACCCCGACGGTCCGGACGACTTCGCCGTCGAGCCGCACGCGGCGAGGATCGAGCCGAGCACGGGCACGGAGATGCCGATGACGGTGCCGCGGCGGATGAAGTCACGGCGGGATAGCCGCCCGGCCGCGAACTCATCGATGATGTGGTTGGCGATATCGCCCTGGCCACGACGCGCGCGGTCGAGCGGGTTGTTATCCGGCATCTGAAGTGCCTCCATGAAGCTGGTCAGCAGGGATGTGACAGCGGATGAGATGCCCGGGCGCGGCTTCGAGGAGCGCCGGCTCGGTCGTTTCGCATATGCCGCTTGATAGCCGGCGGGGGCACCGGGTATGGAAAACGCAGCCCGACGGGGGATTCGCGGCGGACGGGATTTCCCCGGCCAGCCGGATGCGCGCCGGATGCTGCCCGTCGATGGAGGGAACGGCGGACAGCAGCGCCTCGGTATAGGGGTGGTGCGGGCCGTCGAACACGGCCGAAGCCGGCCCGATCTCCATCACCCGGCCCAGGTACAGCACCACGATGCGGTCGGACAGGTACCTGACCAGGCCGAGGTCGTGCGAGATGAACACGTACGAAACGCGCTCGGCGCTCTGCAGGTCCGCGAGCAGGTTCAAGATCGCGGCCTGCACCGAGACGTCCAGCGCCGAGGTCGGCTCGTCGCACACCACGACGGCCGGCCGGCTGCCGAACGCCCGGGCGATCGCGACGCGCTGCTTCAGCCCGCCGGACAGCTGAGCCGGCCGCAGCGGCAGATGCCGCTCCTCGAGCCGGACCGAGTTGAGCAGCTCGGTCCGCCGGTCGCGCAGCCGGTCACCGGACAGGCCGCCCAGCCGCACCAGCGGCCTGCCGATCAGCGACCGGACCGAATGCCGCCGGTTCAGCGCCGAGTCCGGATTCTGGAACACGATCTGCATGGCCCGCAGCACCTCACGCGGCCGCCGCCGCACGTCGGGCGGCAGCGGGCTGCCCGCCAGCTCCACGACGGCACCGTCGTCCGGTGCGGTCAGCCCGAGCAGCACCCGGGCCAGCGTGGTCTTGCCGCTGCCCGACTCGCCGACCAGCCCGAGCGTCTCACCGCGCCGCACGTCGAGGTCCACGCCGGCCAGCGCGTGCACGCCACCGGCGAAGGTCTTCGACAAGCCGCTGACCGTGATCACCGGCTCGGGCTCAGTAGGGCTCATAACGACGTCGGCTGGAGTGTCCCTGGGCAGCTCGGGGGCAAGCTCGTGGCGGTAGCAGCGGCTGGTCCGCCCGTCGCCGACCTCGAAAGCGGGCGGGGGAGCGGCACGGCACTGATCCTCGGCCAGCGCGCAGCGCGGCGCGAACACGCAGCCGGACAGCGAATGCCCGGGCTGCGGCAGGAAGCCCGGGATGGTGTCCAGCCGGCTGTGTTCCTTGGTCTGGCCACGGCGCGGGATGCACCGCAGCAGGCCCACCGTGTACGGGTGCCGTGGCGAGTCGAACAGCCGCTGGGCGGGGCCCTCCTCGACCAGCTCGCCGGCGTACAGCACGCCAACCCGGTCGCACATCTTCGCGACCACGGCGAGGTTGTGGCTGATGAACAGCACCGATGTCTGGAATTCACTGCGCAGCGCGGCGATCAGGTCGAGCACCTCGGCCTCGACGGTGGCGTCCAGCGCCGTGGTGGGCTCGTCCAGGATGAGCAGCGAGGGGTTGGCCGCCAGCGCCATCGCGATCACGACCCGCTGCGCCATGCCGCCGGACAGCTCGTGCGGATAGCGCAGCATCACCCGGTCGGGGTCGGAGATCTGCACCTTGCGCAGCATCTGTTCGGCGGACTCACGGGCGGTCTCGCGACCCTGCCCGGTGAGCTCGAAGGCCTCCGCCACCTGGCGGCCCACCCGCAGCGACGGGTTCAGCGCCCTGGTGGGTTCCTGGTACACCATCGAAACGGTCTGGGCGCGTAGCTCACGTAGTTTTCTAGAGCTGAGCTTCAGCGGGTCCTGTCCGTTGATGGCGATCGTGCCGTCGCTGACCCGCCCGTTCCGCGGCAGGTACCGCACCAGCGCCAGGGCCACGGTGGACTTGCCGGACCCGGACTCGCCGACCAGCCCGTACGACTCGCCGCGCTCGATGGAGAACGACACGTCCTTGAGGGCCAGCCGGTCGGTGTCGCGCACGCGGTAGGTCACGTCGAGGTTTGCGACTTCGAGAGCGGCGGTCATGACGAGAGCACCTGTTCCACCGAGTCGGTGATCAGGTTGATGGCGACGACCAGCGACGCGATGGCCAGCGCCGGGAACAGCGTCTGCCACCAGTAGCCGGCGCCGAGCCCGTCGTTCTGGTACGAGTACGCGATGTCCGCGCCCCAGTCCGCGGTGGGCGGCTGGATGCCGAAGCCGAGGAACGACAGCGTGGCGATCGCGAAGATCGCGTAGCCGAGCCGCACGGTGAACTCCACCAGGATGGCGGGCAGCACGTTGGGCAAGATCTCGGCGACCATCACCCGCAGCGGGTTCTCGCCGAGCAGCCGGGCCGCGGCGAGGTAGTCCAGGTGCCGTTCGGTGAGCACGGCGGCGCGCACCGTCCGGGCGATGAGCGGCGTGAACACCAGCCCGACGACCAGGATCAGCGTGCTGGTCGACGGGCCGAGCGCGACGATGAACAGGAACGAGATGATCACCGCGGGCAGCGCGAGCAGCGCCTCGACGACGCGGCTCACCAGCAGGTCGAAGATGCCGCTGAAATAGCCCATGCACAGCCCGAGGATCGTGCCGAGCACGGTGCCGAGAATCGTGGCCAGCGGGGTGATGATCAAGATGTCGCGGGCGCCGACGATGACCCGGGACAGCACGTCCCGGCCGAGCGTGTCGGTGCCGAACCAGTGCGCGCCGGCCGGCCCCGTGTTGTTGCCGAGCAGGTTCTGCGCGAGCGGGCTGTCCGGCGCGATCTGGTGCCCGAACACCGCGCACACGATCCAGAACAGCACGATCGCCGCGCCCACCACAAACGTCGGCCGGCGCGCCAGCAGCCGCCAGCGCGGCAGGTCGGCGGTGGCCGACGGGAGCTGCACCGCGACGTGGGCGGCCGCGCCCTCCGCTGTCAGGTCGCTCATGACAGCCCCGCCTCGCTCCGCAGCCGCGGATTGAGCCAGATCAGCAGCAGGTCGGCGGCCAGGGTGGCCAGCACGTAGACGATGCCGATGACGAGCACGCCGGACTCCAGCATGGGGAAGTCCTTGCCCTGTGCGGCCTTGTAGATCAGGCCGCCGATGCCCTGGTAGTTGAACAGGGTCTCCACGACGACGAGCCCGCCGATCAGGTAGCCGGTCTGGGTGGCGATCACGGTGATCGTCGGCAGCAGCGAGTTGCGCAGCACATGCCGCCGGATGACGAGCCCGCGCGGCATCCCCTTGAGCACCGCGGTGCGGGTGTAGTCCGAGTTCAGCGCCTCGATGGTGCCCGCCCTGGCCATACGGGCAATGTACCCGAACAACACAAAGACTAGCGGAATAGCCGGCAATATCAGGTGCCTGAACTGTTGCAGGTCGGAGGCGCCCGCCCCGGCAGCCGCCGACACCGGCAGCCACTTGAGTTCGACGCCGAATATCACGATCAGCACGATCCCGGACACGAACTCCGGCACGGTGGCCAGCGACAGCCCGGCGATCGAGATGACCCGGTCCACCCACCGCCCGGCGAACAGCGCGGACACCACGCCGCCCAGGATGGACAGCGGCACCACGATCACGAACGCGAGCACGGCCAGCTTCAGCGAGTTGATCAGCGCCGCCCGGACGAACGGCCCGACCGCGGCACGGTAGGTGTACGAGGTGCCGAGGTTGCCGTGCAGCAGCCCGCCAATCCAGTTCCCGTACTTGACCAGCAGCGGCTTGTCGACACCGAGCTGGTGGTCGAGCACCGCGACCGCGTTCTGTGACGCCAGGTTGCCGAGGATCGCCCGCCCCGGATCACCTGGGAGAACTTGGCCGGCGAAGAATACGATCAGGCTCAGAATCCACAGAGTGAGGATCATCAAGCCCAGGCGGCGCAGAAGGTATACCCCCACTGCTGTCCTCCTTGGTGCGCAAGCCCTGTGGGCGCCAAAGCCTAGCCGAGGTTCAGACAGGTGAGCAATTAATGACGATCGTGCTGAGCGGAAGTGACCTGACCGTTACGCAGGTCATCGCCGTCGCGCGGAACGGCGAGGCGGTCCGCCTGGCCGAGAACGCCCGCCGGGACATGGCGAATGCGCGCGAGATCGTCATGGAGATCCTCGATCGTGGCAAGCCCGTCTACGGCCTCACCACCGGCGTCGGCGAGCGCAAGAAGTTCCTGCTCGAAGGCGGCGCCGCGGAGCGCCAGCGGTTCAACCAGCGGCTCGTGCTGAACCACCGGATCGCCCAGGGCGAGGCCGCACCCGCCGACGTGGTCCGCGGCGCCATGCTCTGCCTGGCCAACAGCTATGCCAAGGCGGTGACCGGCGTCCGGCCCGAACTGGCCGACCTGCTCGTCACACTGCTCAACGAGGGCTTCGTGCCGAAGGTCCGGCGGCTCGGCTCGATCGGCCAGGGTGACCTCGGGCCGATGGCCGACCTGGCGTACGGGATCATCGAGCACACCGGCTTCCAGGTCCAGGAGAACGAAGGCCTCGCGCTGGTGAACAGCAACGCGTTCACCACCGCCTGGGCCGCGATCGCGCTGGCGGACGCGTACCGCCTGCTGGCCACCCAGGACGTGGCGGCGGCGCTGGACCTGGAGGCGTTCGGCGGGAACCTGACGAGCCTGCACCCGGTCATCGAGCGGACCCGGCCCTACGCGGGCCTGGCCGAGACGCTGGCCAGGCTGCGCGCGATCCTGGCGGACAGCTACCTGTGGCAGCCGGGCACGGCCCGCTTCCTCCAGGACCCGCTCACGTTCCGCTGCATCCCGCAGATCCACGGCGCGGCCAGGGACGCGCTCCGCTACGCCAGGGACATCCTGCACACCGAGCTGAACTCGTCGCAGGCCAACCCCGTGGTGGTGGCCGACGAGCGGGACATCGTGTCGGTGGGGAACTTCGACATCGGCCCGCTCGCCGCCGCGCTCGACTTCGCCAGGATCGCCCTGGCCCCGGTCGTGACCAGTGCCAACGAACGCGCGGTGAAGCTGCTCCAGGCGCCGTTCTCCGGCCTGCCCGCGGGGCTGGGCGTGGTGGACGGCACGCCGGACGACGGGCTGGCCGAGCTGGCGGTGGCCAGCCAGGCGATCACCGTCGAGGCCCGCACGCTCGCGCACCCGGTGTCGTTCGAGCTGGCCAGCTCCGCGAAGGGCGAGGGCGTCGAGGACCGGGCCACGATGGCCCCGCTGTCCGCGCGGCGGCTGGCCGACATGGTGCCGCTCTGCGCGCGGGTCATCGCGATCGAGCTGGTCGTCGCCGCCCAGGCCATCGACCTGCGGGCACTGACCGCGCTCGGCCGCGGCACCGGGCACGCGTACCGGCTGGTCCGCGAACTGGTCCCGTTCACCCAGACGGAAGGCACGTTCCCGGCCGACCTCGAGCCGGTGGTGGAGCTGATCGCCCGCGGCGATCTTTCCGTGGATAACATGCGCGAATGAAGATCACCGCGATCCGCTGCGACCGGATGCGGTTTCCGCTCGACCCGCCGTTTGCTGCCGCGTGGGATCCGGTGCCGCGCCGTCACTTCGACGCGACGCTGGTCCGGGTGGCCACGGACGAGGGTGTGACCGGCGTCGGCTCCGGCGACACGATGGACGGCTTCGAGCGGTTCGAGTCCCTGTTCCTCGGCACGGACCCGCTCGCGATCGCAAGCCAGGTGCGGCGGATCGAGTCGATCGGCTTCCACGCGGGCCGGTACTGGCCGCTGGAGGCGGCGCTGTGGGACATCATCGGCCAGGTGACCGGCCAGCCGGTGTCGGTCCTTTTCGGCGGCGCCGCGACCCGGCTGCCGGCCTACGCGTCGTTCGGCGAGGCGCGCGCCCCGGGGGCTCGCGCGGAGGCGGCCCTGGCGGCGAAGGCGGCCGGCTTCCGCGCAGTCAAGATCCGCATCGACCGAACGGACTGGCGTACTTCCCTCGCGTCAGTCCGCGCCGCTCGCGAGGCGGTCGGCGACGATACCGAGATCATCTGCGACCTGAACCAGTGGTGGCGCATGCCCGGCGATATCAGCCCGGCGCTTGACCTGGGGACGGTCCGCCGTATCGCCGCCGAGCTAGCCGAGCTGGGCGTGCTCTGGCTGGAAGAACCCCTCCCCGGCGGCGACTGGGCGGGCATGCGGCCCTTGCGCGCGCGCGGCGTGCGGATCGCCGGCGGCGAGATGGCCCGTACCCCCGCCGAACTGCTCGCCGCCCTCGACGCCGACGCCCTGGACGTCTACCAGCCCGACGTGGTGCTGGCCGTCGGCATGCTCCGCACCCGCACGATCGCCGAACTCGCGTTGCTGAAGAACCGCTGGTTCACGCCCCACACCTGGACGAACGGCCTCGGCCTGCTCGCCAACCTGCACGTCGTCGCCGGCCTGGGCGGCGGCCCGTACGTGGAGTTCCCGTACGACCCGCCCGGCTGGACCGAGGAACGCCGCGACTTCTTCCTCGCCGAACCCCTCCGCATCGACGCCGCCGGCCACCTCAACGTCCCCGCCACCCCCGGCCTAGGCGCCCTCGTCAACGAAGCCGCCGTAACCCGCTGGAGCACCCCCTGACCCCCCGCCAGCCCCCCACTCCAAAGGGGGGTGCGTGGCCCACGAGCCCCCCTCTTGGGGGGTCCGGGGGCCACGCTCCCCTTCGCGTCCCCTTCGCGTCCCCTTCGCGTCCCCTTCGCCGGTCCCCGCGACACTCCCGGGAGGTTTCGTGAAAGTCGGATTTATCGGGCTCGGGCACATGGGCGGGCCGATGAGCCGCAACGTGCTCGCGGCGGGCCACGACCTCGTCGTCCACGACATCCGGCGGGAGGCGGCGGCCGAACTCGAGGCGGCCGGTGCCCGCTGGGCGGCCTCGCCGCGCGAGACCGGCGCGGGCCGGGACGTGGTGATCACGATGCTGCCGCGGCCCGAGCACGTGGAGCAGGTGCTGCTCGGACCGGACGGGCTGCTGTCCGGGATGGCGCCGGGCTCGGTGTGGATCGACATGTCCACGTCTACTCCCGCGGTCGCCGACCGGATCCGCGGCGCAGAGCGCGCGGTGGCCGGGGACGTCGCGGTGCTTGACGCGCCGGTGAGCGGGATGGCCGCCGGGGCGAAGGCCGGCACGCTGCAGATCTTCGTCGGCGGCGACGAGGACGTGTTCCAGCGGGCGCGGCCGGTGCTCGAGGCGATGGGCGACCCGGAGCGCATCCTGTACACCGGCCGGCACGGCGCCGGCTACACGGTCAAGCTGATGATCAACCTGCTGTGGTTCGCGCACCTGGTGGCGACCGCCGAGGTGCTCAGCATCGGCACCCAGGCGGGCGTGGACCTGGCCATGCTCCGCCGCTGCCTGCTGGCCAGCCCAGCGGCCAGCAACTTCCTGGCGAACGACGTGCTGTCCGTGCTGCGCGACGGTGACTACGACGAATCGTTCGCGCTGGCCCTGGCCTGCAAAGACCTCGGGCTCGCGGTGGACCTGGCCGGCCAGGTGGGCGTGCCGGCCGAGCTGAGCGCCGTGGTCGAGCAGGTGTACCGCCGGGCCCGCGCCCAGTACGGCGACGACGGCGGGGAGATGCTCCCCGTCAAGCTCTACGAAGACCTGACCCGCTCCCCGCTGCGCCTGTAAGCCTGTAAGGAGCCGTCCGCATGCTGATCGCCCCCAAGCCCGCCGCGCACTTCGCCGAGGGCGCCATCAAGGAGCTGCCCGGCGCCGTCCGGGCCACCGGCGCCGACGGCGCCATGATCGTCACCGACGCCGGCCTGGCCGCCACGCCGGTGCTCGGCACCGTCGCCCGCGAACTGGCGGAAGCGGCGATCCCGGTGCACGTGTTCAGCGGCGTGCATCCGAACCCGACCACCGACGACATCGCGGCCGGGGCGGACGCGGTCGCGGAGGTGGGCGCCCGGCGGGTCGCGCTGGTCGCGGTGGGCGGCGGGTCGCCGATCGACGCGGCCAAGGGCATCGCGATCGCCGCGGTGAACCCGCAGCGGGGGCGCGAGCTGGACTACCGGAACGCGTTCTCGGTACCCGCGCTGCCGATCATCGCGGTGCCGACCACGGCTGGCACCGGCGCGGAGACGAACGCGTTCGGCGTGGTCACCGACCCGGCGGCGCACCGCAAGTTCTACGTCGGGCACGCCAGCACGATGCCGGCCGCCGCGATCGGCGACCCGGCGCTGACCGTCGGCCTGCCGCCGTCGGTGACGGCCGCCACCGGCATGGACGCGCTCACCCACGCGCTCGAGTCCTACCTGTCGCTGCGTCCCAACTCCTGGTCGGACGGCATCGACCTCCAGGTCATCCGGTTGATCGCGGCGAACCTGCCGCGCGCCTGCGCCGACGGCGCCGACCTGGACGCCAGGCACCAGATGCTGCTCGCCGCGCACATGGCCGGCGTGGCGATGGCCAACACCGGCCTGGGCATCTGCCACGCGATCGGGCACGCGCTCGGCGGCCGGTGGAACATCGCGCACGGCGTGACGCTGACCATGATCCTGCCGGAGGTGCTCCGCTACAACCTGCCGGTCCGCCCCGAGCGGACGGCCGACGTCGCGTTCGCGCTCGGCGTCGGCGACACGGTCGCGAGCACCGAACGCAACGCCGCCGCCGCGATCGACGCGGTCGCCGCGCTGCGTGAGACGGTCGGCATCACCGCTCGTCCCGCGGACTTCGGCGTCGCCGAGGACGACTACCCGCGGATCGCCGCCGACGCGCTCGACGACGAGGTGCTGGCGAACACCCCGCGCCAGCCCACCGCCGAAGACATCACGGCGATCCTCGCCGCCCGCTTACCAGCAATCCAGCGGCCAGCCGCGTCGGCTCGCGGGTTGCCCGGCCGATACGGAAAACTAGTGCCGTGCCAGCCACGCTGATCACCCGGATAGGGGAACTCGTCACCAACGAGGACGGCTTCCATGCGATCGAGAACGCCGCGCTCGTCGTCGAAGACGGGAGGGTGGCCTGGACCGGACCCTCGTCGCGAGCCCCGGCGGCCGACGTACTGGTGGACGCCGGCCGCCGGACCGTGCTCCCAGGTTTCGTCGACTCCCACGCGCACCTGGTCTTCGGCGGGGAGCGGAGCGCCGAGTTCGCGGCGCGGATGGCGGGCCGGCCCTACGCGGCCGGCGGGATCCTGACCACGGTGAAGGCCACGCGGGCGGCGTCCGACGCGGCGCTGCGCGCCAACCTGCGCCGGCTGGCGGACGAGATGCTCAGCCAGGGGACCACCACGTTCGAGTGCAAGTCAGGCTACGGGCTCACGGTAACCGACGAGGAGCGCGGCCTCGCCTTGGCCGCCGAGGTGACCTCCGAAGTGACCTACCTGGGCGCGCACGTGGTGCCGCCGGAGTTCGCCGCGGACGTGCAGGGCTACGTGGACCTCGTGTGCGGCCCGATGCTCAAGGCCTGCGCCCCGCACGCCCGGTGGATCGACGTGTTCTGCGAGGACGGCGCGTTCGCCGCGGAGGAGGCGACCTCCATCCTCGCGGCCGGCCGGGCGGCGGGCCTGGGCGCGCGGATCCACGCCAACCAGCTCGGGCCCGGCCCGGGGATCCAGGTGGCCGCGCAGGCTGGTGCCGTCGCGGTCGACCACTGCACGTACCTGACCGCCGCCGACGTGGACGCGATCGTCTTCGCCGGTATGGTGGCCACGCTGCTGCCCGGTGCCGAGTTCTCCACCCGGCACCCGTACCCGGACGCCCGCCGGCTGCTCGCCGCGGGTGCCACCGTGGCGCTGGCCACCGACTGCAATCCCGGGTCCTCGTTCACCTCAAGCATGGCGTTCTGCGTGGCGCTGGCGGTGCGGGAGATGCGGATGACCACCGAGGAGGCGGTCTGGTCCGCCACCGCGGGCGGCGCACGCGCGCTGTGCCGCGACGACATCGGCCGGCTGACGCCGGGCGCCCGCGCCGACCTGATCCTGCTCGACGCCCCATCGCACGCCTACCTCGCCTACCGCCCCGGCGTCCCGCTCATCGCCGCCGTCTGGCATGGCGGCGAACTCGTCCGCGGCAGCGCATTACGCACGCGGCGCTAGCCCGGAGTAGCCATGGCGGTGACGGATCAGCGGGGAGCCGGTGTCCGTGGTGTACGGGACCGCGGTGACGCGGGCGACGACCAGCAGGTGGTCACCGGTCTCGATCCGCTGGTCGACGGCGCACTCCAGGGCGGCGAGCCCGCCGGACGGGATCAGCGCGCGGGACACCTCGCCCCGCGAGTGCGGCACGTCGTCGAGCATGAGCCGGGCGGCGGGCCGGCCCTCGGCGGCGAACCGGCCGGCCAGCATGCGCTGGTCCGCGGCCAGCAGCGTGATCGCGAACGGGACGGCGCGGCCGAGCACCTCGGCCGGATACGAGGCCGACATCAGCGAGACGAGCACGAGCGGCGGGTCAACCGACACGGGACAGAAAGCGCTCACCGTGGTGCCGATGTCGTCCCGTCCGTCCGCGATCGTGAGCAGGGTGACGGCACCGGCCCAGGCATCGAACGCCTGCCGCGCGTCGGGTGGCTGGGTCACGGAGGAAGCACCTAGGTCGTTATGACTATCTGATCGTCCAGGAGCCGGGGAGGGTCAGCGGCCCGTACGGCGACAGGCCGGCGCGGGCGGCCAGCTCCCACGCCGGGCCCCAGGCGAGGCGGGCGGCCGCGGCGGGGCGGGCCTCGCTCGACTCGGGCGGGCGGAGCTGGTCGAGCGGGCTGATCCTGGGGAACGGGCGGAGCGGCGCGTCGGCCGCGAGGCCGCCGCGGTCGCGGGCGATGGCGGCCGCTCTGTGTATCCCGCCGAGCTCGTCGACCAGGCCGTGCTCTTTCGCGTCCGCGCCGGTCCAGACGCGGCCGCGGGCCAGCTCGTGTACCCGCTCGGCGGTCATGCCGCGGCCCTGCGCCACCTTCGCGGTGAAGTCCTCGTAGATCGCGTCGAGCCAGCCGTTGACGCGCGCCCACTCGTCGTCGGTGAACGGGTGCGTGGCGGAGAACATCCTGGCCCGCTCGGTGTCGCCGACCGTGTCCGTCGTGACGCCCGCCCGGTCCAGCAGCTGGGCGAGCACCGGCTTGCCGAAGATCACGCCGATCGAACCGGTCAGCGTCCCGGGCAGGGCGACGATCACGTCAGCGGCCATCGAGATGAAGTACCCGCCGGACGCCGCCACGTCGCCCATCGACACGATCACCGGCTTGCCCCGCTCGCGGACCCGGTTCACCTCGCGCCAGATCGTGTCGGACGCGGTGTACGAGCCGCCAGGGCTGTTGACCCGGAGCAGCACGGCTTTGGCGTTCTTGTCCTCGCCGGCCGCGCGCAGCGCAGCGCTCACGGTGTCCGAGCCCATCGGGCCGTCGCCCATCGGTCCGCGGCCGCTGCGGCCGTGCTTGATCGGGCCGTTCGCGTTGATGAGCGCGACGAAGTCCTCGTGCGTCGTGCGGGGGAGGCGTTTCGCGCGCTGTGTGATCGCGGCGAGGCGCGCGTAGCGGGCGATGTACAGCAGGAACGCGTCTTCGCCGGCCGCGCGGCGCACGTCGGAGTAGACCTCGTCGCGGTAACCGAGCTCGTCGACCAGGCCTTCGGCCTTGGCCTGCTGCGCGAGGAACGGGCCGTTCTGCAGTATTTCCCTGGCTTGCTCCGCCGTCTTGCCGCGGCGGTCCGCGATGGCCGCGGCGATCTGCTCGGTCACCGACTCGGTCAGCCGCTCGGCGGCCTCGCGGGCCGGGCCGGTGAAGCCGCGCTCGGTGAGGTTGTCCGCGGCGCTCTTGTACTCGTGGCGTTTGGCGGACTGGAAGTCGATGCCGGCCTTGGCGAGGGCGTCGTGCAGGAAGAGCTGCTCGATCGCGATGCCGGTGACCCCGACCGACCCGGACGGCTGGAGGTAGATCTTGTCGAACGCGGTGGCCAGGTAATACGGCAGGTTGCCGTGCGTGAACTCGCCGAACGTCTCCGCCCACGCGACGGTCAGCTTGCCGGATTCGCGGAAGCTGGCGATCGCGTCCCTGACCTCCTGCGCCTTGGCGAGGCCGATGCCCTGCGCGCCGCCCACCTTCGCGACGACGGCGCGGACACGGTCGTCGTCGCGCGCCTTCTTCAGCCCGTCGAGCACGTCGCTGAGGCGGGTCTTGCGGAACGCGATGACGCCGGACAGCAGGTCGGTTACCGGACGTTCGGCGAGACCGTCGGTAAGGTCGATTTCGAGGATGAGCGGCGCTGTTGCGCGCTGGCGCAGCCTGGTGAACTGTTCGGTGAGCCTCGCGTCTGCCATGCGCCCAGCTTAAGGCCGTTTCCCGGGTGCCGGATTCGTCGCTGATTAGGGGGTTGTCCGGGTGGTCGTGGTCGTGGTGGACGCGGCGAACGTGATGGGGTCGCGGCCGGACGGGTGGTGGCGGGACCGGGCCGGCGCGGCGGTGCGGCTGCACGCCGATCTGGCGCATCTGGCGGCGGGTGACGGTGTCGTCGTCGAGGGACACGGGGCAATGCCCGCGGGGTTTGTCCTGGTGCTCGAGGGGGCGGCGCGCGGTGCGATGGCGGCCATTGAGGGGGCCGGGGCTCCTGGGGCTGTCGAGGATTTCGCTGAGTTGGTGTCGGCGGCCGCTCCCGGCGAGGTGTGCGTGGTGCTCGCTGCCGAGTCCGGGCCGGGATCGGGCGACGACGCGATCGTCGCGGTGGTGTCGGCGCTGTCCGGCAAGTGTCTTGTGGTGACCGCGGACCGCGAGCTGCGGCGGCGGTGCGAGGCGCTTGGCGCGTCGCTCATGCGGCCGGGGTGGCTGCTCGGTCAGTTCGGCACCCGACGCTGAGCTGGTAATTCTGCCAGGGGGTTTCGGGCCGCCCGACCCGTTCCGCCGGGCGGCCCACTTCCCCTCTCGCCCCGGCGCAGTTCGACGCCGGAGCGAGCATCGTAGCAGGCAAAAAGCCCTGTCCGCCGGGGTTTGGCGCGTGTTCGCGGCATGTGTCGCGTTTTGATCTCGGGTGCGCTGGAAGGTTAACTGACTACCAGCACAATCCTCGCCGGACGGGACGGAAAGCTATCCATGACTGTGCTGCTAGCTGTGCTATTTTTCCTGATTGTCGTATTGCTGTTTCTTGGCGACCGGGCCCTCAAAGCGATCCGGAGAGGCCAGCGCCGGCGCGACGTGAACGAACGCCTGTCGGTCGTCGTGGCCGAGGCGCAGGCCAAGGACGCAGAGCGAAGAGCCGTCGCCGAGGCGCAGGACGCGCTCACGTCCATCATGCCGACGATCCACGAACACGATCCGCGCCACGTCGACTGAAGAGTTCGCTTGCGAGGCGGCAGGATGGTGGCATGCGGGTCGTGGTCTTGTCCGATACGCACGCGCCCCGGCGATGGCGTTCCTGCCCGCCGCGGGTGGCGGCGTACCTGCGCGCCGCCGACCTGATCCTGCACGCCGGAGACGTCTGCACCGCCGAAGTCCTGGACGAACTAGCTCAGTACGCACCGGTTGCAGCGGTGACCGGCAACAACGACCGCCCCGAGGTCGCCGCGTGGGGCGCACCGGAGGTCGCGTCGCTTGACGTCGGCGGCCTCGCCGTCGCGATGCTGCACGACAGCGGGCCGTCGAGCGGCCGGCTGGCCCGCCTCCGCCGCCGGTTCCTCGCGGCGGATCTCGTGGTTTTCGGCCACTCGCACATCCCGCTGGACGAGTCCGCGGCCGGATTCCGCATCTTCAACCCGGGTTCGCCCACCGACCGCCGGCGCCAGCCCGCCGGGACGATCGGCATCCTGCACGTCGACGACGCCCGCCTAGTGTCCGCGTCCATCATCCCCGTCACCTGACCCGCCCCGCCCGCCGCGAACCACGAACCGCCCCGCCGCGAACCACGAACCCCCTCGCCGCGAACCACGAACCGCCCCGCCGCGAACCGGACATTTATCCAGATTCCGGGCGCACGGTCGGGCTTGCCGGATTATTGCGGACATTTACCGTCCCGGATCGGTAGCTGTTCACCCAGCGTAGAGATAGAACATTCGAATAAGTGAACGATCTCTATACCTTTTAGGGGTATGTAGTTCATGATCACGAAGGATTTTACGGCCTATAGCACGTACAACCCTTCATGATCATGAAACAAGCCACGCGAACCAGCGGAACGCAGGCCCACATAGCAGGACAAACAAGACCGCATACCCCCTGTA
>DASRFJ010000244.1:0-7966 GCA_035651595.1 Streptosporangiaceae bacterium | reverse complement strand
CTACCCTTGCCCATCAGAACGTCCTCCTCGCTGCGTTTGGGACACCAAGCCCGTACTACCGCACCAGGAGGACGTTCCCATCTCAGCCGCATCCCCGCTGAACAACGGCCTCCAGCGCGTTGTCCTATTACTACGTTGCTGACGGGCCTGCAGGTACGCTCCTATCCCGGTAGCCGCACACTGCACTCCAGCCACAGGCGGCGCGCGGCCCGGCCCGGCAGCCTGCCAGCGACCGGCACCGCCACGCGCGCACAATTCGCCACAGGGGCCGCGATCGCGAGGGGGCATAGGGCAGAGTGATCACAACCGTTACTTATATTCGTATTTTGCCGGTTTATCGTATGTTGATGATCACGGGGCGCTACGCTCTGCAATTGTGACCGATGTGCGCGACTCTTCGACGAGCCTGCCAGGGCGCCATCAGGGACAGCACGCCGGCGCCGAGCGCCCGGCGCCAGACCCATCCCGGGCGGCAGCGTCTGGCCAGGTCCCGGACGGCGACATGCCCCCGCGGCAGTCGAGCGCCGGATTCCCGGTGCGGCAGCCGACGGCGCGGCTGGTGGCTCCTGGCGGACGGCACCGCAGGGCGGTCCCGGCCAGCCTGCCCGAGGGGTCGCCGGCGCTCGTCCTCGCCGTGCCGACCGGCAGCGACGACGGCCTGACCGGTGTGGCGGCGGAGATCGCCACGATCATCGGTCTGGACAACCCGGCCCTCGAAGTGTGCTTGGCGAAGGTCGTCGGCTCGAGCCAGAACGATGCCGCGAGCATGCGGGCCGTGCTCGCCGACGCCGCGGCCAAGCGCCCGGCTCAGGCGACCGCCGCGATCGTGGTGCCGCTGCTCGCGACGCCGCATCAGGCGACCATCGGGGCGATTCGGGCGGCGATCGCGGCCAGCGGCGCGAACGCGCTGATATCCGAGATCTTCAACACCAACGCCCTGCTCGCCGAGGCGCTGCACATCCGGCTGGCGGACGCGGGCCTGGCACGCGCCGACCGGGTGCGCATGTTCAGCATCACGACGTCGGCGGACGGGATCATGGTGGCGACCGTCGGCGGTCCGGAGGCCGTCGGCTCGGCCAGCGTCACCGCCGTCCTGCTCGCCGCACGGCTCGCGCTGCCGGTGCTGCCGGCCTCGCTGGACAGCAGCCCGAGCATCGAGGAAGGCGCGGGCCGGCTCCAGGCGATGGGCGTCACCAGGGTGGCGATCGCCCCGTGCGTCATCGGGCCCGAGGCGAACCTGGGCGCGATCGAGAGCGCCGCCGCGTCCATTGGCGCCAAGTGTGCCGCACCACTGGGGGCGCACGGCAACGTCGTCAAGCTCATCACCCAGACGTACGGCCAGGCGCTCAGCCGGCTCGAAGCCGCCGAAGGCGCCTGAGCCCGAGCCTGAGCCTGAGCCCGAGCCTGGGCCTGGGTTGAGCCTGGGCCTGCTCGCCAGTCCCGGCGGGAGCGGGTCAGTTGGCCGGCCGCACCGCCCCGATGAGCCCGGGATCGTAGATGCTGTCGATCCGGACGAAGGCGCCCGTGTATGGCGCGTCGACCATCATCCCGTTCCCGATGTAGATGCCGACGTGGTGGATTGTCGCGGGGTCCGACGTGTCGGTGGCGTAGAACACCAGGTCGCCTCGCTGCAGGTTGCCGAGCGGGACGTGCGGGCCTTCGATCCACTGGTATCCGGTCCAGTGCAGCAACTGGACGCCGGCACGTGCCCAGGCCTGCATGGTCAGCCCGGAGCAGTCGTAGGCGTCGGGCCCGGCGCCGCCCCACAGGTACGGCTTGCCGAGCTGAGACAGCGCCCAGTTCGCGGCGACGTCGCCCTGGGTCGCCGACGCTCCCGAGCCGTACGCCCAGGAGGGCGCCTGGACCGTGGTCGACGGGCCGCCCGCCGCGGCGGCCCGCCGCGCGGCGGCCGCGGCCTGCCGGGCCGCCGCCGCGGCCAGCGCTGCCTGCCGGGCCGCCTGGAGTGCTTCCACCCGGGCCTGGGCCGCCGACAGCGCGGTCCGCGCCTGGCTCGTGGCGTCCCGGTCCGCGCGAACGAACCTCAGTTGCCTGGCCACCTCGGCCTGGATCGCCAGCTTGAGGTCGTTCGCCGCGCGCACGTCGGCCTGCTCAGCGATCAGCAGATCGTGCGCCTGGGCGCGGAACACCCCGGCGACGACCTTGCTGGCCTGGTTCTCGGCCAGCGCGTCGGTGCCGTACTGCGCGAGCACCTGGCTCAGGCCGGCGCTCTTGAGGTAAGCGTCCGGGCCGCTGGCGTCGCCGAGCATCGAGGCCGTCGATCCGACGCCGCCGCCCGCCTCGTACTCCGCCGCCGCCAAGCCCGCGACGCGTCGCTGGCTGCTTCTCTCCGCCCGCTCGGCGGCCGCCAGCCGGGACTCGGTGACCTGATAGGCCGCCTTGGCACGCTGTTCGTTGACGAGAGTCTCGTCATAGCGCTCGGTCAGCACCTCTGACTGCGTCTGCAGCGCGGCCAGCTGAGCGTTGGCGGCGGTCAGCCTTCTTTGCGTGGCGCCGAGCTGCGCTCGGCGCCTGCTGACCTGCCCGGCCGCCGCGCCTACCTGTGCGGCCGTCGGCGGACCCGACACCAGCGCGGCCGGTGTGGCGGAGGCGGCGGTAGCGGCCGAGGCGGCCGGCCCGGCCGACACCATCGGCAGCGTGAGCAGGCCGCATCCGAACAGCGCTTGCACAGCGGCGCGACGGCCGCTTGAGGGCTCCCCCGAGCGAAAACGCCGAGGCGTATCTTCACTGCTACGCATCGTAGTTACGGTACTCCTCGACCTACTGCGAGTCGCGTGTCAACGCCGGCCCGCGGAGCGCTTAATGTGATCCCAGGCACATCTTTGGCCGGATCATGATCCACACTTAGATGTGGCCAGGCACGACAGGACCAGGAGGATCGGTGGAGGACGCCGAACGGGTGCTCAGGCGGGCACCGCTATTCGAAGGCCTCGACGAGGAGAACGCGCGCGGGCTCCGGCGACAGATGACGGAGGTCCATCTGACGCGGGGCGAGCACCTCTTTTTTGAGGGGCAGGACGGCGATCGCCTGTACGTCGTGCTCGACGGCAAGATCAAGCTCACCCGGGCCGCCGCCGACGGCAGGGAAAACCTGCTGAGCGTGCTCGGGCCGGGCGAGATGTTCGGCGAACTGTCCCTGTTCGATCCTCGGCCGCGCACGTCCAGCGCGAGCGCCATCACCGAATCCACCCTCGCCGCACTCGCCCACGACGCCCTGCGCCCGTGGTTGATGGACCGCCCCGAAGTCTCCATGCACATGCTCCAGGCCCTGGCCCGGCGGCTGCGCCGCGCCAACGACGTGACGGCCGACCTGGTCTTCACCGACGTGCCTGGCCGGGTGGCGAAGAACCTGCTCGATCTCGCCGAGCGCTTCGGTGAGCAGGAGCCCGACGGCCTGCATGTGCACCACGACCTCACCCAGGAGGAGCTGGCCCAGCTCGTCGGCGCGTCCAGGGAGACGGTCAACAAGGCGCTCGCCGACTTCGCCGCGCGGGGCTGGCTGCAGATCTCCGCTCGTTCCGTCCTCATCCTGGACGCCGAGCGCCTCCGCAAACGCGCCCGCTAACTCACCCGCCAGATAGGCGAGCTGGGCCCGGACCGACCACTCCGCGGCCGGCCACACCGAAGGGTCGACGTCGGTATAGATCAGCGCGACGATCTCGGCCGGCGTTCTCGCGCCCGCGGCGAGCGCGCCGCGCACCTGATCCAGCCGTTCCGCCCGGTGCGCGATGTAGTAGTCCAGCGTCCCGCCCGGGTCCTGGAGCACCGGCCCGTGCCCAGGCAGCAGCATACCGACGCGCAGCGAGCCGACCAGGTCGCGCAGCTGGTCGAGCGTCCGCAGGTAGTCGCCGAGGTTGCCGTCCTTCGCGATGACGGTCGTGCCGCGGCCGAGCACCGTGTCGCCGGTGAGCAGCGCCCGGTCGGCCGACACCAGCAAGCTCACCGAGTCCGCCGAATGCCCAGGCGTCGCCACGGCCCGCAGCTCGCAGCCGCCAACGGTGATGACGTCGCCATCGGCGAGGCCCTCCGAACCCAGCCGGTGCGCCGGATCCGCCGCCCGCACCGGCGCGCCGGAGAGTTCGGCGAACCGCCGGGCACCCGCGGAGTGGTCCGGATGGCCGTGCGTCAGCAGGACCAGCTCGACCCGCCGGTCGCCCACCAGATCGAGGACCCGCCGCAGGTGCTGCTCGTGCAGCGGTCCAGGATCGACGACGATTACGGCTGTGCTGGACGGTTCCCCGACGATCCACGTGTTGGTCCCGTCCAGCGTCATCGGCGACGGGTTTGGCGCCAGCACGCAAAACGAACATTCGGTGTGCCAGCCGTCGATCGTCACAGCGGGTACTCCACGTCCTCCGGCATCACTAGCCACACCTGTTCGTCGCCGTCGTCTACCAGCACCGTAGGCATCCGCGGCTCGATTGTCCTGCGCTGCCCGAGCACCTCCGCCACGCTCGCGAACGAACTCAGCTCGGCGAGCGTCACCGCCGTGGGCGGCAGCAGCGTCATCGCGCCGGTCCGGGCCTCCTCCAGCGCCTTGCCCGGCGGCAGCCACTGCGCGGAGTCCGCCTCTGCGCCGCCGGCACCCGCCGTGCCCAGGCCGGCGTCGGCGACCTGTCCCTCGGGCATGGCGGCGGCGAAGAACCAGGTGTCGTAACGACGGTCACTGACTTCGGGCGTAATCCAGCGTCCCCATGGGATCAGCGCGTCGCCGCGCACCGTGAGGCCGCGCCGGCCTAGCACGTCCGCCAGGGAGTCGGTGCCGGCCAGCAGGGCGGCGCGATCCGCCAGATCGGGCGGACCGGGCTGCCCGTCGGACCCGGCGAGCAGCACCCCGCATTCCTCGAAGGTCTCCCGGACCGCGGCGGCTACGACCGCGCGGCACCGAGACAGCGGCAAGCCAAGAACCTCGCTGAGTTCGGCTTCACCTGGAAACCCAGCCAGCTCACCATCGCGAGGATCGACCGACCCACCGGGGAAGACATGAGCGCCCGGCGCGAAGTCCATCGTCCGCCCCCGGCACAGCAGCAGCACCTCGATGCCCGCGCCCGCCGGAGCGGGCCGCAGCAGCACCACCGTCGCGGCGTCGCGCGGCTCGGCGACCGAGCGGCGACCCGACGCTATCTCAGCCGCAAGCGCCCCGAGAAACCGCGGGACAGCTACCCGGGCTCTGCTCATTTGTGAGCTCGCACGAGAGGCGCCTTGAGGCTCTCGGCTTCGCTCACCTCAGCTCAGCGATGAGCTCGACTTCCACTGGTGTGTTCAGCGGAAGCTCGGCCATGCCGACCGCGCTCCGTGCGTGCCGCCCGGATTCGCCGAACACCTCGATGAGCAGCTCGCTGGCACCGTTGATCACCACGGGCTGGCTGGTGAAGCCCGGGGCGCTGGCCACGAAGCCGACGACCTTGACGATCCTGGCGATGCCGTCCAGGCCGTCCGGGCCCGCCACCGAGGCGGCCGCGGCCAGGCCGTTGAGCGCGCAGATCCGGGCGAGCGCGGCGGCTTCGTCGGCGGAGACCTCCGCGCCGACCTTCCCGGTGAGCTGAAGCTTCCCGTCGATGAACGGCAGCTGGCCGGACACGTACACGAAGCCGCGCGACACCACGGCCGGCACGTACGCGGCCTGCGGCGCCGCCACCGAGGGCAGTTCCAGCCCGAGACCAGCCAGCCGCTCGGCCGGCGACGTCACTGCTTCTCCCGCTTCATATAGGCCACGAGCTGCTCTGGATTCGGCCCGGGGATGACGGTGACGAGCTCCCATCCGTCGTCGCCCCAGTTGTCCAGGATCTGCTTGGTCGCGTGCACGAGCAGCGGCACGGTCGCGTACTCCCACTTCGGCATGAACCGAACCCTACGCCTCCTTGGGCACCTCGACGGCCTCGGGAGTCTCGGAAGGCAGCCCGGTACCAATCTCCGGTATCGCCGACTCGTCGAGCTCCGGGACGTGCGCGTTGCCGATCGCCGCCGCCTCGGCCTCGGCGACCTCGGCGTCGCCGAGGTCCGCTGGGGCCTCGTTCGGCTTGCCCTGACCGGGCGCCATCCGGTCGAAGAACCGCAGCAGCTCGACTGGGACCGGCATGACCAACGTACTGTTCTTCTCCGCGGCGACCTCCACCACCGTCTGGAGCAGCCGCAGCTGGAGCGCGGCCGGGTCGCGGGCCATCACGTTGGCGGCGGCGGCCAGCCGCTTGGAGGCCTGGTACTCACCGTCAGCGGTGATGATGCGCGCGCGGCGCTCCCGCTCGGCCTCGGCCTGCCGGGACATCGAGCGCTTCATGCCCTCCGGCAGCGACACGTCCTTGATCTCGACCCGCTCGACCCGGACGCCCCACGGTCCCTCGGTCGGTTCGTCGATGATGCGGCGCAGCTCCCGGTTCACGGTTTCCCGCTCGGCGAGCAGCTGGTCCATCTCGGACTGACCGATGATGGACCGCAGCGAGGTCTGCGCCTGCTGAGAGATGGCGAACATGTAGTTCTGCACGTTCACCGTGGCCTTGATCGGGTCCACCACGCGGAAGTAGACGACGGCGTCCACCCGCACCGAGACGTTGTCCCTGGTGATGCCCTCCTGGGCCGGCACGGCCATGGCGACGATCTGCATGTTGACCTTCTGCATGCGATCGCCGATCGGCCTGATGATCGTCAGCCCAGGTCCGCGGATTTCGGGCATAACCCGGCCAAATCGGTAGATAATACCTTTTTCGTACTGCTGCACGACCTTGAACGACCGCGCGGCCGCGATGATCGCCGCGAGGACCACGATCACGATGACGGCGACAACGGCACCCATCGAGATCACCTCTCTTCCTGTGTCCCAGCGTAGTCTCCGCGCGGTTATAGCCTCCACTACAGGAAACTAACGCCCGCGAGCGAGCCGAGGGCGCGGCGGTGTCTGGACTGACGAGCGAGGAGCGCCAGCGACGAGCGAGGAGGGAAGACACCGCCTCGAAGCGCCCGAAGGTGAGCGAGCAAATAAGCAGAGTACAGAGATGATCTCCAGGGATACCGACTGGGACGGCGTGCGGCTGCACGTGGTCACCGGCAAGGGCGGCACCGGCAAGACGACGGTGGCTGCCGCGATGGCACTCGCGCTGGCCAGCGCCGGACGCAAGGTCCTGCTGATCGAGGTCGAGGGGCGGCAGGGCATCGCGCGCTTGTTCGACGCGCCGCCGCTGCCGTACGATGAACGCAAAATCGCGCTCGGCCTCGGCACACGTGGCGAGGGCGGGGATGTCTACGCGCTCGCCGTCGACCCCGAAGGTGCGCTGCTCGACTACCTTGCGATGTTCTACAACCTGCGACGGGCAGGCACGGCGCTGACCAAGCTCGGCGTCGTGGACTTCGCCACCACGATCGCTCCCGGGCTCTCCGACGTGCTGGTTACCGGGAAGGCGACCGAGGCGACCCGCAGGCGGACCCGGCCCGGCGCCAAGGACAGCCCGCATACCTACGACGCGGTGGTCATGGACGCCCCGCCCACCGGTCGCATCGGCCGGTTCCTGAACGTCAGCACCGAGGTCTCCGACTTGGCGAAGGTAGGCCCGATCCGGACCCACGCGGACACCGTGGCGAAGGTGATCCGCTCGCCGCAGACCGCGGTGCACTTCGTCACGACGCTGGAGGAGATGCCGGTGCAGGAAACCCTCGACGGCCTCGCCGAGCTGCGGGAGCTGACCGGGGGCGCGATCGCGCCCGGCGGGGTGTTCGTCAACATGGTGCGGCCGCAGATGCTCTCCCCGGCGGATCTCGCCGCCGTGCTGGCTTGGCCTGGACCTTCGGCTGCGGCGCCGGATTGGCCTGGGCCTTCGGCCGCGGCGGCGGCCGGGACGCTCGACATCGACGCGCTCGCCACCGGCCTGAAGGCGGCCGGCCTCGGCGACGACCCGGGCCTCGCCGCCGACCTTGCCATCGAACTCCGCGAGCACGCTCTGCAGGTCCGGCTCCAGGA
>DASRFJ010000243.1:0-34138 GCA_035651595.1 Streptosporangiaceae bacterium | reverse complement strand
CAGGGGCAAGGTCATCGCCACCGTCCCCGAATCCCGGATCGTGGAAACCCTGATCGAAGAAGCCATGCGCCTGGCCGAATCCGGCCAGATCGAAGCCGCCGAAGGCGCAACCCCCTCCATCACCACCTACTAACCCCACCCCCAGCCAGGCAAGCCGCCACCCCTCGGGCCGCCAGCCGCACCCGCGAGCCGCCAGCCCGCGAGCCGCCACCCCGCGGGCTCGCCAGCCGGCGAGTCCGCCAGCCCGCCAGCGCCTGGGCCAGCCGCCAGCCGCGAGCCCACGCCCGCCCAGCCACCCGCCAGCGACCGGGCCACCCGCCAGCCTGCCGCCCAGCCACCCGCCAGCCCGCAGCCGCCTGGCGCAAATCCTGATATTTCGGGATTCGTGACACGGGCGCGGATTATTGCGGACACTTACCCCACCAGTTTGGGGGGGTAAGTGTCCGCAATAATTTCGATCACCTCTTGGACGGATGGTTCGCGCCGAACGTAATGGGGAGAAAGCGGGCATTTCGGGCAAAAAACATGCACAGCAAGCGCATGCGCCGGAAACGCGGAGGCGTTATGGGGCGCCTGCATTCGGCGCCTTTTCTGGCAGGGGCTTGTTTCCGCCATAGAACGGTTTCCCGTCTGCCTCATGAGCCGCTTGCGTAGCTTTGGTCACACGGGAGCGCGCGTCGCAATCGCTGGAGACCCGGCGTTCGGCCTCAGGCGCCGATTTGGGTCTGCAACGGGCGGGCGAGGCTCTCCGCGTAGACGATCTCGCCGATCTCCTCGGCGGCCTGGGACCGGGCGTCGCCCGGCAGGCGGTCATCGGTGACCAGAATGTCCACATCGGACAGCGGCGCGAACGAGCTGAGGCTGACCAGCCCCCACTTGGTGTGGTCGGCGAGCACCACGACACGGCGAGCCACCTTGATGAAGGCGCGGTTCGTCTCGGCCTCGGCGAGGTTCGGCGTCGTCAGGCCGGCGTCGGGGTCTATGCCGAAGCAGCCGAGGAACAGCAGATCGAAGTGCAGCGACCGGATGGTCAGGTCGGCGACCGGGCCGACCAGCGCGTCCGACGGCGTCCGCACGCCGCCGGTCAGCACCACCGGGTCGGTCGAGCCATCCAGCCCGCGTGTGCCGCTGAACAGGTTCGTCACCCGCAGTGAGTTTGTCACGATGGTGAGCCCGGGCACGTCGAGCAAGCACTGGGCCAGCGCGAACGTGGTAGTGCCGCCGGCCAGCGCGATCGCGGTACCTGGGCGCACCAAGCCCGCCGCGGCCCTGGCGATGGCGGTCTTCTCCGGGCGCTCCAGCACCAGCTTCGCCTCGAAACCTGGCTCCTGGCTGGCCGGCGAGCCGGGCAGCACGGCTCCGCCGTGCACCTTCTCGATAAGCCCGTCCCTGGCGAGTACCTCCAGGTCTCTACGTATAGTCATGTCCGAGACACCCAGCCGCTGGGTCAGGTCGCTGACCCGAGCGCTGCCATCAGTGCGGACGGCTTGCAGGATAAGTGACTGCCGATGCCTGGCAAGCATCCGATCCCCCTCCTATTTACTCCCGCGGATGATTCTGGGCCACCCGCATGGCCCTGGCTTCGTCATCCGTCCCTTGTGAGACGTTTGCGACCGGTGTTGGGTTCCGGCCGCCGTTGTGCGATCCGGGGAGTTCTTCGCCCCTGACCCCAAATATTCAGGCGAGCCGCGCTGTGCTGGCAAGTCTCACCGGGCGGGAATGTCGCAAGGTATCCGAATCGTGTCTTGCGCCTCCGCAAATCGTCTGAACGTTGTGAACTTTGTGTGACTTAGGGGAAACGGAGCGCGCTTGCCGTCGCGTTTGGTGACTGAATGCGTTCGGGGGAGTCCGGCGTGTCGATAGCCGGCATCGGAGTCCCCCAAGCGCGTCTGTGGCACCATCGAAACGCCGGGCGCCGTCCGGCGCGGGCTCATCCGGGCCCGGGAATGTCGGGGGGCCGGCTTGCGAGCTGCGACGCAGGTCACAGACGTAGTTGCGCGTATCGAGGGTGTTTCACGTTCGTTGCCATATAGTGACTTGTTAGCGTTAACATCTTCGCACATGTGTCTGTTTGTGACGATGAGGTGACTGTGCTACGGATGGCGCCTACCTACCTAGAGTGACCGATATGGAGCTAGACGGCACAACTGCAAACCTTGACAGGCTGTTGACGGCGGACCTACCGTCAACGGCGGTCAGTCAGCGGAACAACAGAAATCGCGCGTTACCACTCTCACGACAAAGTCGACGGGGTTCGCGGCGTACGCGGCGGGCTCGGCTCGGGAGAGTAGCCAGTCCCGAGAAAATCATGGAGGTCCTTGTGAAAAAGATCGACCCAGTGGTCGACGAGGCGATTCAGACCCTCAATATGAAGGATGGGCCGTCCCGGCGCCGCCTCCTTGAGGGAGCTGGCCTGTTCAGCGCGACCGCGGCCGCTTCGGCGCTGATCGCCGCGTGCAGCAGTTCCTCTTCGAGCAGTGCCGCGCAGGCCAAGGCAGCGGCGGGTAACTTCCCGACGACGCCGAAGTGGCAGTTCACCTTCGTCAACCACGTCACCGACAACGCGTTCTTCACGCCGACCCAGTACGCGATGGCGGACTGCGCCGCGTTGCTCGGCCTGCCTACCCCGCACTGGACCGGCGCGCTGTCCACCCAGCCGACGGTGTCCACCATGCTGTCCTCGTTCCAGAGCGCGGTCACTGCGAACACGGCGGGCATCGCGACCACGGTGACCGACGCCACGGCGTTCGTCTCACCGATCAACGGTGCCCTCCAGCAGGGCATCCCGGTCGTCACCTACAACGCGAACGGTGCGTCGGACAACCCCACCAACGGCCTGGCCTACATCGGCCAGGACCTGCTCACCTCAGGCAAGGAGGTCGGCACCAGGCTCGCCTCGCTGCTGAAGAAGGGCGACACCGTGGTCGGCGTGATCTCTCAGCCTGGCTCGCTGAACATTCAGCCGCGTATGGACGGCGCGGCCGCCGCCCTGCAGGCAGCTGGCATGAACGTGATGTTCGGCAGCAAGGGTTTCGACTCCGGTACCTCGTCGACCCAGGAGTCGCAGTCCATCCCGCAGTTCCTGCAGTCACACGGGTCGTCGATCCAGGGCATCTTCGCGGTGGACGGCGGCAGCACCTCGCTGCTCGGCTCCTCGCTGGCGAAGTACAACCTGGTTGGCAAGGTGGCGGCTGGCGGCTTCGACCTGGAGCCGAACACGCTGACCGCTGTCCAGCAGGGTCAGGTCAGCTTCACCATCGACCAGTCGCCGTACCTCCAGGGGTTCCTGCCCACGCTGTACCTGTACCTGTGGCATCTCTCTGGCGGGCTGGTGTCTCCGCCGGCGACGGACACCGGCCTGAAGTTCGTGACCAAGTCCAACGTCGACCCGTACGTGGCGCAGCAGTCCCGGTTCGAGGGTTCGACGTCCGCGCAGAAGTACATCCCGCACACCGGCGCGATCTCGGTCTGACGAGGGTAAATACTGGGCATAACGGATCGCGGCGGTTCATCCGGGCCGTCCCCGGTGAACCGCCGCGACCCGGTGGGCAACTGCTAGGAATGGATGAGGCGACGTGAGCGAGACCGCTGAGCGCAGCGCGGAAGTCATGGGACCGCCACCAGGCCCCGGGGGCGGGAGCGGCGCGGGTGATATCGCCAGACGGGCGGGCGAGATATTCCTGCGACAGCGCGAGGCGAGCGTCCTGCTCATCGCCGTCGTGATGTTCATCTACTTCGCGGTGTCGACGACCGGTTTCACCAACCACAACAGCTACGTCAACATCGCCCAGTACCTGGCGCCGTACACGATCGCGGGCATCGGCCTGGTGTTCTTGATGATCGCTGGCGAAATCGACATCTCGGTCGGCTTCGTGTGGACGCTGTCACCGTTCGTGGTGCACTTCTTCTACGACTCCGGTTTGCCGGTGTTCGCCGCCATCGTGCTCACGGTGGCCGTGCTGTCGCTGGTCGGGCTGTTCAACGGCGTCATCACCACGATGTTCGGCGTGCCGTCGCTGATCACCACGCTGGCCACCGGGTTCATCCTCTACGGCCTCACGCTGGTCTGGTCGTCCTCGCAGCAGATCCCGATGCCGCCCGGCGAGATAGGCCTCGGCCGCTGGTTCGGCGGCGAGGGCTGGTCGGAGTTCATCTGGGCCACCGTCCTGGTCATCCTCTTCCAGGTGATACTCACCCGTACCCGGTGGGGGCTGTACACGATCGCGGTGGGCGGGAACCTGCTCGGCGCGCGTGAGTCCGGCATCAAGGTCAACTGGATCAAGGTCGGCAACTTCATGGTCACCTCCGCGCTCGGCGCGCTGGCCGGCATCGAGGAGGCCTTCCGGATCAACACCATCGACCCGTCCGCCGGGCAGTTGACGGTGGTCCTCGTGTCGCTGGCCGGTGTGGTCATCGGCGGCACGGCGATGACCGGCGGCTCCGGCACGGTCATCGGGCTGTGGCTGGGCATGCTCGCGCTGGCAATCTTGCAGGACGGCTTCAACCTCCGAGGTATCGCGTCGGACAAGCTCCAGATCATCGAGGGCGCCGCGATTCTGGTCGCGATGATCGCCAACACGCAAATCAACAAGCTGCGCAGCGCTGGCCGTCTGCATAGCCGGGTCTGACGGGAGACTTCGCATGAGCATCGAGACACCCGAGCCCACTGGCGACATCCTGCGGGTCGAGCACATCTCCAAGCGCTACGGCGCGGTCACCGCGCTGCGGGACGTCAGCCTCCGGCTTGGCCGCGGTGAGATCCTCGGCCTGCTCGGTGACAACGGGGCGGGTAAGTCCACCCTTATCAAGATCATCTGCGGCTTCCAGCCGCCCACCTCGGGGACCATGTACCTGGAGGGCAACGAGGTCTCGTGGAACTCGGTGCAGCAGGCCAGGTCGGCCGGCATCGACGTGGTGTACCAGGACCTGGCGCTGGTCAACCAGCTCCCTGTGTACCAGAACATGTTCCTGAACCGGGAGCCGGTTACCCGGCCGATCCCGCTGCTGCGCACCAGGATGATGCGCAAGCTGGCCAGGGAGCACCTGGACGAGATCGGCGTCAACATCCCGTCGGTCAACGCCGAGGTAGCGATGCTGTCCGGTGGCCAGCGCCAGGCCATCGCGGTAGCCAGGTCGGTCTACTCCGACGCCAAGGTCCTGCTGCTCGACGAGCCGCTGGCCGCGATGGGCGTCAAGGAAGGCGCGATGATCCTCGACCTGGTGCGCCGGCTCAAGGAACACGGCGGCATGTCGATCATCATCATCGCGCACAACTACGGCCAGGTCCTCGACGTCTGCGACCGGGTGAACCTGCTTCAAGGCGGGCGGATCACCCTGGACAAGCGCAGCGCGGATACTTCGGTCGAGGAGCTCACCGAAATCGTCGTGGCCGAATACCGCAAGGCTCTCGAGGAACGCCAGCGCTCCGCCTAGCCGCCCGCCCGGCGTCCCGAGTCTGCTAAGGCTACGCGTGTCTTGGTACCCGGACGTCGACCGCAAACCGGGACATACCGGGCCGCCAGCCCCTCCGAACGGGTACCAAGACAGCCGTAGCGTTACCGGTGCGACTGGTGAGGCCCGTGTGGCCTGCCGGGGGTGCACGCGGCCGGGCGCGGCGGGACGCGGCCGGGCGCGGCGGGACGCGGGCGGGCGCGGCGGGACGCGGGCGGCTGGGGACGCGGGCGGCTGGGGCGGGCGTCGGGCCGGGGTGTCGGGGCGGGTGTGGCGGTGGCCGGTGGCACTCGGGAGGATCGGGCATGATGGGGGAATGCTTTTCCGCTCCGCCCGCGTCGTCCGTGCCGGTCAGATCGCCGGTGCTGTTGCCGCGGCCCTGCTCGCCGTTTCCGCCTGCACGTCGTCGAGCAGCGGCTCGACCGGGGCGCAAAGCGCGCCCCAGACCCCAGCGACGCCCCAGACCCCAGCGACGACCGCCACCGAGGCGAGCATCGTGCCGACGCACAGCACGCTGCGCTGGCACGCCTGCCCCTCCCAGGGCGGCAACGTGCAGTGCACGTCGGTGAGCGTGCCGCTCAACTACGCCGATCCCGGTGGACGCCACATCACGCTGGCGCTCGACATGGTGCCCGCCACCGCACCCCGCAGTCAGCAGCAGGGCATCCTGCTGGTGAACCCCGGCGGGCCGGGCGGTGACGGGCTGCCGCTCGCCGCGGCGGCGGCACAGGGGCTGAGCCCTGGCGTCGCGGCGGACTACGACATCGTCGGCTTCGACCCGCGCGGCGTGGGCTCGTCGCAGCCGGCGCTGAGCTGCGATCCGGCGTTCTTCGGCACGGTACGCCCGAACTACGTCCCGAAAGACAAGGCCGCCGAGCAGGTTCTGGTCAACCGGGCGAAGCGGTATGCGCAGGACTGCGAGCAGCGGTTCGGCTGGTTGCTGCCGTATATGACCACGGTGGACGCCGCCAAGGACCTGGACTCGATCCGCGGCGCGTTCGGCGTGTCGAAGCTGAACTACTTCGCGTTCTCCTACGGCACCTACCTCGGCGAGGTGTACGCCACGCTGTTCCCCGGCCGGGTGCGCCGCATGGTGCTCGACAGCACCGTCGATCCCACCGGCGTCTGGTACGACGACAACATCACGCAGGACTACGCGTTCCAGGGCCGGATGGAGGCGTTCTTCGCCTGGGTCGCCAGCAACGACGCCACCTACCAGCTAGGCAGCACCGCACAACAGGTCCAGGCCAACTGGTACAAGGCCCGCAACGAACTGCTGAAGCACCCGATCAGCGTGGCCGGCCGCCCGCTGATCGGCGCGGACGAGTTCGACGACACGTTCCTGCTCGGCGGGTACCTGGACACGCTGTGGCCCGGCTTGGCCCAGGCATTGTCCGGCTACCTCAACCAGGGCCAGACGTCGGACATGGTCACCCAGTACCAGCAGAACGGCGCCCAGAACGAGAACGAGTTCGCGATCTACAACGCGGTGCAGTGCTCGGACGTGAACTGGCCGCGCAACTGGGCCAAGTGGCAATCGGACACCGAGACCGTCTACAAGGCCGCCCCGTTCCAGGCCTGGGACAACACCTGGTTCAACGCCGCCTGCGCGTTCTGGCCGGTCAAAGGCCCCAGCAAGCCGCTCCAGGTCAAGGACAACGGCCTGCCCGGCATCTTGATGCTCCAGGGCACCCTGGACCCCGCCACCCCCTACGAGGGCGCCCAGCACGCCCACAAGGCGCTGCTGCCCGCCGCGCGGATGGTGGTCGTGCGGGGCGGCGGGAACCACGGGCAGTCGCTGGAACAGCCACCGGACACATGCGTGCAGAATTACCTCAACGCCTACCTGGCCACCGGAACACTGCCGGACGGCCCCGGCCTGGTCAACGCGACCTGCCCCGCGGTCCCCGATCCCAGTGCTGGCGGGTAACGGGGCCCATGAGAAGCACCAAGGCCGTTATGAGATAAGTAGAGTGTAATTGTGCTGCGTGTGAAGCCGCCGTGGTCCGCCACGGTGCGGCTGCTTGACGAGCGGGACCGCGGGGCGGTGCTCGCGATCTGTGACCGTGATCCGGTCACCAACGTCTTCGTGGGTTCGCGCGTGCGGTCGCACGGGCTCGCGCCCGGACGGCTGGGCGCGCAGCTGTGGGGTCACGGGCCGAGCGGGCGGCTGGAATCGCTCTGCTATTCAGGCGCGAACCTGGTCCCGGTGGCCGCCACCCCGGAGGCGATCGCGGCGTTCGCGGAGAAGGCGCTACGGCAGGGCCGGCGCTGTTCCTCGGTCGTCGGGCCAGCGCAGGACATCCAGGCGCTGTGGGGCCTGCTACGGCCGCACTGGGGACCCGCCAGGGAGGTCCGCGCGGTCCAGCCGGTGCTGGCCACCAACGGGCCGCCGCAGGTCCCGCCCGACCCCCTGGTCCGGCGGGTCCGGATGAGCGAAGCCGACATCTTGTGGCCAGCCTGCGTGGCGATGTTCACCGAGGAGGTCGGCGTGTCGCCCACCTCCGGCGACGGCGGCGCCTCCTACCGGGCCAGGATGGAGCAGCTGATCCGCACCGGCCGCGCGTTCGCCAGGATCGAAAACGGTCAGGTGATCTTCAAGGCCGAGATCGGGGCGGTCACTCCGCAGGTCTGCCAGGTCCAGGGCGTCTGGGTCCGGCCGGACTGCCGGGGCCGCGGGCTGGCCGCGCCGGGCATGGCCGCGGTGGTCGCGGAGGCCGCCAGGACGATCGCGCCGGTGGTTTCGCTTTACGTGAACGACTTCAACGCCCCTGCCCGGGCAACTTACCGGCGGGTAGGCTTCACCGACGCCGGGCGGTTCATGTCGGTGCTGTTCTAAGCGACTTAGTCCCGGTCCCTGATCTTGCGCAGGTAGTCGTAGATCGGCTGGTACGCGGTCCGCAGCTCGTCCAGCTGCCGTGGCGTCATCCGGTCGATGAAGTGTTTGCGCACGCTCTCCACGTGCCGCGGCGCCACCCGTACGATCGTCGCCATGCCGGATTCGGTGAGCACCGCCCAGGTGCCCCGTTTGTCGCCCTCGCACTCCTCCCGGCGGACCAGGTCGCGGCCCTCCATCCGGGTGATCTGGTGCGACAGCCGGCTGCGGGACTGGCTGGTAATGTCGGCAAGCTCGGTCATCCGCAGGCGCTGATCGGGCGCCTCGGACAGGCAGACCAGGATCTCGTAGTCGTGCGAACTCAGCCCGTCCGCGTGCAGGTCCCGATCCAGCTGGCGGAGCAGCATCTTGTGCGTGTGCAGAGCGGCGCGCCAGGTCTGCTGCTCGTCGTCACTGAGCCAGCGCGGCTCCCCGTCCTCCCAGGGCACGTAAAGAATGTACCTTTCCGCGGCAACTACTGCGACTGATTACTGCGCACGTCGCGCATGCTAACGCCTGGCGGCGCCGGCCGGGGGCAGTCGGTGCCGCCAGGCAGCCCTGTTGAGCAGGGATTTTAAAAGGCGGCAGCGGCCGCGGGACACCCGCGGCCGCCACCTTCCCTCCCCAAGCCGTTAGCTGGGTTGCGCGATCACCTCCCGGCAGCTCGCCAAGTGCGCTTCGGCGAGCGCCTCGTGGCGCCGCAAGCCCAGCTCATGCAACAGTGGCAGGCACAGCTCTAGGAAGCTGACCGCGTGCCATGGTTCACGCAGCGAAAGATAACTGTCGGCGATCTTGAAAAGACACAACGCATACGAGCATTGCGCCCCCTGTTTCCTGAACCCTTCCGCAGCTTCTCGGTACGCGTCGATGGCCGCGCCATGCCGGCCAAGACCGTTATGACTGTCACCGAGCAAGTCAAGGAAGTAGGACCTATCTAGCAGCTGCCTCGTGGCAGCCCCACCCATCTGCATCGTGCTAATGGCCCTTCTGGCTGGTTCCGGTACCCTCCATCTGCTCAGGCCGCTGAAACTCCGATATTTCCCCACCATGACGACCACGCCCTAGGGCGAGATCAAGGCATACGATAACTAACATATGTCGCGCTTAGTTCTCACACGATGAGGAAACTGTGGCCGGACCGTCGCCGGATACAGCGTCTGCTGGCGCCACCTCGCCGGGTGCCCAGGCAGCGGCGGCGTACCTGCGTGAATTGCTGCTGCGTCCCGGCAGATACCGGCGCAAATGGGAACAATATGCGGAACGGAGCAGGCGCGGGCAGATCAACCAGCTCGCGGTCGCCGAAGTCCTGGCGCACTACCTCTGGGAGCACCCGCGCAACGCCGGCGACGCCGACGTGCTGCCGCGCCAGCTCAAGGACACCTCATCGCGGGTGCTGTCCGGCAAGCTGCTGAGCAAGTCCGCGCTGAGCCTGTTCATGGACGCCTTCGACCTGCCGGAGGGCGAGCGGGAGCAGCTGACCAGGCTCTGGGAGGGCGCCGGCCGGGTGCGCGTGCTGTCCGGGCCGCGCGCCATGCGGCCGGAGCTGATCACCGAGGTCGCCGCGATCCTCGGCCCGCCCGGACATCAGACCGTCTCACTGCACGATCATCTGCACATCGGGGCGGACCGGCGCCCGCTCCGGGCCCGCACGCTCCAGGTGATCGAGGCGCTCCGGTCCGATGTCGACCGGATTCCGTACATCTACGACACGAACGCGCTCACGGTGACCGCGGGCCAGGGGTGCCGCGGACTGTCGGAGCCGCTCGCCCAGATCCAGGATGGCGTCTGGGTCACGCACCTGCTGCTGTCCGACGTGCTGGCGGCCGGCGACACGCTGACGCTCGAGTACTGGACCAGCTACCGGTACCCGGAGGCGTACAACGGACCGGACGAACGCGAGTACCGCCGCGTCGTCATGCGGAAGGCGGAGAACATCGACATCAGGGTCGAGTTCGATCCGGGGACGCTGCCGTCCGGGGTCTGGTGGGGAGTCTGGGACGGCATGCAGGGCGGGGTCACCCAGGAGCAGGAGGTGGCGCTGGACAGCCAGTACTCGGTCCACAAGTACCTGCGCCTGGTCGAGCGGACCGTGGTCGGCTTCCACTGGGCGTGGCCGGCCGGCTTAGGGCTGGCCCGGCTTAGGGGCTGGCCCGGCTTAGGGCTAACGCGGGCAAGGGGCGCATGGACGATACGGGGGAGCAGGTCGGCTGGGGGCTGCTGCGGACCAGCCGGAACTTCCGGCTGTACTGGATCGCGCGGACCATCTCGATCGCCGGCAGCCAGCTCGCCCGGGTGGCGCTGACCGCGTTCGTGTTCCAGCTCGGCGGCGGCGCCACCGGGGTCAGCGTGCTGCTGCTCGCGATGACGCTGCCCAGGCTGTTTGGCCCGCTGGCGGGGACGATCGTGGACCGGGTGGACAACCGGGTGCTGATGGCCGCCTGCGACGGCGCCGGCGCGGTGCTGTTCGCCGCGCTTGCCTGGGTGCGCTGGTGGCCCGGGGTGATCGCGCTCGTCGTGTTGTCCACGCTGGCATCCACGCTGTACCTGCCGGCCGGGCGCAGCAGCGTGCCGGCGCTGGCCGGGCAGGAGAACCTGGCGCGGGCCAACGCGCTGCTCGCGACCGGCATGTACGCCGGGGTGGCCATCGGGCCAGCGATCGCCGGCGTGCTGCTGACCTTCGGCGGGCCCGGGCCCGCGATGCTGCTCAACGCCCTGAGCTTCGCGATCTCGGCGCTGCTCACGCTGCGGATCAAGGGACTGCGGGGCGGGACGCCGTTCGCTGTTGACGCCGGCGTCCCAGGTTCCCGGCCGCTGACGATCTTCGGCGCGGCGCGGGCCGGGCTGGCGATCGCCTGGCAGAACCGGGTGGCCCGGATCATCGCGCTCGCGCTGCTGCCGTCGGTCGGACTTGCCTCGCTGGACAACGCCGCGCTGATTTTCCTGGTGCGCGGTGCCTTTCACGCCAGCTCCGGCACGTACGGCTGGGTGGTCACCGCGTTCAGCGTCGGCATGGCGGGCGTACCGCTGGTGCTCGCGACGCGCCGTTTCGCGCTGCGGTCCCGGCCGATGTTCTACGGCGGCCAGGCAGGCTACGGGGTCGCGACGATCGTGACCGGGCTGGCGCCGTCGCTCGGCTACGGGGTCGCCGCCCAGGTCGTGGCCGGCGGAGCGAACGGCATGGAGAACGTCGGCATGGACACGCTCATCCAGGAGTCGACGCCGCCGGAGGCTATGGGCGCGGCGTTCGGCATCGTGTACACCTCGCCGTACGCGGGGCAGATCGTGGCGTACCTGGTGGCGGCGCCGCTGATCGCGAGCTTCGGCGCGCGGACCACGTTCGTCGTATCCGGCATCGGCCTGCTGATCGTGCTCGCCGCGACCATGCTCCTGCTGCCGGCGCGCCAGCGCTCGGATTGACGCGAAAAGATGGGCACAATGGCTGCCATAGCGACCGTTCCGCCCATCATTTCGAAGACGCAAGCGTGAGCACGGCCAGGTAGTTGGCTTTGTCCGCGTACTCCGCGCTGTCCAGCCGCCAGCCGGCCGGCTCGGCCAGGGCCGCCAGTTCGGCGGGCGAGCAGAGCAGGTAGCCGAACCACGGGGTTGCCAGGTCGCGGTGCCGCACCCGGATGGTCAGCTCGCCGGGGAGCCTGCCGCGCTCGGTGTTGCGCCGCAGGTAGGCGGTGAACTCGGCGTCTCCGGCCGCGCCGGACACGATCGGGGCGGGATCGGCGCCGTGGCCGATGATCCGCGCGCCAGGCCGGGCGGCAGCGGCCAGCCCGGCGAGAAAACCACCCGCGCGCCGCGCGCTCTCCAGCAGCCCGATGTTCTCGCCCATCAGCAGGAACGTGGCATAGCGGCCGGTCAGGGCCGCTACGGAACCGTGCACCACGTCACGGACTCCGCGCCGCCGCGATACCTCGGCCGCGCCCGCGGACGTGTCCAACCCGGTGACCGGCACGCCGCGCTCCTGAAGCGCCAGCGCGAACCGCCCCGCGCCGCACCCGACGTCGAGCACCATGCCGCCCGGGCCGCCGGCCAGATCGCCCGCCAGATCGACCGCCGTCCGTTCGAAATCCCGCCATTGTGCAGGCTCTGCGAAATAGCGCGCGGGACGCTGCACGGAAATAAAGCCGTCGTCACGTTCGACCATTTCCGGAACATTAGTCCCAATTTGCTGCACGCCAGCCGTTTTCCAGCAGGTCAGCAGCATCTCGCCGAACGCGTCGCCGATCCGGGGCCCCGTCATGCTTTATACCGTATTCCGCCGGTATGCCCGCCCGCGTACACTCCGGAAGTACGGATGCGGTAATACCGCAATGAAAGGGGCATTCATGTATAAGCGCACGCGTCACGAACGTACCAGGGGATTTACGCTGATCGAGCTGCGCGACTCCGACCCGACCGAGGAGACCAAGAAGGACCCGGAGGAGTAGATGTCGCGCGTCCGCAGGACCATCGTCGGGGTGCTGGCTAGCGCGGCGCTGCTGACCAGTGCCGGCGGCGCTGTCCTGTCGGTCGTCGCCACCGCGGCGCCGAACGGCGTGGCGGCGGCGACCGCGATCGAGTACGGGGCGAAGTGGGGGCCGGCCGCGGTCGAGTAGCAGTACCGCGACCGTGGCACCATCGGAGGGTGCGCAACGACGAGCGAGCGACGACCAGCGCCGAGCTCAGAACGCATAACCTGGCGCGGTTGCTCCGCGCCGTGCACGACGGCGGCGGTCAGCGCACCCGAGCCGAACTCACCCGCCAGCTCGGACTGGCTCGCGGAACAGCCACGGTGCTGGTCCGCGAGCTGGCCGGGCAGCAACTGATCGATGAGCTTCCCGCGCCCGCCCCGGGCAACGGGGCTAGCTCAGAGGAGACGGAGCGGCGTGCCCGCGGGCGTCCGACGGGGGTGCCTTCCGCCCATCGCAATGGTCCCGTCGTCCTGGCGGTTGAGCTGCGGGACGACTCGTTCACCACGGGCGCGTTCGAGCTGACCGGCCGCTGCCAGGTGCTCGACCGGCACGAGCGGGATCCCGCCGACACGGACGGCGCCCAGGTGCTCAAACAGGTCGCGGGCGCACTGGCCAGGCATCGCCGGACGTTCAAGACCAGGGTGATCGGCACCGGCATCGCCGTTCCGTCCCCGGTCAGCGGTGGCACGATGGTGCAGCCGACGCTGGCCGAGTGGCGCGGCGCGGACATGGCCGCGAGGCTCGGGACGGTCTACGTCGGCAACGACGCGAGGCTGGCCGGTCTCGCCGAAGCGCGGCGCGGTGCGCTCTGCGGCACCACGTTCGCCCTGCACGTGCACGCGGCAACCGGAATCGGCGGCGTGCTGCTGGCCGACGGCCGGCCGGTGTCCGGGTCGCGCGGCGCGGCGGGGGAGTTCGGCCACATGCCGCTGAGCGGTGGCGGCGCGCCCTGCCAGTGCGGCGCGGCGGGCTGCTGGGAGCTGGATGCCGGGGCCCACGGGCTGCTCCGGGAGGCTGGCCTGCCCGAGCGCGGCGACCGGATGGCGACCGCGGCGTCGGTCATCGCCAAGGCGGCCGCCGACCCGTCGAGCGTCAGCGCCCGCGCCGTTTCGGTGGCCGGGCACGCCCTCGGCCGCGGCATCGGTGCGCTGGTGAACGCGCACGACCCGGAGGCGGTCGGGCTGTCCGGCCTGGCCGCCCGCCTGTACGAGGTAGCCCCGGACGCCGTCCGGCAGGGCTACCTGGCCGCCCTGATGCAGTTTCACCGCGACGATCCGCCGGCCCTGCTGCCGTCCACGCTGGGCGAACTCGGCGCGCTGACCGGCGCCGCCGAGCTGGCCTTCGACGCCTTCCTGACGCCGCGCGGGCTAAGCTCATGGCAGGAAAAAACCAGGTGACTTACGGCCGCCGTCCTGGTAGGTTCCCCTCCTCGTGGCGGATATATCAGAACGAGCTGTGGCTGATCCCGTCCTAGCCGCCGAGCGCGCCGAATTGTCGCGGTCCAGGGAGTACCTCCGGCTGATGCGCGAAGACGTGCTCGGATTGCGGGCGATGGGCGGAGATCCGATATCCGAGGAATACCTCAAGTCCGCGCTGTATCACCGGGCCGAGGCGCTAAGGGACATCCCGGACGCGCCTCTTTTCTTTGGCCGTCTCGACTACGCAACCGCCGGCGCCGCGCCCCCCGCTGACGCCGCATCCCCCGCCGGCGCCGCGCCCCCCTCCGATATCGGATATTCCGATATCGGACTATCCGATGAGGTAGCAGGGCACAGTTTCCACATCGGCCGCCGGCACGTGCACGCGCCGGACGGGACGCCGGCGGTGATCGACTGGCGGGCCCCGGTCTCCGTGCCGTTCTACCGGGCGAGCGGGTCCGATCCGATGAACCTGAACCTGCGCCGGCGGTTCGGCTTCCAGGGCGGCGAGCTGACCGCCTACGAGGACGAGCGCTTCGGGGGCGCGGCCCCGGTCGCGAAGCGGACCAGCAAGATCCTCATCGACGAAATCGAGCGGCCCAGGTCTGGCCCGATGCGGGACATCGTCGCCACTATCCAGCCGGACCAGGACGACATCGTGCGGGCCGGCGCGGCGGAGACGGTGTGCGTCCAGGGCGCGCCAGGCACCGGCAAGACCGCGGTCGGGCTGCACCGGGTGGCCTACCTGCTGTATGCCTTCCGCGAGCAGGTGCTGCGCCGCGGTGTCGTGGTGATCGGCCCGAACCGCGCCTTCCTTTCCTACATCCGCAACGTGCTGCCCGCCCTCGGCGAGCTGGACGTCAGCCAGACGACGGTCGGCGAGATGGTCGCCGCGGTGCCGGTTCGCGGCACAGACACCGAGGCCGCCGCGGTCGTCAAGGGCGACGCACGGATGGCCGAAGTCCTGCGCGGTGCCCTCTGGGCGTCCCTGCGTCCGCCGGCCGAACCCGTGGTGGTACCGCGGGGCACGAGGAGGTTCCGCGTCGCACGCTTCGAGCTGGACGAACTGGTCATGGAGCTGCGCGCACGCGGCGTGCGGTACGGATCGGGCCGGGAGATGCTCGAGCACCGGATCGCGCACGTCGTGCTGACCCAGATGGAGGCCGCCGGGGAGGCCTGCGACGACCGCACCCACGAGGCCGTGCGCCGGTCCCGGCCGGTGCGCACCGCTGCCGAAGCCATGTGGCCGAAGGTGGACGCGATCAAGCTGGTATTCGGCCTGCTCTCCGATCGTGTTGCCTTGGCGGCTGCCGCCGCCGGGATACTGACGGCGGCTGAGCAGGATGCGATACTGTGGCATCCGGCGCCGCGGTCGCCGGGCTCGGCCAAGTGGTCGACGGCGGACCAGGTGCTGATCGACGAGGCCCGTGACCTGCTCGAACGGACGCCTAGCCTGGCGCACGTCGTCGTCGACGAGGCGCAGGACCTGTCCCCGATGGAGGTCCGCGCGATCGGGCGGCGGTGCACCACGGGGGCGGCGACCGTGCTCGGTGACCTCGCCCAGGGGACGACCGCGTGGGCGACCACGTCCTGGGAAGCGCTGCTGACCCACCTGGGCAAGGACGGCGTCCAGGTCCGCGAGCTGTCCGTCGGGTACCGTGTGCCGCGGCAGATCCTGGACTACGCGTCGGCGCTGCTCGCGTTCATCGCGCCGGAGCTGTCCCCGGCGTCCTCGCTGCGGACCGACCCGGGATCGCTGGAAGTGGTCCGCGCCGATTCGGCCGGCGACCTGGACGAGCTCGTCGCGCTCGTCTGCGGCGAGGCGCTCACCCGGCCCGGCTCGGTCGCCGTCGTCGCGGCGGATCCGCAGGTCCCGGCCCTGGGGCGGACGCTGGCCGGAGCCGGCATCGAAGCGGGCGAGCCCGGGTCCGACTCGCGGCTCACCCTCATCCCGGTCACCCTGGTCAAGGGCCTCGAGTTCGACCACGTCATCGTCGTCGAGCCAGGCCGCATCGTCGCCGCCGAAGCCCGCGGCCTCCAGCGCCTCTACGTAGCCCTCACCCGAGCCGTCTCCCGCCTGACCGTCCTGCACGCCGAACCGCTACCCCCCGCCCTAACCCCCACCCCCGCCGCCGCCTGACCCGCGCCCGCTGTCCCCGGCCGTCGCCCGCCCGTCCCGCTCGGCTGCCCGCTCGCCCCGCTCGGCTGCCGGCCCGCCCCGCTCGGCTGCCGGCCCGTCCCGCTCGGCTGCCGGCCAGTCCCGCTCGGCGTCACGGTCTGCTCGGGCTGGGCTTTTTGGCAGCGATGGGAGTCAGTGGCGGGGCGTCTCCGCTATCTGGCCGGTTACATCACCTACCCCAAATACAGCGAGTGTCACTGTGGCTACTTGTGTCACTCTTGCCTCGGGCTCGTGCCGGATCTCCGTGGCGTTTCGGTGCTGGCGCGACCGGCGAATGCGCGATATGCGCCATATGTGCGATGTGTACGTTCGCTTAGGTGTTAGAAAAGTGCTCTGTGAAGGAAAAGGCGCCAGATTCGCACCCTTTTCTAACACGAAGCACTTTTCTGACATGGTACGCGCGGTCGGGGTGCCTCGGTGGCCGCACGTGTCACAGTGGTCACGCTGGAACGTGGCCGAGGCCAACGACCCCTGGGGCTGGAGGCGTTCGTGGCGTCTGAATGCGGCTCGCCCTGTAGCATTATTGGCATTCGTTGCAACCTTCTGGCCTGCCGCACTGTTCGCCGGTTGCAGATGCACATGCATTCTGGTGAACCGATCGCTTGCCGGAAGCGTCCTCATGAGTAGGGGACCGCTGTCAATTTCTCGGTCGGCGTTGCGCGTGTCATCGTGCGGCGTCATGCTGGAAGTGGCGGCAACATTAAGTCTTCGACTGACTCCGACGCGTAACAGTGGTGATTAACGGTGGAAGCTAACCGCACTCGTGCCCCAGAACAGATGCAAGCCACGTATCTGGAGAAGCTGGCCGACGAGTTGTCGCATCGCGGTATGGAAGCGTGGCTGATGGCGCCGCCGGGGCGGGTGCCCAGCCTTTATGTTGTGAATCCTGCTGCTAGAGCCCTTGAAGAGAACGTGTACGCCGGGCACGGCAAGGATGGCTTGTGGTGGTTCTGGTGGTCGTGGGCCGAGCGCATCGCCGTCGCCGACGATGTCGACCTCGCCGCCAGCACGATCGTGCGCGTTCTGGCGTCACTGCGCCGCGACGACTAGACGGCGCGGTCGGTCCGTTACCGCTGACAGCCGCATGATCTGATATCCGCCATGGATCTGTGCCAGCTGCCTGCCGTGGAGCTGGCCCGGCTGCTGCGCTCCCGGTCGCTGTCCGCCGCCGAGCTGCTGACCGCCACGCTTGCCCGGATCGAGGACGTCAACCCGTCCCTCAACGCGATCGTCACACTAGCCGCGGACCAGGCTGCGGCCAGGGCGGCCGAGCTCGACGGCATGGCCGCGCGCGGGGAGTTCGCGGGCCCGCTGCACGGAATGCCGATCGCGATCAAGGACCTAGCTGAGACCGACGGGATCAGGACGACATACGGGTCGCCGCTGTTCACCTCGAACGTGCCGGACTTCGACGCGCCGCACGTCGCACTCCTGAAGCGGGCCGACGCGGTGGTGCTGGGCAAGACCAACACGCCGGAGTTCGGTGCCGGTTCGCAGACGTTCAACGCCGTGTTCGGCGCCACCCGTAACCCGTGGGATACGCGGCTCACGCCGGGCGGCAGCAGCGGCGGCGCGGCCGCCGCGGTGGCCAGCGGCATGCTCCCGTTCGCCGACGGCTCCGATCTCGCGGCGAGCGTGCGGAACCCTGCCTCGTTCTGCGGGCTGGTCGGGCTGCGACCGACGCCGGGCCTGGTGCCATCCGACCTCATCGAACCACTCGCGGTGGTCGGCCCGCTTGCCCGCACCGCCGCAGACGCCGCGCTCCTGCTCGCCGGAATGTGCGGCACCGATCCGCGAGTGCCGCTCGCCCGGCCCGACCGCCCCGGTGACTTCCTCGACCTGCGGCCCGCCGAACTGCGCGGATTGCGCGTCGCCTGGACGTCAGACGTTGGTGACCTGCCGGTCGAGCCCGCGGTGCGCGACGTGCTCGGCACGGTGCGCGGCACGCTGGAGCAGGCCGGCTGCGTGGTGGAAGACGCGGCGCCCGCGCTGGCTGACGCAGACGAGGTGTTCCACGTGCTCCGTGCCGCGATGATGGCGGGCATGGCGCCGGTGCTGCGTGCGCATCCCTCGGCGGTCAAGGACACGCTGACCTGGAACATCGAGAAGGGGATCGCGCTGACCGGCGAGACGATCGCGGCCGCCAGGTTCGCGCAGGGCGAGATCTTCGCGCGGATGAAGTCGTTCCTCGAGCTGGGCGGCCAAGATGTCTTGGCACTGCCCGCGGTCCAAGTGCTCCCGTTCCCCGTGGAACAGGAGTGGGTCACCGAGATCAACGGTCAGCCGATGGACACCTACATCGACTGGATGCGCTCCTGCTCCCGGATCACCGTCACGCTGCACCCGGCTATTTCCGTCCCGGCCGGGCTGGCGCGGCCCGGCAATCTGCCCGTCGGCCTCCAGCTAGTGGGCCGCTACGGCGACGACCGGCGCCTGCTGGAGATCGCCGCCGCGATCGGCGAACTCATCCCGCCAGCCAGCCCCACGATCATCTGACGTTTTGCAAGATGCCCGCAATGCCAGGCTTATGTCCGATGCGTTCGGGCCTAGCCTCGGCTCCGAGAGAGGGGTCGAAATTATTGCGGACACTTACCCCCCCGGATCGGGGGGGTAAGTGTCCGCAATAATCTGGCGCGCCCGACGACCCGCCAGAAATGTGGCTTATGTTCGGTTTCTGCGCCGGTTTCGTGGCGGAAGGCGCTAGCCAGTCCCATGATCGCCCGGCGGTTAGGGGCAAGGCCCGTTAGTTAGGGGAGGCCGGGGAAGGGCTCCGTGGCGCCGCGCCAGTAGGCGGCACGGCCGGCGGCGGACTGCATGGCGAGCGCGCCGAATGTGCGCAGCTGGACGTCGGCGACCGCGACCAGGTCGAGGTAGGCGGCGGTGACGCCGTCTTCGAGGCGCGCGGCGAGCGCCATGCCGGCACCGGCGCTGTTCACCGCGAACGGCAGGCGGTAGTACGCCGCGGCGGCGGCCGGCGTTCCGCCTCTGGCGGTGATCATGCCGGTGAGCGTGTCGCGGGCCTGGCGGTGGCCGGTCCAGTACTGCACGGCGGTCGCCCGGCTGGCCCCGCTGAGGTGCGCTCCCGCCACGCCGTAGCCGAAGATCGCCGCGTTCTCCGCGGCGAGCGCCCGCTCGAGCGCGTCAACCCCGCCGAGCGGCCCGCTAGCGGAACCGCTCATAGCGCCGCCAGCGCCGTGGCGTGGGTGGCGTCCGAGGCGGCGATGCTCGCGAACAGCTGTGCCAGCGCCGGGCTGACGCCGGTGAGCTGGCGGGTCAGCGCCGCCGCCGACGCCTGCTCCGCGGCCCGCAGCCGCGCCACGGCACTCGCCGCCCCGGCCGAGGCAGAAGCAGAAGCAGACGGCGACGCGTGATAACCCGGCGGCACCACGAGCCGAGCCTTGAGCTGGGTGAGGTGAGCCTCGTGCTGGCTCAGCAGTGACGTCAGCAGCGTCGTCGTACGACCCGCGGCGCGCCCGGCAAGCACGGACCGGTACAGTGCCACGAGTCGTTCCTCGGCGGTAATCGCCGCGGAGAGCACGACGGTTTCTGGCGCGAGAGACGGCGGCCCGTGCAGCGGATCCGGCCCGGCGAACAGGTCCGCTGAGCTGCACCCGGCGGTCGCGAACAGTAGCGGCACGGCGCCGATCAGCAGGCGGCGCGTCGGCATCTGAGGCATCCGGTCGGGCACATCGGCAAGCTACCACGTGCAGCCGGCCGGTCCTATCCGCGTAACTGGCTGGTGGCGGATAGGCTAGGAGTCCATCCCGCAGGCGGCGGACGGAGGAGGTCGTGATGCCTGGTGGGGCGCATCACTCGTCCGCTGAAGCGGGCCGGGCCGACGAGAGCAGAATCGCCAATGCCATCCAGAAGGTGGTGCACGCTTCTGGCATGGATCTGGAGTCGGTACGGGTCACCGCCGCGGGCAGGCGACGGTTGCTGCGCGTGGTCGTGGACAGCGATCACGGGGTGAGCCTCGACGACGCCGCGGCGCTCAGCCGTGAACTGTCGCTCGTGCTCGACGATACGGGCGTGATGGGGGACTACCCGTACACGCTGGAGGTATCGTCGCCGGGCGTGGACCGGCCGCTGACCCAGCCGAGGCACTGGCGGCGCGCCGCCGGCCGGCTGGTGCAGGTGAAGGTCGCCGACGGCGGCCCGGCAGCCGGCCCGCTGACCGGCCGGGTCCTGTCGGCCGACGAGGCCGAGGTCGTCATGGACGTCGACGGAGCCCGCCAGCACTTCGCCTACTCCCGGCTCGGCCCGGGCGCCATCCAGATCGAGTTCGGGCGCCTCCCAGAACAGCCGGAGCAGGAGGCTCGCGATGGACATTGACCTGGCCGTGCTGCGCAGCCTGGAAAGCGAGAAGGACATCTCGCTCGACCTGGCGATCAAGGCCATCGAGGACGCGCTGCTCGTGGCATACCACAAGACCGACGGCGCCTCGTCGGCCGCCCGCGTGGAGATCGACCGCAAGTCCGGTCACGTCACGGTGTGGGCCGCGCAGACCGGTCCTGATGGCACCGTGGAGCGCGAGTTCGACGACACGCCGGCCGGCTTCGGCCGGATCGCGGCGACCACCGCCCGGCAGGTGATTCTCCAGCGGCTGCGCGACGTCGAGGACGAGCTGACGTTCGGCGAGTACGCGGGCCGCGAGGGCGACATCGTGGCCGGCGTCATCCAGCAGGGGAAGGATCCGCGCACGGTTCTTGTTGACCTGGGCAAGCTGGAGGCCGTGCTGCCGCCGGCCGAACAGGTGCCCGCCGAGCGGTACATCCACGGCGAGCGGCTCCGGTGTTACGTGCTGCATGTGCGCAAGGGGCACCGGGGGCCGTCGGTGACGCTGTCCCGGACGCACCCGAACCTGGTGAAGAAGCTCTTCTCCCTCGAAGTCCCCGAAATCGCCGAAGGTTCGGTGGAGATCGTCGCGATAGCCCGGGAGGCGGGTCACCGCACCAAGATCGCGGTGCGCTCGCATCAGCAGGGCGTGAACGCCAAGGGCGCCTGTATCGGCCCCATGGGCAGCCGGGTGCGAAACGTCATGAACGAGCTGCATGGGGAGAAGATCGACATCGTCGACTATTCCGATGACCCGGCCATGTTCGTGGCGAACGCCCTGTCGCCCGCCCGGGTGAGTGAGGTCCGGGTGATCGACGCCCAGGCCCGGGAGGCGCAGGTCATCGTGCCCGACTACCAGCTCTCGCTGGCAATCGGCAAGGAAGGCCAGAATGCCAGGCTCGCGGCCCGGCTGACCGGCTGGAAGATCGACATCAGGTCAGACGCGGCCCCCGCCGCATAGCGTCGGGCCCGGCGCAAGAGCAGAGCGCGACTGTGCCCGCACCGCGCGGGCGCGGTAGAATGAGTAGTGGAATGACCGTGCGACCCGACGAGCCTGCTCCAGGCATGCCCGTTACGCGTACCTGTGTAGGCTGTAGGGAACGTGCGGTTAAAACCAGCCTGCTTCGCCTCGTGGCGACTGGGGACAACATCCTGCCTGACCCGCAAGCACGGCTGCCCGGCCGTGGTGCGTACTTGCACCCGTGCCTGGCATGCTTCGAGCTTGCGCGGCGACGCCGGGCGTTTCCCCGGGCGCTGCGAACGGCGGGATCGCTCAGCCTGACTTCGCTGGCTGAGTACCTGTCCGAGCGGCAGGCGGGCTAACGCAATGGACTACCTGTTCGGAAAGCAGGTCGAGAAGCTGATGAGCGCTCGATGAGCACGCGGCGATGATCACCATAGGTTGAGGACGGCCCGGAGCACGCTCTGCCCGGGCTCGGGTCCGGTAGATGGTCCGGAGGGAACCGGGCCAAGACAGGAGCGTAGTGGCGAAGGTTCGGGTCTACGAACTCGCGAAGGAGTTCGGGGTAGAGAGCAAGGCCGTGATGGTCAAGCTCCAGGAAATGGGCGAGTTCGTCCGGTCAGCCTCCTCGACCATTGAGGCGCCCGTTGTGCGGCGCCTCAAGGAGGCGTTTTCCACCGGAAATGGCGGTAGTGCCGGTAACCGGGTGGCAGATCAAGGTCAGCAAGCACGGCCGAGGCCGCAGGCCCCGCGCCCGGGAGTCCCAAGTACCCAAGGTCAAGGCCAGGCAGGCCAGGGGGCCACGCCCGCGGATCGCGCGGCGGAGGCGGCCAGGTCGCAGCTGGCGGAGCGAGCGGCTGCCCCAGACGGCGTCGCGGCGGCGGTCAATCAGGCAAACCAAGCTAACCAGGCAAACCAAACAAACCAGCAGGCCAGCGAGGCAGCCAGCCAGGGGACCAGCACGGTGCCGCAGCGCACGCTGCCTCCGGTTCCCGCGTCCCCGGTGTCTACTGGCACGTCCAAGGCACCGGACGCGCCGAGCGCACCCAGTCGGCCCCCGGTGACACCGGCCGACTTCCGCAGTCCGCCGGCGACGGGTGGCGCCCGGCCGGGCGCCCCGCGCCCGAGCGCGCCGCGCCAGCCCGGCCACGGCCAAGGCCAGAACCAGGGCCAAGGCCAGAACCAGGGCCAAGGTCAGAACCAGGGCCAAGGCCAGAACCAGAGTCAGGGCCAAGGGCAAGGCCAGAACCAAGGCCAGCGCTCGTCCGGCGCCCGCCCGGGCGCGCCGCGTCCCGGCGGCGGCCAGGGTGCCCCGGCTGGCTCGCGCCCAGGAGCGCCCCGGCCCGGCGGCCCGCGGCCAGGCCCGCGGCCCGGCAACAACCCGTTCAGCTCGACCGCGACCGGCATGGGCTCCACGCCCCGGCCCGGTCCCGGCCAGGGCCAGGGCCAAGGCCGTCCAGGTCAGGGTCAGGGCGCCGGCCCAGGCGGCCCCCGGCCGGCGGCTCCCCGTGGCGCCGGACCAGGCCAGGGTCAGTCCGCCGGGCCCCGTCCCGGCGGCTCGTCCGGCGACCGGCCCGGTGGCCCGCGTCCCGGTGGTCCGCGGCCGAGCCCGATGAACATGCCGTCCCGGCCCGCCCCGGCCGGCCGTGGCGGGCCGGGTAGCGGCGGTCAGGGGGCGCGCAGCGGTCCGGGCGCCGGCACCCGTCCCGGCGGCGGTGGCGGCGGCCGCGGTCCTGGCGGCGGTGGCCGTCCGGGTGGTGGCGGCGGCTTCGGCGGCGCGCGGCCCGGTGGCGGCGGCCCGGGGGCAGGCGGTCCCGGAGCCGGCGGTGGTGCCCGTCCCGGTGGCGGCGGCGGTCGTGGCCGCAGCGGCACCCAGGGTGCCTTCGGCCGTCCCGGCGGCAAGCCGACTCGCGGTCGCAGGTCAAGGAAGCAGAAGCGCCAAGAGTTCGACAACATGCAGGCCCCGACGATCGGCGGCGTGCAGGTTCCGCGCGGCAGCGGCCAGGTCATCCGCCTCAGCCGGGGGGCAAGCCTCTCCGACTTCGCGGACAAGATCGGCGCCAACCCGGCGAGCCTGGTCCAGGTGATGTTCCACCTCGGCGAGATGGTGACCGCCACCCAGAGCGTCAACGACGAGACGCTCCAGCTGCTCGGTGCCGAACTCAACTACAACGTCCAGGTCGTCTCGCCGGAGGAGGAGGACCGCGAGCTGCTCGAGTCCTTCGACATCGAGTTCGGCGAGGACGAGGGCGAGGAGAAAGACCTCAGGGCCCGGCCGCCGGTCGTCACCGTCATGGGTCACGTCGACCACGGCAAGACCAAGCTGCTCGACGCCATCCGGCACACGAACCTGGTGGCGCGCGAGGCCGGCGGCATCACCCAGCACATCGGCGCCTACCAGGTCAGCACCGAAGTGGATGGGGAACCCAGGAAGATCACGTTCATCGACACCCCGGGTCACGAGGCGTTCACCGCCATGCGTGCCCGCGGTGCCGAGACCACCGACCTGGTGGTGCTCGTGGTCGCCGCCGACGATGGCGTGAAGCCGCAGACCACTGAGGCGCTGAACCACGCGCAAGCCGCGAACGTCCCCATAGTGGTCGCCGTGAACAAGGTGGACAAGGAGGGCGCAGACCCGCAGCGGGTTCGTGCCCAGCTCACCGAGTACGGCCTGGTCGCCGAAGAATTCGGTGGTCAGACCCAGTTCGTCGACGTGTCCGCCACCAAGCGCACCGGCATCGAGAGCCTGCTCGAGGCGGTCATCCTGACCGCGGACGCCGAGCTGGACCTGCGGGCCAACCCGGACCAGGACGCCCAGGGTGTCGCGATCGAGGCGCACCTGGACAAGGGCCGCGGCCCGGTGGCCACCGTGCTGGTGCAGCGCGGCACGCTGCACGTCGGCGACTCGATCGTCTGCGGTGAGGCGTTCGGCCGGGTGCGGGCGATGCTCGACGAGAACGGCGACCCGCTGCCGGAGGCACCGCCATCGCGGCCGGTGCAGGTGCTCGGCCTGACCGCCGTTCCGGACGCGGGCGACAACTTCCTGGTGGTCAGCGACGACCGGATGGCCAGGCAGATCGCCGAGCGTCGCGAGGCGCGCGAGCGCACCGCTCAGTTCGCCCAGCGCGGCCGCAGGGTCACGCTCGAGGACCTGGACAGTGCGCTGAAGGCCGGGGAACGCGAAGAGCTGCTGCTGATCATCAAGGGTGACGTGTCCGGCTCGGTGGAAGCCCTGGAGGACGCGCTGCTCAAGATCGACGTCGGCGAGGAGGTAAGCCTCCGGGTGATCGGCCGCGGCGTCGGCGCGATCACGCAGGACGACGTCAACCTTGCGATCGCGTCCGACGCGGTGATCATCGGCTTCAACGTCCGGCCGGCCGGCCGGGCCGGTGAGCTGGCCCAGCGCGAGGGCGTCGACATCCGCTACTACTCGATCATCTACCAGGCGATCGAGGAGGTCGAGGCGGCGCTCAAGGGCATGCTCAAGCCCGAGTTCGAGGAGGCGCAGCTCGGCACCGCGGAGGTCCGCGAGGTCTTCCGGGTGCCGCGGGTCGGCAACATCGCCGGCTGCATCGTCCGCACCGGAACGATCACCCGCAACAGCAAGGCGCGGCTGATCAGGGACGGCGTGGTGATCTCCGACAACCTCACGGTCGACTCGCTCAAGCGCTTCAAGGACGACGCGACCGAGGTCCGCGAGGGCTACGAGTGCGGTATCGGCATCGGCTACAACGACATCAAGATCGCCGACACGATCGAGACGTTCGAGATGCGGGAGAAGCCCCGGGTCTAAGCCAGCATGGTCGTAGCAGCCCTCACACTCGACGTGCTGCTGGGCGACGTGCGTTCGCTGAAACAAAAGCGCGCCGTCGTCCGGCCGCTCGTCGCAGAGCTTCGCCGGCGCTTTCCCGGCGTGGCGGTGGCCGAGACCGGTCACCTTGACCTGCACCGCAGGGCGGAGATAGGGGTGGCGGCGGTCTCCGCGACCGCCGCAAACGCGATGCAGGTGATCACCGAGTGCGAACGGGTAATCGCGGGCCACCCCGAGATCGAGCTGCTCTCCGCGCGGCAGTGCCTATTCAAACCGGGGGACGAGCTTTGAACCGAGGAGGAGCCAAGAAATGTCCGCCTTTGAGGCGCGCAAGCGCAAGCTCGCCGACCGGATCATCCAGATCGTCGCCGAAATGCTGGAGCGGCGGATCAAGGACCCGCGGCTCGGCTTCGTCACGATTACCGAAGCCCGGCTGACCGGCGACCTGCGCGAGGCGACCGTCTACTACACGGTGCTCGGTGACGAGCAGGAACGCGCGGCGACCGCTGCGGCGCTGGTCAGCGCTACCGGGGTGATCAGGTCCGAGGTCGGCAAGCAGACCGGGCTCAAGCACACCCCGTCGCTCACGTTCGTCGCCGACGCGCTGCCGGAGGACGCCAAGCGGCTGGAGGGCCTGGTCGACCAAGTCAGGCAGGCCGACGCGGCGCTGGCCCGCAACCGGGAAGGCGCCCAGTACGCCGGCGACCCCGACCCCTACCGCAAGCCAGCGGAGCCTGATGGCGACGACGAAGACGACTAACGGCCTGGTCATCGTCGACAAGCCGGCCGGCCTCACGTCGCACGACGTGGTCGCCCGGGTCCGCCGGCTGGCCGGCACCAGGAAGGTCGGCCACGCCGGCACCCTGGATCCGATGGCCACCGGAGTCCTGGTCATCGGCGTGGAGAAGGCCACCCGCCTGCTCGGCTTCCTGACGCTGACCGAGAAGGAGTACCGGACCACGATCCGGCTCGGCCAGTCCACCAGCACCGACGACGCCGAAGGCGAGGCTCTGCCAGCTCAGCCACTCGTGGATCCGCGATCGGTCTCCGAGGGCGCGCTCCGTGCTGCCGTCAGGTCACTGACCGGCGAGATCCTGCAGGTCCCGCCCAAGGTCAGCGCCATCAAGGTGAACGGCCAGCGCGCCTACAAGCTGACCAGGGCCGGCCAGGCCCCGGAGCTGGCAGCTCGCCCGGTGACCGTGCACGAGTTCACGATCACCGCCGTCGACGGCCTCGACGTGACCGCCACGATCCGCTGCTCCAGCGGCACCTACATCCGCTCGCTGGCCCGCGACCTCGGCATACTGCTCGGCACCGGGGGGCATCTGACCGCGCTCCGCCGTACCCGGGTAGGCCCGTACGGCGAGGCTGAGGCTCGTTCCCTGGATTTTCTGGCCGAACGACTGGAGGTTCAACCTCTGGAAACCGCGGCGGCCGCGAGCTTCCCCCGCCGCGACCTGACTCCGGACGAGGCCCGTATCCTGTCTCACGGTGGCCGCGTGACGGGCACGGGCACCCCGGGACCGGTGGCCGCGTTCGGCCCGGACGGCGCGCTGATCGCGTTGATCGAGGATGCGCGCCCGCTTGTGGTATTCGCCTGAGGAGGAGCACATTGTTCCGGTGGACTGGCCTGGCGGAAGTGCCGCGGGACTGGGGGCGGTGCGTCGTCACGATCGGCGTGTTCGACGGTGTCCACCGCGGTCACCAGCGTCTCATCGGCCGGGCCGCCCAGGTAGCCGCGGAGCGTGGCCTGCCGCTCGCGGTGGTCACGTTCGATCCGCACCCGGACGCCGTGGTGCGGCCGGGTCCGCCGCCGCCCGAGCTCACCACGTCACGTCGCCTCGCGGAACTGCTCGCGGATATGGGGGTGGCAGCCCTGGTCGTTCTGCCGTTTGATGTGAATTTTTCCAAGCTCAGCCCGGACGAGTTCGTCCAAGCGGTGCTGTCCGAGCGGCTACACGCGGCGGCGGTCGTGGTCGGGGAGAACTTCCGGTTCGGGCACAAGGCGGCCGGCGACGTGGGCCTGCTCGGGCAGCTTGGCGAGAAGTACGACTTCACCGCCGAAGGCGTGCCGTTGCTCGCCACGATCAACTCCAGCTACATCAGGGAGCGGCTCGCTGCCGGGGACGTGCGGGCGGCCGCGGCGGCGCTCGGCCGGCCGCACCGGGTGGAGGGCGTCGTGGTGCGCGGCCACCAGCGGGGCCGCGCGCTCGGCTTTCCGACCGCGAACCTGGAGAGCGCGCCGCACACCGCGATCCCGGCCGACGGCGTGTACGCCGGGTGGCTGCTGGCCCTCGGCATGGACGGCGCCGAACAGGAGCGGTGGCCGGCCGCGATCTCGGTCGGCACGAACCCGACGTTCGGCGCGGGCGACCGGACCGTGGAGGCGTACGCGCTGGACCGCGACGACCTGGACCTGTACGGCGTGCACGCCGCGATCGAGTTCACCGAGCGGCTGCGCGGCACCGAGCGGTTCGACAGCGTCGAGGACCTGATCACCCAGATGCACGCCGACGTCGCCCAAGCCCGGGCGCTCACCAGCTTAACCGCGTTGTAACATTCAGCCCGTACGTTACGCAGCGTGGACCTGGGTGACCGGCTGAGGGACGGGCGTGCGCTGCTGCCGTTGCGGGCGTTCTTGGGATTTACCTTCTGCTTCGCCGGGCTGCAGAAGCTGGCAAATCCGGACTTTTTCACCGCGGGGAGCCCGATCTCGATCCAGGCGCAGCTCGCGGGCGCGACGCGGCGCAGCCCCATCCACGGGCTGATCGGGCCGCTGACCCACGTCGCGATCCCGCTTGGCCTGCTGATCGCGTTCGCGGAGCTGGCGATCGGGGTGGGCACACTGCTCGGCCTGTGGCAGCGGATCGCCGCGGCCGGCGGCATCGTGCTGTCGCTGCTGCTGTTCCTGACCGTGAGCTTCCACTCGACCCCCTTTTACACCGGTGCGGACATCGTGTTCGCGTTCGCCTGGACACCGCTCGCGCTGGCCGGCGCCGGCTCGGTGCTGTCCGCGGACGCGGCGCTCGCGGCGCGCGTCACCCGGCCGTCCCGGCGGACCAGCGCACAGAGGGTCGGCCGTCGCGAGGTCGTGACCGGTGCGGTCGCGCTGGCCACCCTGTTCCTCGGCGGCGTCGTGGCCGGATTGGGCAGGATCGCTGGGCGCGGCGGGAGGCCGGCGGCCAGCGGTACCGAGCTGTCGCCGTCGGCCCCGGCGTCGACCGCGAGCCCTGGCGCGACTCACGCCGCCAGCGGCGGCGGGCATCCGCCCGGCTTCCCGATCGGGCCCGCCAACGCGGTCCCGGTGGGCGGCGCGGCGGGGTTCTCCGACCCGAGCACCAGCGAACCGTCGATCGCGCTCCAGCCGAAGCCCGGCGTGTTCCTGGCTTTCGACGCGGTCTGCCCGCACGCGGGCTGTACCGTGCAGTACGACCAGTCCGCGAAGCTGCTCGTGTGCCCCTGCCACGGGTCGCAGTTCAATGCCAGCACCGGCGCCGTCCAGCTCGGGCCGGCCGCCACCGGGCTGGCCCCGCTCAAGATCGCCAAGGGCGAGGACGGCCAGCTTTACGTCAGTTAGTCCCGGCGCAGCCAAGGAGTTGGTGCGCGCACCGCGGCGGTTTACCGTGGCGGCGTGCGCGTGTACGAGATGATTGTCGAAGAGCGTCTGCACATGGTGGACATGCTCTCCGGGCTGACGGCCGAACAGCTGAGGACGCAGAGCCTGTGCGACGCGTGGACGGTGCGTTCGGTGGCGGCGCACCTGGGCTCATATATCAGGTTCGGGCAGCTGAAGATCTATACCTGCGCCATCGCCGGGCTTGGCGATATCGGGCCGGCCAGCGAACGGCTGACGCGCTACTACGCGCGCGGCACCGACGAGGAGATCATCGGCCGGCTCGCGCGCGGGGTCCGGTCCCGGGTGACCGTGCCGCGGTCGGGGTACGACCCGGTGCTGACCGACATCGTGCTGCACGACCTCGACATCCGGATCCCGCTGGGCATTCCGCGGACGATTCCGCTGCCGCACCTGCTGGTCGCGTTCAACCACATCGCGCGCGAGTCGAGTCCCGGCTTCGCGGTGGGGTCCCGGCTGGCGGGGCTGCGCTTCGAGGCGACCGACACCGGATGGACCGCGGGCGCGGGCGCCGAGGTGCACGGGACCGCGGAAGACCTCGTCCTCGCCATGAGCGGCCGCGCGGTGGCCCTGGACCGGCTGGCCGGGGACGGCGCCGGCCTGCTGCGCTCCCGGGTCCTGGCCGGCGGTCCCGTCCCGGTCGGGCCGCGCATGGCCAAGGTGCTGCGGCTGCTCGTCTCGCCGGCCGCCCGTAAGGCCAAGGACGCCGAGGAGCCCGCGGCCGGGTGACCCGGCGCCGGGTAACCCGGCCAGCAGCGACTCGAGTGAGGCGTGCAGCGGCGCCATGCGGTCCGCCGCGGCCTTTCTGGCCTGCGCCAGCGACCGGCCGTCGAGCTGCTCGGTGATCTCGATGTAGCACTTGATCTTGGGCTCGGTGCCGCTCGGCCGCAGCACGACGCGCGCGTTGTCCAGCCGGAAGATCAGCACGTCCGACGGCGGCAGGCCGCCCCCGCCGTGCACCAGGTCGGTCAGGCTGGTCACCGGCGCGCCGCCGATGGCCGCCGGCGGCGCGGCGCGCAGCCGGGCCATCACCGGTGCGGGATCGGTGGTGCGCAGGGTGACCTGCGCGGTGAGGTGCACGCCGTACGCGGTCTCCAGCTCGTCGTAAAAAGCGGCGACCGAACGGCCAGCGGCTTTTGCCTCGCTGGCCAGCCGCAGCATCGCGAGGCCGGCGCTCATCCCGTCCTTGTCGTGCACGACGTCGCCGACGGCGTAGCCGAGGGCTTCCTCGTAGCCGAACACGAACCGGGTGCCCGGCGGCGCGCTGCCGGCCGCGCGGGCGATCCACTTGAAGCCGGTCAGCGTTTCCGCGTACCGCACGCCGGCGGCTTGCGCGATCCGGCCCAGCATGGTGGATGAGACGATCGTGGTCGCGGCCAGCCGCGGCTGCGGCAGATCCGCGGTCCACCGGAGCTGCGCGGCGCCGAGCAGCGCGCCCAGCTGGTCGCCGGTAAGCGTCCGCCAGCCGTCCGGTCCGGGTAGTGCTACAGCCAGCCGGTCGCCGTCCGGGTCGTTGGCGATCACCAGGTCCGCGCCGAGGCTTTGCGCATCGGCGAGTGCGAGGTCGAGCGCGCCGGGCTCCTCCGGATTGGGGAACGCCACGGTCGGGAAGTCCGGGTCCGGCTCGGCCTGCGCGGCGACGACGTGCGGTGCCGGGTATCCGGCCCGTTCGATGGCGCGCAGCATGAGCGCGCCGGCCACGCCGTGCATCGGCGTGTAGACGACCGTCAGGTGCGCGGTGCTGGTGTGTGTCACGATCGCATCGAGGTAAGCCGTGGCGATTTCGTCGCCGTGCCTGGTGATCAGCGGACTGCCCGCGTCCGCGACGGGTATCTCCGACAGCTTGCCGAGCGCGGCGATGCGCGCCTCGATCTCGCGGTCCGCGGGCGGGATGACCTGCGCGCCGTCGCTGAGATAGAGCTTGTAGCCGTTGTCGGCCGCCGGGTTGTGGCTGGCCGTGACCATGATCCCGGCGGCCGCCGCCAGGTGCCGGACGGCGAACGCGAGCAGGGGAGTGGGGCACGGCAGCGGCAGGACGTGCACCCCGATGCCGGCGGCGGCGAGCACCCGGGCGACCTCGTCGGCGAATTCCGCGGACCGGTGCCGCGCGTCGCAGCCCACCACGACCCCGGCATGTGCGTCCCTTCGCGGGATGCCCGCTCCGGCCGCCTCCGGCGAGGGCGGCGCCAGCAGCCACCCGGCCACCGCCGCGGTCGCGGCCCGCACCACCGCGCGGTTCATCCGGTTAGGCCCCGCCGCGACGACCCCGCGCAGCCCGGCCGTCCCGAACGTCAGCCGCCCCGCGAACCGATCCCGCAGCTCAGCGACCCGATCCCGCGCCTCGCCCACACCCCCCGCACCGCTCGCGTCGAGCAGCGCCCGCAGCTCCGCCCGGTCTGCCGGATCCGGATCGTCCGCGATCCACGCCTCGACAGCCTCCCGCAGGCCGACCTCCCGCCGCTCAGCCTCAGCAGCCACCTAGCTCACTCCCTCCCCGCAGGTATCGCTTCCGTCCGCTCTCCGTCGCGGGCCAGATTATTGCGGACACTTACCCCCCCAGATCGGGGGGGTAAGTGTCCGCAATAATTCCAGCGATCCCGAAGCTGTCCGTTTTGCAGTGAAATGCACCGGGCGGGCCGGGCGGAGTGGGTGCAGGGCGAGGCGGGCGTGGGCCGAGGCCGGGCGAGCGGGCGGGGCGTGGGTCATGACTTGATGTAGGGGGTGCCTTCGGCTTTGGGGCCGCGCACCTTGCCGACCAGGCCGGCCAGCACGATGATCGTCACCGCGTACGGCGTGATCAGCAGCAGGTTGGACTGGATCGGCGTGTTCAGCGAGGACATGATCTGCTCGAGCTGGGTGCAGAAGCCGAACAGCAGCGCCGCCGAGATCGCGCCGAACGGCGAGTACCGGCCGAAGATCATGGCGGCCAGCGCGATGTACCCCTTACCGGACGACATGCCGATGCCGAACTGGCCGACCGAACCGATGGTCAGGTAGGCGCCGCCGATTCCGGCGAGCACGCCGGCCGCGATCACGTTCCGGTACCGCATCGCGATGACCCGGATGCCGACAGTGTCGGCGGCGACCGGGTGCTCGCCGATCGCCCGGGTGCGCAGGCCCCAGCGGGTCTGGAACAGGCCCACCTGGACGGCGGCCAAGGCGATGTAGGTCAGGTACAAGAAGATCGTCGAGTCGAAGAACACCGGTCCGAGAATCGGGATGTCGCCGAGCAACGGGATCTTGATCGCGTTGAACGTCGGCGGGTTGTTGAGCGTGTTCGTGTACGGCGTCATCACCGCGTTGAACAGGTAGCCCGTGAGACCGAGGATCAGCGTGTTCAGCACCACGCCGATGATGATCTGGTCGACCGCGTAACCGATCGCGAACACCGCGAGCAGCGCACCGACCAGGCAGCCGGCCGCGGCGCCGCAGATCAGCCCCACCCACAGGTTCCCGGTCACGGTGGCCACCAGCGCCGCGGTGAACGCGCCGAGCAGCAACTGGCCCTCGATGCCGATGTTGACCACGCCGGACCGCGAGCAGATCACGCCGGTCAGCGCGCCTAGCATGATCGGGATCGACTGGTTGAACGTGCCGGACAGCAGGTTCACCACGTTGAACGCCGTGGTCACCCCGGCGTCGGCCCAGCACAGCAGCGCGACGACGAACAAGAACACGACGACCGCGATGGCTATCCGCTTGAGCACCTTGCCCAGCGGCACGACCGCGGCGACGACAGCGATGGCCAGGGTGATCCCGCCGCACACGAAGCAGGTGACCCTGGCAGGCAGGCTCAGGTTCGGCACGGTGACCTTGGCGAACGTCTCAGAGAACGCGAACGTCGCGTCGCCGTGGTGGGCGTATCCGCCGAGCACCAGGATGTCCAGAAGCCCGAAGAACAGGAACGTGGCAGGCGCCAGCCAGCGCCGGAACGAGCTGACCGACGGCTCGGTGATCAGGACCGGAAGCTCGCGTTCGGCCGAAATCGTCATGCGTTCCACCCCTTGGACAGCACCTGGCCGACGCCGGCCGCTTTGGCTGCTCGTAGCCGGAAGATGGCCCGCACCAGCGGCGGCGCGGCGACGAACATCACGATGAGAGCCTGGAGAATCTGCACGATCTGCACCGGCGTGCCGGTCGCGATCTGCATGTTCGGTGCGCCGGCGTGCAGGGCGCCGAACAGCAGCGCGGCGAGCACGACGCCACCGGGCCGGCCGCGGCCGAGCAGCGCGACGGTGATCGCGTCGATGCCGTAGGTCCCGTAGCTCTGCGGGTTGAGCTGGAAGTCGGTGCCCTGGATGACCGTGGCGGCGGCCAGCCCGGCCAGCCCGCCGGCGAGCAGCATGACCAGCGCCCAGTTGCGTTCCACGTTGACGCCGGCCACCCGGGCCGCGTTCGGGTTCTTGCCGATCGCGCGGAACTCGAACCCGTTGGTTGTCCTGGTGAGCAGCCACCACACTCCGAAAGCGCAGGCCAGCGCGATCAGGAAGCCCGGGTTGACCCGTAGCGAAGGGCCGAACAGGTGCGGCAGGCGGGCATTGCTGTCGACCGCCGGCGTGATCGGGTTCACCCCCGCGGCCTGGAGCAGGTACTGGAACGACAGCAGGTACGCAAGGAAGTACTGCATGACGTAGTTGAGCATGATCGTGACGATCACCTCGTGTGCGCCCGTCCTGGCCTTGAGGTCACCGACGATCCACCCGAGCGCCGCCCCGCCGATGAACCCGCCGATCAGGCACACGATCGCGTGGATGACCGGCGGCAGGCTGATCGCGAAGCCCAGGTAGGTGGCGATGATCCCGCCGCCGATCCACTGGCTGGCGGCACCGATGTTGAATAGGCCCGCCCGGAACGCGAGCGCCACCGCCAGGCCGGTCAGGATCAGCGGGGTCGCCTGCGAGAAGGTCTGGGACAGCGGGTAGAAGATGGCGCCGACCGTGCCGGTGCCGTTGAACGCGGCCGCGATCGTGTGCGGGTTGACGATCGCGCCCTCGAACAGCGCCGAGTAGGCCGC
>DASRFJ010000242.1:0-1654 GCA_035651595.1 Streptosporangiaceae bacterium | reverse complement strand
GGCTGCGGCCCGACTGGTCGGGGTATCAGCAAGGTCTTGGGAGAAGGAGAGGACCATGAAAGACGACAAGCGCGCGGCGGCGGGACAGGCGCCTTCGACCGGGCACGGATCGCTGCCCAACCGCATCCTGGGTTCGCTGCGCGATGCCCTCAATGCCGCCAGCAAGGACGACCGGTCGGGTGAGATCAGCCTGGCAGCCGGTCGCGCGGCCGATCAGGTCTCGGCCGGGCCGGCCGCGGAGCCGGCGAAGGCCGCAGCCGCCGCAGCTCCGGTGCCGGCGCGTGCCCCCGAAGCGTCCGCCGCCGTCCGGCCTGCCGGCACCGCCGATGCCGGCCGCAGGGCCGAACCGCTGGCCCGCGAGCCCAGGCCGCTCGAGACCGGCGATCCCACGACGCACGCTCTGCGCGCCGCCTCCCGCAACGCCGCCGCGCCCGCCGACGCCGCCAAGACCCAGGCCTTGCGCGGCAAGCCCAAGGTGCAGCGCAACGTTTTCCACAGCGACCCGGTGGTCGGCTGGCTGGTGGTGGTGGGCGGGCCGGGGCTCGGCGCCTTCCGTCCCATCTTCGAGGGCAACAACGCCGTCGGCCGCGGCAAGGACCAGCGCATCCCGATCGATTTCGGCGACCCCAGCATCTCCTCGGAGGCGCAGGCCTACATTCGCTACGATTCGATGGATCGCTCGTTCCTGTTCGTGCCCAACCTTTCCAAGACCAACATTGTTGCGATAAACGACAAAAAGCCGACCGGCGCGGTCAAGCTGGAGCCGATGGACGTTATCACCATGGGCCGCACGCAGCTTGCGTTCGTACCGTTTTGCGGCGAAGAATTCGACTGGTCGGAGCTGCCCGATCTCAAGGAGTAGCGGTGGCCTTGGACTATGCGAGCCGCACGAGCCAGGGTGCGCGGGGCTACCAGGAGGACGCAGCACGTGTCCACGCCACGCCCGCGGGTCCTGACTCGCCCGCAGCGGCACAAGACGGTCATGCAGAGCAGCTGACGGCGGTGCTGGCCGACGGCATGGGTGGGCATGCCGGCGGCGCGCTGGCGAGCTCCACGGCCTGCGGCGTATTCCTGCGCGCGTTCGAGACGGCGACCGGCGACGTGTCGAGCCGGCTCAACGAGGCGTTGATGCTGGCCAACGAGGCGATCGCCGCCTGCGTCGAGGACAATCCCGCTCTCGACGGCATGGGCTGCACGCTGGTCGGGGCGGCGATCGGCCGCGACGGCATCGAGTGGGTGAGCGTCGGCGACAGCCCGATGTTCCTCATCCGCCGCGGCGAGGTGTTCCTCTTGAACGAGGACCACTCGCTGGCCCCGGAGATCGACAAGCTGGCGGCTGCCGGCAAGATGACCTGGGAGGATGCGCAGAACGACCCGCGCCGGCATTTCCTGCGCTCGGCCCTGACCGGCTCCGAGATCGAGCTCATCGACCGCCAGCGGCTGGCACTGGAGCCGGGCGACGTGGTGCTGATCGCCAGCGACGGCATACAGACGCTGAGCCGCCAGGAAATTCTGGACGTGGTGGAGGCGAACATCGCCGGCGGACCCGATGCGATCGCGGACGCGCTGCTGGCGGCCGTCGACGCTGCCGGCGACATCTATCAGGACAATACCACCGTAGTGGTGGTGACGCTCGCGGCCGACTGAACAGGGT
>DASRFJ010000241.1:0-112133 GCA_035651595.1 Streptosporangiaceae bacterium | reverse complement strand
GCATTGCCCGGCACAAGACGGCACGGCTGCTAACATGGCTTTGTTGGCCCTGACAAGCCTTTATGCAGGCAGCGCAGGGCTGACGCGACTGACAGCCGCGGGCGCTCCCGGCCGGGACAGGCCTTCTGTTAACCGGCAGGTATAGGTTCGAGTCCTATCGCGGGAGCCCAGTTGACGGTCCTCCCACCTGCATAACCGCAGGAAGAGAGGCCCCTTATGGTAACTGTTCACCGAGCGCAGGAATGGAATATTCGAATAAGTGAACGATCTATATACCCTCTAGGGGTATGTAGTTCATGATCACGAAGGGTTTTACGGCCTATAGCACGTACAACCCTTCATGATCATGAAACAAGCCACGCGAACCCGCGGAACGCAGGCCCACATAGCAGGACAAACCAGACCGCATACCCCCCTGTACTGAGGGCCGCCCCTCGACGCCTCGCTCCGGACGATCCGCACAACGCGCGCTCCGCCCGAACCGGCAACCGGAAACACCCCTGTGACGCCTGATGAACAGCTACCCCTTATGGCGCAGTCAGCGGCCGCGCGAGCTGACCGGCGATCATGGCCTTGACATCGGCCTCGCCGGCCTCAAGGATCCCGACGGGATCCGGATCGTCCTGGTCGAGATACCCGCCGAGCACCCCCTCCGGGATCCGCGATTAACGCTTGTTTATCCCGAACGTACTGCCCTGCTTCATTCCCAGCCCGATTTCTCCCGTTACCGAAGACATCGCGGGAATGGTCCTCCGTAAATTCCCTGCGAGGGCTTGTACCGTGACCTGGGCGGAGTTAGCGTGAGGCTCGTTAGGGGCGAATGCCTGCATGGGGGAGAGAGGCATTCCGTAATAAGGGGGAATACGTCATGCGACGAATGATCATCGCAGCATGCGCGGCTGGGCTCGGAATCGCGCTCAGTTCGGGCACTGCGGCATGGGCATGGCCATCAACAACGATCGTGGTGGGCCCGGGCCAATCGATCCAGGCTGCTGTCGACCGGGCCAGGCCCGGCGACTTGGTGCTGGTCAAGCCGGGCGTGTACCACCAGAGCGTCCAGATCCGCACGAATGGGATTACCCTACGTGGATCCGGAAATTTCCGCGGGGGAACGGTTCTGCTGCCCCCAGCGAAGTTCCCGAAGACGCTGTGCAATAGCATATTCGGTCCGACCGGGATCTGCGTCCTGGCGAAGAAAGTCAACAGCAAAACCGGCGCGGTGATCACGCCGGTCCGCGACGACACTGTCGCCAACCTGCTAGTCAGCGGGTTCCCCAGCAACGGCGTGTTCGGCTACGGGACTCACGGTCTGAAGGTGATAAGGGTGGTAGCCGTCAATGACGGCGACTACGGCATCTCCCGGTTCGCCTCAACCGGCACCCTGTTCGCCAATGACGTCGCGATCGGCAACGACGAAGCCGGGTTCTATGTCGGCGACTCGCCCGACGCCGACACCGTGGTACGCGACGACGTCGCCTTCGGCAACCAGTTCGGGATCTTCATCCGGCACGCCCGGGAGGTCCTGGTCACCGACAACCGGCTCACCGGAAACTGCGAAGGCATCATGGTCCTCGACGACGGGCAGCCGGGAGGAGCGGGGACCTCCGTTGTCGATCACAACAGCGTGTCCCGCAATAACAAGTTCTGCCCCAAGCACGGTGAAACACCGGTGAACCTCCAGGGCGGCGGCATCTTGCTGCTGGGCGCGACCCATACCGTCGTGACGCACAACAGCGTGACGGGCAACAGGGGCGCGCAGATCAATTCCGGCGGCATCGTGGTCGCGAGCGCCCACGCGCTCACCCACGGCAGCAACCCGAACTTCGACACGATCGCTGGCAACTCCGCCTTCGGCAACCATCCCGCCGACCTCGTGTGGGACGGCAGTGGAATCGGCGTGCGATTCATCGCCAACCACTGCGCGACGTCGATCCCGCCAGGTCTGTGCCACTGACCTGACAACGTGCCGGCGCCCGGGGACCATGGGTCCCCGGGCGCTGACATTTCAGCTACCTCGCCGCTATCACCGGGGCCTGACAGCAGCAGACGTTCAGATCACATTCTGGCAAATTCCCTGCCGGACGGAATCACGGAGGGCGGATCGGGCGTCTTGTAGCTGAGTCTAGGGGTGGGCCATGAACAAGCGTGATCGTGCAGCGGGCACCGGACGGTTCGGGCGGCGGGGACGGCGATTGCGAGGCCGGCTGCTGGCGCCGGTGTCCGCCGCGGTGCTGGTGGGGGGATTGCTGGCAGGGTACGGGGCGCCGGCGGCCCAGGCCTCGTGCGCGAACCCCGTTGCGTGCGAGAACGCGCTGCCGGGCACGCCGGAGTCGGTATGGGACGCCACCGGAAGTGCTACCTCGACCATCTACGGCTTCGCCGACCCGTTCAGCGTGAACATCGGGCAGACGGTCAGCTTCAAGATCAAGTCGCCGGCGACCAGCTACAAGATCGACATTTACCGGATGGGGTATTACGGCGGGAACGGCGCCCGGCTACAGGGCAGCGCCACGCCGAACATCGCGGTGAGTCAGGCACAGCCAGCCTGCAACACCAACACCGTGACGGGCCTGGTCGACTGCGGCAACTGGTCGGTCTCGGCGACCTGGACGGTGCCGTCCACCGCGGTGTCCGGGGTGTATTTCGCGAAGATCTACCGCACCGACGGGAATTCCGACGCGAGCCAGATCCCGTTCGTGGTCCGCAACGACGCCAGCCATTCCGCCGTCGTGTACATGACATCTGACGAGACGTGGCAGGCCTATAACGACTGGGGTGGCTACAGCGTCTATGCGGGGAAAGCGACCGGCAGTCCCTGGTGCTGCAGCGCGCTGGACCCTGGGCGCGCGGTGCAGGTCAGTTACAACCGCCCGTTCGCCACGCGCTATGACACGCCAGGCGGCCAGGACTTCTTCTTCGGCAACGAGTTCTCGACGGTGCGTTTCCTGGAAGCGAACGGCTACGACGTCAGCTACGTCAGCCAGGAGGACGTCGCCGCGTCGAACGGCGCCTCGATGCTGGAACAGCACAAAGCGCTGGTGAACTCCGGTCATTCGGAATACTGGGACGCGGGGGATCGCGCCAACGTCACCGCGGCGCGGGACGCCGGGGTGAACCTGGCGTTCTTCGCCGGGAACCTGATGTGGTGGAAGACCCGGTGGGCGGCGAGCCAGTTCGGCAACGAGCCCGAGCGCACCATGATCGTGTACAAGGAGAGCCTGGACAGCACGGTCTCGGACCCCGCTGACCCGCCGACTTGGACCGGGGAGTGGCGGGATCCGCGGTTCAGCCCGCCCGCCGACGGCGGGAACCCGGAGAACGCGGTGACCGGCCAGTTGTGGTCGGTGAACTGCTGCTCCTACGCGCTCGCGATACCGGCCGCCTACTCGAAGCTGCGATTGTGGCGGAACACCAGCGTGGCGGCGCTGGCGGCCGGGCAAACCGCCACCATGCCCGGCGATACGCTCGGGTACGAGTGGGACTCCGACATCGACAACGGGTTCCGGCCGGCCGGCGAGGTCGACCTGTCCAAGACGTGCGAGACCAACGTCTCGCAGGTCGTGGAGGATTACCAGGAAGACATCGGATCGGCCAACGAATGCAACAGCCTGACCTTGTACCGCGCGGCGAGCGGCGCGGTGGTCTTCGATACCGGCTCGGTGCAGTGGTCATGGGGCCTGGACTCGACCCACGACGGCGGATCCGGCAACGCGCCCAGCCCGGCCATGCAGCAGGCCACCGTCAACCTGCTTGCCGACATGGGTGCGCAGCCCAGCACGCTCCAGTCCGGCCTGACCGCGGCCAGTGCGTCCACCGACACCACCGCGCCTGTCTCCGCCATCACCTCGCCGTCGAGTGGCGCGAGCCTGAACGACGGCACGAGCGTCACGATCTCCGGCACCGCCACCGACAGCGGCGGCGGCGTGGTCGCCGGGGTCGAGGTGTCCGCCGATAGCGGCAAGACGTGGCACCCGGTCACCACGATGTCGCCGGCCGCCAGCAGCGTCACCTGGTCCTATACCTGGATTGCCCACGGCACCCCCGCGACGACGATCGAGTCCCGTGCCACCGACGACAGCGGCAACATCGAAACTCCATCGGCCGGGGTATCGGTAAACGTCGGCTGCCCGTGTTCGATCTGGGCCCCGAGCGTGACGCCGCCCGCGGGTGACGTGGACTCGGGTGACGCGAATTCCGTGGAACTCGGCGTCAAGTTCACCAGTGACAGCTTCGGCGTGGTGAGCGGCATCCGCTTCTACAAGTCCAGCGGCAACACCGGCACCCATGTCGGCAGCCTGTGGACGGCCGACGGCCAGCTTCTCGCCTCGGCCACGTTCACCGGCGAGACGGCCAGCGGCTGGCAGCAGGTGAACTTCTCCCGCCCGGTCTTCGTCAACCGCAACACGACGTATGTCGCCGCGTACTTCGCCCCCAAGGGGCATTACTCGCAGACCGAACAGTACATGTATCCGCCTATCCTCGGCGGCGCCTCCCTGGACGCACCACCGCTGCACGTGCTGCACAGCACCGCGTCGAGCGGCAACGGGCTGTTCCTCTACACCGGCGGTCCCGGCTTCCCGACGCAAACCTCCAACGGAGAAAACTACTGGGTCGACGTCGTCTTCGCCCCGACCACGGTGCCCGGTCAGGCCACCAACGTCACCGCGACCGCCGGTTTCGCATCCGCGGGCGTGACCTGGACGGCGCCGTCGACCGGCGGTCCCGTCACCACGTACACGGTGACCCCCTATGTCGGCACCACCGCCCAGACTCCGGTGACCGTCACCGGTAACCCCGCGCCGACCAGCACGGTCGTGGGCGGACTGAGCAATGGCTCCACATACACCTTCACCGTCACCGCCTCGAACGGGATCGGCAGCGGGCCCGAGTCGGCGCAGTCGAACGCGGTCACGCCGTCGAGCAGCGCCTCACTCGTCATCAACGGCGGATTCGAGAGCGGCCTGACACCGTGGACGGCCAGTGGTTCGCCGCCTCCCGTGGTGAGCACCGCCAAGGCGCACAGCGGCACTGCCTCCGCCCTTATCGGCACCGTCCAACCGGGCACTGAACCGCTGGGCGACAGTTCCCTCAGCGAGACGATCGCGGTCCCGTCGTCCGGCACGACGACGTTGAGCTTCTGGTACTGGCCGTCGACCACCGATACGATCTGCTCCGGCTCCGGTTGCGTTTTCGACTGGCAGGAAGCGCAGATCCGCAGCACCTCGGGTGCGACGCTAGCGCAGGTCTTCAAATCCGACTCCAACTCCCAGACCTGGACGCAGGCGACGTTCAACCTGAGCCCGTACGCGGGGCAGAGCATCCAGCTGTGGTTCAACGTCCACGAAGACGGATCGAGCCCGCCGGACGACACGTGGATGTATCTCGATGACGTCACGGCGACCAACTCGCAGCCGTCGGCTCCGAGCGCGCCGGGCAATGTGGCGGCGACAGCGGGCAACGCGTCCGCGTCAGTCAGCTGGACGGCGCCCGCCAGCAACGGCAGCCCGATCACGAGCTACACGGTCACCCCGTACATCGGCACCACGGCGCAGCCAACCACCGTGGTCAGCGGTTCGCCGCCGGCGACCTCGGCCACGATCACCGGTCTGACGAACGGCACCACCTATACGTTCACGGTGACCGCCACGAATGGGATCGGAACCAGCCAGCCATCGTCGCAGTCGAACGCGGTCACGCCGTCGGCGGCACCTCCGCCCGCGCCCGCCTTCGTCCAGCAGGCAGGGAACCACGCCACCTCGGTCAGCAGCATCTCGGCGACGCCGGCCGCCAACGTGACGGCTGGCGACCTCCTGGTGGTCATGGTCGGCGTCTGGGGCGGCGGCAGCCAGACCGCCAGCTCCGTAACCGACTCCGCGGGGGACACCTATACCAAGGTGCTCCACTTCACCGCCTCCGACGGGACCGAGATGAGCGTGTGGACCGCGCCGGTCGCCACCGGCGGGACCAAGCCGGCCATAACCGCGAAACCCAGCAGTGCCGCCGACGTGGGCATTCAGGTCCTGGAGTACTCGGGCCTGTCCGCCGCCACGGGCGCGGCAGCGATCGATCAGCTGGCCCACGCCAGCGGGACAACCAGTTCAGCGGCCACCGTGCAGTCCGGCGCCACCGCCGCGACGACCGCGTCCGGTGAACTGGCGATCGGTTTCTACCTCGACTCGGGATTCGGTGACAGCCTTACCGCGGGCACCGGCTTCACGAAGCGGGCCAGCGTATCGCCGACCGGCGACATCGAGTTCCTGGCCGAAGACCAGCCGGCCGGCCTGGGCGCCACCCCGAACGCGGCCGTCGGGACCGGGGCCAGGACGACCTGGCTCATGGCGACGCTGGTGTTCCGGCATGCGTAGGTCAGCGCGTCACTGGGCGATCTCAGGCCTCGCCGTGGCCGTGCTCCTGGGCACCGCGGCCGCGGTGTACGCGGTCTGGCCGGCATCGTCGTCGACAGCCGGCTACGGCGTTGCGGCATCACCTCCGGGTCATCCGGCCGCTGTCGGCGCAGGGTCGCCGGAGCCGGTGACCGCCGGAAACCAGCAGGTGCCAATCGGGCCGCCGGCCTTGAAACCACGCAACCCCAGCCACGTCACGGCGTGGAACAACGGGCCGGGCGGGGCGGCACTGGCAGCCCTCTCCGCCCACGTCAGCACCGCCCTCATGGCACACGGCCCCGGCCGGTTCGTCCGGATGAAGCAGGCATGCGTCAGCCTTGCCGCGGACGTGGCTACCGCCAGCGCGCAACCACCGATTCCGGACACGGTTCTGGAGAGCCGTTACCGTCAGGCCCTGACCTCCTTCGCGGCTGGGGCGGCGGACTGCCGGGCCGCCATCTCCGCCAGCCCCGAAGGAGACGAAGACAACGTCATAACGACAAATCTGGCACTCCTGGACAAGGCGATATCGGAACTCGACGCCGGCGTCCGCGCACTCCACCAGGCCACCGGCAAGATAGCCACGCTCAAGAAAGCATGACGAGGTCTCGCCCGCGCGCGGGAGCCCGCGCGCGGGCGAGGGCCAGGCGCGGGCGAAGGCCGGGCGAGGGCCGGGCGCGTGCGAAAGCCGAAGGGCCAGGCGCGGGCGAAGGGCCAGGCGCGGGCGAAGGGCCAGGCGGGGGCGAAGGGCCAGGCGGGGGCGAAAGCCGGATATTTAGCCATATTTCTGGCGCGTCGGCAAGCGCGCCAGATTATTGCGGACACTTACCCCCCCGGATTGGGGGGGTAAGTGTCCGCAATCTTTTCGAACCCTCGAGCGAGCCCTCGGGCGACACCTGGAGCGCCGCACGGCCCGTCGGACAGACACGGACAGATCCGGGCATCCCTGGGCAGTCGGCGCCGGCGGACGGCCCTAGGGAGCCGGGTTGATCGAGCCGATAAGCCCGTCAGCCTGGGCGTTGGGGCCCGAACTGAACAGCAGCGTGTTCGTGCCGCCGGTGCTCGCGGTACCGAACGACAGTCCCCAGAGCCCGTCGATGCTGATGGGCTTGTGCTGGTCGCTGAACATGGTGCCCGCGAAGCGGCCGGTAATCGGGTCGAACGCGTTGATCCACCCGTTGCCGAAGTTGCCGACGAGGAGATCGCCGCCGAAGGAACCGAAGCTCGCTGGCGCCTGGGCCAGGCCCCATGGGGCATTCAGGAGACCACGCGAAGCCAGTCGCTTCACGAACAGCCCGTTCGTCGTGAAGATGTCGACGAACCCGCGACCGGGACCGGCCACGTCATCGTGCTTCGCGGCGTCTTGCAAGGCGTAGGTCACGTAGAGCAGGCCGTTGATCTCCTGGATCCCGAATGGCGCGTAGCCAGGCGGCATGAAGGGATCGTGGAAGTTGCCGAGGAGGTTCACTTGCTGGAACGTGCTGTTGAACACGTCGACGTTGCCGGAGTTGAAGTTCGCGGCGTACAAGAACGTGCCCTGGTCGGTGGCCGCGATGGCCAGGCCCTTGTAAACCGCGGTCGGGGAGCTGAACTCCACCAGGGCATTGGCGGGGTCGGCCCTGGGGCTCCACGCGGTGATCTGCCCTGACTCCGAGTCGAAGATGAAAGCGGCAGGTCCGCTGCCGGCCGTGCCGGTGACGACGAAACCGGTGGTCGGGTTGAACACCTGCCCGGTCGGACTCGAGCCATCGTTTGTCGAGGTCCGGCCGCCCTGCACGGTGACGGTCAGGCCGGCCTTGGTGACGCTGGTTCCGCCCGCGGGGATGGAGTAGATCGTGGCCAGGCCTGAGTTGTTGTCCGCCACCCACAGCGGGCTGGTCGCGCTCATGGCCAGCCCCCAGGAATTCTGCATGCTGGGATCGACCAGCTGCGCACCGACATTGCTGAGGGTGGATACCAGATTGGTCTGGTGGTACAGAGTGGCGCTGCCGGGAGACGATGCCACTCCGGCCGGCATCGCGACGGCAACCCCGGTGACAGTGGCCATGGCGCCCACCGTGAGCGTGGCCAGTGTCCCCCACCGGAGCGATCGGGACATCAATGTCTTTCGCACGGTTCCGCCTTCCTTTCCGCATTCCGTCGCCGGATGCGCGGTGAAATAAGGTCGGCAGCGGATACGTGCCTGTCCGTTAGTCGGTTCACCCTCCGCCCGCCGGACGATGGCTCAGCCCGCGGCACGCCTGCTCAGGGCCCAGGCAGCACGATGAAACTCTCATGCGTGACCGGCCGAAAGCGGGCTAGCTGCTCCAGGGCGCTGTCGCGTCGCGGAGGATCGCTGCGATGTCCTCGGCGGTGTCGAGTTGCCCGGATGCGATGCTCATCACCAAGTCATGGGCGGCGTCGTTGGTAAGCGTGAGACGGCGGCCGTTGAGGCCGTAGAAGGCGATCAGCGCCGCGAGCGCGAGCCTGTTGTCGCCGCCGCCCATGCCGCAGCCGAAACGCTTCGTGCAGCAGGGCTGCTCCAGCTCAGCTCGCTGCCGCAGCGCCTCGGTCTCGTCATGGGCCAGTCTCATGGCCTGGGCTAGCGCCACCGCCTGGTCAGCACCCGCAGCGCCAGACCGGGCCGCAGCAGCGCCGTCGGGTGCTCGAGCAATCCGGTGACCCGCAGGAATGCTTCGGCGGCGACCGGATCGCGCCCGGCGAGTTCATGCAGCCGGGGCAGATAGGCGTTGATGAGCCGGACCGAGGGCGTGCGCCGGCCCTTGACCCCGGGGAAACCCAGGTCGTTGCTGGTTGAGATCGTCCACGGGTCGTCGACCGCCCTGGCCATGGCCTGGAAATGCCGGCGCCAGGTCAGCGGCTGCCCGTCGGCCAGCAGTTCGCGCAGCGCGTTCGCCTGGAGCGCGGCAGACGTCATGCCCTGGCCGTAGATGGGGTTGAAGGCACACAACGCGTCCCCGAGGACGAGGAAGCCATCGGGGAAATCCCGCATCCGTTCATACCGCTGCCGCACGTTGGCCGGGTACCGGAACGAGACCGGGTCGTCCAGCGCCACGCCGGCCCGGACCGCCTCGTGGACATCGGGGTACTGCAGGCTCGCGGTGAACTCGTCGAAGCCCGCAGGATCGATCGGCGGGTAGTCGCCGAGGAGCCCGGTGACGGTCAGCAGGAACCGGCCACCGCCCTGCTCGACCAGGCCTGCGCCGCGCGGGTAGGCCGGCGTCCACCCGTGCAGGATCAATTTGTCGTTGCCCAGTATGTCGTGCGGCAGCTGGTAGCTCCGCGACGCGTAGCCGACATCGACGGTCACCTTCTCCGTGACCGGCCGGGCATACCCCAGTTCCGCCAGCCACAGCGGCGCCCGCGAGCCGCGGCCGGTTGCGTCAACGACCAGGTCGGCGTCGAGCGCACGCTCGGCAGCGGCCGCGGAGCGGACCCGGACCCCGGTCACCCGCCTCTTGTCCGCCGAAGCCGTCGGCGCGACGATGTCGTGCCCATCGAGGAAGGAGACGTTGCTGAGACCGCTCACCAGCGACCGGACGTGCGCCTCGAGCACCGGTCGGCTGGGGAACATCACCGGCTGGCCGATGTCGGCCTGGGCAAGGCGGTGCCCCGACAAGAACCACCGGATGTTGCCGAGCAGATCACCGACGGGAGCGCCGGCTTCGGTGACCTGTTTGGTGAAGCCAGGGAACAGGTCGTCCAGCACCTGCGCGCCCCGGGAGAGCAGCGCGTGCAAGTGCCGCCCCTGCGGAACGCCGCGGCGCTGATCCGCCTCGGCGGATAGCACGTCGCGTTCGATAACGGTGACCTGGCGGAACGAATCACTCAGTACCCGCGCGGTTAGCAGGCCTGCCATGCTCGCGCCCAGGACAACAGCGTGATCTTCCTGACCGCGTGCCATGTGGACTCCTTCCCCCGGAATCTCGGGTGAGCCCAACTCTCCCCAAGCTCGGCGGAATGCGACAGCTCATGGCTTGCGCAATCGGCATGAGCGCCCGCTGGTTAGCGTTCGGGCAACGCCCGGTCCGCAGGCTTGTCGCAGAAGAAATTCTTCGGACAAGGAGGAACTGGTCATGCCACTTCACGGCTTTATCCAGGTAGATGGCAAGAAGGAACCCGTTGATTCGGACCACATCGAGATGTCCCTCGGGGTGACACCGTCCGCCGTGACCAGCGAGGCGGCCGGATCGTCCGAGCCGACCACGGTCACGTCGTCTTTCAACATGCAGGGCAGCGTCTTCGTGTCTGTGGTGACGATCAGGAACAGCGGGGGTCAGACGACCACTACTACCACCACCGATTCGAATACGCACACGACCACCACGACGACCACTACGACAGATTCCGGAGGGAACACGCACAGCACCATCGAGATCAAGCAGAAATAGCGACGGCAAAGAAAATGACACAGGTAACCACAAGCCACCAGGCCGCGGGCTACATTTTCCTGGCGGACCGGGACGGGACCCAGGCGCTTTTCTTCGGCCAGTGTGAGGCCGATCCGACGAATATCACCTACCGCGCGATGGTAAGCCGGCCGGGCCAAGCCCCACAGCACAGCACGCTGCTCGCACAGGGCAATTTCCCCGCCGTCCTCGCCAGCGGCATTCTTGATGGCCTCGGCGTCGCGCCCCTGGCGATGACCGTTGAGGTAGGCGGCAATTCCTTCACCGTGGGCTTGACGCCCGACAGCTCGGCGAAGCCGAACGCCCTTGTCCGTACCAGTAACGGACTGCATGGCGTCGTGATTGAGACGCGCAGCTCAGAGTGGGCGCTGGTCGCCGCCGTGGCGATCCTGGTGGCCGGCGCGGTCACGCTCGCGGCCATCGACGGGGATATCACGTTCACCGGCGACGCCACCATCACGACGCCGGCTGGATCTGCCAAGGTCGACGTGTCTGTCGGTGGCGATGGTAATAATCCGAACGACAACGGCGATAACGGATCGAGCTAGCTGACCGGGAGCGGGGCGGGCGGCGGCGCGAGGCTCGCCGCCCGTCGCAGGAGGATGGCGGTCGGCGGGTCCGGTGATATGCCAAGCTGCCTGAGTGCCAGGCAGACCCGTCGTCCGGCGGCCGCGATCTGACCGGGCCGGCGGCTCCTCAGGGCGGCGGCGAGGACGAGCCGGTGGCCGCGGGCGTCGAAGGGTTCCAGCGAAAGCGCCCGTTCGGCCAGGGCGAAGGATTCCGCCGCGGCGTCACCGACAAGACGCAGTTCGCTGAGCGTCAGCAGATGGCCGACGTGCTGGATCCGGAACCGGCTGACCTCGGCCTCGATGCCTGGATCTCGCATGCCGTCCAGATCCGGCAGCGGATCGCCGCGCCACAGTGCGATCGCGTCGGTCAGCATGGCCGCCGCGCGGTCGGTATCGCCGTCGATCTCTGCCTGGCGGGCACGCGCAGCAGGTCCAGGCCGGACGGGTCACCGTCGAACCAGCGTGCCATGGCACCGGAGAGCCTGATCAGCTCGTCTCCCGCGCCGGCAAGCTCCCTATCGGCGAGTTCCGCCGCCTCCCGGCCGCGTCCGCACATGTTCAGGCAGTGAAAGTGAAACCGCCAGATCGACAGCGCGAGCGCCTGGGGCACCTCGCGGACGGGTGCCTGGGCGAACTCGGTGAGCGCCGCCTCGGGATCGCCCCCGAGTTCGGCGCGCATCGCCGCGACGTTGTGCCGCAGCACGGTCACCACGGGCGAAACGGGTCCATCGAGACCCTTTCCCCACTCGTTCACCGTCATCAGCCGGGCCACGTCGGCGCGAGAGTGCGCTGAGATCATGGCCATTCCCAGTACCGCCGCGGCACCGCCGCGGTCGTCACGATCGAGCATCTCGCGCCAGGCCCGGTCGAGCATCGGGTCGATGCGCGGATCCGTGAAGTCGCGTGCGTGCAGCACCGCGGCCCGCAGCAGCAGGAACGCCGGGGTGTTCGCGGCGAGCGGCGGAATCGCGTCCAGCCATCGCTCCGCCGTAGCGCGCGGCAGGACCGTCAGCGTCGAATGCACGAGGTCGATCGCGAGTCCGGCGAGCATCGGCCAGTCTCGTGCCTGGCAGGCCAGCTGGCCCGCCCGGGCCAGGTCACCTCGGGCTGCCAGGACCGAGACGGCGCGTTCCCGCAGGGCACGTTCGTCCGGCACGATCGCGATCCGCGGTGCCGCCTCCGCCCACAGGTCGTGCGCGCGGTACCGGCCGTCGTCTAGCGCCGCGACCAGCGGAACCTGCTCGACGAGGTCATCGAGGCAGACGAAGCCGCTCGCAACCGCGGCGACCTCGGTTGCGGTGCCGGTGCCGAGCGCGGCCAACGCGGCCAGCATGGTTCGCTGCGCATCGCTGAGCCGGCCGAGCACCTCTTCTCGGGCGTACCGCCATGGCGCGCCAGACCCCGCCGCGAGGGCCAGCCGGACCATGGCGGGCCAGCCGTGGAGCGGTTCCGCTATCCGCGCGTCGCGACCGAGACGGCGAGCCAGCGCCCGCACCTCGACATCGGTGAACCGGAGATCCTCACCGCCGATTCTCAGCACCTCTCCCGCGGCCTCACGCCGGGCGAGCGGAACATCGGGCGCCACTCGCCCGGACAGGACCAGATGAGCCGTCGCAGGCAGGAGCTGCGCGATGTCACGCAGGAGCGCGGCCCCCTGGGTGCCCGGCGGGATCTCCTGCACGTCGTCGAGCAGCAGGCACCGCTCAAGCGGTGCTCGCCGGATCAGGGCGCCGATGACGTCCCGCGGTCCGTGCGCGGCGCGCCGGCCTGTCCCGCTGGCACGTCCATCGCCGGACATGGCGTCGAGCACGGCCTGGGTGAAGCAGGCGGGATCTTCGAAAGCCGCCGTGCAGGTCAGCCACACGTCAATGCCGCGCGGCGCGGCGTGGTTGGCCCGTACCGCCTGGGCGAGAGCGGTCGTCTTGCCAAAGCCCGCTCCCGCGACGAGCAGCGTTACCTGCCGGTCCCACCGCTCTTCGAGCAGGCGGATCAGGCGCAGGCGCGGTAGTTCGGCGTCGAGTGCGCGCGGCAGGCCAGCCGGCCGGCCAAGTGACAACGGCCCGGCCCCGGCCGCGGGCTCCCCGGTGTTCATCGCGCTCATGCCTAACCGAGCAGAGTACGCCCGCGCAGATACGCCCAAGGAACCCGCTACCGTCTCATGACATATACGGATTTGTGAGGCGTTCATAGTGGCGCTGGCGTACGTCCTCGTCCGAACAGAATCCGGTGCCGGTGCGCTTGAGGCAGAGCAGGCCGAGCAGCGTGCTGTCCGGTCCGACAACGGCAAGCCGGCGGCGGCCGGCCGCGGTCATCTGCCGCAGTGCCGCGGTCGCCGAAGCCGAGGGCGCGATCACCCGTCCGCTCAGGCGGCCAAGGCTCGCCGCCGCGACCGAGTCGGCCGTTTCCGGGCCGAGGTCGATACGGTCGATGACGGTGAGCAGCCGGGCACCGGACACGATCAGGACGGCGTGGACGTGATCGTCGGCGAACAGCCGCCGGAGGTCGCCAACCGTGCTGTCCGCATGGCACAGCTTCGGATGGTGCACCATCACGTCGGCCACGGTTTCCACGTTCATCGCGAGATAGGTCTTACCGGTGAGCCGCCGGCCAAACGGGCGCCGGGCGGGCGCTGGCCTGCCGGTCAGCGCCCGCCCGGGTGGTTACCCGGGGAGCTGGATAGACAGCGGGTGGCGGAAGACATTCCCGGGGTCGTACGCGGCCTTGATCTGCTGAAGCCGCGGGTAGTTGTCCTTGAAGTACAGGGTGTACCACGGTACATCGGAGGTATTCCAGGTGGGATCGGTGAAATCCGCGTCCGGGAAGTTGATATACGAACCGTCGGTCGCGTCGTCCGGCACGGGGACACCGCCGGTGCCGGCGTACAGATCCCGGTAGAACTCCCGTGTCCAGGCGACGTTCTGCTCGTCTTGGGCAGGGTTCGCCCAGGACGAGATGAGCAGAGTCCGCAGAATCGAGTCACGCTGGGCCACGGCCGTCGCGTCGGGCGCGGTCGCGCTGACCTGTCCGCCCAGGGAATAGACGACCATCGCACCCGCGGTCGTGGTCTTCGGGTCCGACAGGTACCGGTACATGGTCGCGACCTGGTCAGCGGAGAACGGCTGCCGCAGGCATGCGCCCTTGCTCTTCACGCGGTTGTCCTCCGGCGGCGCGCTCGGGAACGGCTCGGTGAGGAGCGTGGTGAGCCAGTTCGCGGTGGCCGTCTTGGTGAACATCGTCGCATTCACGCCCGAGCTCACGGCCGCCACGTACGCGTCCATGAGAGCTTGGGCATTCGGCACGGTGGCGTCGATCTGCGCCACGAGTTCCATACCGCCGACGACGTGCGAGGCCAGGCCGAATTCGCTGTAGAGCGTGCTGTACTCCGTCCCCGGGGCGCTGTTGGCGGCGTGCCAGGCACCGTGGTTGTTCACTATCCGGGCGAAGTCCGGCTCGGTCATGCTGTTCCACGGCCAGATCATCGTGGTGGTGATCACCGCACGCGGCGGGGCGGGCAGCAGTCCGGCGGGGCCAGCGCCTTCGGCTTCGGGCGACCGGAACAGGAAGCGGGTCGCTACTCCGAAGTTGCCTCCCCCCGACCCGGTGTGCGCCCACCACAGGTCCCTGTTCGGATCCGAGGCTTCACGCGTGGCGACCACGACGCTCGCCCGCCCCGACTTGCCGACGACCACGACCTCGACCCCGTAGAGGTGGTCGGCGATGAGGCCGTGCTTGCGGCACAGCGTGCCGAACCCGCCGCCCATCGTGAAGCCGCTGACCCCGACCGTGGGGCAGGAGCCGCACGGCGGCACAAAGCCGTAGGTCGGGTAGAGAGTCTTGTACACGTCGCCTAGCAGGGCGCCGGATTCCACCGCGATGGCCTGGTAGGCGGGATCGTAATATGCCGCGTTCATGTGGGAGGTGTCGATGAGCGCCGTCACCTCAGGGGCGTCCACCAGGTCGTCAAGAGCGTGTCCGCCGCTGCGGACGGCCAGCTGCTGCCCGGACGCGACGATCTGATCGACGACCTGACGGACCTGGTCGGCGTTGTAGACCTGGTAGATCGAGGTCGGAGTCCCGGTGTAGCGGCGGTTCTTGCCGCGGGTGGTGAGATAGGTGTAACTCGGGTCGTCGACGGTGACGGCGACCGCATCGGGAACGGTGGCCACGTCGAGGGCCGCCGACGCGGGACGCGCGTCCGATACCCCGACTGCACCTCCCCCGGCCATCGACGCACCGGCAAACCGCCGCCGCGGAAACTTGGACATCGTTGATATCCCTTCCTCGGTTGAGAGACGTAAGGACGCGAGCAGGTCGTGGAGCAGCCCGTCGACGGTCTTCACGTCCTGCTCGGCCAGGCCGAACGTGGCCATGTGGCCATACGAGCTGGGGATCTCGTGGAAGGTCGCATCGGGGACGTGCGCAGCGGCGCGACGTGCCTCCTCGGGCGGGAACAGGAAGTCACCGGTGAACCCGGCGACCACCGCCTTCGCCGTGATCGTGCCCAGCGCCGCGGCGAGGTCACCGCCGTGGGCCGGGTCGGCCGCGATGGCCTTCCTGGCCTGGGCGATGATGCCGTTCGGGTCCTGGCCCATGAACAGCGGCTCGAACATGCGCTTGACCGCGTCGTCGCCGGAGGCGAAGCCGAGTGGCCGCCACAGCTCGTTGCCCTCGCGGTAGAAGCCATCGGTCGGAGCCGTGATCGCGGTGACGTGGCCCACGCGGCGAATTCCCGCCTGGACGTCGTCCATGTTGCGGTAGAACCCGTTGTTGAATGCCGGGTCACAGGTGATCTGCTCCTCCACCGCGTAGCGCAGCCACAGCTTGGTCCACGGCCGCGGCACCGGCGTCCCGGCGATCGAGGCCATGCGCTTGACCATGGGGGCGAAGCGCACCGCCCACTCCCAGAGCTGGAGCGAGCCGACAGACCAGCCGAGGATCAGCTGCAACTCGCTGATGCCGAAAAGCTCGGTGACGAGCCGGTGCTGAGCGATCACGTCGTCCGCGATGTCGATCGCGGGGAAGGCGCCGCGGTCGAACGGCGGCGCGGTGTTCTCCGGAGACGTGCTCGGCGACAGGCCGAAGTGCCCGGGCAGAATGATGAAGTACCTGGTGGGGTCCAGCGGGCGGCCCTCGCCAATCCACATGTCCAGCCCGTTCGGCGGCGCCGCCAGGAACGTGGGGAACAAGATCGCGTTGTCCTTGGCGGCATTCAGCTTGCCGACTGTCCGGTACGCAAGTTTCACATTGGGGACGATGACGCCCGAGGCGAACGTGAAGTCGCCCAAGTCGAAGAATTCGAAGGTCACAGGAATGTCCCTTTCTTGGGTCCAATTGCCCCTTAGATTCGGTATAGCTAATGGGTGCCTGAATAGCCTGCGGGGGCGGGTTAGCTGCTCAGCGTCCCGGTCACGACCGTGTGCACCGTCTTCCAGAAGTTCCCGTCCTGGTCGTAGACCTTTGACTCGCCACTGCTGGTGAGGGTGTCGCCGTCGAGGGCCGCATGCTGATTGATGAGCACGTACCCGGGGAGTCCTGGGCCAGGCTGGTAGACCTCCCGCCCCTCCCAGTCGAAGGTCGTGGTGCCCGTCCTGTGCCAGACGCCGGTTGCCAAGCTGACCGGTGTGGCGATGCTGAGGCTGCCGGCGGTGTTGAACAACATCGTGGCCTGGGGGAACTGAGTCCCGTCCACGACTACCGCGGCTGACCACGTGCCGATGGGGAACTGGTCGCGGTCGCGGGATTCCTCGGGTGCGGTCTGCGTGTCGGCCTTCCCCGTACCGCTCGTCATGGCGAGCGTGAGGAGGAAGAGCGCGGTTGCGAGAGTGGTGCGCATGCTCGATTTCCCATCCGTCGAGGGCATGTATCGTTCACCAAGCTAACCGCCCTTTTCTGGCGGTCTCGCTCGCTCGCCGAAGAACTATCGGACATTCGCAGAATGCCGCTGGAAGAACGTTACGTTCGCCCCTACAACGTTACGTCCACGGCACTCCCGAATAAGGCGGCCGACTTCGTTAGCTCCGCGGAATCTCAAATGGCCGCGCGTGGCATTATTACAACAAGTACATGGTGCAGGTATGACGGGAGGAAGTCTTGGAGGAGGCCGCGGGCAAGAACATGACAGTGGCCGGCCGGGGCAGGCTCGCCAACGTCATCGCCAGCCGGGGCGGGAAGGCCGCGCCGGAGGCCCCGTTCGTGATCGAGCACCGTGAAGCGCTGATCTACATGCTGTGCGAGGCCGCCGAACTGGAGCACGGCATCATGTGCCAGTACCTGTTCGCCGCGTTCTCGCTCAAGCAGTCGGCTGACGAGGGGCTCACCGAGGCCGAGCTTGAGGTCGTCACCAGGTGGCGCAAGCAGATCTCGCACGTGGCCACGCAAGAGATGCTGCACCTCGCGCTGGTGCATAACCTCATGACCGCGATCGGCGGCGCGCCGCACCTGGCCAGGGAGAACATGCCGGCCGCCGCCAACCACTACCCGGCTGGCGTGCAGCTGGCGCTGCTCCCGTTCGGCGAGCAGGCGCTCCAGCACTTCATGTTCCTCGAGCGTCCGGAGGGAATGGACCTGGCGGACGCCGACTGCCTTGAGGCGGTCGGCCGGGCCGAGCCCATGATGGCCGAGGGTGACATCGTGCCCCGGCTACAGGATTTCGCCACCGTCGGGCATCTGTACCGGTCCATTGAGGTCGGCCTCGCGCACCTGGCCGAGAAGCTTGGTGAGCAGTGGCTGTTCATCGGTCCCCCCAGGGCGCAGGCCACTTCCGCCAACTTCCACTGGCCCGAGCTGATCCCGGTGACCGATCTGGCATCCGCGTGCCAGGCCATCGGGGAGATTCTCGAGCAAGGCGAGGGGCCGCGGGGAGACTGGCGGACCGCGCACTTTGGTCAGTTCGTGAACATCCTGGACGAATACCAGCAGATGCGGGCGGCCAACCCGGCGTTCGACCCCGTCCGGCCGGTAATGGCCGCCAACGTGCGGCCGACCCAGCACGGAGATGTGCCGCTGGTCACCGATCCGCTGACCGGTGAGTGCATGGACCTGTTCAATGTCGCCTACGAGATCCTGCTGCTGGCGCTCGAGCGCTACTTCGCGCACACCGAAGAAACCGACGAGCAACTGGAAACGCTGGCCGAGCTCACCCTCGCCCTCATGTTCAGCGCGCTGCGGCCGCTGGGCAACCTGATCACGGAGCTGCCGGTCGGCAGCGAGTTCCCGGGAAAGACGGCGGCGCCCAGCTTCGAGCTGTTCTACGAGTCGGACTACCTGATCCCGCACCGGGCCGCCGCCTGGGCGCTCCTGGAGGAGCGGCTCCGCGGGGCAGCCGCCTTCGCCTCCCGCTGCCGCACCGGCCGGGCGGCCCAGCTGCCGACGGTGATCGAGACCCTGACCGAGGTTGGCGCCGCGTTCGACCGCATGGCCGACTCGCTGGCCGTGCACTTCCCCGACTGGGGTCTGGTCAGCCGCTGGGCGCACGCGGATGAGGCCGGTTCCGGCGTGGACCTCGGCGAACTGCAAGCCGAGGCCGCGGATCTGGCCACCCGTGCCGCCGCCGGTCCCTACGCCGAGCTGGCCGCCGCTGTGCACACGGCGGTGAAGGACGCCGACGCCGCGCTCGCCGAGCGTCTGGTGAACAGCGTCCTGCGCCCGCTGGCGACCACCACCGTATCGACCGCGTCCAACGCGGTCGGGTCGGCCAGCTCGCCGGCCGCGGCGAGCCTGCGGGAACTGGCGCTGGCCGCGACGCGGCTCCGGGTCGTGAGTGACGATCCGGCGCTAATGGAGGCCACGGCCGCGCTGCAGGACCTGGCCTGCCAGGCCGACGGAGCCATCATCGGTGAGCTTCGCCGGATACAGGCCGGTCTCGCCCCTGGCATCACGGTCGCGACAGACGGCCCCTACCTGGTCACGAACGCGGACTCGCTGCGGGACTGGCTGGGCGAGGACCTGCCGGCCACGCCGCAACTCGCGCTGTGCCGGTGCGGCCAGTCGGCGATCAATCCCCGCTGCGACGGCGCGCACGTCGCGGCGGGCTTCTCCGGTGCCAAGGACCCCAAACGGGTGCCCGATCGCAGGGATGCCTACCCCGGGCAACAGGTGACGATCTTCGACAACCGAGGCATCTGCCAGCACTCCGGGTTCTGCACAGACCGGCTTTCCCACGTCTTCCACGCGGGCGCTGACCCGTTCGTCACTCCGGCCGGCGCGCGTACCGACGAGATCGTCGCCGCGGTGCGCGCGTGCCCGTCAGGTGCGCTGAGCTTCGCCGTGGACGGCGTCGAGGAACGCGGCATCGTCGACTTCCATGGCACGCGCGGGCCGGGCGTCGAGGTGAGCAAGGATGGCCCGTACCGGATCAGCGGCGGAGTGCCGCTCACCGACGCGGACGGCGCGGACATCGAGCGGGCCGAGGGCAGCTCACGAGAGCACTACGCGCTCTGCCGCTGCGGTCATTCCCAGAACAAGCCGTTCTGCAGCGGCATGCACTGGTACGTCGGCTTCGCCGACCCCGCACCGAGCGAGCGGCCGACCTTGTTCGAATGGGCGGGCGGGCTGCCCGCGCTTACCGCGCTGACCCGCGCGGTCTACGAGAAGCACCTGCCCGGTGACCCGGTGCTCGCGCCGCTGTTCGCGGACGTGGCACCTGGCCAGGCCGAGCAGGTGGCCGCCCGCCTGGCCGCCGCCTTCGGCGGTCCGCGCCAGGCAAGTCCGGTTTCCGCCGGCCCGAGCGTTCCCCTCTCTGAGGACCAGCGGATCCGCTGGGTTGGCCTGTGGCTCCGCTCCGCCGACGACGCGAAGCTGCCCGCCGATCCGCAGTTCCGCTCCGTGTTCGCCGCCTACGTCAGCTGGGAGTCGGCGGCCCAGGCGGATGCGCCGGTGCCGGAATGGGACTGGAATGCCGCCGGGCCGCCGTCGGCGGTGGCTGACGCCACCGCCGCGGCCACCCAGGACGAGGAGCCTGAACTGCCCGGCCCGGACGAGCCCGTGAGCTTCGCCAGGCACGTCAAGCCGCTGTTCCGGGACAAGGATCGTCAGTCGATGAGCTTCGTGTTCGACCTGTGGTCCTACGCCGACGTCACGGCGAACGCGGCGGCCATCCTCGAGCGGGTTAGGGCCGGCACCATGCCCTGTGACGGCGCGTGGCCTGCCGAGAAGGTGGCCGTCTTCCAGCGCTGGACCGAATCCGGCATGTCCGAGTAGCAGCCCGGTCGCCGGCTCCGCGCTTCCGGCGTGCCGGGGTCGGCCGCCGTGCCGGCTGTCCGCAATGCTCCAGTTTGTTCCAGCCGCTGGCCGCCCGGCGGGTCACCGGCAGGCTCGATCAGCGTCGGTTAACGTGGCGGATTTCCCCTTCGTGGTAACGGGACCCTTGGGTACGAGGGTCGATCCTCCACAATGGGGAAATCGTCCACGTTGTTGGCGGGACTGCCGGTGCGCTCTATCCCAGTTGTCGCACAATGCACTCCAGGCACAGGCTGCGCGCACGCGGCCAGGCCCGGCGGCCGGCCTGGCCACGCGCGCGCAATTCGTCAACAGGATCCGGATCGGGGGGGTCAGTGCCCGCAATAGTTCGCGGGCGGGCCGGGGCAGGGGGCGGCCCAGGGCTGTGAGCCTAGGCTGGCTTGCCTGCGTCGATCCAGCGCTGGAGCGTCTCGACTTGAGCGGCGGGCCACGCGCCGTCGCAGGGCATTCTCCCGCTCCGCAGGGCGCCGACGATGGCGTCGGCGTGCGTGGCGACGTCGGAATAGTCGAACAGATCGAAGACGCGCCGCATCGAGTCCCGGTCCTTGTCCCGGAACAAGGGCTTGATGTCCGCCTCGTAGCTGATCGTGCTGCCTTCGCCGGCCGTTGTCATGTGTCTGCGTCCTCTCTAGTGGGCGTGGCCGTGGAAATCAGTACTCCCACCACTTTCGTTCAGCTGCTATGCCAGTACCGTCGGTCTGATCGAGGGCATCAAGCTGAGACATAGCCTCGTCGGACAGCTCGAAGCCGAAGATCCGCAGGTTCTCCTCGATCCTTTTCTGGTGGGTCGACTTGGAGACCACCGGGATGCCGCGCTGCACGGACCACCGAAGCAGCACTTGCGCGGGCGTCCGCCCGGTGCCGGCGGCGATCGCGGTGACGGTGGCGTCCGACAGGAGGCGCCCGGTGCCCAGCGGGCTGTATGCCTCCAGGGCGATGTTGCTGCGCTGGCTGGCGTCGAGCAGAGCCCGGCGGTAAGCGAAGGGATTGAAGTTCACCTGGTTGACCACGGGCCTCCGGCTGGCGACCGTCACGACGCTCGCCAGGTCGGTCTCGTCGAAATTCGAGACCCCGATCGAGCGGGCGTAACCCAGCTCGGCGGCGCGCTCCATGCCAGGCCATGCCCAGGTGGGCCCGCCTCGCGGCGAATGGACAAGGTACAGGTCTACGTAATCCGTGCCGAACTGGCGCAGGCTCTGCTCCGCGGCGCCTACCGGGTCCTTGCCCCACGGACTGAACTTTGTCGTGATGAACACCTCGTCGCGGCCGAGCCCGCTCTCCTTGAGGGCTTTCCCCACGCTTGCTTCGTTCCGGTACACCTGGGCCGTGTCGATGTGCCGGTACCCGGCGTCGAGGGCCCAGCGGACCGCGTTGACGCAGTCAGGTCCGTCAGGCACTTGCCAGAGGCCGAGCCCGAGCAGCGGCAGTTTGCTGCCGTCCGCCAGCACCCGCGCCGTCCCGTCCTCGGTCACCGGGCTAGCGTTGACGGTCATCGGAGGAATCCTCCATTCCCATAATCCAGTTCTCCTTCGCGGTCAGCGAGAATGCATATCTCGGATCGGTCAGGGCCGACTGCTCGGGTAGTACCTTTTCGTGGAAGATTTCCGAATCTAGTGCCGTCGTCAGAGCAGGAACGTCGTCGAACCATATCTGGTCGACACTGTCGAACTGGGCTTCGCCGAAGACGTAAGCACCGTCCCTGGTGTGTGCCTGAAGGTGCCGGCGCAATCCGGGGAGCGAGGCGATCGCGGCCGCGTAGGAATCGAGGCTGCGGTCGCGGTACTCGGCGAGACCGAGCCCTGGCCGGCGCTTGCGCAGCAGCGTGAGCTTTACCCAGGACGGCGTTTTACCCGCTGGCGCCTGACCCGGGACCGGCTCGTAGGCCGTGGTATCGATCACGAAGGTCAGCCAGAACGCGGCCCAGTTCGGTTCGTCACGCCGCGCGCCCTCGAGGAACTCCTTGGTCTGGAGCGAGGCGATCTGCTGCTCCTCGTTCTCCAGCCAGATCTCCGCTATCCCCTGGTGGGGAAGCTGCGGCGAGCCGAGCTCTCCTGGGAACGGGATGCGGACATCGATGAGATAGCGCTTTATCTGCGGTATTTTGCTGGCGAAATTGACCGCGTGAACCTTTGTCCAGTAATCCTGGAATTCGGTTGCCGTAAACCCAGGCTTCGGAGCCGCGAAAATGAACTGGTGGATCATCGGATCACCTCCAGCGTCGTTTCAGATGCGGTTGCGTATTCTTGCTTTATGAGTTCCGCGGCCCTTTCCGCTATCATGAGGACGGTGGTGTGCGGATTGGCCGAGACCAGGGCGGGCATGACCGAGGCGTCCGCTACGCGCAGGCCGTCGATGCCATGAACTCTCAGCTGTGGATCGACCACTGCCATTTCGTCGGTGCCCATGCGGCAAGAACCGGCGAAATGGTAGTAGGAGCCGGTATTGGCCACGGTCCAGTCGGTCAGCTCTGCTCGCGTCTTGACGTCGGGTCCCGGCGCCAGCTCGGTCAGCCCCCAGCCGTCCGCCAGCGGGCTGGCGCGATAGACCTCACGTGCGATCTCCATCATCGTGACCGTCCGCTCGAGGTCCGAGGGCTCCGTGTAGTACTCGGCGCTGAACGTGACCGGAGTGGCCGGATCGGGTCCCGCCAGGCGTACCCCGCCACGGGACAGCGGCCGGACCAGGCCGGGCAGGGTGAGCACGACCTGGGGATCGACGAGCTCCTCCGTCGATTCCACCGGCTGGCCGGTCTTCACCCGCTTGATCACGTTCTCGAAGAACTTCGACCCCCACGGCGCGCGATGGACAAAACAGATCTCCAGATCCGGGACTTGCTGTCCCGGACCGGAAGCGGTGAACAGCGCGACTTCGGTGACCTGGCCGCGGGGCTCGGGTGGCTTCCGGTTGAGATGGCCGATGGGACCGATGATCAGCGGATGGTCGTGGAAGTTCTCGCCGACGCCGGGCAGCGCCGTCGTGGCCGGGACGCCGGCCTCGGCCAGCCGGGAGGGATCGCCGATGCCCGACAGCAGCAAGACCTTGGGCGAGCCGATGGCGCCGGCGCAGACGATGACCTGATGGGCCGCGTATGCCTCGGTCTGCTCGCCGTCACGCCGGTACCGCACGCCCGTGCAGCGATCGCCGCGCAACAGCAGCGAGACGACCATGGCGCCCGTCTCCACGGTGAGGTTGTCACGCTGAAGGGCCGGCTCCAGGTAGGCGCGGAACGCACCGCAGCGCTTCCCGTCCCGGATGTCGACGTGATGCCACCCCGCACCTGACTCCGTGGCGTTGAAGTCGTCGACGATCGGATAGCCGAGCTCCGCGCAGGCTTCGAGGTACGCCACCGAGACGGGGTTGCCCATGTCCTTGGCGTTGATGACCGTCATCGGGCCGCCGTGACCCGCCGTCGGATTGGTGTCGTCGCGCTGGTCCTCGAGCCGCTGCAGGTATGGCAGGACTTCGTCGAAGGTCCATCCCGGGCAGCCGGCGGCCGCCCATCCGTCGTAGTCCTCCGGACGGCCGCGGGTGTGGATCATGTGATAGATGTTCGACGTGCCGCCGAGACCGCGTCCGGCCGCGGAATAGACCGTGGTGCCGCCCATTCCCGGCTGCGGCTCGCTCATATATGCCCAGTCCAGGTCCGTCAGCAGGACCTGGTTCCACCGTTGCGGGCTCACTGACGCCTCGGTGATGGTGGCGGTGCCGGCCTCAAGGAGCAGCACGGTGGCGTCCTCGAGTTCGGAGAGCCGGCTGGCAAGCACCGACCCCGCGGCCCCGGCCCCCACGATGATGAAGTCGAAATTCGCGGTCATGACTATGACTCCTTCGCGAGGATGAGATCCGCCGCTCGCTCGGCGATGGCGATCACCGGTGCCTGGGTGTTTCCGGTGGTGATCGTCGGCATCACTGACGCGTCCGCCACGCGGAGCGCCTCGATACCGTGCACCCGGAGCTGGGCGTCGGTGACCGCGTCGGGACCGTAGCCCATCTGACAGGTGCCGGCGGGATGCCAGACCGTTTGCGCCTGTTCCCGGACATAGTCCTCAAGACCGGCTCGCGAGGTCACCTCGGCGCCGGGGGCAAGTTCACGGCCCCGCAATCCGTCGAAGGCGGACGCGCCGACCATCCGGCGCCCGATCTCGATGCCGGATACCAGCACGTCCATGTCCGGGGCGGCTTCGAGGTAATGCGGGTCGATGACGGGGACGTCCACCGGGTCCGCGGAGCGCAGGGTGACCGTGCCGCGACTACGTGGCTGGGCGAGAATCGGCGCGAACGTGAACCCGGGCCCGTCGATCTGGTACCGCGGAGCGAGGAACTGCACGGGCCCGAAGAAGATCTGCAAGTCCGGAGATGCGGCGTCAAGCCCGGGCCGGCTGCGCATGAACAGGCCGGCCTCGGCGAGCAACTCCGGCGGAGGCTGCTCGGCAAGGCATTCCCAGCCGACCCCGAAGACCATATGATCCTGAAGGTTCCGGCCCACCCCGGGAAGATCGACGACGGGATCCAGGCCATGGTCGCGCAGGTGCGTGGCGGGGCCGATGCCGCTCAGCATGAGCACCTTCGGGGTGCCGAGCGCGCCGCAGGACACGATCACCTCGGCTTTCGCCTCGGCGGTGACAAGCTGCCCGTCGTCGACGTATTCGACTCCGGCAGCGCGGGTCCCGCGGAGGGTCACCCTGGCGACGCTCACACCGGTGCGCAGGACAAGCCGGGGGTGACCGAGAATCGGGTTGAGGTACGCGGTCGCGGTGCTGCACCGGCGGTCGGCCGCCTCGCGTGTCGACTGATAGAGGAAGGCGCCGCCGTCCTGGCGCTCGCCGTTGTAATCGAACGCGTCGCCGCCACCGCAGCCGAGTTCCCGGGCAGCTCTGACGAAGGCGCTGGACGACGAACTCGGAGCGTCAAGCGTCCGGATGGTCAACGTGGACTCGGCGCGCTTGAAATAGGGCACCATGTCGTCGTAGCCCCACCCGGCGTTGCCGAGCTGACTCCAGTAGTCGAAGTCCCGCGGGTTTCCCCGGACATAGAGCATCGCGTTGATCGACGTCCCGCCGCCGATGACCCTGCCCTGGGGTATCGGGACCACTCGCCCTTTCAGGCCCGGCTGAGGCTCAGACGTGTAGGGCCAGCACACCTCCGGGGCGCCCCACATCGAGGTCGTGGTCGGTACGTCGGTGGCGTGAATCGATTCCAGGCGGTCGGGGCCGCCGGCCTCGAGCAGCAGGACAGTGGCGTCGGACTGCTCTATCAGCCTGCGTGCGATCACGCAGCCGGCCGCTCCAGCGCCGGCGATGACATAGTCGAATTCCATTTCCGATCCTCTAAGCTATGGGGTGGCGCTTCAGGAACGCGTGGGCCGCCTCACCGACGGCGACAGGGTTCATGCTCTGCATGCCGTGGGTCGCGCGCGGGACGCCACAGCGTTCCGCCTGCGGGAGCCAGGTCATCAGGAACCGCTGAGTCTCGCGGAATCCTGGCATCGCCGCCTCACTGTCCAGGCCCATCGCGGCGAGAACCGGCATGGCCGGCTTGCTTTTGACCATGCTGTCGGCCCGCGACATGCGGAATCCCCAGTTCGAGATCGCGGGAAAGTCGACGGTGAACGCCGTGTCGACGCACTGCTCGACCCGGTCCCACACGTCGATCGGCCCGGTCATGTCGACCGCGGGAAGGAAGCTGTCGCCGCAGACCTTCACCATGTAGTACTGCGCGGCTTCCAGCTTGCGCCCCGCCTTGTACAAGTCCATCGCGCCCACGAACGCGTCGATATTCGCCTGTACGGCGTCGGGTGCCTCACGCGGCAGGTAGGGCTCGAGCAGGATGGCGCTCCGCACACGCTCGGGGTAGGAGAGCATGAACTGGAAGCCGATGACGCCGCCGAACGAGAACGCCAGGATGTGAGCCTTCTCCAGACCCAGGTGGTCGAGCATTCCCTTGACGTGCTCCGCGCTGTCCTCGATGGACAACTCGGGACTCTTCAGCGTGCTCCCGTTGTATCCGGCACGGTAGTAGCTGATCAGCTTGTAGTCCTCGAACAGTTCGGGATAAAACCCGTGCAGCGGGGTGATCACGCTGTCGGCGATGTTCGTGCCGTGGATGCACAGCACTGGCTCGCCCTGTCCGACCGTGGTGTACCGCAGCGTCGCGTTGCCTACGTCAGCCTCCTGATCGTGGTTAACTGACCAGTCGCGACCCGCATATAGTGCGTATTTTCCCATTGTGATTCTCACATCTCCCAGCCCACGAGCCCGGATTCGGTACAGCTTGGCGTCAGGTCTGTGACAAGGTATTCCAGGTAATACTTTCCCCACATTAGATCCCAGAGCGGGAAGGTTGCGTCGAACTTATCGCGGCGGAATTCGGCTAGGCGCTGCTCGCTGTCCCAGATTAGCGTGTCGAATTCGTCTTCCGAAAACTCGAAGCCGAGGTCGGCCGCGCGCCTGATGACATTATCTTTGGCCTGTGTCTCAAGCTCTTCCAGCTGGTTTTGATTGGCCGCCAGGTAACGTAGGAATGCGGGTATGTTTGCGGTGCTCATGACCATTCCTGGGTATCGTCGGTGCTGACCGCGGCCAGTTCGCTGTCCGTAAACCTAGGCAGCAGCCTGTTAATCAGGTAGTCGAGTCTCCGGCATCCCCACATGTCGTGCCAGAGAGCGCTGCTCGCGCCGAATTCCTCATGATCCTTGACGGTGACCGCGTCGACTTCGAGCTTGCCGATCACCTGATCTATATCGGCTTTGGTGAACTCAAATCCCTCGTTCTGGGCGTGAAAGATGAACTGCGCGAGGTTGCGCGTGTCGTACGTCGCGAACCTGGTGCGATCGGACTTCAGCAAGACAAGGAAGTCAATGAGACTCTTCTTGGGCATAGGGCCCTCCTGATTCTCTAGCCCGGCTGATTGCGCGTTGTGCCGGCGGCCTGCAGTGGTTGACGGGTCACGGCCTGGGATGGGGCGCCGGCATGAATCGGCGCGCAGCACGGGCTGGCCGGTGTGACGGCCTCGGCCGGCGGCGAGAGCGCCGGCCGGAGGAGGCTGGTGGCCAGGCCGATCGCGGCGAGCAGGGCCAGACCCGCGACGGCGGAACCGTAGACGAGAGCCGTGGTGTGCAGGCCGACGTGGGTCGCGGCGAAGCCAGCCGCGATAACGGGGAGGCTGAAGCCGAGATAGGACACGATGTAGATCGCGGTGATCATCGCGGCACGCCCTTCGGGTGGTGCCAGCGCGCTCAGCACACGGAAAACGCCGAGGAATCCGAGGCCGAAGCCGATGCCGGAGACCGCCGTCCCGAGAAACAGCCCGGTGACGCTGCCGGCCGCGATAGACCCGACGGTGCCCGCGACCCCCGCGGTGAGCAGGAGGCATCCCCCAGCCATCGCGACCGGCGGGCTTACGTTGCGAAACAGCACGGTGCTGGCGGCGCCGACGCTCGTGAGCAGGAAGATGACCGAGCCGCCCACGACCGCGTCAGTCGATTGAACCATGGTGGCCGCGACCGATGGCGCGAGTGCCAGGTAGAAGCCCCCCAGTGCCCAGCAGGCGATCAGGCACGGCACGCCCGTGATGAAGGTCCGGCGAGCGGCCGCGGGTATGCCGGCCTGTGGTCTGAGTGAGGCGAGGACTCCGTCGCGGCGCTGGCCTGGTTCCCGGATGCCGAGGGTCAAGGCGATGCCCAGGACGCACATGGCGAGCAGGATCCAGTAAACGAACCGCAACGGCGCCGGCGCGTACTGCACCAGCAGGCTGGAGCCCAGGGCTCCTACGGCCAGGCCCATCGACGGCGCGGAGCTGTTGATCAGCGGCGCGAGCTGAGTGTTTCCCGGCGGGTGCAGTTCTATCAACGATGCGCTGATCGCTCCCGTCGCCGCTCCGGTGGCGAGGCCCTGAAGGATCCTTGCCGTATAGAGCAGGGCGACCGAATCGGCGGCGAGGAAGCATGCTATCGCCGCGACCTCGACAAGTAGCGCGATGATGATTACCGGCTTGCGGCCTACGTGGTCGGACAGCCGCCCGAGCACGAGAAAAGCGGCCAGCAAAGCGATCGCGTACACCGCGAATATCACGGTGAGCGTGGTTGCCGAGAACTTCCAGGCGCCCTGATATACATCGTACAATGGGGAGGGTGCCCCCGCGGCGGCCATCAATACCCCCAAAAGACCTCCCATCAGGCAGAAGGCCACATTGCGTCGCATAATCATGCGTATCTCCCTCGGCGTCTAGCTCAAGTATGTCCATGCAGCGGCCCTGAAGGCGCCGCCGGGCGCGGATCGGCCGTACTACGTGATCTTTGCTGATCTTCTCCGTTAGCTGGCTCTTTCGTCGGCAATAAAATTAACGGTTGCGACTTAACGAAGTGGTCTTATCGGTCTCCGTCTCTGCCTAGCCCTGGGATAAATTAAATGGCATACATTATTTCCCGGGCTAAGTGGTGAGGAGGAGAACCGGATGAGCAGCGGCCATGGCCCGGCTGTTACCGGTACGTCCGGCGGCCGAGGCAGGCTCGCGGACGTGATCGCGACCCGCGGCGGTCTCGCGGCACCGGAGGCGCCGTTTGTGATCGAGCACCGCGAGGCGCTGATCTACATGCTGTGCGAGGCAGCCGAGCTTGAGCAGGGCATCATGTGCCAGTACCTGTTCGCCGCGTTCTCGCTCAAGCAGGCCGAGGACGAGGGCGTGATCGGGACCGAGCTGGATGCCGTCCGCCGCTGGCGCAGGCACGTCTCGCACATCGCGACGCAGGAGATGCTGCATCTCGCCCTGGTGCAGAACATCCTGTCCGCCATCGGCGCGGCACCCCATATGTCCAGGCCCAACCTGCCCGCCCCCGCGAGTCATTACCCGGCCGGGGTGCGGCTGGCGCTGCTGCCGTTCGGCGAGCGGGCGCTGAAGCACTTCATGTTCCTCGAGCGACCGGAGGGCATGGACCTCGACGACGCGGACGGCCTGGCCGCTGTCGCGCAGGCCACGCCGGTCATGGGGGAGTGGGACATCGTCCCGCGGGGTCAGGACTTCAGCACTGTCGGGCATCTGTACCGGTCGATCGAGGCCGGGCTCAGCCGGCTGGCCGAAGCGCACGGCGAAGACTGGCTATTCGTCGGGCCGCCGAAGGCGCAGGCAACGGCCCGGCACTTCGGCTGGCCGGAGCTCATCGCAGTGACGGACCTGGCCAGCGCCAAGCGCGCGATCGACGAGATCCTGGAGCAGGGCGAAGGACCTCGTGGCCAATGGCGGGACGCGCATTTCGGGCAATTTGTCGAGATACTCGATGAGTACCAGCAACTCCGGGACGCCAATCCGAATTTCGAACCGGCTAGACCGGTGCTGGCAGCCAACGTCCGCCGGCCCGAGCGCGACGTGGATGTGCCCCTGATATCCGACCCGCTGACCGCCCGCGTCACCGACCTGTTCAACGTCGGCTACGAGATCCTGTTGCAGGTCTTCCAGCGGTTCTTCGCGCACACCGACGAGACAGACGAGCAGTTGCAGGTGCTCGCTGACGCCGCCGTCGGCATAATGCTCACGATGATCAAGCCGCTGGGCGACTTGATCACCACGCTCCCGGTGGGGACCGAGCATCCGGGGCTGACGGCCGGTCCGAGCTTCGAGCTGTTCTATGAGACCGACTACCTGCTGCCGCACCGCGAGGCTGCCTGGGCGCTGCTGGCCGAGCGGCTCGACGACGCTGCCCGGCTCTGCGACCAGCTTCAGGCCGGCCCGGGCGAAGCGATCGCCGGCACGCTGGCATCGGTGCAGGCCGCGATGCGGGACATCGCACGGTCGCTGGCCGGTCAGCTGCCCGCAGGCTCCGCGCATGCGTCGCTAGCCTCGGCCGGCCTGGCGTCGGCCGGCCTGGCGTCGGCCGGCCTGGCCTCGGCCGATGAGCAACTGCCCGGACCCGATCAGGCAGTCGGCTTCGAGGCTCACATCAGGCCGCTGTTCCGGGACCGGGACCGGCAGTCGATGAGCTTCGTTTTCGACCTGTGGTCATACGACGATGTCCGGCTTCGCGCGGCCGAGATTCTCGGCCGGCTGCAAGCGGGCTCCATGCCGTGCGACGGCCCGTGGCCCGAAGCGCGGATCGCGGTGTTCAAGCGCTGGATAGACGGCGGCTCGCGGCCATGAGCCGCGCCGCCGATCCCAAGTCGGACGACCCCATCGGCGCGCTGCTGGAGGGGGCGTGGATAGCGGCAGACTAGAGGCATTCAGCGACAATGTATTCGGCGTGGCGATCACGATCCTGGCCCTGAGCCTGGGCGCGTATAGCAAGCCGGACTTGGGCAGGCAGATCGGCGCTCACTGGCCGGCCTTCGCCGCCTACGCGATCAGCTTCGCGACGATCGGCATCATCTGGGTCAACCACCACGCGCTGCTCAAGAACTTCGCCGCGATCGACCGGGTGGTCTTGTTCCTGAACCTCCTGCTCTTGTTCTTCGTGGTGAGCATTCCGTTCGCGACGTCGACGATCGCCGCCTATCTCAGACGGGGCGGCCCCGACGCCTCGCTGGCCGCCGCGATCTTCCAGGGCGTGTTCGTGGGTATGTCGCTGAGCTTTGGCGCGCTGTTCTGGTGGGCCATCCGGAAAGCTCACATGACGATCCCCTTCACTCCCGAGGGCGCCCGCCGGGCAACGATCAGGTTCGGCATCGGCAGCGTTCCCTATGTGGTGGCGCTGGGGCTCGCCTTCCTCAGCGCGACCGCCTCGCTCGTCGTCAGCGGCCTGGTGGCCATCTACTACATATTCGAGCAGACCCCGACCCCGGTTGCGGAGACCTCGTCGGACACTGGATCCGAGGACAGCTGAGATGACCGGCGCGGCCGATGGACCGCGAGCCTGCTACTTTGCTACCGGATTACGGTGTCATCTCCGGTATCAGTCCGATTGCCATCGAGCGTCTCCATGTATTCGTACAGAAGTCGCTCGCAGATCGCGTTCGCGAAGGGTGCGTAGCGTACCCGCAGCCGCTGGAAGGCCAGTTGGGCGTCTTCGTCGTCAACCTCTATCGACAGCCCCGCGGTGCGGATCTCCGCGAGGCTCCGGCTGAACGGATACGTCTCCCGGCCCTGGTAGCTGACCGGAACGGGTGGCAGGTCAATCCCCAGGCGGGCGGCGATCCGTGGCAGGCAGCGTTCTCCCACGTTAAGCAGGGAACGGGTCTCCGGTGGTGCCCAGTTCGGGACGCACGCCTCGGCTAGCGCGGCGCAGTCCAACATGATCTGAGCCGCGTTGGTCCAGCAGAAGCTGCCACCCGAGCGGTAATGCACGAGAGCCGGGTAGGCCAGGTGGGTCGCCTGGATATCGGCCAGCCAGTCAGCCCACTCGCTGAAAAGCGCGCCAAGGTGGTCTCGGCATCCACCGCGCGTGTATTCGGCGAAGACCGCCTCGGCGTCCGGCGTGCGTGTCGCTTGCGCTGTCAGTCGGCTGATGAGGCGTTCCCTGCGGCTGTACGCGCTGGTGACGCTCACCAGGTGCACCGTGAACGCGACCAGCAGCAGAAAGGTGGACAGCCAGGCGGCAGCGGAGAGCCCGATGTCCGCCCGGCGTAGCGAGTAGATGTTTCCCAGTGCGTGCTCGTTCAGCGGCATCCGGGACACGCCCCAGCCGAACAGGGCGAATCCCGCGACGATACCGATCAGCCACAGTACCGCCGTCAGGAAGAGCATCAGCGGGCTGGCGTAGCCGAGGAAGTACTCCCGTCCCCGCTCGGGCAGTTTCCGGGCGATCGAAAGCATGACGCCGCCCACGGCCCATGTCGTCCCACGGGACAACATGGAGGCCTGTCCTCTCGGCGTGAAGACCGTCTGCAGGATGCTAAACCATGTCGCGAGGAACAGGAGGACACCCGCGAATGCCGCCCCTACATGCACGGGGAGATCCCGGCTTCCGAGGCGGTCCCTTCCATCGCTCTGCGTCCTTCCCGATTGACGGCTTGGCTCACGTGTTTCAGGATGCGGTAATCGGTGGGGAGTTTCCAGGATCCATTTATCGTATCAGTGACATTGTCACCACAACGAGCACAGCTAACGAAGTCGGCAGCGGACTCTGGTGCATCTGACGAAGCCTAATCAGCACACTTGATCATCACGCCGGAAATGACGAGGCTGTAGTTGCCAGGAATGGCCTGGATGCTGGCACTACGTGCGGTCATCAGCTCAACAGTAACCCGGCGGGAAAAGAGGCATTCCGTGATCCTCATCATCGGTTCTCGCAGCCGGACAGGGCAGGAGTTGCTGCGCCGGCTGCGCGCGGCGGGGGCTCCGTTGCGGATAATGACGCGCACGGCCGATGCACTCGACGGATCGGACATCGTGGCCGGTGACCTGGCCAATCCGTCGAGCCTGGACAACGCCATGGACGGCGTGGACAGGGTGTTCCTGCTGTCCTCTCCGGCTCATGACGAGCCGACGTGCCACCGCAACGCCATTGACGCGGCTCGCCGGGCCGGCGTGCGCCTGCTGGTCCGGAGCTCGATTCTCGGCGCCGATCCCAGCTCGGCCGCAAGGCTTATCCGGCATCACGGATTGTCGGACGAGTGCTTGCGCGATTCCGGTGTCCCGTACACGATCATCAGGCCGAATTTCTACATGCACAATGTGACGGCAGGCTGGCCCTCGGCCATCGACCCGCAGGGCAACTATTACGCGCCCGCAGGGGACGCCGCGATCACCATGACCGACGTGCGTGATGTCGCCGCCGTCGCGGTGGCGGCCCTGACCGGAAACGGGCATGCCGGGCAGGTCTACGACGTGACGGGACCGGAGTCGCTGAGCCACGCCGATGCCTGCGAGAAGCTTGGCAGGCGCCTGGGGCGGACGGTGCGCTATGTGCCGGTCGATGACAGCGTCGCACGGAACTCGATGCTCGGCTCCGGCATGCGGGAGTGGTTCGCCGACGCGCTTATCGAGCTTTACCAGGATTACCGGCGCTCCGGCCGGGACGGGTACGCCGCCCAGGTGCACCCGACGGTCGCCATGATCACCGGTGCCGAGCCACGGACCCTGGATGAGGCGCTTGAGGCCGACGTGCAGCTGGCGTCAGGTACCGCCAGCTGACATTTGCCTGCTAGCGCGAAAAGGAAGCAAGAATGATGGATAACACACTCCCCACGCTGCTTGAAAAAGATTTCGCCCAGCTGCACGCCGGTGACATTTATGGCATGCTAGGGAATTACCATCCCGACGCCCAGGTAATGTGGCTGAATGATACCGTCGTCAGAGGCGGCCGAGAGATACGCTCGTTCCTCGAAGGGTATGTCGCGCTAAAACCGAAAATTGTGGCGGTGGTGGCGGCCAGGGAAAGGAATGACTGTATTCTCTATCATTCCGCGATCAACCTCGACGGGACTGTTCGTGGACTGGTCGGTACCTGGGTGCTGCGCGACGGCCTCATCTGGCGGCAGACGTCGGTCATTGTCGCCGCCCCCCGGTGAGCTCGCGCCTTTCTGATTTTACTTAACGCAGTATGGTTTCACGCACATGCGTATGAACCAGTTTCGCGTGGCTACCCGTGACCTGGCCTTTGAAGCTGTGTCACGAGAATACCCCTTATCCGCAACGCTGAGCTGACTCAGTGCGGCCAAGCTGACGAAGTGCCGCCTGCATTCTCGCCGCCACACCCGGCGCTGAGCTACTGTCAGGACAGATACGCACAAAACGGAGGATTGCCGTGAGTCGACATATTCTTGTGATTCTCTCGGAGCATGGTTACTGGGGAGAAGAGCTGCTCGGGCCACTGACTCATTTCGACCAGCGCGACTATCAGGTAACCTTCGCTACTCCCACTGGGAAACGGGCGCACGCCCTCCCCCCGAGCCTGGATGCCACTTTCGTGGATCCGCCACTCGGCCGCACGGTAACTACCGAAGAAGTGGCCAGGAAATCCCGGGCGCTCGACGAATCCACCCGCCTGGATAATCCCGTCAGCATCGCCGACTGGATTCCTGAGCGGCCGTATGTCAGCGACGATAACTACCTGCGCGCCCTGGAAAGCTACAACGAGCGGCTGTACGCGCTTGACGACGAGATCAAGCAGTACGACACCATGCTCATCGTCGGCGGCAGCGGGCCGATCGTCGATCTCGCCAACAATGGGCGGGTACACGACATCATCTTGGCCTTCCACCGCGCGGGCATGCCCGTCGCCGCCGAATGCTACGGCGTGACCTGCCTCGCGTTCGCCCGCGACTGGGGCGACCGCAAGAGCATTATCTACGGCAAGCACGTTACCGGCCATTGCAAGGAATACGACTACAAGGACGGCACGGGGTTCCTCGGCACCGACTTTAACATGGGGCCGCCGCCGTATCCGCTGGAGTACATACTCCGAGACGCGACGGGCCCCGATGGCGCCTATATCGGGAATTTCGGCCATCCGCGTTCTGTCATCGTCGACTACCCGTTTATCACGGGCCGGTCCACTCCTGACTCGTTCCTGACCGGGCAGAAGATCGTCGAAGTCCTCGAGGACGGCCTCACCCGTTATGGCTGGTGACGATACGATGGCAGATTCTCGCGCCCATAGTGCTCCCGCCAAGATAAAGCTCATTGAGCAATTCATGGCGGATGGGCTTGGCATCATGTTCGGTAATCCGGGGACCGTTGAACAGGGTTTCCTGGACGCTGCCGAGGAGGTGCCAGGTTTCCGCTATGTCACCTCGCTGCACGAGACCGTGGCCGCCGCTATGGCCGAAGGATACGCACGCGCCACCGGCGGCCCTGCCCTGCTGCAGTTGCACTCGGGCGTCGGTCTCGGTAACGGGATCGGCATGCTGCACCAGTCGCTGCACGGGCATACGCCGCTGGTCGTGGTCGCCGGTGAAGCCGGCGTCCGGTACGAGGCCATGGAAGCGCACATGGCCGCGGACCTCGTGGCGATGGCCCGTCCGGTGACGAAGTACGCGACGACGGTCACCGACAGCAGGAACCTGCTGCGGGTGATGCGCCGCGCCGTCAAGACCGCCATGACGCCGCCGCGAGGTCCGGTGTTCGTGGCGCTGCCGATGGACGTCCTGGATGAGCAGAACGACGAGCTCGTGACGCCGGCCACGATCCTGGAGACTCGTACCGCGCCGCCGGATGACGCGGTGGCCCGCGCAGCTGCCGCGTTGTCGGGTAAGCAGCGGCCGATTCTTATCGTCGGCGACGAGATCGCGCTCACCGGCGCCCAGCACGAGCTGGTCCGGCTCGCCGAGCTGCTCGGCGCGGACGTCTGGGAGGCCGACTCCTCCGAGGTCAACATGCCCGCCTCGCATCCGCTGGCGCGGGGCCTGCTGGGACGGATGTTCGGCACGCACAGCAGCGGCCTGCTCGGCGACGCCGACGCGGTCATCGCAGTCGGCACCTACCTGATCCCCGAGGTATTCCCCGCGCTGACGTCACCGTTCCAGCCGGGCACGCCGGTGGTGCACATCGGCCTTGACCCGGCAGACATAGCCAAGAACTTCCCGGTCGACGTCGGCATGGTCGCCGATGCCAGGCGCGCTCTGGCCGCGCTCACCGCGGAGCTGGAATCGCGGCTGAGCAACGAGGACCGCGAAGCGGCGGCCCGCCGCCTCGAAGCCGCCCGCGGGCGGCCCCGAGACGACGACAACAACCTGCTCGAGTTCATCTGCCGGGCGATCAGTCAGCGAGCGGGAGATAACCTCGCCGTCTTCGATGAGGCGCTCACCGCCTCGCCGGTCGTCGCGCGGAACGTGCCACGGGACTCTCCTGGCAGTTATTTCCTGACCCGGAGCCGGTCGCTTGGCGTCGGCCTGCCGGGAGCGGTAGGCGTTAAAATCGCCCGGCCTGGCCAGACCGTTGTCTGCTTCTCCGGAGACGGCGCGGCCATGTACACCTACCAGGCGCTCTGGACGGCGGCCCGGTACGGCATCGGCGCCAAGTTCGTGGTGTGCCACAACGGCCGCTACCACATTCTCGACCGCAACATCGAAGCGTACTGGGCGGAGTCCGGCATCCCGAAGCACTCCTCGCCGGGCAGCTTCGACATCTCGTATCCGGATATCCGGTACGCCGACATGGCGCGCGCGCTCGGGGTCCAGGGAATGCGCGTTCAGAAGCTTGAGCAGGCGGAAGAGGCCGTGGAGACCATGCTCGCCAACGACGAGCCATTCCTGCTTGATGTCATGACCGACCGCGACTAAATGACTGACCGCGGGAGATTACACCTAATGGACACAACAGAAATACTCATTCGCTACTACCAGCTCACTAACATGGCCGACTGGGATAACTGGTGCGATTTGTTCACCGCTGACGCTGTTATGGACGAGCAGCTTGCCGGACGAATTGAAGGCCGCGCGAAACTGCAGGACATGATGGCAGGTCTCGGCGACAGGTACCAATCGTTCCAGAACGCTCCGCGCCACTTCATCGTCAATGGCAAGGAAGCGGCCGCCGTCTCGCACATAACCGCGGTGACCCGGACCGGAAAGCATATCGAAGCAGACGTAATGAATTACTTCCGCATTGCCGATGGTTATATCGCTTACATGGCGAACTTCCATGACACCGTTCCCTTCCAGGTTCTCAATGGCGAGCAGACGGGATAGCGAAATGGGCGAGTTTGACTTCATCAAGGGAGAAAACCATGTCTGAGGGGATCGTCCTGCGCAGCGGACCGCTCAATGGGCGACGCGTCATTGTGCTCATGGAGAGCGACTTCTTTGAGCCGGAGATATTTTATTACCAGCGCCGTTTCGCGGAGGAAGGGTGCGAGGTCCACTTCCGCACGAGGCTGTGGGGCCAGCAGTCGATCAACTTCACCGGCCACGAGTGGAAGATCCCGTTCAACGTGAGCATGGGGATCGAGGACATCAGCGACGAGGAGCTGGCGAGCTACGACGCGCTTATCGTCCCGTCGGGCATCGTCGCCGACCGGCTGCGCTACACCGAGGACGTCAACAAGCTCGCGCCCGCCACCGACCTGCTGCGGCGCGCGTTCGAACAGCCCGACCTGGTCAAGGGGATCATCTGCCACGGCATGTGGCTGGCCTCGTCCATCCCGGACAAGGTACGCGGGCGCAAGATCGTCTGTCACAACAACCTGATCGGTGATGTCAGGAACATGGGTGCGGAGTACGTGGACCAGGACGTGGTGGTCGACGGTGACCTGGTCACCGGCCGCACCGCGATGCACTGCCACCTGTTCGCCCGCACGCTCATCGAGCAACTGATCCAGCGGCAGATGTCGCGATAAGAAGAACGAGGAAGATCATGGCCGATACCACCATGCACCCATATTCGGAGACCATTGCCGGGTACGTCACAGAAGACAACGGGTACCGAGACGGAAAGTTCGCGATCACCACGACGGACGGCCGTGAAATCGCGATGGAGCTGTCTGGCAATGCGACTGCCGAGATGCTGCGCAACCTCCAGGACCCGTACATCGACGCTACCGATCACATCGCGGACATGCTTCAGCCCGGACGGTACGTATTCGTCTATGGCATCTGCTACCCCGACGCGCCATTCGAGGTCAAGCGGCTGACCTTCGTCGGCCGCCAGAACGACGCGTACCGCTTCGAGGAGCCACGCTGGTGGATCGACCAGCTGGAAAGCCTCGCGCGTTTCTACAAACGCGCCCAGTTCGGCGCCGAGCCGGTCGACTTCAGGAATTACCGGACGATCCTGCGCCTCGGCGGGGACAAGACGGCAAGCCACGTCCAGGAGACGGACACCATCTCACGGCTGGTCTACGGCATGGCCAGCGCCTACATGCTCACCGGCGACGACCAGTACCTCGAGGTCGCCGAGCGCGGCACCGAGTACCTGCGCGAGCACATGCGGTTCGTCGACTACGACGAAAACGTCACCTACTGGTACCACGGCATCCAGATCGACGGCGAGCAGGAGCGCAAGCTCTTCACCTCGGAGTTTTCCGACGACTACGACGCGATCCCGATGTACGAGCAGATCTACGCGCTTGCCGGGCCGACGCAGACCTACCGGGTGACCGGCGACCCGCGAATCAAGGACGACACCGACGCGACGATGCGGCTGATGGACCGGTTCTTCCTCGACCGGGCCAAGGGCGGCTACTTCTCGCACATCGACCCGATCTTCCTTGACCCGCGACATGCCTCGCTGGGCGAGAACCAGGCCAGGAAGAACTGGAACTCGGTCGGCGATCACGCACCCGCCTACCTGATCAACCTCTACCTCGCCACCCATGAAGAGCAGTACGCCCGCATGCTCGAAGCGACATTCGACACGGTGCTCGAGCGGTTCCGCGACTATAAGAGCAGCCCGTTCGTGCAGGAGCGGTTCTTCGAGGACTGGTCACATGACGACCACCACACCTGGCAGCAGGGCCGTGCCGTGGTCGGGCACAACCTCAAGATCGCCTGGAACCTGATGCGCATCCACTCGCTCGTGCCGAAGGACCAGTACGTGGAGGCGGCCTCCTACATCGGCGAGATCATGCCAGCCGTCGGATCGGACCAGCTGCGCGGCGGCTGGTACGACGTGGTCGAGCGGATAGCTCGCGAAGGCGAGCACTTCTACCGGTTCGCCTGGCATGACCGCAAGGCCTGGTGGCAGCAGGAGCAGGCCATCCTCGCCTACCTCATCCTGCACGCCAAGACGGGCAGCCGCGATTTCCTCCGGCAGGCACGCGAGGCGGAATCGTTCTACAACACGTTCTTCCTCGATCACGACGAGGGCGGCGTCTACTTCAACGTGCTGGGTGACGGGTTCCCCTACCTGCTCGGCACCGAGCGGTTCAAGGGCAGTCACTCGATGAGCATGTACCACTCAGCCGAGCTGTGCTACCTCGCCGCGGTCTACGGCAACCTGCTGATCCAGAAGCGCCCGATGAACTTCTGGTTCAAGCCGCAGCCCGACGGGTTCCCGAACAGAACGCTGCGGGTCGCCCCCGACCTGCTCCCGTCCGGCTCGATCCGCATCGCCGAGGTAGAGATCGACGGCTCGGACTACGACCAGTTCGACGCCAGCGGGCTCACCGTCAGCCTGCCCGAGACGAGCCACAGCCCGGTGGTGCGCGTTCAGATAGCTCCTGCGAGCGATTAGGACCTGCTATGCCAAGCCAAGTTGACCTAGTCGAGACCGTCGGTACCACCGTCATAGCGATTACCGGCGAGCTTGACTCCTCGTCGTCTACCCCTCTCCGCGATCGCCTGATGGCGCTGATCCCGGATAGCGGCCAGGTCCGCCTCGACCTGTCCGGCCTGACGTATATCTCCAGCGCCGGGCTGCGGACGCTCCTGCTTGTGTACCGCCGGGCAACCAGCCGCGGTACGCAGGTGACGCTGACCGGCATCCAGGACGAGGTCTGGTTCGTCATGTCGGCTACCGGCTTTCTCAACCTCTTCGACGTAGAGGGAAAGCCGGAGCCATGAGCACGCAAGACATCGGCGATCGGATCGATTTCTACCCGACGCACCAGATCGCCGGTTACCGCGTGCGCATAGGCCGCCCCCTGCCCTTCGGCGCGACGCTGGTGGCCGGCGGGATCAACTTCTCGGTCTACTCGAACGGCGCTACCTCGATGAGCCTGGTCCTGTTCGACCACGGCGCCAAGGAACCGAAGGCGGAACTGCCGTTCCCGCCAGCGTTCCGGATTGGCGCGGTGTTCTGCATGATCGTGTTCGGGCTCGACTACGAGAGCCTCGACTACGGCTTCCGGGCAGACGGGCCGTTCCAGCCCGAGCGGGGCTACCGGTTCGATTCGACCAAGATCCTGAGCGACCCGCACGCGCGGCTCATATCGGGCCGGGACGTGTGGGGCGCGCCGCCGGACTGGTCGGACATCTACCCGTACCGCTCGCGTGTGCTGATGGACGACTTCGACTGGGGCGACGACACCCCCCTGCGCACGCCGCCTGAGGATCTGATCGTCTACGAGACACATGTCCGCGGCTTCACCCGGCACCCGTCGTCGGGTGTATCCGCTCCTGGTACCTTCATGGGCCTACGGGAGAAGATCCCTTATCTCCGCGAACTGGGAGTGAACTGCGTAGAGCTCCTCCCGATCTTCGAGTTCGACGAGCACAGCAATCCGAACACCAACCCGCAGACCGGAGAACCCCTCTACAACTACTGGGGCTACAGCACGGTCGCGTTCTTCGCGCCCAAGGCCGGATACGCTGCGACCGGAGCCCATGGCATGCAGGCCGATGAGCTTAAAACCCTCATCAAAGAGCTGCATCAGGCAGGCATCGAGGTAATCCTCGATGTGGTGTTTAACCACACCGCGGAAGGCGACGAGCGGGGTCCGACCATTTCTTTCCGCGGGCTGGATAACACCACCTATTACATGCTGACGCCCGATGGGTACTACTACAACTTCACCGGGACCGGTAACACGGTCAACTGCAACCATCCGGTGGTGCGCAACTTCGTGCTCGACTGCCTGCGGTACTGGGCGTCGGAGTATCACATCGACGGGTTCCGCTTCGACCTCGCCGCGATCCTGGAGCGCGCGCCAGACGGTACCCCGCTGCCGAACCCGCCAGTCCTTGAGCAACTGGCGTACGACCCCGTGCTGCGCGACTGCAAGCTGATCGCCGAGGCGTGGGACGCCGGCGGCCTTTACGAGGTCGGGAACTTCCCGAACTACGGCCGCTGGTCGGAGTGGAACGGCAAGTACCGCGACGTGGTGCGGCGCTTCTTGAAAGGCGACTCAGGAACCATCGGCGAAATGGCCGCGCGCATAGCGGGATCACCCGACCTCTACTGGGCCCGTGGCGCCAGGGCATCGGTGAACTTCATCACCGCCCACGACGGGTTCACCCTTTACGATCTCACCGCGTACAACGACAAGCACAATCTGGCAAACGGAGAGAACAACAACGACGGCGCTAACGACAACAACAGCTGGAACTCCGGCGCGGAAGGGCCGACATCGGACCCGTGGATCAACCGGCTGCGCATGGTGCAGATGAAGAACGCCCTGGCGATCCTGCTCACCAGCCAGGGTATCCCGATGTTGCTGGCCGGCGACGAGTTCGGCCGCACTCAGCAGGGCAACAACAACGGCTACTGCCAGGACAACGAGGTGTCCTGGCTGGACTGGGGCCTGGCCGAGAAGAATTCCGAGCTACTGCGTTTTACCCGGGCTCTTATCGCCTTTCGCAAGGCGCACCCCACGCTGCGCGGCGGTGAGCATCCGCGCGGAGTCGATTATGTCGGCAGCGGGTTCCCCGACGTCACCTGGCACGGCACGAACGCGTGGCAGCCGGACTGGTCCCCGTGGGCCAGGGTGCTCGGGGTCATGCGCTGCGGTCGCCACGCCAAGGGCGGCAGCGAGCGCGACCAGCACGTCTACGTGGTGATGAATTGCCACTGGGAAGACCACGAGGTAGCGCTGCCCGTCTTGCCGGAGGGTACGGAGTGGCGGCTGTTCGCGGACACCTCGGCGTTCCCTCCGTACGACGTGTGTGACCTCGGCAAGGAGCCGTCGATCATCGTGCCCCACCGTTATCTCGTCCGCGCGCGGTCCACCGTCATTCTCGTGGAAAGCGCGACGGAGGGCACACCAGCCTGATGTCAACATAGCTAGAGTCCCGCGAAGGAAGAAAAAAATGGCATTCCAAGCATCCCTGTCCGTGACGGACGGCAAGGCCACTATTGAGCTGATTGGTGAACTCGATTCATCATCGGCGCCGAAGCTGCACGAACAGATCGAAGAAGCCATAAAGTCAAGTGCCGAGCTCCTCGAGCTACGGGCCGTGGCGCTTACGTATATGTCCAGTGCGGGACTCCGTGCTCTTCTGTTCGCCCGCCAGAAGATGGGTGAGACCGGTGCGGTAGTGCTCGTGGGCGCGCCAGAGCCGGTAACCCGGACGATCCGGCTCGCGGGCCTTGAGAACACCATCCAGATGTCCGACGCGTGAACATGGGTCACGGCAAGGTCATGAACCCGATACGGGTGCCCGCTTCGGTGAACTCACTTGGACAGGTAGCCGATTACGTTCGCAAGCTCGGCCAGCTGGGAAATCTGCGGGATGACGCGTCCTACCGCCTCCACCTGGCGGCCGACGAGATCGTCACGAACATCATCATGCACGGCTTCCGGGAGGGCCCTGGCGAGATAGAGATACGCGGCGGCGTAACGGACGCGCAGGTCTGGCTGCGGATCGTGGATGATGCACCGCCGTTCGATCCGCGAACGATTAACCACGAGCCTCGGCCCGCCACTATCCCGCCGGCGGAGCGGAAGCTAGGAGGGCTTGGCATATTTCTGGCGTTCACTGCGGTCGATGATTTCGAGTACGAGTCCAAAGACGGACTCAACATCAACACACTCAAGATGCTCCGGTTTCGGGTAGGCAGGTGTGATAAATGGGATACAGCGTCGGTGTAATCGAGTCAATACCTGGAGAGACTCCGGATCAGCTGGCAAGCGCGCTCCGGGATCTTGACTCGGTTGTCCGGATCTTCAGCATGGATGACCTCCAGACAATGGCGGAGAATCCAAGGGTAGATGTCTTCGTGGCGTCCGCCGAGGTTCCCCCGTCAGAACTGAATAATCTTATGCTGCGGTTCGCCGATGCTGACCCTGCCCCCGTGGTGCTCGTCTTCACGGAAACCAGGTTCGATTCCCTGGCACCACATATAGCGCGCGGCCGGGACTATCTGGTCCCGCCGTTCCGGCCGGAGCTGCTGCGGGCCCGGATGCGGACCTGCCGGGAACGCGAGCAGTTCAGCGCGTCGATCGCCGCGGCCGACGCCGCCGCCCGGCTCGCGTCCGATGACCGGGATATCGAGATCGCCCGCGAGATTCAGGTGGGCTTCCTGCCAGAGACCCTGCCGCAGCCGACCGGGTGGGAACTGGGGGTGCGTTTCCAGCCGGCTCGCAAAGTGGCCGGTGACTTCTATGACGCGTACTGGGTCGCCAACGGGCGACGGGTCGCATTCCTGGTCGCGGACGTCTGCGACAAGGGAGTCGGGGCCGCCCTGTTCATGGCCCTTATTCGCAGCCTGCTGCGGCATACCGCGGAGTACAGCGGGCTGCAGGGCCTCGCCGCTGAGGAATTCATGCTGAACGCGGCGGGGATGCAGGATATCGAGCGGCTGCCGATAGCGGGCGCCATGCCGATGATGAACGCGATCCGCAGCACCAACGGCTATCTGACCAGAAACCACGCCGATCAGGGCTACTTCGCGACCATGTTCTTCGGCGTGCTCGACCCCGTCACCGGGAAAATCGCCTACGTCAACTGCGGGCACAACCCGCCGTTGCTGGTACGCTCCCGCGGCACGGATTCCGTCAGCCTCGAGCTGACGGGTCCCGCCGTCGGCATCATCCCTGACTGCCTGTACACCCTCGGCCGTGCGACCGTCGGGCCCGGCGACACACTGTTCATCTATACCGACGGAGTGACCGAGGCGAAGACTCCGACCGGAGAATTCTTCGGTGACGACAGGCTCGCGCAAGTCGTTTGTGCCGCCAACGTCGCGGGTCACACGATACTGGACAGCGTTGAGCATGCGCTCGATGACCACATCAGCACGGCGGACCAGTTCGACGACATTACCATGATGTCCATTCATCGGCTGCCTGCGACCGCTCAGCAGACAATCTGGGAGTGATATCTGATGCCGCAGATAGTTACGGTGCATTCTTACCGTGGAGGCACTGGAAAATCCACCATAGTAGCCAACGCCGCACTGCTCGCAGCCGGCCGCGGCTTTCGCGTGGCGGTGGTCGATACAGATATCCAGACCCCCGGAATACATTTGTTCTTCGGACCGGGAATTCTTCCGTCGTGCAAGTCGCTGGCCGACTATCTAGTCGGCAGGTGCGAAATCACCGAGGCGGTTGGCGTCACGCCATCAGGAGACAACTACGGTAAGTTGTACCTGGTACCTGCTCGGAGCAGGCTAGAAGAGGTCAACCAGATCTTGGCGCGGGGCTATGACAGCGGCCTGCTGTGGGAGGGTTTCGATAGCCTCATTGACGCCCTAGACCTGGATCTGGTATTCCTGGACACGCACAGCGGCATGGGGAACGAGACAATTACCGCGGTGGCGATGTGCTCGTCGCTGCTTATCATTACTCGGGCCGACTGCTTGGTGGCGGAGGCCAGGGAGAACATGCTGCTGGCCAGCAGGCTCGGCAAGCCAAACACTTCCGTAATAGTTAATATGATACCTAGCGGAATGGCTATCGAGACGGTGCGCCCGCTGGCTGAGGAACTTTATAAGTCGCCTGTTATCGCTGCGCTTCCTTACTGCCAGGAGGTAGCGGTGCTTGGCAGCGACGGCCTGTTCGCCGGGCACTATCCAGACCACAGAATCGTGTCGGCCTACCACGACGTGACATCGGTGATCTGTCAATAGCCATCAAGCGGCACGCCCTCGCCTATTTGGCGTGGCACGGTGCCGGGGCAGCTTGCGCAGCAGCCATGGGCCGCGCAAGCTGCCCCTTTTCTGTGTCTGTGTCTGTGCCGGCTGTGCCGGTGCCGCTGGTTAGTCTCGCTGAGCAGACGTCAACGTCGGCTGAGGCATTCTCCACTGCCCCCGGTATGCGTTCTCGATCAGCGTATATAGCGAAAGTGCCACGTAGCTGCCGGCATCCGGCTCTGTGTCCGCGATCCCAGCGCCGATCCCAGCGCCGATCCCAGCGCCGATCCCAGCGGCGATTCCGGCGGGAAGACCGGGCGTCAGGCTCGCGATGGCCGAGGCTACCTCCCTGGCCCGCCCGGCGAAGATCAGCGCATCGCTGAGGCATGCCTTCAGGTACGGCCACATCCACGGACACGTATCGCGACAGCATTCCGCGGTGGCCACGGCGCGGCGCAAATGGAACAGCGCCTGGCTGGCATGGCCGCCCATCCGGGCGACCGCCGCGCGCGCGGCGTGCACGAACAAGGCGGTTTCCAGGTTCGTCGGGGAAATCGCGGTGAGGGTGGTCGCCGCCTCGGCTGGGTCGCCGCTGACGGCCAGCAGCCACGCGCGGTAGGCCAACTGCAGTCCGGGCACGCCGATTCCGCGGCCTGCCGCCGCGAGCAGGTACTCCGCGGCGGCCCGGACCTGGCCGAACCCGAACGCCAGCGTCATCGCCCGCAGCAGCGCCAGCTGCGGCACCGCCTCAACCGCGCTGTCCGGAAGAGAGTCAAGAAACTCGATCGCCTCGCCGTACTCACCGCGAAACAGCAGCAGCAGCGGCCAGATCGAGGCGATCTGAACATCGGCGCCGCACCACAACGCCAGCTTGCACAGCTGATCGACCCGGCCGATTGCAAGCCGCTGCCAGGCCAGCCTGGTCGCTGTCAGCAATTCCGGCAGGCCCTCGGTCATCGCGCTGCCAGCCGCGCGAACGGATGTGGTGCCGAGGTCCCATTTGCCCTGCCGCATGACCAGGCAGCGCGCGAGCGTGTCCTCTACCAGCAGGCGGTGCAGCCGACGTGGATTGCCTCCGGTTGCCGACTGCAGCGCCCCGGCGGCGGTACGCCGTACCGGCCCGTTCACGAAGCCCCGGACGAGATCGGCGACCTCCGCCACCGTGAACGGCGGGAGCACAATGGTCCTGACATGCCGCTCGTAGGCCAGGCAGTCCGTCGGGTCGGGCCGCAGCGGCTGCGCGAGCCGGCTCGGATGACTGGCTATCAGCATGGCATCGCCGGAACGGCTCAGCGCCCGGAGCGCCAGCATGCTGGCGTCATCGATGAGGTGCGCATCGTCGGCGACGATGACCAGCCGCCCGCCGTCTGCTTTGCTGGCCAGAGCGCGCGCCATCTCCTCGGCGGGCGCGCCGGCCGGCACGCAGGCCGGGGCAGCGGCGCTCAGGGCGGCCAGGGGAGCGAGCCCCGACGGCCGGACACGGACCACCCGGTAACGCGCGGGGTCAACCTGCCTGAGCGCGACCGAAAGCATGGAGGTGCGGCCCATCCCCGGTTCCCCGGTTATCACGATCGGTCCTGGCGCACTGCCGTGGAGAGCGACGCGGAGGCTCGCGATTTGTTGAATTCTGCCTACGAAGCGCCACGGCATGTCGGTCCCCTTCCGGATGCAGCAGGCAGCTCTCCGTTACCAGACAAGCATTCTGCTGCTGCTCTCAACAGGAATTCATGTTCTGATAAAAGGGTCCGTCACCGTTCATACACAATCAATTTCAAGATAACGAAATACGTCATTTAAAGGTAACGAAATGCGGGACCGTGTGACCGCCGGGCTGATGCCGTACTGCGGGTCGTGCGGGCAGTGCGCCGACTCCACGGTCGCCGGGCGCACCTGTCCTCCGCGCCTAGGCCCGTCGCTAGCGGTGAGCAGCTGCCTGGTCACATCATTGCACTGCCGAATGAAAGACGACGAACGACGGTGTGAATTCTGGCCCGCTCACTACTATTGTGCGCATGCGCTGCCTTCTCAGGCGGGGATGACGAAACTCCCAAAGGCGACTGCGATGCTCCTGGACATCATATGATTCCCAGAATTCAATGAAATCTCTACTCGACGCTGAAAGCTCCTCTATCAGATGTTGCAGGTAGATATCGTCCAACGATAGTGACACCATTGCCCGCCAACGCGCAATGGTGTCACGGAGGTAGCCTCGCCAATCAACAATATGATCCCGTGCGACCGGCGCCGTCACCAGCCAGCGCACCAGATTTCGCTGGTAATCTGGCAGACTACTCCAATCGTCGTACCATTCGACTGCGGCATCATTCCAGGCGATGAGATCACAGTACAGGTTTGCGGCGTAGACCGGATAGCGGCTTTCCTGCGTCGTCGCCACCAGCGTCTTCACCAGATCATCACTTGGCAACTCGCCGACAAGCGGGGGTGACGTGATTACGTTGCCATGCGCGAGGAAGTGCATGTGCCTGCGTTCGTCTTCGCTGACCCGCAGGACGCGCGCCACGCTGTCCAGCACCGCAGGAGAGACTTCCCTGCCTCGGCCCTGCTCAAGATACGCGTACCAGGTGGTGCTGACCCCGGCGAGCACGGCGACCTCCTCGCGTCGCAGTCCGGGGGTCCGCCGGCGGCCCGCGGCGGGAAAGCCGACGTCCGCTGGACTCATGCGCTCCCTCCGTGCGCGCATGAACCTCGCGAGCTCAACACCGGGACCGTCTGCCACTGCACCTCAAGCTGCCGAGAGTTCACCTAGCGCCACCTATTTTAGCTAGAGCTTGCCGGCTAGGACATCGAGTAAACATTCAGCTCTTCATGCATTGGCATAGAGGTCCGGCCGTGTCCGGTATCGGGTAGGCACGAGCGCCCGGTGGCGGCAGGTCGGCACTGCCAGCGTTTTTGTGGCCGGGGGGGCGTGAGCGTGGTGCTGGCTTCGATGAGCAGCCACTTGATTTCCGGACGGTGAAGCGCCCTTCGCGGCGGAAAGCAGCTTATGTTACGACACGGACGGTTTTGTCCGGTGATTGGCGTGTCGCCTAGGTAAACGAAGGGGCTCATGGTAAGCCGAAAGCCGCGAATTTCTGTTAAAACCGCGTTCATTTAACGAAGTTCAGCAGCCGACCCATCGGAGTGCGCATCCTGCTTTATCCTGACCTTGCCGATCCTGGCTTCCGCTGATAAAGCTTGAAATCCACAGCGTTTATGAAATGGGAGCCGTGATGCCCAGAACGATTCTTGTCGTTCTCTCCGAGTGTCGCTATTGGGGCGAGGAGCTACTCGGCGAGCTTGCAGGGAAGCGGTCACACGCGCTGCAGGCCAGCCTGGATCTTCAGGCGGACCGGCCGGACAGCCCGCACAGCCCTGCGGGCTGGCTACCGGAGCGGTCCTTCGTCACCGAGCCGGGCTTCTTGCCACAACGTGCCACGCTTCTTCCAGCGAAGAAGGTACGTATGAGAACTTGCGATGATTTATGGCTCAAAAGCAGATCACTGTCTTGCTAGTTAACGCTTTTGTCAAACTAAACAACGCTTCTGAGCGGTCTGTTCATAAACTGCACAGCGTCAGTAGCCGTCCCATAGCGGCAGGACGTGTTGTTCCGATCTCGCCAACAGCTGCCCCATTGGCGGGCGGGATCGCGCTTTCGTTAGGGCGCGCTGCGCACTCGGCACCAGATCTCCGGTCTGCCCGCGGGCTCGCCCATTACTGGGAGGATCGTCGATGATCGATCATGAGACACCAACCGCACCATGGAATGACCCGAGCGCTCGCGGCAGTGAGCCGATCGCGGTCATCGGCATGTCCGGGCGGTTCCCCGGAGCCCCCGACCTGGCCGCGCTGTGGCGGCTGCTGACTGAAGGCAAGGACGCCATCCGGCAGACCCCTCCCGAGCGCTACGACATGGCTAACGTGTTCCGCCCGCCACCGCGTGGTTCCGGGTACATGGTCAGCCGCTGGGGCGGACTGCTGGATGACATCGACCGTTTTGACGCGGAGTTCTTCGGGATCTCGCCACGCGAGGCCGAGCGGATGGATCCCCAGCAGCGAATGCTCCTGGAAGTAGCCTACGAGGCGCTGGAAGACGCCGGCCAGCCGCTTGACCGGCTCGTCGGCAGCGACACCGGGGTATTCGTGGGCCAGACCGGCCTGGAATACCGGCAGCTAGAGCAGCAAAGGCCTGGTAAACCCGATCTGCACAGCGTAACGGGTACCCTCTCGCGCGCAGTTAGTTCAGGCCGTGTGTCCTACGTCTTCGACCTGCGCGGCCCCAGTCTCACCCTGGACACCGCCTGTTCCTCATCGCTGGTCGCGGTCCACACGGCCCTGTTGAGTCTGCGCGCGGGAGAGTGCGAATTGGCCTTGGCCGGCGGGGTCAACCTCGTGTTGTGCCCTGATGAAGAAGTGGCACTCTCGGCGGTGGGAATGCTCGCCAGGGACGGTCGTTGCAAGTTCGGTGACGCGTCCGCCGATGGTTTCGTGCGCAGTGATGGCGTCGGCGTCGTGGTCCTCAGACCGCTGGCTAAGGCGCTGGCGGCCGGTGACCGCGTGCGCGCTGTCCTGCTGGGCTCCGCGGTAGGTAACGACGGGCAGAGCAGCGGGTATCTGGTCAGGCCCGGTGTTGAGGGCCAGCGCGAGGTCATCGTGCGCGCCTACAAGAACGCAGGCGTCGACCCGGCACAGGTCGACTATATCGAGTGTCATGGGACCGGCACTGCTGTCGGCGACCCTGTCGAACTGGAGGCGCTGGGCGCAGCCGTGACGTCCAGCCGAACGGCGCAGGATCCCTGCCTGCTCGGTTCGGTCAAGACTAATATCGGCCACACCGAAGCGGCGGCCGGGATCGCCGGGCTCATCAAGACCGTGCTATGCCTGGAGCACGGCGTGGTGCCGCCCAATCTGCACCTGCGCAGGCCCAATCCCGCTGTGCAGTGGGACGCCCTGAGTGCGCGTATCCCCACATCGGTCACACCGCTGCCGACGCGAGGCAGGCCGACGCTGGCCGGTGTCAGCAGTTTTGGCATCTCAGGCACCAACGCCCACCTGGTCGTCTCGGCGCCGTCACCGGATCATCTTGCTTCCCGCTCAGGCCCTGACGACAAGGCCCACCTGCTGACATTGTCCGCCAGCAGGCCAGAGGCGCTGCGAGCACTCGCTGTCTCCACCGCCGACTACCTCGATTCCCCCGAGGGGCGGGCGGCATCGCTGAGAGATGTCTGCCATAGCGCCGCCCTGCACCGCAGCCGCCTCGGCTCGAGGATCGCGGTGGCCGTCAGCGACCATGCTCAGGCGGCCCACGATCTACGGGCCTTTGCCGCCGGCCAGCCCCGGCCAACGGTCGCGGTCGCGGAGTACACCCCAGTCGGCCGTCCCCTCGTAGCCTTCATCTTCCCCGGGCAGGGGTCGCAGTGGGCCGGCATGGGCCGGGAACTGCTCGACGCGGAATCGGCGTTCGCGGCGGCTATGGGCGCCTGCGACGAGGCAATTCGCGCGGAGACCGGCTGGTCCGTCATCGACATGCTGCGCCACGGCGATCCCGAACAACTCGCCGAACTGGATGTCATTCAGCCCACGCTGTGGGCGATGGAGATTGCCCTGGCCGAGATGTGGCGTTCCTGGGGCGTGGAGCCCGATGTCGTCATCGGCCACAGCATGGGCGAGTCAGCCGCAGCCTATACCGCAGGCGCGATGAGCCTGGCCGACGCGGCCGCGGTGATCTGCCGGCGCAGCCGCCTGGCCAAGCGGCTCAGCGGGCAAGGCGCGATGGCCTGGGTGGGGTTGGCAGCGGTGGAGGCCGAACAAGCCATCTCCGGATACGAGCATCAAGTGGCGGTCGCGGCAAGCAACAGCCCACGCTCGGCGCTGCTTTCCGGCGACCCCGCCGCGATTGCCACGATCCTCACCGCACTCGAGGCACGGGGGATCTCCGGCCACCGCATCAACGTCGACTTCGCTTCCCACTGCCCGCAGGTCGATACCCTACGTGAAGACATGCTGGCCGAGCTGGGCGGCATCACGCCCCGGGCCGGCACCATCCCGCTGCACTCCACCATGTTGAATCGGGTCATCGACGGTTCGGAGATGGACGCGGATTACTGGGTGCGGAACATCCGAAGACCCGTCGACTTCGTGGGCGCCATACGCGGCCAGCTCGATACAGGGACAACAGTCTTCGTCGAGGTGAGCCCGCACACCCTGCTTACCGCCGGCATCCGGGAGACGGCGAACGAGCGAGGCAGGGAGGCCGTTGTCGTGGGTTCGCTCCGCCGCGAGGCTCCTGAGCGCCGCTGCCTGCTCACCGCCGCGGCCACGCTATACCTCGCGGGAGTGCCGCTGAACTTCGCGGCGGTGACGCCTAATGGCCGCTTCACTCCGCTTCCCGCCTATCCGTGGCAGCGCGAGCGGTACTGGCTGGCCCACGATCCCGGGCCCAGAACTACCTCGCAGGAGCCGCGCCTTCATCCACTGCTCGGTCGGTGTGTCTCAAAAGAGAGGGAGAGCGGGATATGGGAGGGGCCGTTGGGGCTTACCGCCAACGCCTACCTCTTCGATCGCCTCGGGCAGGACGCGGCGATCATGCCGGGCAGTGCCTACCTGGAACTGCTCGCCGCAGCGGCGCGCGAGCTGTTCGGGGAGACGCCGGTGTCGATCAGTGACGTGCGCTATCGCCGGGCGCTGCTCCTCGATCAGGATCGGCCGACACCCACCATCCGCGTTACCGTGGCTTCCGGCAGATGCCAAGTCGCCTCGCGGATCGGTGGGGACGAGCCGTGGGTCATGCACGCGGAAGCTCAGCTACGTCCCATCGACGCATCTCAGCTCGAGACGGGAGAACCCTTCGCACACGTCCGTGACCGCTGCCCTGAGTATCAGGACGCCCCACTGCATGCGGAACGGGGAAACCCCTGGCGGGGAGCCTTCGAGTGCATCGTCGAGCTGTGGCGCCGCGACGGTGAGGCGCTTGCCCGGCTGCGCTGCCCTGAGGCGCTGACGGGCAGTTTGCCTGAGCACCGGTTCCACCCGGCGTTGCTGGAAGCCTGCGCGCACAGCCTGGCCGCCGCCCGCCCCGCCCGCGCCGTCGGCCAAGATCATGACTTCGTGCTCGGCGGCATTGGCGATTTCCGGCTCTACGGGTGCCCCGGACCCGAAGTGTGGACCCATTCCCGGCTCCTGCCCGCCGACCGCGCGGATTCGTTCATCGGCGATGTCGAGATCCGCCACCCGGATGGCCGCATCTTCGCCGAATTTCGCGGTCTGCGGCTGCAACTGAGCGGCCCTGGTACCACATCGGCACGGGAAGCGGGCGAAGCACCCGCCGACGGCCCCCCTTTCGCCTCGTGGGTGCACGATCTGATCTGGGAGAGGGCCGAGTGGCCTGCTGAGGCAGACGCCGGCCCCGCGGATCCAGGCCGCTGGCTTGCCCTGAGCGACAGCGGAACCGTCGGCAGTGGTCTGGTGAGAGAACTGCGCGAGCGAGGACATGAAGTCGTCGTCCTCACCCAAGCGGACACCTATCGGCTGGCTGATGCTGATCGGACGCACGTCGCTCCCGCCCCCTTGGCCGCCGCGCTCACCCGGGCCGCCGCGGCTGGCCCTTACCGGGGAATCGTTCATCTGTGGTCGCTGGATGCCGCCGTGGGCCTTGACGCGACGGCCGCGGAGATCGACCGGGCCGAAGCCGCGAGCTGCCGCAGTGTGGTGCACCTCGTCCAGGCCCTCGATCAGGCACCACTGCCCGGCTCGCCGTCCCTCTGGCTGGTCACCCGGAACGCACAGGCCACAGAGCCCGGGCAGAAGGTAGTCGAACCCTTCCAGGCTCTCGCGTGGGGACTGGGCCGCTCGCTGGCCGCCGAGCAGCCCGCGCTTCATGCCCGGCTGGTCGACCTCGATGACACCGCGCAAAGCCTGATCGGACTTGTCGCGGAGCTCGAGCATCCAGATGCGGAGAACCAGATCGCACTGCGCGACGGCCGGCGCCTCGCCGCTCGCCTCGTACCTCACCGTCGCCCACGGCATCCGAGCGGGACCTGTTTGCGGCTAGCCATCCCCGCGCCAGGGGTCGTCGACGACTTGAGCCTGGTCCCGGCGCCGTCGGAAGAACCGGCCGAGGACGAGGTCCTCATCAGGGTGTCCCACGCCGGTGTCAACTACCGGGACGTCCTGGTGAGCGTTGGCCGCCACCCAGGCCAGCCCGCAGCCGCGAGCCCGGCACTGGGATGGGAATGCGCGGGAGTCATCGAAGCGATCGGAGCCGGCGTCACTGACTTCGCCGTCGGAGACGAGGTGGTCGCCCTGGCCGAGCGGGCGATGGCCACGCACGTCACCACCAAAGCATGCCTGACCGCGCTCAAACCTGCCCGGCCGAGCCTCGCCGAGGCCGCGGCCCTGCCCGCCGCCTACCTGACCGCTTACCACGCACTGAATGAACTGGCGGGCATCAGCCCGGGGGATCGTGTCCTTGTACATTCCGCGACCGGCGGCGTCGGCATGGCGGCGCTCAATGTCGTCCGGTGGAAGGGCGGCCACGTCTTCGCAACCGCTGGCGGCCCCGCCAAACGAGCGCTCCTGACTGGACTCGGCGTCGGCCACGTCGCCGATTCCCGGTCACTGGCCTTCGTCGAGCAGTTCCGCGATGCCACCGGCGGCGCCGGGTTCGATGTGATCGTCAACACCCTCAGCGGTGAGGCGATCCGCGCGAACCTGTCGCTGCTGGCCGATTGCGGCCACTACGTCGAATTGGGCAAGCGGGACATGCTGTCCGATACCCCGCTGGGCATGTCGGCATTCGCGGGTAACCTCTCGTTTCACTCCGTCGACGTCGTGCGGATGATCCAGCAGCGACCACAGCGCGCCGGGGCGATCCTGCGTGCGGTCACCAAGCTCGTCGGCCACGGTGCGCTGGACCCGCTGCCCCTCCAGGAGTTCGACGCCACCGAGGCCGCAGCGCCATTCCGGCTGATGTCGCGCTCTGCCCACACCGGCAAACTCGTCCTGCGCTTCCCCGGACAGCGCGCCGACTCCCTGCCGGTGCGCTCGGCCGAGTCGGCAACGGCTTTCACGATCCACGCCGAAGGCGCGTATCTGGTTACTGGCGGTCTCGGCGGGATCGGTGCGACCGTCTCGTCGTGGCTCGTCGACAAGGGAGCGCGCCACCTGGTGCTCACGGGCCGAGGCCAGCTTCCTGCCGACCCCGAAGACCCCGCCGATCCACGGCTTGCGGTGATGCGGGAACTAGCCAGCCGAGGGGCCGACGTGGAGTACGCCGCGGTGGATGTCGCCGACCTGGACGCGATGACCACATTTCTGACCCAGCGCGCGCAAGCGGGAAAGCCGCCGCTGCGGGGTGTGGTACATGCCGCTGGGACCATAGACTACGTGCCTATCGCCGACATGCGGGCTGATGATCTTTCTGCCGTCCTGCGAGCGAAGGTGACGGGCGCCTGGAATCTGCACCGGCTGCTGCGCGACGCGCCGCTGGACCTATTCGTACTGTTGTCCTCCGGTTCGGCACTCCTCGGCTGGCCCATGCTCGGCGGCTACGCGGCCGGAAATGCCTTTCTTGACGCGCTGGCCCACTATCGCCGTGCCGACGGCGCGCGCGCCACAACCATCAATTGGGGGGTCTGGGGCGGCGCCGGAATGGTGGCCCGGCGCGAAACCCTGGCCGGCCGCAGCCTGATACCGCGGGGAATGACCGCCATCAGCCCGCGGAATGGCATTGCGGTGCTGGAGCAGATCCTGCATGAAGGGATCACCCAGGCAGCGGTGCTTCCAGCCGACTGGAAGGTGTGGGCGGCAGCCCATCCCGTGGCCGCGGGGGTGCCTCAACTGCGTCATCTTACCGGGACTGAACCGGACAGGCCTGCTGTCAGGAGCGCGCGTGGCACCGGCATGGCCCAAATCGCCGAGGCGTTGACAATTCATGTGGCGAAGGTGCTCAGCTTGCCACCGGAACGCGTAAATCGCAATTGGCCGCTCAACAAGATGGGCATGGATTCAGTGATGGCAGTCGAGTTGGGCTTCCATATCGAGCGTGAGTTCGAGGCCAGGCTGCCGATTGTCAAGCTAATCAACGGCGGTACGGTCGCGACAGTTGCTCAAGCCGTCGCGGAGCACATATCCAGGTTATACAGGCAAATGAAAGATCGCGGTTGGTGAATCTTGGTAGATGGAAACTAGAGGGACAAGCCGCCACTCCGATATACCCTTGTCTGGATGTCGCATGCGGCGCACCCCTGTACGATGCGTGCGTACCTCATGATGATCATTCCACAAGCGCTGGAAATCGGGACTTCTTCTCTTAAGTTCGGCGATACGATTCTGCAGCACCCTATCGCCTGGTTGAAGGGCAACATCTGCCCGTCCCCTGGCGATAAGGTCGCGTACAACCATTTCCCAGTCCACGAGGCAACTCCTGGCCTTATCCTCGGTGAGCAGCCAGGTCATGAAATTCTGATCTCTCTCCGGCAACCGGGACCAGTCGTCATACCAGTCCACGGCGGCTTCGTTCCAGGCGATGAGATCGCCTGCACGATTGCACGCGTACAGCGGATTAGATTGGTTACCGGCGATCGCCACTATTTCCCGAAGCAGGTCGCTGACCTGTACCTCTTCGCCTAGCGGACGCGCTGCTACGACATGTCCGAAGGCAAGAAGATGCACGTACCGGCGCTCATCCTCGGTCAGCTGCAAGACCCGGGCGATGCTGTCAAGCACCGCAGGAGACACCTCTCGGCCACGTCCCTGCTCAAGGTATGTGTACCAGGTAGTGCTGAGGCCGGCGAGAACCGCGACTTCCTCCCGTCGCAGCCCAGGGGTCCGGCGGCGGCCCGCCGCTGGCAAGCCGACATCTTGTGGCCTGAGCCGCTGCCGTCGCGAGCGCAGGAACGTCGCGAGCTCCTCTTCCTGCCTCCTGTCCGCCATGGTTTGTCCTCCACTCATCCCCGCAAGAAGTCTAGGCTCTGGCTTCGCAGCTCGCCGTCGGCCATGGCGGGATATCGCGGTCAAGCCGGACTGGAACTGTGTGGCCGCTGAGCGCATCCTGCCTGGTCACCGCCGTCGGCAACGGCCTCACCGATGCTGGTACCGCGAGTTCCACCATAGGTTCCTGCTGTTTCGTCAGGTCTGCCTGTCCCATGCTGGTAAGAGAGAACCTATGCACGGAACACGGAAAGGAATCCTGTCGTAGTCGTCGCGTCGTACTTCTGGGGAGATCGTGGCTATCGGAGCGCTCGAAGGATACTTTTTGGCATTGCGCCAAACATTGATAGCGCATGAGATGTTTCTTCCGCCGAGAAGCGAGTTTAGTGCTGGCTGGGGCGACGCAGGCTGAGCGTCAGAGTTTCTGGGGAGTTCAGATGACTCTTACTGTCGATACTGGTGACCCATACCTCCGTCAAGCAGAAATCGACGACGCCGGGCTGTCAGCATACTGCCACGACCTTTTCTACTCTTTCGCGCGCGCCGATCAGCGGCGGTGGGGCGAAGCATATGTACGCGGCCTGCTCTCCGTGCCAGGAAGAAAGTCGGTCAGAAAGATATCCGACCTTGTGGCGGGCGGCGGCGCCGAGCAGTGCCTCCAGCAATTCGTCAACCAGAGCACTTGGGACTACCGGCCGGTCCGCCGGGATCTTACATACCGCCTGTTCGACGCGATCCAGCCACAGGCATGGGTCGTCAAGGAGGTGGTGTTCCCGAAGAACGGTAACCGTTCTGTCGGTGTCGCAAAGCAGTTCGTCCAGTCGGAAGGCCGGTTGCTGAACTGCCAGCTCGGGATCGCCGTGTTCCTGACCGGCCAGCGCGGAAGCTGCCCGGTGAACTGGCGCCTCCTGCTGCCTCCGGCCTGGGACGAGGACGAGGCACGCCGCAAGCGTGCTCGGGTGCCAGCCGAGGAGCGCTACCTGCCGACATGTCGCCACATACTGAACGCGATAGATGAGATGGTGACCGACTGGGGGCTGCCGCCCGCGCCGATCGTCGCTGATATCCGCCATCATCCCCGGGTGGGCGCCCTGGCCCGCGGGCTGGAGTCGCTCGGCCTGCGCTACGTGCTACGGGTAGCGGAGAACAGACCCGCGGTGACAGTCAGATCGGCCCATCCGGCACCGCAGACGCTCTCCTTCGGAGAACTCGTCGTCGACTCCATCCAGCGCAACACGACCGTGATCAGCCGATCACACCTGCCAGCGGGCCGGTACGGCAGCTCGCAGTTCATCGTCGCCAGGATGCCTACCGAGTCCGCTGACGCCGAGTGCCGCGCCCGGGCCGGCCACTCCGCGGTTACGCCAGTGGGCCACGTACCGCATCCCCACTCCCGGCCGCCGCGGTACGTCGCGGCCGAATGGTCATCTATCAGGCGGTCAGTGCGGGCGAGCTGGCTGACCACGCTCGACGCGCTGCGGCTGCCCAGACTGCCGGAGCTCACCACATTGCACGACCGGGTCGACGCCGAACTGGAGATGCTGTACACCGGATCGGGACTGCGCCACTTCGAGGGACGGTCATTCCCTGGCTGGCATCACTACGTCACCTTGGTGTCGGTGGCACACGCCTGGCCGTACCTGTGCGCGGGAAACTGAGACAACCCTCGTCACCCGCGCTGACGCGGACGGGGCAGCGTGCTGTCCCGCAGGATGACCTCGCCCGGGACCGGGATGATCCGCGGCAGCACGGACGCGGCCTCGCTCAGCACCAGGCTGGCCGCCATCTCGCCCATCCGCTTCAGCGGCAGCCGGACGGTGGTCAGCGGCGGGTAGACATCGCGCAGCGTGTGGATGTCGTCGAAGCCGGCCACCGCGATGTCGTCGGGCACCGCGATGCCTTGGGCCCGCAGCCGGGCCAGTGCGCCGACCGCCATCACGTCGTTCACGGCGAACACGCAGTCCGGGCGCGCCGGGCCGGACGCGAGCACCGCGCTCATCGCCTCGTATCCGCCATCCCGGGTGAAGGCGCCCGCCACGATCCAGCGCGGGTCGAGGTCGACCGACCAGGCCGACAGGCCGTCCCGGAACCCGTCCGCCCGATCCCGCGCGGTGAGCACGTCGCGCGGTCCGGCAAGTACCGCGAAGCTCCGGTGGCCGAGCGCAACCAGGGCACGGGCCAGCGCGGCCGCGCCGGCCTTGTTCTCCGGCATTATCGTGTCGACACCGAGCATGTCCTGGCCGACGCACACCACCCGGCCGCCGTCCCGGGTGAATGCCTCGATCTCGGCGCGCAGTGCCTCCCGGGCCGGCCCGTTGTCGGACCTGCTGCCGACCAGGATCACCGCCCGGGCGCGCTGGGCGCGCATCAGCGACACGTACTCCGACTCACCCGCCTCCCTGCTCGTCGTGCTGGAGATGCAGACCAGCAGCTTGCGGGCATGCGTCACGTCGATCAGGCCGGCCGCGATGGAGGAAAAATACGGGTCGTCAATGTTGTGCACCATGACGCCGATCATGCTGCCGCGGCCGGTGGCGACCGCCCGAGCCTGGAGGTTGGCCTCGTAGCCGAGTTCGGCGACCGCGCGGCTGACCCGGTCGATCATCGCGGCACCGACCTTGCGCGACCCCTCGTTGACCACCCGGGACGCGGTCGTCAGCGAGACCCCCGCCAGGTCCGCGACATCCTGAAGGGTGACCCGGCCGTCCGGCCTGGCCCCATCCTGCCCCGGCGCGCGGCGCCCGGCGCGTGGTCGCCGGGGCCGCCGCTGGCTCGTGTCTGTCACAGCCGCTCCTGAACCATCGCTGGTCGTGACCTCCCGCAGCATTTCCGCCGAGTCTAGTCTGGGAAAGCACTTTCCCAAACCAGTACGGCCAGGAACCCCGCGCGGCACGCTCCCACCCAAAGCCGCCGACAAAACGGCGCGGCAGCATGGGAATGCGCTTTCCCGCGGCACGGGCTTCGACGTCCTCGTGCATCGCGGCGCGGCCGCCGTCAACCAACTCGGGCGGTTCTGCTAACCCTTACCACCATCATGCTCCTAACGACAGTGGTGCTTGGTCAGCTGAACCACTAGCCCAGACGTTCGTTTGACGATGCCGCCAGCCCACTGGCTGGCCCTGCATGAATGTGGTGGATTGCCCCATCGTGGTGAGTTAACCCTCGAAAACAAGGGTCAGGCACCCGCAAAGGGGCAATCCACCACGGTGTTCGGGACTGAGGACGCATCGAGCGGGCGAACGATCGTGGACATGCCGATGACACTAGGCTCTGATCATGCCGATCGCGCTCCTGTCCGCGCCGAGCAACCTGGGCCTGCGGCCGCCACGGCGGGGCAGCGTTCCTGGCTGCGCCAAAGCGCCCGAGGCGCTGCGCGAGGCCGGCCTGTACCGGAGTTTCGCCGAGCGAGGTGCCGTGGACGCCGGCGTGGTGCTGCCCGGCCGGTACACCGATCGGGTGCGCCCCGGTAAGTTGCGCAACCAGGACGCGATCGTGACCCATGCCCGTCGGCTCGCGGCAGGCGCCCAGGTGACCGTCTACGATCCCGACCTGGACCCGGATGGCGGGTACGCCGAGTTGATCACCGGCATCCTGCTCGACGGGATGTCTGACCTCGGCAGCCAGGCGCCCCCTCGAGGTTTACAGGGCGGGGCGGTGCGCGGGGGTGTAGGCCCAGGGGCGGGCCTGCTCCAGGGCGGCGCCGACCCGGAAGACGGTGGCGTCGTCGTAGGTGTGGCCGACGATCTGGATGCCGAGCGGCAGGCCGTTCGCGGCGTGGCCGCTCGGCACGGCCAGCACCGGGCAGCGGTTGCAGATGTTGAACGGAACCGTCATCGTGGCCGTCTCCGCCTTGCCGAGCACCGTGTCGTCGCCGTGCTGCGTCAGCAGGTCGTCGCCGGCGGGCAGCCCGGGGATCGTCGTGGCCGGGCAGATCAGCGCGTCGAACGGCGCCATCGCGGTGGCGAGTTCGCGCTGCATGCGCGTCTCGGTGCGCAGCGCCTCGAGGAACGACAGGCGCCGTGCCGCGTCCGCCATCTGGTCGGCGAAGGCCAGCGAGTACGGCATCAGCTCGTCGCGGTGGTCCCTGGCGATCTCCCCGATGATCGCGCCGAATATCTGCGCGAAGTGCGCCGCGACGGTCCGGCGGATCTCGCTGACCCGCCACGGCAGTTCGATCTCCGCCACGACCGCGCCGGCGTCGGCGAGCGCCGTCGCCGCCGCCCGGGTGCTTGCCTCGACCTCCGCGCTCACCGGGTAGTCGCCGAGCCGCAGGCACAGCGCGATGCGCATGCCCGCGGCCGGCTGGTATGACGGCGGCAGGTAGACGGCCGGCCGCAGCGAGGTGTGGTCGCGCGGGTCCGGGCCGATGAGCACGTTGGCGAACGCGGCGCAGTCCGCGACGGTCCTGGCCAGCGGGCCGTCGCCGCGGTAATAGTCGGCGGACAGCGGGGGAGCGCCCGGGATCCGCCCGTAGGGCGCCTTGAAGCCGACCGTGCCGGTGAACGCGGCCGGCACGCGAGTGGAGCCGGCGATGTCCGAAGCGGAGGCGAGCAGCGTGCTGCCGGCCGCGAGCGCGGCGGCCGAGCCGCCCGAGGAGCCGCCGGGCGTGTAGCCGGTGTGCCATGGGTTGCGGGTCACGCCCCACAGCCGCGTGTGCGTGAAGTACGCGCAGCTGAACTCCGGGGTGGTGGTGCGGGCGTGGATGATGCCGCCAGCCGCCAGGATCCGGTCGATGACCGGCGCGTTCGCCTCGGCGACCGTGTGACGGAAGACCAGCGATCCCTCGGTCAGCAACCGCCCCGCGATCGCGTGCTTTTCCTTGGTGGCCACCGGTATGCCGTCCAGCGGACGCGGATCCTGGCCGCCCTTGCCCAGGTAGGGCGCCTCGGCGTCGCGCGCCTGGGACAGCGCCTCGTCGAACAGACGCTCCGCGAACGCGTTGACCACCGGCTCGGTCTTCTCGGCACGGTCGATGACGGCACGCATCAGCTCGACCGGCGACAGTTCGCGAGCGCGGAACAGCGCGAGGGCCTCGATGGCGCTCAGGTAGGCGAGATCCATGCATCAATGATCACGCCGGCACCGGGAACCGGGAAGGCGTCAGGTGATGGCAGCGCTTGGCGGCGACCAGAAGGGGTCACGGCCGATGAAGCCCAGCAGCCTGACCTGGGGTCCGGCGTCCTCCGGCACCTCGACCCTGGCCCCGTACTGGCCGGAGGAGCGCATCGCCTCCTCGAACTCCGTCATGCCGGCCAGCAGCTGGCCGCACAGGCCGGCGTCCAGCCGGTCGTCCTGGCCGGTGGCCCTGGCCAGATCCCAGGTGTGCATGAAGACGTCCACGGTGTAGAACTGGTCGACCGCGCGGTCCACCGGCAGCTCGCCGATGTGCGGGTTGGCCAGCATCCGGTTCTGTGTGGCCGGGTCGTCCAGCAGGGCCTGCACCGCATCGCAGTGCACCCGCCAGGCAAGTACCGGGTCCTCGTCCGCCGGGGGCCCGCCGGGCAGCGCGATGCCCGCGCCCGCGGACAGGAACGGGGGCAACCATTCGGTCAGGTGGCGCACCACGTCGCGCGCGGTCCAGCCGGGGACCGGGGACAGGGCGTCCCAGTCGCGGGTCCCGAGGACCCGTTCGGTGAACAGCCCGCCGATCTGGCGGTGCCGCGCCGCGGGGTGCTCAGACGCCGCGGGGTGCTCAGACAGCGCCATCGTCGACCATCCGCTGCAACGCCGCGTAGCCTTCGTTGACGCCGGTCTCCATGTCGCTGGCCAGCCAGGCGTCACGGGCCGCAAAGCTGTCCACCAGGGACTGGGAGCGCAGCCGGGAGCGGCCGCCGCCGAGATCGTCGAACCACAAGGTCTCCAGGGCGACGCCGTCGGGGTCGCCCTCCCAGGTGAAGGTCTGCACGATGCGGTCCCGGCGCACGTCGTGGAAGCAGCCGCGGAACCTGTGCGCTGTGCCGCCGACCCTGGCGGTGTACCGCCAGCTGCCGCCGGTGCGGGCGTCCCAGTGCTCGATCGAGGTGTCGGCGGCGTCCGGGCCGATCCACTGGGCGAACAGCGCGGGGTCGGTGTGTGCGCGGAACAGCTGCCCGGGCGTGGCCGCGAACTCGCGGGTGATCCGGATGATCGGCAGCTTCGGGTCAGCCTCGATGGCCGTCTGCGTGGTCGCTGACATCGTCGGCGCCCTCCTTGTCGTCGGTGCGGCTCATGGTGGCCAAGAGGGCGTCCAGGCGACGGTACCGCTGCTCTGCGCGGTGCCGGTACCGCTCGATCCAGCTCTCCAGCTCGGTGAGGACCTCGGTCTCCAGCCGCACCGGCCGGGGTTGCGGACCGTGCGGCCGGCTGACCAGCCCCGCATCCTCAAGGACCCGCAGGTGCTTGTAGACGGCCTGAAGCGTCATCCGGTACGGCTCGGCCAGCTGGCCCGCCGTAGCGTCGCCCTCGGCGAGCCTGGCCACCATGTCGCGGCGCGTCGGATCGGCGAGGGCGGAGAAGACCCTCGTCAGCGTGTCCGCGGCCATGACTCCTCGTTTCAACCTCTTGGTTGAAACAGATCCTAGGCCCGGACTTTCCGTCGTGTCAACCAACCGGTTGAAAGCCGTGGTGTCAGGCGTCCCGGGTTGCCATGCGCCACGCGCCGATCCCGGTCCAGCCGACGATCCAGCCGACGACGACGCTGATCATGCCCCAGGTCGGCATCGGCGGTATCTGGAGCACCCCGTGTCCGCCGAACAAAATCCTGGGGCCGCCGGCGTCGCCGGTGCCGCTGGCCAACCCGGCCGGCCGCAGCTGGTCGAGCGCGATGCCGACGTCGAGCCGCTGGCCGTCGATGAAGTACGGGATCACGTGGTCCGCCAGGATCGGCGTGACGATGATCACCAGTGCGATCATCAGGATCGTCGATACCGTGCGCTGTCCGATCAGGGAGCCGAGCCCCAATCCGACGGTGAACGCGACACCCACGTCGAGCACCAGCCACAGTCCGATCTTGACCATCTCGTTGACGGCCGGGTTCTCGCCGGACAGCTCCGCGCTGGCGTACTGGTCGTAGTCACTGCCCATGCTTTGCTGCGGGCCGAACGCGGTCGCGGCCTGCTGCGGGTGCGCCCGCTCCCAGGTCCCCAGCCCGGCCTGGCCGAGGCCGGGCGGCACCGGCACGCCGCCCACCGAGATAGAGGTCGGCTGCGGCACGCCCGCGTAGCTGGTGACCAGGCAGACCGCGGAGAACGCCAGGGCCAGGGCCGGGAGCAGGATCGCCAGGCCCGCGGGGATCCGGGCGAGGTACAGCGCCAGCCGCGAGCGGCCGGTCACCACCAGGTGCCGGAACATGCCGTCGGTCAGATCCGTGGTCCCCGCCGCGGTGCCCAGGGTGGCGGCGGCGATGAAGCCGAACTCGGCCATCGTGTTGACGATGCCGCCGAAGATGCCGGGGCTGCCGGCCGGCCCGTACGTCTTCGGATCGGCGGCGTGGAAGATCAGCCGCAGGCCGAGCACGAGGACCGGCAGGGCGAGCATGAGCACCGCGACGGCGATCATCAGGCCCCGGCGCTTGCGCAGCTCGAGCAGCCGGGTCGTGACGAGCCCCCAGGTAGGGAGCCACATACCGGTGCGGGGAACGGAGACGTCGGTCATGACCGCGCTCCCAGCCGGCTCGTCACGGACAAGAACCAGTCCTCCAGGCTCGTCCGTTCTTCGTGGAGGCCGTACACGCGCACGCCGCCGGTTACCAGCAGCCGGTTGATTTCGGCCACCGTGTCCCGGGTGGTGCCGGACGGCAGCGTCACGGTCAGCCCGTCGTCGGTGACCGCGGTGCCGCTGGCGATCGACGCCTGCGCGATGATCCGCGCGGCGGCGCTGGGCTCGGCGCAGTCAACCCGCACCGTGGCGCCCGCTTCGCCGTCGGCACCGCGGACCAGCTCGTGGATCGGGCCCTGGCGGATGACCCGGCCCTGGTCGACGATCGCGACCGCGTCGCACGTGCGCTCCACCTCGTCCAGCAGGTGCGACGAGAGCACGACCGTGCGTCCCTCGTCCACCAGGCCCCGGATCGTCGCCCGCATCTCGTGCATCCCGGCGGGATCCAGCCCGTTCATCGGCTCGTCGAGGATGAGCAGGTCCGGATCGCCGAGCATGCACGCCGCCACGCCGAGGCGCTGGCGCATGCCCATCGAGTACGCGGCGACCCTGTCGTCGGCCCGCTCGCCGAGCCCGACCCGTTCCAGCGACGGCATGATCCTGGCGACGGCGTCTCCGCCGCGGGCCGCGGCGAGGATCCGCAGGTTCTCCCGGCCGGTGAGGTGCCCGTGGAAGCGGGGTTCGTCGACGATCGCGCCGACCTTGGCCAGGGCGCGGGCCCTGCCGCCCGGGACCGGGACGCCGAGCAGCGACATCGTCCCGCCGCTCGCCTTGGTCAGCCCCAGCAAGGTGCGGATCAGCGTGGTCTTGCCCGCGCCGTTCGGCCCGAGATAGCCGAACGCGCTGCCGCGCGGCACGCGCAGCTCGACGTCGTTCACCGCCAGGTTCGCGCCGAAGCGCTTGATTAGCCCGTGTGTCTCCACCGCGGGAGAGCCGTCGTCCGTGCGCCGCGGTGCCGCGGCGACCGCGGCGACCCAGCGGTCCCCGTCGTCGCCACCGGACGCCGGGCGGCTCCGCCGCCGCGTCACGCTCCGCCGCCGCGTCACGCCATAGGCCACCGCGGCAACGACGAGCACGAGGAGAATGATCGCGAAACCGTATCCATGCATGAAGCCCATGGTGGAAGGCCGGCGTCCCCGCCGTCGTCGTGCGCGAGGATCGAATAGGCGTCATTCCCTGGACGGACGCGGGCTCATCCCGCGGGTGATCAGCCCGCTCTCGTAGGCGATGATGACGAGCTGGGTGCGGTCTCTGGCGCCGAGCTTGGTCAGGATCCGGCTCACGTGCGTCTTCGCCGTTGGCAGGCTGACGTGCAGCTGCTCGGCGAGTTCGGCATTGGACAGCCCGTGCGCGACCAGCAGCAGGACGTCCCGTTCCCGGTCGGTCAGCTCGTCCAGGCCGGCCTTGCTCTCGGCGGGCAGGCTAGCCTGCTTGGTGAAGTGGGCGATCAGCCGCCGCGTGACGCTCGGCGCGAGCAGGGCCTCGCCGGTGGCGACCAGCCGTATCGCGCTCAGCAGTTCCTCCAGCGGGCGGCTCTTCAGCGCGAACCCGCTCGCGCCCGCCCGCAGCGCCTCGAAGACGTACTCATCCAGGTCGAACGTCGACAAGATGAGCACCCGCGGCCCGGTCCGGCTCCCGTTCCCGGTGATCAGGCGGGCGGCCTCGATCCCGTCCATCACCGGCATCCGGACGTCCAGCACCACGACGTCCGGCGCGCGAGCGGCCGCCAGTTCGACGGCTTCCCTGCCGTCGGCGGCCTCGCCCACCACGGTCAGGTCGTCTTCGGCCTCGATGAGCGAGGAGAACGCGGTCCGCAGCAGCGCCTGGTCATCGGCGACCAGAACCCGGATCGTCACGCCACCTCTTCGAGCGGGATCCTGGCTTCCACCCGGAAGCCGCCCTCAGGCCGCGGTCCCGCCGACAACTGCCCGCCGAACGCGCCGACCCGCTCGCGCATACCGATGATCCCGTGGCCAGACCCCGGCCCGCTCGCGACACTGCTCGCGACCCCGGGCGCGCCGGGTTCGTTGCTGACTTCCAGGCTGACCTCGGTGTCCGACACGGTCAGATCGACAACGGCGCGTGCTCCCGGCGCGTGCTTCACCACGTTGGTGAGCGCCTCCTGCACGACCCGGTAAAGCGACAGCTCCAAAGACGGCGAGATCGCGCGGTCCGTACCCGAGAAGTGCAGGTCGACCGGGTTGCCGGAGTCCCGCACGGTCTCGGTGAGCTCCTTGAGGTCGGTCAGCCGCGGAGCCGGGGTCAGCGAGGCCGCCTCACCCTGTTCGTCGCGCAGCAGCCCGAGCACCACCCGGAGCTCGTCCTGGGCGGTCCGGCCGATCGACTCGATGGACGCGAGCGCGTCGCCGGCCTCTTCCGGCCACTTGGCCATGAGCCGCCGGCCGACCCCGGCCTGGACGGTGATCACGGTGAGGCTGTGCGCGACGACGTCGTGCAGTTCCCTGGCGATGCGCACCCGCTCCTCCCGCACCTCCTGACGGGCGCGCTCGGCACGCTCCCACTCGGCCTGCTGGGCGAGCACGGCGAGATAGCGGCGCCGCGCCGCGATGCCGTCCCCGATGAACCACGCGGCGACGAGCGGCACCAGGCCTTGGCCCGCGGCGGCCAGCAGCGGCGGGTGCGCGATCGTGATCGCCGCGTAGACCAGTGCGCCGCACAGCACCGCCACCGTGCCGACGACCACGCGGATCGAGAGACGGCGCGGCATCTGGGACGCGGCGAGGAAGGTGGTGATGCCCAGCATGATGCCGAACGGCAGCGACACGGCGGCCGTGGCCATGCCGATCGTCGTGGCGGCCGCCGCGAGGAGGTGGAACGGCAGCGGCCACCGGCGCAGCGCGAGAACCGGGCCGAACGCCAGCAGCGTCAGCGCCAGCCGCGGGCCCCCGGCGTGCGGGTTGGCCCGCAGGGACACGGTCACCGCGACGAAGGCGGCACACGTCACCAGCGCGGTGACGGCGAACATCTGCCGCTCGGTGAACTTGGCCAGGACCGGCCGTCTCGGCGGTGTCTGAGCAGGGAACACTCTTCCGACGGTAGCCGCGAAGCGGCCCGCTGGCATCAGTCCAGAGAACGACCCCGGCTACATCTCTGGACGCGGGCTAGGGGCCGGGGCGCACCCCGGCGAGGTGGCGGATGTCCCGCAGTGCCACCGCCATGATCGTGTTCGTCGGGTTGTGCGCTCCGGAGGTGACGAACACGCTCCCGTCCGCGACGGCGACGTTGTCCAGGCCATGCACCGCGCCGTACGCATCGGTCACGCTCGTCGACGGATCCGTGCCCATCATCATGCCGCCCATGACGTGGTTGCCGGTGGGCACGCCGCCGGAGTTGGACGTGCCGGGCACGGCGACCACCGCGCCCGCGCCGGCCTTCAGCATCATCTGCTTGACGACGTTCGCGTAGAACTGGAGCGAGGCCTGCTCGTACTTCTGGGCACTCCAGGTGATCCGCGCGACGGGCACCCCGAACACGTCGCGCACCGTGGGATCGAGTGTGACGGTGTGCTCGAGGTAGGGCAGGTCGTCACCGATGAGCGAGCAGCCCGCCAGCCGGTCGCGCAGGATCGAGGACCGCATCAGCTGCTTGAACTCGGTGCCGAACGGCCGCGCGGAACGCATGATCGAGAGCAGCGTCGTGTACGCCTGCCCCTCCTCGATCGGGTCCTGGCTGCCGCCGAGTTCCATGATCCCGCCGCGGATGTATGGCAGGCCGTTCTGCTTGGCGAACGCCCGGGCACCGGGAAAGCCGGGGTCGCAGGCGTCCTCCGCGCACTGGGTGATGGACCGGCCGCGATAGGCGTGCATCCGCTCGTCGAGGAAGATCGCGGTGCCGTCCAGGAACGCGTGCAGCATGAGCCGCCGGCCGAGCTTCCCGCTCTTGTCGGGGAACCCGGACAGCAGCGCCAGCCGGATGGTCTCGATTCCGGACGCGGCCAGCACGACGAGGTCGGCGCTCTGCGCGCCGGTCACCGGGTCGCCGCCGGAGGTCATCCGGACCCAGCGGACGCCGGTGGCCCGCGACCCGGAAAGCGTCACCGCGGTCACCATCGTCTGCGGGATCAGCTTCGTCCGGCCGGTGCGCAGCGCCAGCCGCAGCGGGATGAGCGCGGCCGGCCTGGCCACCACCGGGCAGCCGTACCCGCTGCAGAACCCGCAGTTGTTGCACACGTGCTGGTCGTTGTACGGCTCGGTGTTGGCCGCCATCGGATACGGGTACGGATGCATGCCCAGTGCCGTCGCGCCGGCGGCGACCGCGAGTGAGGAGCGCTGCTGCGGTCCCGGCGGCATCTGGAACGGCCGGGTGCGCGGCGCGTGCTTGAGCACGATGTCCGGAATCGCGGACAGGTCGCCCTGGGTCCCGAGGAGCTGCTCGATCTCGTCGTAGTACGGCGCGATCTCCGCGTACGTGAACGGCCAGTCGGCCATGTCGGCGCCCGGCTGCGGCCCGAGCGCGGACAGCTGCTGGAAGTCCAGGTCCCACAGCCGGGGCACCTTCGCGTCCCAGTGCACGGTCCCGCCACCCACGGTCTGCGGCAGCTCGTCGACGGCCCCGGTGTACTGGACGGGTGTGCTCGCGTCGGGCCGCCAGGTGCGCGGGCAGGTCAGCGGGTCAGGCCCGCCGAAGTAGCGGACGTTCATCTTCAGGTCGTCGTTGGCGAACAGCGTGCCGAACGGCCCTGGTCCGGCCAGGTTCGTGAAGTAGTTCGGGCCCTTCTCGAAGACGACCACGTCCCAGCCGGCCTGGGCTAGCTCCATGGCCGCGATGGACCCGCCGGCCCCAGCGCCGATCACGATCGCCGTGCTCATATCGCACCGAGGAACTTCAGCGCCTCGGCCACGATCGCGGTCTTGCCGACCGGATCGGGTCCATCGGAGCGCGTCACCTCGTCGGCGGTGTAGCCGCGCGGCTGGCTGTCGCCCGGGTAACCGATGTCCTTCCAGCCCTGTTGACCGCGATTGCCGCCGTACTCGGGATTGGCGTAGAGACCCTCAATCGTGTGCTCGAACAGCAGCGAGAGGAAGTCGCTGGCGGCCGGCTTGGCCAGGTACTTGTCCTGTTGCGTCTTGGACACGGCCGTGTAGTCGCCGCCGGCCAGCTTGTCCAGGTTAGCGACGCCCTGCCGGTACCGCCGCTGCCAGCCGGCGATCCGCTTGCGCCACGCGATCTCCGTCACCGGGTCCAGCTTGATGAACGAGGCCATCATGTCCGGGCCAGACGTGTGCCGGCTGCTCCACGGTCCGCCCGCGAACACCTCCGGCGTGGCTTTGGTGTCCAGCACGCTCAGCAGCGTGTCGATGTAGTGCACGACGCCGGCCTCGCGCGCTCCCGGGTGGCCCTTCTCGGCCGGGTCGTCGGCGGGTCCCGGTGCGATCCGCGCGGTGGCGTCCTCGACCACGGCGCCCTCGTGCGCGGTGAAGAACCGGAACCCGGACGGCGGGGGAGCGGAGCAGGCGGTGACCCCGACCCCGACCCCGGCCCCGGCCCCGAGCACCGCCGCGACCGGGATGACCGGCAGCGCGGAGATCACCGCACGCCGCCGCACCGCGTGATCGGGACGATCGGACACCTCAGAATCATCAGATATGTGTCATCGCACCCACAAGCACCGTAGCCGAACCGTGTCTCTAGCCCGTCATGTTGAACTCGGCGAGCACCTTGTCCGCGCGCAGCCTTACCACCAGCTCACCCGGCACCGCATTGCGCTTGCCGAACTCCTCCGCCCGGTCCGGTCCCATGTACCGAGCCGCGATCGCAGTGGCGGTACGCAGCAGTTCGCCGGGTTCTTCGGATACCTCAGCCAAGCCTTGCACCTGCACGAACCCGAACGGCGGCTGCTCGAGGTCCACGCACACCGTCACGCGCGGGTCGCGGGCGAGCGCGCGGCCCTTCGCCGTGTTCTTGCTGGTGTTGAACACCAGCGTGTCGTCCTCGAGCACGAACCACACCGGCGCGACCAGCGGCCGCCCGCTCGCGGCGAGGAACGCCAGCTTCCCCGTCCGCGTGCCCGCGCTCAAGAACTCCCGTACCTGCTCGTCCCGGATCGATGCCATCACGGCGATATGCCCCTTCGCGGCCAAGAAAAAACGAAGCGGCCCCGGTCCCCTTTCCGGGAGGGGACCAGGGCCGCTCGGCTCTGAACGGTTAGCCAGCCGCCATCGGGTTGATGCCGGCCAGGTCCTCCTTGCGGAGCCGGATGGTGATCAGCGTGATCACCAGCGCGGCGAACGCGATGCCGGCCGAGACCAGGAACCCCTTGGAGAACCCGGTCGCCAGCGCGTGGTTCTGCATGGCGGCCTCCGCCGCGGCCTGCTTGGCCGCGGACAGGTGCTGCCCGGTCTTAGCAGCCGCCGCGGCGGCCGAGGCCGCCTGGGAGCGGAAGCTGTTGGTGACCGCGCTCCACGCCACGGTGCCCAGGACCGCCAGCCCGATCGACCCGCCGACCTGCTGCCCGACGTTCAGCAGCGAGGAGGCCACGCCGGTGTCCCGCTCCGCCACCTTGACGAGCCCGACCAGCGACAGCGGCACGAACAGCATGCCGAGGCCGAGGCCGGTGACGATCGTCGGCCCGAGCAGGTCCGCCGAGTAGGTGGCGTGCTCGGTCAGCCGGGACATCCAGAACATGCCGCCGGTCCCGATCAGCGAGCCGGCGATCAGCAGCGGCCGGGCGCCGATCTTCGGCACCAGCTGCGCCCCGACGCCGGAGGCCACCAGGATCGCGGCGACCATCGGCAGGTAGGCAATACCGGTCTTGATCGCGCTGTAGTGCATGACGGTCTGCACGAAGTACGTCAGGAAGAAGAACATCCCGAACATCGCCGTGCCGACGAGCAGCATGATCAGGTACGCGCCGGACCGGTCCCGGTTGCGCAGCACCCGGATCGGCATCAGCGCGTGCGCACTGCGCATCTCGATGATCACGAAGGCGACCAGCAGCACCACCGCCGCGGCCAGGGCCACGAGCACCTTCGTGTCACCCCAGTGCGAGACGCCGTTCGCCGAGGTCGCGGCGCTGGACAGGCCGTAGACCAGGGCGGCCACGCCGAGCGTTCCGGTGATCGCGCCGGGCAGGTCGAAGCTGCTGCGGTTGAACCGCACCCGCTCGGACTCACCGAGCACCCGCGGCGCGACGAGCGCCACGAGCACGCCGATCGGCACGTTGACGAACAGCACCCACCGCCAGTTCGCATACGTGGTGAGCAGGCCGCCGACGATCAGGCCGACGGCGCCGCCGGCCACGCTCATCGAGGCGTAGACGCTCATCGCCCGGTTACGCGGCGGTCCCTCGGGGAAGGTGACCGCGATCAATGACAAGGCGGTTGGCGCGGCCAGCGCTCCGCCGACGCCCTGGAGGGCGCGCGCGGCGAGCATCCAGGCCTGGTCGGTGGCGAACCCGCCGAGCAGCGAGGCCAGCGAGAACAGCACGATGCCGGCGATGAAGATCCGGCGGCGGCCCAGCAGGTCACCGGCCCGGCCGCCGAGGAGCAGCAGACCGCCGAACGTCAGCGCGTACGCGTTGACGACCCACTCGAGGTTGCTGTCGGAGAAGCCCAGCGCCTTCTGGATGTGCGGCAAGGCAACGTTCACGATGGTCGCGTCAAGCACGACCATCAACTGCGCGGTCGCGATAACGGCGAGCGCGAGGCCCAGCCGCTTCGGTGGCGCGCCGGCCGGGGCGCCGGTGGCCGTGGTGGCCGCCGTCATCCCGGCTTCGGATGTGGCTGACACGTGAATCTCCCTTGTTAAAGGACGTCTTTATCTGGCGCCGTGGCCCCAAGCGGCCCGGCGTTCTCTTTCTTCTGGCGATGTCTGTGGAACCCCGTTGGTCCTAACGACCTTGGTGACACTGCCCCGTTATCGTGTTCTCCCGCGAGGCGGCCGGCTTGCGTTCCTGTCGTCACCTAAGACGACGCGGCCGTCGCGGGTGTGACACGATCACCCCCCTTCGCGGACATTTTCCGCAGGTGCCCGAGGAAACACTCGCGCTCGCTCATGTCGAGCGCGTTACACCACGGCATACGGGCCGTGACTTCGGCGAGGATCTGATCCCTGATCGCCGCCCCGTGTTCGGTCAGCACGATGTTCTTGCTGCGCCGGTCCCGCAGCGAAGGCTCGCGCCTGGCGAGCCCGTGCCGCTCCAGTGAGTCAGCGACGACCGTGACGAACGAGGCGTCACAGCCCATCCGCTGGCTCAGTTCCTTCATCGACACGGGTCCGTCGATCTTGTGCAGCGCCATGGCGTCGCTGCCAGTCAGTCCGAACTCCGCGCCGATTGCCTGTCCGAGGGTGCCCATGTGCTTGAGGACCTCGATGAGCGCGTCCATGACCTCGCTGTTCAGATCCTGGCTCACCACGCTCACCTCCCCGTCTGAAAGTTGCTCAACGTTCCGGAAGTACCTGAGTCCATCAACGTTTGAGTAGCTCAACTGTATTCCGGGCCCCGTCTCCCGGCAACTACATTTTTGCAGGTAGGTATCTGCGTTGCGCGGGTAGGTCACCTTTTAGCCCAACTGATGGCGATCGGCGGGCGTCTTAATCGCCGAGAGCCCACACTGGGAGCGGGCCTGACGGGAGGACAAAACGCCGATGCCGCAGCACAATCCGCGCCCGGAGGCACATCCCCAGCTCACCGGGCCTCCCCGCCTTCCTGCCCAGCCCGGACGGCGCGCGTTCCTGACCGCCGCGGCGGCCGGCGGCGCGGCCCTGCTGGCGGGCTGCACCGGCACTGCTAGCGGGGCCGGCTTTGCCGGCGGGCCGGCATCCGCCGCACCGGCGACCGGCGCCCGGGTGCTCGCCGGGCCGAAGGGTGCGGACTGGTCGGCGCTCGCCAGGGACCTGTCCGGACCGCTGGTCCGCCCTGGCGAGTCGAGCTATCCGGTGGCCAAGCGCCTGTTCGATCCCCGCTTCGACTCGATCAATCCGGCTGGCATCGCGTACTGCCGCAACCCGCACGACGTGGCGACCTGCCTGGCGTTCGTCCGCAAGTTCGGCGTCCGGATGGCCGTCAGGTCCGGCGGGCACAGCTACGCGGGCTGGTCGACCACGACAGGCCTGGTCATCGACGTGACCCGGATGTCCGGGGTGACGGTCGGCGGAGGCACCGCGACCGTCGGCGCGGGCACCCGGCTGATCGACCTGTACAACGGCCTGTCCGCACACGGCCGCGCGATTCCCGGCGGGTCGTGCCCGACGGTCGGCGTGGCCGGCCTGACGCTCGGCGGCGGGGTCGGCGTGGTGGCCCGCGCCTTCGGCCTCACCTGCGACAACGTCCAGTCGCTGCAACTCGTCACGGCCGACGGGAAGCTCCGCACCTGTAACGCCAAGACCAACTCCGACCTGTACTGGGCCTGCCGCGGCGGTGGCGGCGGCAACTTCGGCGTCGTCACCTCGTTCACCTTCGGCACGCACCCGGTCGGCGACATCGTGCTGTTCTTCCTGTACTGGCCCTGGTCGCAGGCCGCGCGGGTGATCTCGGCGTGGCAGTCCTGGGCACCACACGGACCGGACCAGCTGTGGTCGAACATGCACCTGTCGGCCGCGCCGGGCGGCCGGACACCCACGATCGAGGTGGGCGGCACGTACATCGGCAGCACCGGCGAGGCGTTCAGCCAGCTGGAGAAGCTGTACGCGAAGGCCGGCCCGCCGTCCTCGCACTTCCTGGAGAGCACGTCCTGGCTGCACGCCATGATGGTGGAGGCCGGCTGCTCCACGCTCAGCGTGCCGGAGTGCCATCTCCCCACCCAGGCGTCCGGCGGCCAGCTGTCCCGCGCGCCGCAGTACGCCAAGTCCGACATCTTTACCACGCCGCTGAGCAGCCACGGGATCGGCACGCTCCTGTCCGGCATCGAAGCGCTCCAGCGGGTCAGCGGCGCGCCAGGGGGAGTGGGCGGCATCGCCTTCGACGCGCTCGGCGGCGCCGTCAACCGCGTCAGCCCGTCGGCGACCGCGTTCGTGCACCGCAACGCCTTGTTCCAGGCCCAGTACACGACGGACTGGAACGCTGGGGCACCGTCCGGCGGCGTCGCCCGCCAGCACACCTGGCAGCGCCAGTTCTGGCAGTCGATGCGCCCCTACGCCAGCGGCCAGGCGTACCAGAACTACATCGATCCCGACCTGACCAACTGGCGCCAGGCCTACTACGGCGCCAACTACACCCGGCTGGCCCAGATCAAGTCCGCCCACGACCCGGGCAACATCTTCAACTTCCCCCAGTCCCTCTGACCGCCCGCCCGCTCCCCGCGCCCCAGCCGCCCCCTACGAGGGGGTCCGTGAGCCACGCACCCCCTCGTAGGGGGCTTCGGGGGCCACGCTCCCCTTCGCGCCGCCCGTCCCAGGGGGGTCCGGGGGCCACGCACCCCCGTGGGGGCGGCTCTCCACGTGGGCCGGGGCGCGTGCGGTGGCGGGGGTGACGTTTTGTGGGGGATGATGGGGGTCCGGTTACTCGCTGGGATGGGCGTGATGACGGCTGGGCTTGAGGGCGCGGTGCGAGTTCTGCTTGTCGAGGACGACGACGGCGACGCGCTGATCGTGCAGGAACTGCTCGCGGACGCGGGCGCTGCCGTGACGTTGCGGCGGGCCCGGTCGTTCACCGAAGCGAAGGCGCTCGCGGGCGACGCGGCTTGCGTGCTGCTCGACCTCGGGCTGCCCGATTCGGAGGGGTTGCAGGGGCTCACCTGGCTGACCGCGAACCAGCCGCGACTCGCGGTGGTCGTGCTGACCGGCGTGTCCGCCGAGCACATGGGCGCCGCTGCGGTGCGGGCCGGCGCACAGGATTACCTGGTCAAGGGCGAGGTCGGCGGCGACACGCTGCGGCGTGTGATCCGCTACGCGATGGAGCGGCGGCGCGCCGAGGAGGCGCAGCGCGAACTCGACGCGGCGCGGATCTACGCCGAGGAGAACGCCAGGCTGGAACGCGGCCTGCTGCCGTCACCGATGCTCACCGACACGCGGCTCAGCGTGGCGACCCGCTACCTGGCCGGCGGGCAGCAGCGGCTGCTCGGCGGGGATTTCTACGACGTGGTGCAGACACCGGACGGCACCGTACACGCGCTGATCGGCGACGTGTGCGGGCGCGGTCCGGCGGAGGCCGCGCTTGGCGTGTGCCTGCGGGTCGCCTGGCGAGCACTGGTGCTCGCGGAGCGGTCACCGGGAGAAATCCTCGGTACGCTGCGCCAGGTGCTGGAACACGAGCGGCATGATGACACGATGTTCGCGACGCTGTGCATGACCTCGATCGCGCCGGACCGGGACTACGCGTGGGTCCGGCTGGCGGGGCACCTGCCGCCGCTGCTCATCAGCGGGACGAGCGTGCGCGAGCTCGAAGCGCCGGCCGTCCCGCCGCCCGGCCTCGGCGGCACGGCGGACTGGCCAGGAGCGCGCGCACCGCTGGACGACGGCTGGACACTGCTCATGTTCACCGACGGGCTGATCGAGGGACGGGTCGGCGCCGGATCGGAACGGCTCGGCAGCGAAGGGCTGATGAAGCTGATCGCCGACGCGCGACCGGACTGCCCTTCCGACGAGGACCTGCTCGACCGGGTCGTCGACCAGGTGCGCACGCTCAACCGGGGCGATCTCGATGACGACCTCGCCGTGCTCGCGCTCCGCTACCGGCCAGCGGAGGCCCGTGCATGACGATCGTGGCCGTGGTGTGCGCCGTGCTGGCGGTCTTTTTCGCCGTGGCGAGCGTCGTGCTCGCGACGCGGCTGCGCGGGGCCAGGGCGCAGATCTCGCAGAACCTGTCGACCGCCGAGAACGAGCAGAGCAGCCTCCAGGCACGGGCCGCGGACCTCCAGCGATCCAACGCCGAGCTGGAGCAATTCGCCTATCTCGCCTCGCACGACCTCCAGGAACCGCTGCGCAAGGTGGCCAGCTTCTGCCAGCTCCTCCAGCGTCGTTACGCCGGCAAGCTCGACGCGCGGGCCGACCAGTACATCGAGTTCGCGGTCGACGGCGCCAAGCGCATGCAGGCGCTGATCAACGACCTGCTCGCGTTCAGCCGGATCGGGCAGACCGCGGCGCCGGTCTCGCTGGTGTCCAGCGACACGGCGCTCGCCCAGGCGCGGGCCAACCTGTCCGCCGAGATCGAGAAGTCGGGCGCCACCATCGAGGCCGGTCACCTGCCGCTGGTGCTGGCCGAGCTGCCGCTGCTCACCGCCGTCTTCCAGAACCTCATCAGCAACGCGGTCAAGTTCAGCGGAGCCGCATCGCCGCGCATCGTCGTCGCCGCGCGCCGCGAGGGCGAGCTGTGGCGGTTCTCGGTCACCGACTACGGCATCGGCATCGACCCGCAGTACGCGGACCGGATCTTCCTGCTGTTCCAGCGGCTCAACGAGCGCAGCGCCTACCCTGGCACCGGCGTCGGCCTGGCGATGTGCCGCAAGATCATCGAGTATTTCGGCGGCCGGATCTGGCTGGATACCGGCCCGGGCACGGACGGCGCCACGAGGTTCTGCTTCACGCTGCCCGGAGACGAGGATGACTGAGGACCTGACCGCGGGGATCCGGGGGGACGGTTCCCCCCGGTTGAATGCGGTGGACGTCCTGCTGGTCGAGGACGACGAGGGTGACGCGCTGATTATCAGGGAGGCCTTCGAGTACTACAAGATCAGGAACCGGCTGCACGTCGTCACCGACGGCGAGGACGCGCTGCGCTTCCTGCGCCGCGAGGCGCCGCACGAGGACGCGCCCCGGCCCGGCCTGATCCTGCTCGACGTCAACCTGCCCAGGCGCGACGGCCTGGACGTGCTCGCCGAGCTGAAGCGCGACCCGGATCTGCTGGTGTTGCCGGTCGTGATGCTGACCAGCTCGCGGGCCGAGGAGGACATCCTGCGCAGCTACGCGCTGCACGCCAACGCCTACGTGAGCAAGCCGGTCGACTTCGAGCAGTTCATCGAGGCCATCAGGCAGATCGACGACTTCTTCCTCACCCTGGTGCGCCTGCCTCGCTGACGGAATCCGCGGCGTGCGGGGGTCGGCTGCTGTGCTGGCTGCCCGTAATGGCCGGTTTGTTCCAGCATGGCCTTGCGGTTCATCGGTCTGCGCGCGCTCCGGAAGGCGCTCGGAAAAGATTGCGGACAGTTACCCTCCCGAATTGGACCCTGCTGGCTTGTTCTGGGCTTGCCCGGGTTGCCGGTCGCCCAGCGGGTCGGCGGCAGGCTCGGTGGGCCGCGGTTAACGTGGTAACTTTCCCCTTCGTGGTAACGGGACCCTTGTCTACGAGGGTCGATCCACCACAACGGGGAAATCGTCCACGTTGTTGACGGGACTGCCGGTGCGGTCCTATCCCGGTAGTCGCACACTGCACTCCAGCCACAGGCTGCGCGCCCGCGGTTAGGCCTGCCGGCCTGCCGGCGGCCAGATCGCTGACGGCGCGGGCGACGCATTGTTCTGGAATGCCTAGTGAGAAAACTGAGGGCGACACGCGACGGATGTCCGAGTCTCCGCCGTGGCCGGCACCCAGACTGGGGTCTATGCATGGCGTCATCGACATCGGGGATCCGGTGCCGGAGCAGACGGTACCCGGACAGGCAGGGCCCGGACAGGCAGGGCCCGGACAGGCTGGGCCCGGACGGCTCGGCCTGCGCGCCCGGACCGGGAGCTGGCGTGCCCTGCTGGACCGGCCGCTTACCTCTTATTACCTGCTGCTCGGCATCACGTGCCTGCTGCTCGGGCTCGGGCTCGTCATGGTGCAGGCAACCGCGTCGGTCGTCGACCTCGGGGAGAAGATCTCGCCCTACGCCGACCTGGAGAAACAGCTGATCGGCTGCGCCATCGGCCTGCCGGTCCTGTGGATCGCGGCCAGGTCCTCGCCGCGGCTGTTCCGCGCGCTCGCCTATCCGCTGCTGGCGGTGGCCGTGGTGACCCTCGGGCTGACGCTGATCCGCGGCGTCGGCGTGTCGCAGAACGGAGCGGCGCGCTGGATCTCCATTAGCGGGCTTCAGTTCCAGCCGTCGGAGCTGGCCAAGCTGGCGCTCGTGCTGTGGGGTGCCGACCTGCTGGCGCGAAAGGAAAGGCTCGGACAGCTCGCCGACTGGCGCCACCTGCTGGTGCCGCTGATGCCGGGCACCGGCGTGGTCTGCCTGCTGGTGATGGCCGGCGACGACCTCGGCACCACCTTTATTCTCCTGGTGATTTTCCTCGCGCTGCTGTGGGTGATCGGCACGCCCGGACGGGTCTACGCGGCGCTGCTGATCCTGATGGCGATGGCCATGGTGCTGATGATCATCTCGGCGCCGTACCGGTTCCAGCGGTTCACCGACTTCCTGCACCCGACCGGCAGCCCGACCGGCACGCAGATGCAGGCCATCCAGGGCCGGTGGTGCATCGCCTCCGGCGGCGTGTTCGGCGTCGGGCTCGGTTCCGGCGGCTGCAAGTGGGGCTGGGTGCCCGAGGACACCAGCGACTTCATCTTCGCGCTCATCGGCGAGCAGCTCGGCCTGGTCGGCACGATGTGCGTGACCGCGCTCTACGGCGGGCTGACGTTCGCCGGGCTCCGCGTGGCACGCCGGGTACCCGACCTGTTCTGCCAGCTCGCCGCCACCGCGATCACCGCATGGATCGCGGTTCAGGCGGTGGTGAACATCGGCGCGGTGATCGGCGCCGTACCTATTACCGGCGTGCCGCTGCCGCTGGTCTCGGCGGGCCTCTCCTCGCTGCTCGCGACGCTGGCCGGGCTCGGCATGCTGATGGCCTTCGCCCGGATGGAACCCGGCGCGCGCGAGGCACTGGCCGCACGTGGCCCTGGCTGGCCCGTCCGCGTTCTAAGCTGGCTCGGTCTGGCAAAACGCCGGAGCTTACGACCGGGGGCTGCGGTGCAGGAGGTTGAATGAGGGTACTGCTCGCCGGCGGCGGCTCCGCCGGTCACATCGAACCAGCTCTCGCGCTGGCCGACGCGCTCATGCGCGCCGCGCCGAGCACGAAGATCAGCTGCCTGGGCACCGAACGTGGATTGGAGACCCGGCTGATCCCGCTGCGCGGCTACCCGCTGGAGCTGATCCCGGCGGTTCCCCTGCCCCGGTCGATCACGCCGAAGCTGCTCACCGTGCCTGGCCGGCTGGCCGGCGCGGTGAACGCCGCCGCCGCCGCGCTGGACAAGACCAGGGCCGACGTGCTCGTCGGCTTCGGCGGGTACGTGGCCACCCCGGCCTACCTGGCGGCGCGGCGCCGCAAGGTGCCGATCATCGTGCACGAGGCCAACCCGAAGGCGGGTGTCGCCAACCGGCTGGGCGCCAGGTTCACCACGCACGTGTTCACCGGCCACCCGGATACCCAGATCCGGCACGGCAAGTACATCGGCATCCCGATCCGGCGGGAGATCGCCGAACTGGACCGGCTCGGGCTCGGCGACAAGGCCAGGGCGCACTTCGGCCTGCGGCCCGACCTGCCGGTGCTGCTGGTGACCGGCGGCTCGCAGGGCGCCAGGTCGCTGAACCATGCCGTGTTCGGCGCCGCGGGCTGGCTGCGCGAGGCAGGCATCCAGGTGCTGCACATCATCGGGCCGCGCAACGGCGTGGACGCGCCCGCCACGACGGCCGGCGTGCCGTACATCGCCACGACGTACATCGACCGGATGGACCTCGCCTATGCCGCGGCCGACTTCGCCCTGTGCCGGGCCGGCGCGATGACCTGTGCCGAGCTCACCGCCGTGGGCCTGCCCGCGGTGTTCGTGCCGCTGCCGATCGGCAACGGGGAGCAGCGGCTCAACGCGCTTCCGATCGTCCAGCACGGCGGCGGGATGCTGGTGCCGGACGAGGAGCTGACCGCGGACTGGATCAGGGACAAGCTGCTCCCGGTGCTCGTCGACATCGGCCAGGTGGCCGGCATGTCCGCCGCGGCAGCCTCGCTCGGCCGCCGCGACGCGGATCGCCTGCTGGCGCAGGCGGTCATCGACATCCTCAGCGAGCACCGGTGAACGTCGGCGAGCGAAGCAGCGGGCGCGGTGATGCCTGGACCGAGGAGGGCGCGACGAAGGAGCGCCCGACGAGGGAAGGCATCACCGCGAAGCGCCGGCAGCTGAGCGAGCCAATAAACAGAGCGCATTTTATAGGGATTGGCGGGGCCGGCATGTCCGGCATCGCCAGGATCATGCTGGCCCGCGGCATCGCGGTGTCCGGCAGCGACAGCACACCCTCCCCGGTGCTGGACGAGCTGGCGGCCCTCGGCGCCCGGGTCAGCATCGGTCACCACGCCGCCAACCTCGGCGACCTCCGCGCGGGCGACACGCTCGTCGTGTCCACCGCGATCCGGCAGGACAACCCGGAGCTGGTCGAGGCGGCCAGGCGCGGCATGCGTGTGCTGCACCGGGCCGCCGCGCTGGCTTCGGTGATGGCGGGCCGCCGGGTCATCGCGGTGGCCGGCACGCATGGCAAGACCACCACCACCTCCATGCTCACCACGATCCTGCGCGACTGCGGGGCGGAGCCCGGTTACGCCATCGGGGGAGTGCTGCGCGAGACGGGGCTCGGTGCCGAGGACGGGGCGGGCCTGGACTTCGTCGCCGAGGCCGACGAGAGCGACCGGTCCTTCCTGCTGCTCGCACCGGACGCCGCGGTCATCACCAACGTGGAGGCGGACCACCTGGACAACTACGCCGACCTCGCCGATATCCAGGCCGCGTTCACCGCGTTCGGCCGCAAGGTCAGCGGGCTGGTGGTCAGCTGCGCGGACGACCCAGGCGCGGAGACGGTGGCGGCCCAGCTCGATCCCGCCCTGGTCCGCCGCTATGGCGAGTCCGCGCACGCGGATTACCAGCTTTCCGACGTCCGGCCGGCGGGGATGGCGATCAGCTTCAGCGTCGCGTCGAGCCACAGCCCGTTCGGAGAAATATTCAGTCAGTTGACTTTGGGTGTGCCGGGCCGGCACAACGCGCTGAACGCGACGGCGGCCTTCGCGATGGCCGTCGAGCTCGGGTTCGCGCCGCCGCGGGTCACCGCGGCGCTGGCCGGCTACCGCGGCGCACGCCGGCGGATGGAGCCGAAGGGCGAGGCGCGCGGAATTCTGGTGCTGGACAGCTACGCGCACCACCCCACCGAGCTGGCGGCCGACCTGCGCGCGGCGCGCGACTTGGCCGAGGGGGGTCGGGTCATCGCCGTGTTCCAGCCGCACCTGTTCAGCCGCACCCGCCTGTTCGCGGCGGCATTCGGCGAGGCGCTTGGCCTCGCCGACGAGGCCGTGGTGCTGGACATCTATGCGGCCAGGGAGGACCCTGAGCCAGGAGTGACGGGTGCGCTAGTCGTCGCCGCGGTTCCGGACGGCAAGGGACGTTTCGTGCCGGACATGGACCTGGTGCCGGCCGTGGTGGCGAGCCTGGCCCGCCCGGGTGACGTGGTCCTCACCATGGGTGCCGGGGATGTGACCAAACTCGGCCCCCGCCTCGTGGAGGAGCTGATGCCGTGAGCGAACCCGTGACTGAGCCGGCGGTGCGCCCGCCAGCACCCCGGCGGCGCGGAAACGCCAGGAAGTACCGAGCGGCGTTCTTCGGGCTCGCGATGGCGGGCATCGTGGCCGGCGTGGCGTGGGCGCTGCTTGGCTCGAAGCTGCTCGTGGTGCGGTCCGTGGTGGTGACCGGCACCCACCTGGTGCCGCAGGCCGCGGTGCTGTCGGTGGCCGGCGTGCAGCCGGGAACGCCGATGGTGCGTGTGAACGCCGCCCAGATTCAGGCGCGAGTGGACGGCATCCGGCAGGTGCAGAGCGTGCAGGTGGTGAAGTCCTGGCCGGATCGCGTGGTGATCGAGGTCACCGAGCGGACGGCCGCGGTGGCCGTGGCCGCGCCGGGCGGCGGCTTCGACCTCGTCGACCCGTCCGGCGTGGTGGTGCGGTGGGTCGCGTCCCGGCCGTGGCGGCTGCCGAGGTTCGAGTCCGCCACGCCGATCGCGGGACTGCGCGGCGATCCGTCGGTCAGCCAGGCCGCAGCGGTGCTGCGCGTGCTGCCCTCGTCCGTCCGGTCGTCGGTGACGTCCGTGTCGGTGACCGACGCGCAGGTGTCCGTCGTGCTCAATTCCGGCGTGACGGTCGTGTGGGGAGACGCGAGCGGAGCCACCGTCAAGGCGCAGGTGCTCGCTATTCTCATGCGGACCCACGCGCGGTTCTACGACGTCAGCGGGCCTGGCGTGGCGGTGACCAAGACGTGAGAATCCGCGACACGCTGGGGCTAGTTAGTTGACCCTGGTGGCTGGCCACCCTACTGTCCCTATGAATCGCGCGGACGGCAAAAACTCTAAATCTTAACCTGAAGGTGAAGCCTGACGGTGACGGACGATGCCTTGACGGCGAACTTAGGACGAGCGGAAAGGGCCCCACTCGTGGCAGCACCGCAGAACTATCTGGCGGTCATCAAGGTCGTCGGAATCGGTGGGGGCGGCGTCAACGCCGTCAACCGGATGATCGAAGAGGGCCTCAAGGGCGTCGAGTTCATCGCCATCAACACCGACGCCCAAGCGCTGCTCATGAGCGACGCCGACGTCAAGCTCGACGTCGGCAGGGAACTGACCAGAGGGCTGGGCGCCGGCGCGAACCCGGACGTGGGCGCCAAGGCGGCCGAGGATCACCGCGAGGAGATAGAGGAAGTCCTCAAGGGCGCCGATATGGTCTTCGTCACCGCCGGTGAAGGCGGCGGTACCGGAACCGGCGGCGCGCCCGTGGTGGCGAACGTGGCCAGGTCGCTCGGTGCGCTGACTATCGGGGTCGTGACCAGGCCGTTCGGCTTCGAGGGCAAGCGCCGGGCGATACAGGCAGAAGTAGGGATCGAGCGGCTGCGCAGCGAGGTCGACACGCTGATCGTGATCCCGAACGACCGGCTGCTGTCCATCTCGGACCGGCACGTTTCTGTGCTGGATGCCTTTAAGGCCGCTGACCAGGTGCTCCTGTCTGGTGTCCAGGGAATCACCGACCTGATCACCACCCCTGGCCTGATCAACCTCGACTTCGCCGACGTGAAGTCGGTGATGTCCGGAGCGGGTTCGGCGCTGATGGGCATCGGGTCCTCGCGCGGGGACGACCGTGCGGTGGCCGCCGCCGAGATGGCGATCTCGTCGCCGCTGCTGGAGGCGTCCATCGACGGCGCGCACGGCGTGCTGCTGTCCATCCAGGGCGGATCCGACCTGGGCCTGTTCGAGATCAACGAAGCGGCTCAGCTCGTGTCTAATTCGGCCGCCGTGGACGCGAACATCATCTTCGGCGCGGTCATCGACGACGCTCTCGGCGACGAGGTGCGGGTGACGGTGATCGCGGCCGGTTTCGACGAGGCGCGGAACAACATCGGCGGCGCGACCGCATCGGCGCCCGCCGCCCGCGCGCCGCTGGCTCCGCCGGTCACGCCCGCTCCGCCGGTCGCACCGGTCGCGCCGGTCGCCCAGCCGATGGCGCGGCCCGGGTCGTTCGGGCCGCCCGCTGGCGGGTCTCCTGCTCCGGGTGCCAACGGCACTGGCCAGCATGGCATGAGCGCTGGCATGGTCGCGGAGCCGGCGCCGGCCGCTGTCAAGCCTGCCGCGTCGAGTGGGCCGGCCGTCCAGCCGGAACCCGCCGTGGCCCAGCCGGCGGCACCGGTCGCCGACGAGGTCGCGACGGAGGACGACGACGCGTACGGTCCGGCCGGCGCGTATCCCGTGGTGCTCGGCGCGCCGGTGCCCGAGCCGGTCGCCGACGAGCCCGCGCCGGACGCCTCTGCTGAGGCGGGTCGATCCGGAGCCGAGCAGGCGGTTACCGCCAGTGCGGCCGGTCCGGTCAAGCGATCCGCCGTCGAGACCGCTGGCAAGACCTTCGAGGTCGCTACCAGCCGGCGGCGCCCCGTCGTCTTCGAGGAAGACGACGATCTGGATATCCCCGACTTCCTCAAGTGAGGGACCCGGCGGACCGCCGCGCTGAGTTGGCCAGCAACCTGGCGGAGGTGCGCGAGCGCATCGACGCCGCGTGCGCCGCCGCCGGCCGGGCCGCGTCGGACGTAACGCTGATCGCCGTCACCAAGACATGGCCCGCCAGCGACGTGCGACTGCTGGCCGAGCTGGGCGTGTCCGACGTGGGGGAGAACCGCGACGCCGAGGCGGCCCCGAAGGCAGTGGCCTGCGCGGATCTGGACCTGACGTGGCACTTCGTTGGCCAGCTCCAGACGAACAAGGCCGCCAGCGTGGCGCGGTACGCGAGTTTCGTGCATTCGGTCGACCGGGTCCGGCTGGTACGCGCGCTGGGTACCGCGGTGCGCCGGGCGGAGCGTACGGTCGGCTGCCTGATCGAGGTCAGCTTGGCCGACGACCCGGCCCGCGGCGGGGCGGCCGCCGCCGACGTGCCCGCCTTGGCTGACGCGGTGGCGGGAGAAAAAGGCCTGGTCCTTGCCGGTGTGATGGCGATCGCGCCACTGGACGCGGATCCGGTGGCGGCGTTCGCGGGGCTGGCTTCCAGCGCGGCCGCGGTGCGCGCCGTGCGTCCGGCCGCGACGATGATCTCGGCCGGCATGAGCGGCGATCTCGAGGCCGCCGTCGCGGCCGGCGCGACACACCTGCGAATCGGTACGGCGTTGCTCGGCGTTCGCGGGCCTGTCGTCAGGTAATGTCCCACGCGTGAGGGCCGAAAAGGCTGGGGACGACGGGTAGGCACGGAGGACTGACGGATGGCCAGCGCGATGCGCAAGATGGCGGTCTACCTCGGCCTCGTGGAGGACGACCACCGCTACGCCGACAAGTACGACTCCTACGAGGAGTACGAAGACTACGACGAGCAGCAGCCTCGAGCAGACGTGCCCGAGGAGGTAGAGACGCGTGTCTCCAGAGACGATTACGGTGGTTACCAGGCCACGGAGTGGCGCCCAGAGCACGTGCCGCCGCAGACGACCGATCTCGCCCGTATTACGACACTGCATCCCCGCACTTACAATGAAGCGCGTACCATAGGTGAGCACTTCCGTGAGGGCACGCCGGTGATCATGAATCTGACCGAGATGGTCGATAGTGACGCTAAGCGTCTAGTCGACTTCGCGGCGGGTTTGATCTTCGGGCTTCGCGGAGGGATCGAGCGTGTGACCAACAAGGTCTTCTTGCTGACGCCGGCTAATGTCGAGGTCACCGCGGAGGACAAAGCTCGCATTGCCGAGCGCGGCTTCTTTAATCAGAGCTAACGGACAAGCAGTGATGACGTGACGCTGAGCAGTAACCATGCTGGACAGGCTGGGGCCGGTTCCGAGGGCAGGGCCGACTCGTGTCATACGTGAAGGATGTCCTCACCTGGGTGCTAGCGCTATACCTGTTCGCGCTGGTCGTCAGGATGATTTTCAGCTGGATACAGGCGTTTTCCCGTGACTGGCGTCCCTCCGGGATCCTCCTGGTTGTGGCTGAAAGTGTCTTCACAATTACTGATCCGCCGCTGAAGTTCCTGCGCCGTTTTATCCCGCCACTGCGGCTCGGTATGGTAGCCATGGATCTGAGCTTCATGGTTCTCTTCATCGTGGTCTTGATCATGCTCGAAGTGGTCGTGCCGCAGCTTTGATTCAGGTACCGTCGTGAGGAACACGGTCCATGCGCGCCGAGGAGACGAGATGCCGCTGACGCCCGCGGATGTGCGGAATAAGCAGTTCAGTACCACCAGGCTCCGGCCCGGCTACGACGAGGAAGAGGTTGACGCCTTCCTCGACGAGGTCGAAGCCGAGCTTGACCGGCTTATCCAGGAGAACGAGGAACTCCGGGCGAAGCTGGCTGAACTCCTGCGCGGTGGCGGCAAGGCGGCGGTGCCGGCGTTGAGTTCGCCGCTGTCCGACCCGAAGGCGGACATGATGGAGCCCCAGGCGCCGCCGCAGCCAGAGCGGCGGCAGCCAGAGCCCGTCATGATGGGCGGGATGCCGCACATCGAAGACAACATGGACACCGCTGCTCGTGTGCTCTCGCTGGCGCAGCAGACCGCCGACCAGGCGATCGCCGACGCGCGCCGGGAGGCCGACGAAACGCTCGGCCGCGCGCGCCGCGAGGCCGATGAAGTGCTGACCAAGGCACGTCGTCAGGCCGAGCAGATCACCGGCGACGCGCGTGCCCGCGCGGAGAGCCTGGAGCGCGACGCGCAGGAGCGGCACCGTCAGGCGATGGGCTCGCTGGTGCAGCAGCGCGAGGAGCTTGAGCGCCGTGTCGACGACCTTCGTGCCTTCGAGCGTGAGTACCGCAGCAGGCTGAAGGCCTACCTCGAAGGTCAGCTTCGCGACCTTGAGGCCGGGGTAACTGACAGTGGCACGTTCCCCACGGTAGGCTCTTCCCCGCAGCCTGCGATACCTGCGGGACTCGGTCAGCCTGCCGTCCGCAACGGCAACGGCCCGGGGACCGGTCAGTACTCGATGCCAGAGGTACACGCTGGCGGCTTCCGGACAACCGAAGGAACGCCCTCGCGCGAGCGCCGGTAAGGAGCACCGCGCGTAGGGGCTCGCCGCTGGGAGATCGTGCGTGATCCGGTTCAGTGCCTTGCTTGTGGCGGTCGCGACCGGCTTGCTGATCGCTGGCGTGATAGCGAGTCGGCTAGCGCTGGTGTATATCGCGATCGCGGTCAGCGCCGTCGCTCTGGTCGTGCTCGGTGTGGGGGCCGGCCTGAGGCGCGAGGAGTTGTTCGGCAAGCCGGTGGCGGCTGAGCCGCGCGAAGTCCCTGAGCCCGTTGAGCCGGTCGAGCCGGTCGCGGCGGCTGCTCCGGCGGCTGTCCCGTGGGGCGCCGCGACGTCGTCCGCCTGGTCGGCTCGCCCAGCCACTGCCGCTCCCGCGCCCGCTCCTGCGGGCAGCGGATCGGGTTGGAGCGGAAGCGGCTGGGCCGATACGCCCGCGGCAAAGGAATCGTGGGGCGGGCTGCCCGAGGCGGGTCGCTTCGAGACCAAACCCGCGGCGTTCGCGCCGTTCGTGCCCACGGTCAAGCCCGCGGACCCGATCCGTCCCGCAGAGCCGATCCACGCCGCGGAGCCGGTCAGGTCCACGTGGCCGCCCGCCCCGGAGGTCACTGCGGCGGTTCCGTCGCTGCCGCAGAGCGAGCCGGCCACTGACACAGCCGCGCCCGCCGCGGCCGAGGCCGCTACAGACGAGGCAGCTACAGACGAAGCCGCTGAGTCCGCCAGCGGCGAGACCGCCCCCACGGTCAGCGTCGCGGCCCTCGCCGGCACCGAGCTTGCCGAAACCGAACCCTCCGCGGACGCCGATCCTGTCACGGACGCCACGCAAGCGAACCCCGTCACCGATGCGATGCCCGACGCGGACGCAACCACCGCCGTGGACGCTGAGCCTGCCGCGGAAACCGAGTCCCCGCCCTCGGCCGACGCCGAGCCCGCAACGGACGCCGATCCCGCGGCACACACCGAGCCCGCGGCGCACACCGAGCCTGCAACGGACGCCGAGCCCGCGGCGGACACCGAATCACGCACTGAGGCCGGCCCGACCGCGGACACCGCGACGGCGGCCTCCGCGGTCGCCGACGACGCGACGCTCCGCTCCGAGGCTGAGGCGGCCGCCGTACCCGAGGCCGTCGATTCGTCCTCTGACGACGACGGCCAGGCCAGCGAGCCACCCCCGGAGCTCGATCCGGCCCGCGAGGTCACGGTCGTGCCGGGCGTCCCGCGGTACCACAACGCGCGGTGCATCCTCATCCGCTTCATGGGCGACGACGACCTGGAAAAGATGACGCTCGCCGACGCTCGCGCGGCGGGATGCACCCCGTGCCGCGCCTGCCTCCCCGATCAAGAAGCAGAATTAGCGGTCGCTCGCAAGATTGCGGACACTTACCCCCCCAAACCGGGGGGGTAAGTGTCCGCAATAATTCGGCAGCCCGACCTCGGCGCCAGGTTTGTTGTGTTGCGACCGATTTGTCCTCCGTGCCGGGCCGAGGTGGGGAGCGGACGCGGACGCGCGGGGGACGGCGAGGACGCGCGCGGGGGACGGCACAGGGGACGCGCGCGAGGGACGACGCGGGGGGACGCGAGCGGACGCGGACGCGCGGGGCGGGTTCAGGCGCGGCGGAGCCAGAAGCGCAAACCTAGCTCGGCATCCGCGAAGCCGGCATCGGAACCGGTTCCGAAGCCGTAGTCGGTGGCGAGCACCTCGCTGGCGATGAGCGAACCGTGGGTCGTCAGCGCCTCGATGAGGTCCGCGTCAGCGGCGGACCACCGGAGCCAGATGCGGTCGCTGACGTCCAGCCCCGCGGTCTTACGACCGTCCTGCACGAGCCGGATCACCTCGCGCGCGAGCCCGAGCGACCGCAGCGACGGGGTGATCGTCACGTCCAGCGCCACGGTTTCACCATCGGCGGACGCCACCGCCCAGCCTTCCCGCGGCGTCTGCGTCACCACGACATCAGCGGGGCCCAGCGCAACCGCGGACCCGTCCACGAACACCTCAAAAGACCCCCCGTCGAGCACCGCCGCCGCCACGTCGGCCGGGGGCAGCGAACCGATGGCGGCCGCGACCGCGGGCGTCGACGAGCCGAACCGTGCCCCGAGCGCTCGGTAGGCGGGCTTGACCGTGTAGTCGACCAGCTCCACGCCGTCGTCCAGCGACGCAACCGACACGACGTTCAGCTCGGACGCGATCAGCTCCCGCAGCTCCGCGGGCAAAGTCCCGAACCCTGCCGCACCCACCAGCGCCTGGCCGAGCGGCTGCCGGGTCCGTACCGACGCGCCCGCCCGCGCCGAGCGGCCCAGGTCGACCAGCCTGCGCACCAGGCGCATCTGTTCAGTGAGGGAGGTGTCAATGAACGAGGTGTCAGCGGACGGCCACGATGCCAGGTGCACCGAACCCGAGCCCCGCAGCACGTCCCACACGTAGTCAGTGACAAACGGCGTGAACGGGGCCATCAAGCAGGTCAGCGTCACCAGGCACTCGTACAGCGTCGCGAACGCCGCCGGGTCCCCGTCCCAGAACCGGCGCCGCGCCCGCCGCACGTACCAGTTCGACAGGTCGTCGATGAACCCCGCGAGCCGCCGCCCCGCCCCCGCCGAGTCGAACGACTCCAATCCGGAAGTCACGTCCCGGACCACCGAATGCAGTTCGCTGAGCACCCACCGGTCAAGCAGTGAGAGGTCGCCGGAAGCAGCCGCAGACGCCGGCCACCCGGCCGCGTTCGCGTACAGCACCAGGAACGACGCGGTGTTCCAGTAGGTCAGCAGCACCTTGCGGACGATCTCGGCGAGCGCCGGTTCGGACAGCCGCCGCGCGGCCCACGGGGATCCGGTCGCGGCGAAGAACCAGCGCATCGCGTCCGCGCCGTGCTTGTCCATCAGCGGCACCGGCGCGAGCACGTTGCCCAGGTGCTTGCTCATCTTCCGGCCCTGTTCGTCCAGCAGCAGGCCCAGGCACAGCACGTTCTCGTACGAGGACCGGCCGAACACCATCGTGCCCACCGCCATCAGCGAGTAGAACCAGCCCCTGGTCTGGTCGATCGCCTCGCAGATGAACTGTGCCGGGTACGACGCCTCGAACTCGGCCATGGCCCGGAGCGGCGCGCCGAACTGCGCGAACGGCATCGCGCCCGAGTCATACCACACGTCGATCACTTCGGGCACACGTCGCGCGAGGCCGCCGCACGACGGGCACGCGATCGTCACCGAGTCGACGAACGGCCGGTGCGGATCCAGGTCGCGCAGGTCCCGCCCCGCCAGTTCCGACAGCGAAGCGAGCGACGGCACGCAGGTCACGTGCTCGTCCGGGCAGATCCACAGCGGCAGCGGGGTGCCCCAGTACCGCGTCCGCGACAGCGCCCAGTCGACGTTGTTGCGGAGCCACTCCCCGTACCGGCCTTCCTTGACTGTGGCCGGGAACCATTTAGTGAGGTCGTTCTGCTCTAGTAGTTGATCTTTAATCGCCGTAGTTTTTATGTACCAGGACGGGAGTGCGTAATAGAGCAGCGGCGTGCCGCACCGCCAGCAGTGCGGGTAGCTGTGTTCGTGCTGGTGCGCGCGGAACAGCAGGCCGCGTTCGTCCAGGTCGGCGATCAGCCGCGGATCCGCGTCTTTGAAGAACATCCCGCCGACCAGCGGGATGTCCTCCTCGAACCGGCCGTCCGCCCGCACCGGGTTGACCACCGGCAGCCCGTGCGCCCGCGACGTCTCCATGTCGTCGGCGCCGAACGCCGGCGCGAGATGGACGAGACCGGTCCCGTCTTCCGTGGTCACGAATGACCCTGGAACCACCACATGGGCGTCCGGGATTTTGATCAGTCCGAACGGCCTTGAGTACCTCGTCCCCACCAGTTCCTGCCCACGGAACCTGGCGGCCACGTGCCAGCCGTCGCCCAGCACCCGGGCGAACAGGTCGTCGGCGATGACCACCCGGTCCCCGTCGCCGGACTTGCGGGCGACCGCGTAGGTGGCGTCCGGATGGACCGCGACCGCGGTGTTGGCGACCAGCGTCCACGGGGTGGTCGTCCACACCAGCAGGTCGGCGCCGCTCAGCGCGGGATTCGTGCCTGCGGGCAGTTCGGTGATCGGGAAGCGGACGGTGATGGCCGGGTCGGTGACGGTCTGGTAGACGTCCTCCTGGCCCATTTCGTGGTCGGACAGCGGAGTGCCGCAGCGCGGGCAGTACGGGCTGATCCGGAAGTCGCGGACCAGCAGGCCCTTGTCGAAGATCTGCTTGAGGGACCACCAGACCGACTCGATGTAGTCCGCGTCCATGGTGCGATAGGCGTGCTCGGAGTCGGACCAGTAGCCCATCCGCTCCGACATCTCCAGCCAGGCGTCGACATGGCGGAGCACGGATTCGCGGCACCTGGCGTTGAACTCGGCGATGCCGTAGGCCTCTATTTCCTTCTTCCCGTTCAGGCCCAGTTCCTTCTCCACGGCAACCTCGACGGGCAGGCCGTGGCAGTCCCAGCCGCCCTTGCGCGGGACGTGGAAGCCCCGCATGGTCTGGAACCGGGGGAACAGGTCCTTGAACGTGCGCGCCTCGACGTGGTGCACGCCGGGCATGCCGTTGGCGGTCGGCGGTCCCTCGTAGAACGTCCAGCGCGGCCCGTTCTCTGTCCGCTCGAGGGAGCGCTCGAAGACGCGCGCGTCCCGCCAGCGCTTGAGCATCTCGCGTTCAATTGCGGGCAGGTCAACCTGGGCTGGCAGCGGTTCGAACGGCACGCCGCCAGGATAGTGCAGGGTTCTGGCAGGCCCGGTTTGGCAACGCGTAGCACCTCGAATTATCCTCCGGTGACCGAACTCTGCAGATGAACTGGAGGCTGCTCGATGCCCGCAGCCGCTGACCTCCCGGTGCGGCCAGGCGAAGACTCCTGGACCGACGCCGAACTGGCGCAAGTACGCAAGGAACTCGACGGAGAGGCCATCGGCTTGCGCGCTGACCTCGCCGAAGCGGCCTCTCAGATCGCCGAGCGCCTCGGCGACGCGGTCGGCGCCGCCGTGGATGACGAGGCGGACACGGCGGCGAACGCGTTCGAGCGCGAGCACTCGCTCGCCCTCAACCAGAACGCGCAGGACCTGCTGAACCAGACCGAACGCGCCCTCCAGCGGATCGATGCGGGAACATATGGGGTATGCGAATCGTGCGGCAAAGCGATCGGGAAGGCCCGCCTGCTGGCGTTTCCCAGGGCGACCCTGTGCGTGGAGTGCAAGCAGCGGGAGGAACGGCGCTGAACGGTTCGCCTGCCGCCCTAGCGCGCCCGCGACGGATCGGCGTGCTGATCGGGGTCGCGGCGTTCGTCCTCGCCGCGGACGTGATCAGCAAGGTGATCGTGGTGTCCCGGCTGGCGGGCCGGCCGCCCGTGCATGTGCTCGGCACCTTCCTTGAGCTGGTGCTCACCCGCAACAGCGGGGCCGCCTTCAGCATTGGCACGTCGATGACGATCGTGTTTACCGCGATCGCCGCCGGTGTCGTCATCTACATCCTGCGGGCCGCTCGCAACCTGCGCAGCCTGGGCTGGGCGATCGCGCTCGGGATGCTGCTCGGCGGCGCGATGGGGAACCTGCTGGACCGGGTCTTCCGGGCACCCGGGCTGTTCGTCGGGCACGTGGTCGACTGGATCCAGCTGCCGCACTGGCCGGTGTTCAACCTGGCCGACTCGTCGGTGGTGTGCGGCGGCGTGCTGGTCGCGCTGCTCGCGCTGCGCGGTATCGGCTTCGACGGGACCCGTCCGCACGCCGCGTCCCCGGTGGAGCCGGAGTGAGCGCGGTCCGCGAGGTACCGGTTCCTGAGGGGCTCGACGGGGAGCGGCTCGATGCGGCGCTGGCCCGGATGTTCGGCCTGTCCCGGTCGAAGGCGGCCGAGCTGATCACCGACGGGATGGTGCTCGTCGGCGGCCGCGCCGCCGCGAAATCCGAACGGGTGCTGGCGGGGGACTGGCTGTCGGTGACGCTGCCCGCGCCGCGTCCCGCCGTGCCGCCGGAGCCGGTCGCGGGGCTGGTCGTGCTGTACGAGGACGACGACGTCATCGTCGTGGACAAGCCGCGCGGGGTGGCCGCGCACCCGTCGCCGGGCTGGACCGGGCCGACGGTGATCGGCGGGCTGGCCGCCGCCGGGTACCGGGTGGCGACCAGCGGCGCCGCCGAACGGCAGGGGATCGTGCACCGGCTGGACGCGAACACCACCGGGGTGATGGTAGTGGCGAAGAGCGAGCGGGCCTACAGCTCCTTGAAGCAAGCCTTCCGCGAGCGGACGGTCGGGAAGGTGTACCACGCTCTGGTGCAGGGCCATCCGGATCCGCTGCGCGGCACGGTGGACGCGCCGATCGGGCGGCACCCGTCCGGCGACGGCCGGTTCGCCGTCGTGGCCGACGGGCGGCCGAGCATCACGCACTACGACACGCTGGAGGCGTTCCGCGCCGCCAGCCTGGTTTCGGTGCTGCTTGAGACCGGGCGGACGCACCAGATCCGCGTGCACATGACGGCGATCCGGCACCCCTGCTGCGGCGACCTGCTGTACGGTGCGGATCCCGTGCTCGCCGCCCGGCTGGGGCTGACGCGGCAATGGCTGCACGCGGTGTCGCTGTCGTTCGGCCACCCCGGTGACGGCCGCGAGGTCACGTTCACGTCCCCCTACCCCGAAGACCTAGCCCACGCCCTAACCGTCCTCAGCGCCGAGTCCTGACCCCCGCAAAGCAAGCCCGCCCCGTTGCCGTCCCGCGCCGCGTGCCCGTTGCCGCCCCGCGCCCGACCCCCGCGCGCCCGTTGCGTCCGCCGCCTGCGCGCCCCCGCGTCCCGCGCCCGACCCCCCGCGTGCCCGAAGCCGCCCCGCGTCCCGCGCCCGAAATATCCGCATATATCGCCCCCGTCTCGGGGGTCGGTGATTATTGCGGACAGTTACCCACCCAGTTTAGGGGGGTAACTGTCCGCAATCTTTGTGCTGGCGGCTAGGGCGGCGCGCAATGCGGACGGGGTGCGGCCGGTGGCGGCGCGGATCGTGCGGGTCAGGTGGGCGTGGTCGGCGAAGCCGAGGTCGCTGGCGAGGGCGGCGAGGTCGGTCTCGCCGCCGGCGATGCGGTCCAGCGCGCGGCCGACGCGGACCCGGGTGCGGTACGCGCTGACCGACGAGCCGGTCACCTGGCCGAACACCCGGCTCAGGTGATGCGGGGAGCAGTGCACGCGCCGGCTCAGCTCGATCACCCCGAGGCTGGGATCAGCCAGCAGCAGTTCCCGGGTTCGCCGGGCGAGAGCGTCGTGGGCGGCCGTCCGAGGCCGGCCCGCGGCGACGCGGTGCGGAATACGCCGGGCGAGCACGCCCGACACGGCCCGGACCACGGCCTCGGCCAGCTCCCCGTCCGGGTCGCCCGCCCGCGCGAGCGCCACGAGACGCCGGACTGCCAGCTCGCTGGCCGTGTCCATCGGCACGACCGGCAGACTCACCGCGGGCGACCCGCCGGCCAGCGCGGCGAGCAACCCAGGGGAGAGGTGCACGGCCAGGCAGGCGTCGCCGCCGACGGGATGGGCGATCCTTTGCTCCGAGCCCGGCGCGGCCAGGTACGCCGCCGTGCTGTCGAGCAGTGCCTCTGCCCCGTCGCACCAGCGGACGAATGCGCCGCGGTACACGAACACCAGCCCGTGCCGTCCGGTTTGCTCCGGCACACCGAGGCCGCCGGGGGCGCCGTGCCCGCCGTCGCAGTGGACATCGGCGAGCCCGAAACCATCGCCCTCGGCCAGCAGGGCACCGCGCATCACACCTGCCACAGTAGCGAGAAACGGGCATCGATGTTCAAGCGCCGGCGACCAGTGCCAGGTCACAATGGCCAGATGGAGATCGCTGAGCACATCGAGGCGCTACGTGAGCACGGCCGCTCGCTCGCCGCGGCGGCCGAACGAGCGGGCCTCGACGCGCCGGTGCCGCCCTGCCTGCCCTGGCGGGTCAAGGACCTGCTGCGGCACGTCGGCTACATCCACCAGTGGGCGGCGACGCACATCACCGACCGTCCCGCCGAGGTACTCGACGGGCCGTCGGAGGAGGTGATCCTGAAGGGCGGCGCACCGGACGAAGAACTGCTGGCCTGGTTCCGCGACGGCCACGCCGCGCTGGTCGACGTGCTGGGCACCGCGGATCCGGACCTGAAAACCGCCGTGTTCATGGCGGACGCGCCCAGCCCGCTGGCGTTCTGGGCCAGGCGCCAGGCCCACGAGACCGCCGTCCACCGGGTCGACGCGGAAGTCGCCGCCGGACTCGAGCCTGGGTTCGCCGCGAACTTCGCGGCCGACGGCGTCGACGAGCTGATCATGGGCTTCGGCCGTCGGCGCAAGTACCAGCCGTCCGCCGCCGGTGACGGCACGCTGCGCATCGCGACCACCGACACCGGCCACGCCTGGTACGCCGAAGCCCGCGACGGCCGCCTGCATCCGCGCCGCGCCGGCGATCCCGGCGGACCCGGCGATCCCGGCGGACTGGACGTCGGCGCGGGCTGTACCGTGACCGGCCCGGCTTCCGGCCTGTACCTGTACCTGTGGAACCGCGCCGACGCCAGCGCCGCAGGCGTCCAGATCGACGGCGACCCGGCACTGTTCACCCGCTGGCAGTCCGCAGTCCGCGTCCGCTGGACCTAACCAGCCGGACGTGAACCCGCACGTTGACACGCTCTAGCGGGCTCAACTGCGCAATCGGCATGGTGGGGCCGGCCTCGGCGGGCGGGCGACGGGGGAGTGGGGGTCAGTTGGGTGGCGGGGCCTGGAAGATGCAGAACGGGTGGCCGGCCGGGTCGGCGTAGACGTACAGCGGCTCCTGCGGGTCGTCCCTGCGGTCCAGCCGAAGCCGCGCGCCGAGTGCTAGCGCCCGCTCGTGAGCGGCCGCCAGGTCTTCGGCCGAATACACGACCAGGTCGAGGTGCGACTGCTGCGGGAACGGCCGGGTATCCGGCCAGGACGCCTCGGGCAGGTCGTCGACCGCCTGGAACGCCACCCGCTGAGCCCCGGACGGATCGCGGAGCACCAGCCAGTCAGACCCCTGCGGGTCGGGCGAGCCGGGCGCGGGCGGCTCGTCGCCCGGCCGGTACTGCCAGCCGAGCAGCTGCCGGTAGAACTCCGCCAGCCCACGCGCGTCCGTGGTGTCGAGCACCGTCTGAAGCAGCCGAGGAAAGGTCATTGCGACATGCTAGCCACGTCACGCGCTTCCCCCGATCGCTCAGCGGGAACCGGGCGGTTGCCGGGCCACATGCCTGCCCGGCCGAACAGCGTGACCAGCGCGGGCACCAGCACCGACCGCACGATCAGCGCGTCCAGGATCACGCCGCACGCCATCAGGATCGCCAGCTGCCGGAACTGGACCAGCGGGATCACCGCGAGCAGCGCGAAGCTCGCCGCCAGCGCCACGCCCGCCGTGGTGATCGCCCGCGAAGCGCGCGGCGCCGCGATGGCGACCGCGTCCGCGACCGGCCGTCGCCGTGCCTCCTCCCAGATCCGCCCGACCACGAACACGTTGTAGTCCGAGCCGAGCGCGACCAGCAGCACGCCCGCCGCGAACGGCACGTAGTACACCAGGTTCGCCGAGCCGTACACGGCCCGCACGATCAGCGCGGTCACGCCGAGGCTGGCCAGCACCGCGAGCGCGCTGGCGGCGAGCAGGTACACCGGGGCGAGCAGCGCGCGCAGGAAGATCACCAGCAGCGCCAGCGTCGCGATCATGATCGCCAGCGCGATCCGCCACAGGTCGGCGGTGACCGCGGAGATGGCGTCCGCGGTGAGCGCGGTCTCGCCGCCCACCTCGTACCGCGTCCCCGGCCCGAATCCGGCCGCCCGCCCCAGCCCCGGCAGTACGGTCCGCAACGACCGCACGTCCGCGATCGCCGCGGCGTCCAGCGGGTCGGTGCGCAGCACGACGGCGAACCTGGCCGCGCCCCCCGACTTGGCCAGCATCGGATCGTAGGGTGCCAGCGCCACCGGCACGTTCGGCGCGCCCGCCACTTCAGCCACCCCCGGCCGCCGCGCCAGAGACCTCTCCAGCCGGGCCAGGGCGGCTCCCTGCCCGGCTACGCCCGGGCCGATCACCAGGACCTCGGTCGGCGACAGGATCCCGGGCGCGAATCCGGCCGACGCGGCAGCCGACGCCCGGACCACGGCCGACGACGACGGCAGCTCCGCGATCAGCGGCGAGCCCACCCGCACCTGCCGCGCCGCGGTTCCCGCTATGAGCAACCCCGCCACCGACCCGCCGACGATGAGCAAAGCCACCGGGCGAGCCAGCACCCGTCCGAGCGTGCCCCAGCCGCGCGAGCGCGGGCCAAGCGGCCGCACCGAGGCGACCGGACGGCGATCAAGCGCCGAGGACACGGGGCCACGGCGGCGGAGCAGAAGCAGTGACGATACCTTCCGGCGATGGGGCGGGACCGGCCAGGCCTTCCGGGGGCGGAGGAGCACGGCCAGCAGTGCCGGGCACAACGTCATCGACACCGCCATGGCCGTCAGCACGGTCAGCGCGAGCCCCGGCCCGAACGCGCGCAGCAGCGAAGACTGGGCGAAGTAGAGTGCGCCCGTCCCGCACGCGACGATCAGGCCGGCGGCGAGGATGATCGGCGCGAACTCCTCGGTCGCCTCCCGCGCCGCCCGGACACGCGCCACCCGGACACGCGCCACCCGGGCAGGCGCCGCCCGGGCGTTCGGTGCCTCCGGCGCAGCGGCAAGACGCGCCCGCATCCCGGCGATGAAGAACACCGAATAGTCGGTCGTCACCCCGAGCAGCAGCACCACCAGCACCGGTTCCAGGTCGGGCGGCAGCGCGACCCCCGATCGCGAAGCCTCCCACGCCACCAGCCGCACGGACAGCTCGTACGCCACGCCCGCGCACAGCAACGTCACGAACGGCGCGACCAGGGACCGGAACCGGACCGCGACGATCACCGCGATGGCCAGCACGGTGAACAGCTCGACCCAGCCCAGGTCGCGCGCGATGATCTGCCCCTGGGCGTATCGTGCCGGAACGACTCCGGTCACGCCGACGACAGAATCGCCGGGCTGGTTGAGAAACCGGGACGCGTACGACGAACCCCCGGCGGTCTGCTCGCCGAACGTCACCCCCGGCCCGAACGTCAGGAACGTCACGACCGTCGTCGACTGCTCACGGGTCCCAGGTAGTAGCCCAGGAGTATTCGGCAGCGGCAGCGCGAACGTCAGCCCGGGCACCGACGTCTTCCGCTGATCTACCGCCACCGCCGCCCGCACCGACCGCTCGGTCACCGCCGAACTCATGCCGTGCGGAGCCCGCTGCACCACCGCCACCGCAGGGTCAAGCGGGAAGCCGAACAGCCTGGCCGCGTCCGCCTCGGCGTGCGCCGTCGGCGAGCCACGCGGGATCAGGTCGGACAGGTCGCCGTTCCCGCTCGATGCGGACAACGCCGGCAGGGACAGCACCGCGAGCACCACGGCCGCGATCCAGCCGCCGATGACCAGCCAGCGCAACCCAACCACGACAGCCGCATACGCCCGGGACGCCATGAGCATGCCCACTACCCATTCGGGCCCAAGGTAGACCTAGCACCACCCCCCAACAGGCGGGCTAGCCACATTCCCCCGCCCGGCCGTGATCCATAGCGTGGATACCAGCGCCGGCGGACCCGTGATCCGCCGGCGCGGAGACCACGGAGGAATCAGATGCTCCAGATGCGGCACGTGTCCAAGGCCTACGGCACCGGTCCGGGACGCGTCCAAGCGCTCAGCGACGTGAACCTGACCGTCGAGGCCGGCACGATGGTGGCGGTCATGGGCCCCAGCGGATCGGGCAAGTCGAGCCTGCTGGCCATCGCCGGCAGCCTGGAGCAGCCGACGGCCGGTGACGTGCTGCTGGACGGCGAGCCGGTCACCAGCCTGCCGAAGGGCAAGCGGGCCCGCCTGCGGCGCCGGGACATCGGCTACGTGTTCCAGGACTTCAACCTGCTGCCCGGGCTGACCGCCGCGGAGAACGTGGCGCTGCCGCTCGAGCTTGACGGGCTGGGCGGCCGCAAGGCGCTGCTGGCGGCGCTGCGCACGCTCGGCGAACTCGATCTCGGCGACTGCGCGGACCGCTACCCGGCGCAGCTCTCCGGCGGCGAGCGCCAGCGGATCGCGGTGGCCCGCGCGATGGCGGGCGAACGGCGGCTGCTGCTTGCCGACGAGCCCTCCGGCTCGCTGGACTCGCTCAGCGGCGAGACCGTGATGCGCATGGTGCGCCGGGCGTGCCGGAACGGCATGGCGGCCGTGCTGGTGACCCACGACGCCCGGTTCGCCTCGTGGGCCGACCGGGTGGTGTTCCTGTCGGACGGACGCCTGGTAGACGAGACCGCGTCATCCCTGGCACCCGTATCACCACTGTCGTTATGACACAATCTCCGGCATGCTGCCAGTGGCTGAATTGCATGTGCATATCGAGGGCACGCTGGAGCCGGAACTGCTGGTGCGGCTCGCGGCGCGCAACGGCGTGCCGCTGCCGTCCACCGACGTCGCCGAGCTGCTGACGCGGTACCGGTTCACCAGCCTCCAGTCGTTCCTCGACCTGTACTACGCGAGCATGCGGGTGCTGCGCACCGAGCAGGATTTCTACGACCTGGCAGTCGCGTACCTGACCCGGGCAAGAGCAGCGGGGGTGCGCCGGGCGGAGATCTTCTTCGACCCGCAGTCGCACACCGGGACCGGCGTGCCGCTCGAGGCGGTGTTCGGCGGCCTGACCGCCGCGTTGCGGGACGCGGACGGGGTATCGGCGGACCTGATCATGTGCTTCCTGCGCGACCTGGGGCCGGACGCCGCGATGGACACGCTGGCCGCGGCGCTGCCGTTCCGCGACCAGTTCATCGGGGTCGGGCTCGACTCCGCCGAGGTCGGCTATCCGCCCGGCCTGTTCAAGGACGTCTACCGGCGCGCCGCGGCCGAAGGGCTGCGGCTGGTCGCCCACGCCGGCGAGGAGGGTCCGCCGGACTACGTGACCGAGGCGCTCGACGTGCTGCGCGCCGAGCGGATCGACCACGGGGTCCGGTCGCTCGAGGACCCGGCGCTGGTCGCGCGACTGCGCGACCAGCGGGTGCCGCTGACCGTGTGCCCGCTGTCCAACGTGGCGCTCCAGGTCGTCGGCTCGGTCAAGGAGCACATGCTGAAGCCGATGCTGGACGCCGGGCTCATGGTGACCGTGAACAGCGACGATCCGGCGTACTTCCGCGGCTATGTGGACGACTGCCTGACGGCGGTGCGGGACGCCTTCGAGCTGCCGGCCGAGGCGCTGGCGGGGCTGGCGCACAACTCCTTCGACGCCTGCTTCGCGTCCGGCGCCGACAAGGCCCGTTGGAACAGCGAAGTCGACCAGTGGCTCAGCCAAGCGAACTTACCCTAGCGAGCTGAGGAACCTCGCCACGATCGGGCCGCAGGTCGGGCCGCCGTCGCCGGGGGAGTCGACGACCACCGCGGCGAACGCGATGTCACCGTGGAAGCCGACCAGCCAGGCGTCCAGCTTGAGCGGTTTCGTCGTGCCGTACTCGGCGGTGCCGGTCTTGGCGTAGGTGCCGGCCGGCAGCCCGGTCCCGGCCGCTGTTCCGCTGCTGACGACCGAGGCCATCATCGTGTGCAGGCTGTTCACCACGGCGCTCGGCAGTTTCGCCGCGGCCGTCGTCGTCGTCCCGTTGACGAGCTTCGCGGCGTGCACCGTGCCGGTGTCCACCGCGGCGGCGACCATCGCCATGTCCAGCGGGGCCATCAGCACCCGGCCCTGGCCGATGGACGTCGCGGCGAGGTCGGCGCCGTCCTTGGGTTTGGGCACCGAGCCGGGGAACGCATCGAGGCCGAGGTGCATGGCCTTGCCGATGCGGTACTGCGCGGCGGCGGCCTCGATCTGCGCGTCGTTCAGGTCGTTGGCGACCAGCCCGATGAACGCGGTGTTGCACGACTCGGTGAACGCCTGGAGCACCGTGCTCACCGGCCCGTCGCCTTCGGCGTTGTGGAAGACCTCGCCGTCCTCGGTGATCGTCTTGGGGCAGCTGGCCGCCGATTCCGGGGTGAGCCCCCGCTCGATCAGCGCGGTCGAGTCGAGGATCTTGAACGTCGAGCCGGGCGGGAACCCGCCGGCCAGGGCCGCGTCGTAGCCGGCGTTGACCGACGCGGCGGCCAGCACCTCGCCGGTCCTTGCGTCGACCGCGACCAAGGCGGCCGTCTTCTTCTCGCTGGCCAGTGCCGCCTCGGCGGCCTGCTGGGCGCGCAGGTCAATGGTGGTGCGCACGTTCTTGCCGGGCTGGGCGGGGTAGCTGCGGATGGTGGACACGGTGGCGCCCGCGCTGTTCACCACCGTGATCGTGGCGCCGGGTGACCCGGCCAGCCGGCGTTCCTCGCCCGCCTGGAGGCCGCTCTGCCCGACCACGTTCTGGTGCTGGTAAGGCGCGCCGAGCCGCTTCAGCTCCTGGGCGGTGACCGGGCCCATCGTGCCGACCATCCCGTCGGCCAGGCCGGCAGTGATCGCCTGCCACTGGTGATGTTCCTTGACCGCCAGCGGGGTGCCGTTCGCGGCGAGGATCTGCCCGCGATGCGGCCAGAACGTCTGGATCCGGAGGCGATCGCCGGGTTTGAGCTGCGGCACGATCGTGGACGGGGTCCAGTTGACCAGCCATTTGCCGTTCTGCTGCTGGGTCAGGTGCAGCGTGGTGTCCACGGTGAGCTGGCCCAGGCCGTTGAGCTGAAGGCGTTCGGTCACCAGCTCGCTCGCGGTGGCGTCGCTCTGGTCGCTCTGGTCGAGGAAGCCCTGGGCGAACGTCGCCTGGCGCACGCCGAGCGCGGTGAACGCCGCCTGGTTCACCGCCTCGAAGTTCGCCGGCGGTGCCTGGGTCAGCGCGCGCATCGCGCCCCAGTCCTGCCTGGCCCAGGCGTTCAGGAACGCGGTCGCGTCGCCCCGCGGTCCCGGCATCGGACTGCTGCAGGCTGCGGTGAGAAGCGTGACGGTAACCGTGAGCGCAGCCGTGGCTGCCGCGGCCCCCCGATACCTCATGCCGAGAAGAGTACGCAATGTCTCGCCACCAACAGGCGGTTTCTGGCGCGGATGACGCGTCGTGCCGGTAAATGTCGGTGGGCTCCGCTATCGTGCCGAGCCATGCGCCTGCTGCACACCTCCGACTGGCACCTGGGGCGGTCGCTGCATCGTGCCGACCTCCGGGCCGCGCAGGAGACGTTCCTCGACCACCTGGTGAGCGTGGCCAGGTCGGAGCGGGTGGACGCGGTCCTGGTGGCCGGCGACGTGTACGACCGGGCCATCCCGCCGGTGGACGCCGTGCAGCTCTGCGAGGACGCGCTGCACCGGCTCCGCGCCACCGGCGCCCGGGTGGTGCTGATCAGCGGCAACCACGACTCGGCGCGCCGGCTCGGGTTCGGCGGCAAGCTGTTCGACGTGGCCGGGGTGCACCTGCGCACCCGGGTGGCCGACGTCGGCACGCCGGTCACCATCGAAGACCGGCACGGCGAGGTCGCGGTGTACGGCATCCCGTACCTGGAGCCCGCCGCGGTGCGCAACGAACTGCCGCAGGTCGCCGGCGCGAACACGGGGCACGCGGGGGTGCTCCGGCATGCGCTCGGCTCGATCAAGGCCGACGCGGACGCGCGCGGCGCCGATCGTCGCGTCGTCGTGTCGCACAGTTGGGTGACCGGCGGTTCGGTCTGCGAATCCGAGCGGGACATCTCGCTGGGCGGGGCCGGCCTGGTGCCGTCCGCGCTGTTCGACGGGTTCAGCTACGTGGCGCTCGGCCACCTGCACGGCCGGCAGACGCTCGCCCCGAACATCCAGTACAGCGGCTCGCCGCTGCCGTACTCGTTCTCCGAGGCCGGGCACCGCAAGGGCAGCTGGCTGGTCGAGCTCGACGCCGCGGGCAGCCCCCGAGCCGAGCTGGTGCCCGCGCCGGTCTACCGCAAGCTGAGCGCGCTGCGAGGAACCGTGCCCGACCTGCTGAGTTCGCCTGAATACACCCGCTACCAGAACGACTTCGTCTCGGTAACGCTCACCGACCCGGTCCGGCCAGAGGGCGCGATGGACGCGCTGCGCGCCCGCTTCCCGCACATCCTCGTGCTCTGCTACGAGCCGTCCGGCGTGGTGCGCGACGACCGTGACTACCGGGCCCGGATCGCCGGCCGCGACGACCTGTCGATCGCCGCGGAGTTCGTCAGGCACGTGCGGAACTCGCCGCCGACGGACTCGGAGCGCGAGCTGCTCGCCGCCGCGTTCGCGGCGGTACGCGGGCCGGGGGACGACTGCTGATGCGGCCGCATCGGCTGCGGGTGTCGGCGTTCGGGGCGTTCGGCGGCACCGCCGAGGTGTGCTTCGACGACCTGGCCGCCGGCGGCCTGTTCCTGCTGCACGGCGAGACCGGCGCGGGCAAGACCACGCTGCTCGACGCGATCGGGTTCGCGCTGTACGGGCGGGTGCCGGGGGAGCGCGGCAAAGCGCGGCGGCTGCGGTCCGATCACGCCGCGCCAGGCCTGGCGACCGAGGTGCGGCTGGAAGCGACGATCGGCACCCGCCGGCTGCGGATCACCCGCAAGCCCGAGCAGACCCGGCCGAAGCTCCGCGGTGACGGCTTCACCACCGAGCAGGCCAGGGTGCTGGTCGAAGAGGCGAAACCAGACGGCCAATGGGTGACCCTGTCCACCCGGATGGGCGAGGCGGACCAGGAGATCGCGGACCTGATGGGCATGTCCGCCGACCAGTTCTACCAGGTCGTGCTGCTGCCGCAGGGTCAGTTCGCGCAGTTCCTGCACGCCGAGGCCAAGAAGCGAGCCGAGCTGCTCGAGCGGTTGTTCGCCACCGACCGGTTCCGTTCGGTGGAGGAATGGCTGGCCGAACGACGGCGGGCCACCGCGCACGAGCTGGCCGACGCGACGCGGGAGATCGGCCAGCTCGTCGCCCGGGTCGCCGAGGTGGCCCGCGTCCCCATGCCGGAGACCGGCGACGATGCCGACGAATGCGCCGTCGAGGCCGGCTGGGCACAGGGGCTCGCCGCCGCGGCGGAGGCGACGCGAGCCGCCGCGGCCGGCCGGGCCGCGGCGTGCCGGACGGCGCTGGACGCGGCGGTCGAGCGGCAGCGCGCCGCCGAGCGGCTCAAGGACCGCCAGGCACGGCGCGCCGCCGCGCTTCGCCAGCGCGACGAGCTGACCGCGGCCGAGCCCGCGATCAGTCAAGCCCGCGCCGAACTCGACGCCGCCCAGCGGGCGGCCACCGTGGCACCCGCACTGGCCGCCGCCGCCCAGGCAGCGGGCGCCCGAGCCCAGGCACGGGACACAGAGGCGCAGGCCAGGGCCGGCATTCCGCTAGCGAGCCCTGCTGAGCTTCGGGCACAGGCGCAGCGAGAGCTGGAGCAGAAGGGCCAGCTTGAAGCGCTGCGATCGCTCGCGGAGCAGATCGGCTCGGAAGAGGAACTGGCTGCCGGTGCCCGTGCGGCCGCCGCGACCGCCGCCGCCGAGGCGCAGGCCCTGCGCGAGCAGGTCATCACCCAGCAGCAGCGGCGCGACAGGCTCTGTACGACGCGGGACGCGGCCAGCGCGGCCGCGGCGGAACTGCCCGCGCTCCGCGCCGAGGCCGACCGGCACCGCCGCGCCGCAGACGACGCCGCGGCCCTGGTCACCGCCCAGTCCCAAGCGGACCGGAGCCGCCGCGAGCACCTCGACGCCCGGGAACACGCGGTCGGCCTGCGCGAGGAGGCCGCGCGGCTGCGCGAGACGCGGATCGACGGCATGCGCGCCGAACTCGCGGCGACGCTGACCGACGGCGCGCCGTGCCCGGTGTGCGGCTCGCTCGACCACCCGGAGCTGTGCGAGCTGCGCGGCGCTCTGGTGACCAGGGAGCAGGAAGAGGCGGCGGTCGCCGCCGCGGACGCGGCGAGCGGCGCCGCCGAGGCGATCGGCAAGCGGGTGGCCGCCGCCGAGACCAGGATCGCCGACCTGACCGCCCGGCTGCGTGAGGCGGGCTTCGGCGCGGCGAGGGACGTGACCGAGCTGGAGGCCGAGGCGCGCAGCCTGGACACGGCGGCACAACGCCTGGCCGCCGAGGCCGGCCAGCGGGCCGCACAGGCCGCGAACCTGGCCACGCTGCACAACGACCTGGAGACCCTCGGGCGGCAGATCACCGACGCCGAGACGCGGATCGCCGAGCTGGCCCAGCGGCACACGGCCGAGCTGGACAAGGCCGCCGCCGCGGCAGGCCGGGCCGCCGCGCACCGCGACACGCTGCGCGCTCAGCTCGGCGACCAGCCGGACCTGGACACCGCGCTGGCCAGCGCCCACGCTGCCGCCGAAGCGCTGACCGCGGCGGCGGACGCCGCCGACGCGACCGCGCGAGCCATCCAGGCGGACAAAGACGCGCAGGCCGCGGCGGTCCGGGCCGCCGCCGAGGCCGGGTTCACCAGCACCGAGGCCGCCGCGCAGGCCCAGCGCGACGCCGCCTGGCGGACGGCCACCGACCGCGCCGTGCGGGAGCACGACGCGGCCGTGGCCTCGGTCGCCAGCCAGCTCGCGTCCGCCGACCTCGACGTAAAGCTCGACCCGCCAGCGGACGTGACCAGCGCGGCCGAGGCCGCCACGACGGCAGCCGAGGCCCACGACGCGGCCATCGCCGAGTACGGGCGTGCCGAGGGCATCGCCGAGCAGCTCGCCACGCTGGTGCCCAGACTGACCGCGCGGCTCGACGCGCTGCGGCCGCTGGCCGAGCGCGCCGCGCAAACCCGGCGGCTCGCCGACCTGGCGGCCGGCCAGGGCGCGAATACGCTGCGCATGACGCTGTCATCGTTCGTGCTCGCGGCCCGGCTGGAGGAGGTTGCCGCCGCGGCGAGCGAGCGCTTGCTCCGCATGACCGCGGGACGCTATTCGCTGGCGCACACTGACAGCCGCCGCGGCGGAGGTCGTTCTGGCCTAGGTTTGTTCGCCTGTGACGCATGGACCGGCGTGGACCGGGACACCAGCACCCTGTCCGGCGGCGAGACGTTCATGGCCAGCCTGGCCCTGGCGCTGGGCCTGGCCGACGTGGTCACCCAGGAGGCCGGCGGCACGAGGATCGAGGCGCTGTTCGTCGACGAGGGCTTCGGCAGCCTGGACGAGGACACGCTCGACGACGTGATGAACGTGCTCGATGGCCTGCGCGAGGGCGGGCGCTGCGTCGGCATCGTCAGCCACGTCGCCGAGCTGCGCCAGCGCATCCCGGCTCAGGTCCGTGTCCGCAAGGCCCACACCGGAAGCAGCATCACCGTCACCACCGGCTAAGCGCGCCGCCCACCCGGCCGGAAAACGAACATAAGCCACATTTCGGGCCCACCGGCAGGCGTGCCGGATTATTGCGGACACTTACCCCCCCGATCTGGGGGGGTAAGTGTCCGCAATGATTTCGACCTCTCTTTCGGAGCCGGAGCTGGGTCGAACATACCGGGCATCAGGGGGCATTGCGGGCAGCTTGTATGACGAGCGCGCGACACGTGGGGCAACCCGGATTCGCACGCGTCACGAATTAACCACCGGGGTCCTATAGCACATCAAAACATCAAATGATCATAGAACTTCTCACGTTTTCGGGAAAAATTCTTGTTCGCGACTTACGCTCGTGCCCAAGAAGGTGGAGGGGTTTGGCGGGAGGACGCGTGAGGAACGCGATCACACGTCTGCTTGGCATGATCAGCATCGGCGCGATAGCCCTGCTCGGCGCTGCCTGCGGCGGAAACAGTACAACAGCTACCACGACGGTGCGGGCCGCTCAGCCGCCCGAATTGAGCAGCATCACGGTCGCGGCCGTCCCGGTCGCTGACGACGCCGGGCTTTACGTGGCCGCGGACCGGGGGCTGTTCGCCCAGGCGGGCCTCAACGTGACCATCGACCCGATCGTCAGCAGCGCGGTGGCCACCTCTGGGATGAATAGCGGCAAATACGCGATTACCGCGGGAAATTCGGTTTCCTACATCCAGGATCAGGTCAGCCACGCCGCGAACCTGGAAATCGTGGCCGACGGCTCGCTGATGCGGCCGGGGAACCAGGCATTGTATACCGTGTCCAGCTCGACGATAGCGAACGTCAGCGGACTCCAGGGCAAGCGAATCGGCGTCAACGCGCTGAACAACATCGGTACGCTGCTCATCGACTCCGTGCTCCAGTCCAACGGGGTCCCGCTGAACTCGGTGCATTTCGTCGCGATCCCGGCGGGCTTTCCCGGCATGGTGGACGCGCTCCAGCACGGGCAGATCGACGCGGCCTGGCTGCCGGAGCCGTGGGGCAGCATGGACGAGGTCAGCGACGGCCTGACCGAACTCACCGACCTCGACCAGGGCGCCAACGCGAACTTCCCGATCGCCTGGTACGTGACGACCAAGGCGTGGGCGAAGAAGTACCCGCGCACGCTCGCCGCGTTCCTCGGCGCGCTCAAGCAGGGCCAGCGGATGGCCGGCAGCAACCGCGTCCTGGTGGAGCAGGCGATGGAGAAGCTGCCGGCGCCGTACACGGTCCCGTCGTCGATCGCCTCGGTGATGTCGCTGGAGACCTATCCGGTGAACGTCGCGCCGGACATCGACCTGTCCGCCGTCCAGCAGGTCGCCGACCTGATGTACCAGGTCAACATGCTGAAAAAGCAGTTCCGGGTGAGCACGATGCTCAGCCCGTGAGCGAAGCCAAGCAAACAGCAGGTCACGAAATGTTCCGGTAATTGCCGTCTCCAGCTCTCGTCATCCGTCGTGCCCCGGTCTACGATCGGTAGGGTCTTTTATAGCGAGATGTGAACCGAAGCCGGAGTTCGTCATGACGATAGTTTCCGGTGTGAGGCGTGTCGTTACAGGTGTCGATGGGTCCGCCGAATCTGTGGCCGCGCTGATGTGGGCGTGCCGCGAGGCCGTGCTACGCGACGCTGACGTGCATGCCGTACTTGCCGTGGAGGCTGCCTGTCACCGGCAGGCCAGCTACGCCGGACCACGGCCCGCCGAAGCCCAGGGCAGCTGGGGAGCGGCCCGGGACGTGCTGCGCCGCGCGGTGAGCGACGCGTCGGCCAGATATCCCGGAATCAACGTCCGCGCCGAGGTCGCCGAAGGCCTCGCCGCGCGGGTCCTGCTGGACCGGTCGGCCGGAGCCGACATGCTGGTCCTCGGCCGGACGCAGCACGGTCCTGATCATCATCGGGGCGCGGGTCCGGTGATCCGCGCCTGCCTGCGTTCGGCCGCGTGTCCGGTCGTGGTGATCAGCGCGACCGACGCGCTGGCGACCGATCAGGCGAACGTCGACCACGTGCCCGAGGCCTGGCAGCGCGTGCTGGAGCAAGCCGCGCGGTAGTCTCGCCCTGGTGAGACAGTCTTCTTCCCAGGTAGAGCTATCCCCGGCGGTCCAGCAGGCGGTGCGCGACGGCAGGCCCGTCGTCGCGCTCGAGTCGACGATCATCACGCACGGGCTGCCGCGTCCAGGAAACCTCGACGCGGCGCGCTCGTTCGAGGCGATTCTGGCCGGCGAGGGCGTCACCCCGGCGACGATCGCACTGATCGACGGCGTGCCGAAGGCCGGCCTGACCCCCGCCGAGCTGGAGCGGATCGCGACCGACGAGAGCGTCGTGAAGGTGAGCAGCCGCGACGTCGGCATCGCGATGGCGCGCAAGGCGACCGGGGGCACCACGGTCGCCGCGACGTCCGTGCTGGCCGCGAAGGCCGGCCTTAGAGTGTTCGCCACCGGCGGCCTGGGCGGCGTGCACAGAGGCGCGGCGTTCGACGAGTCGGCGGACCTGACCACGCTGTCGCGGACCCCGATCACCGTGGTGTCCGCCGGGGTGAAGGCGATCCTGGACATCCCGGCGACGCTGGAGCGGCTGGAGACGCTGAGCGTGGCCGTGGTCGGCTACCGGACGAACCGCTTCCCCGCGTTCTGGCTGTCCGATTCCGGCTACGACCTGGACTGGCGGGTCGACAGCCCGGCCGAGATCGCGGACATCATGGCGGCGCGCGACGCGCTCGGTGAGCAGTCCGCGTTGCTCGTGGCCAACCCGCTGCCGCTCGACCAGCAGCTCGACCCCACCCTGCTGGCCGGCGCGCTGACCGACGCGCTCGAGGCCGCCGAGGCGCGCGGCATCCGCGGCAAGGAGGTCAGCCCGTTCCTGCTCGACCACATCCTCCAGGTCACCGGCGGCCAGAGCCTGGAGGTGAACCTGCGGCTGGCGCGCTCGAACGTCCTTCTCGCGTCCCAGATCTCAATCAATTGGTCCGAACGTCCTGTGGTTTCCCGTGGCAGGTGACCTGCTCGCTAGCCATGGGGGCCCGGGGGGAGGCCTCCCCCCGGCAGGAAAGGTCGTCGTCTGCGGGGACGTCATCAACGACATCCTCGTCAAGCCCTTGTCGGCGGAAGTCCGCGGCAGCGACACCAGATCGCTGATCAGCGCGCGGCCGGGCGGCTCCGCCGCGAATCAGGCGGCGTGGCTGGGGCACCTCGGCACGCCGGTCGTGTTCGCCGGGCGGTGCGGCGCGCGGGACGCTTTCTACCACCGCGTTGAGCTGGGCCGTTACGGGGTGGACGCCCGGATCGCGGCCGATCAGGACGCGGACACCGGCTCGATCGTGATCATGGTGTCGCCGGACGGGGAGCGCACGATGTTCACCGACCGCGGCGCGAACCTGCGGCTGGTCGCGGCCGACGTGCCGGCTTCGGTGCTGGACGGGGCGCGGGTGCTGCACCTGACCGGGTACACGTTTTTCGCGGCGGCGCTGCGCCCGGTGGCGCTGTCGCTGGTCGCCGTCGCCCGCGCGCGCGGCGTCCTGGTCACGGTCGACCCCGGTTCGGCTGCGTTCCTCGCCGAGCTCGATCCTGGATCGTTTGCTGACTGGACGGCGGGCGCGGCGGTGTGCTTCCCGAACCTGGACGAGGCCGCGGTGCTGACGGGGGAGCGGGACCCGCTGGCGATGGCCGCGGCGCTGACGAAGACGTACCCCGTGGTGGCGCTGAAGCTGGGCGGCGGCGGATGCGTGCTGGCCGTCGCGGGGGAGGCGCCCGTGGAGGTGCCGGCCGAGCCGGCGGACGTGGTGGACACCACCGGGGCGGGGGACGCGTTCTGCGCCGGATTCCTGAGCCAGTGGCCGGATGTGCCGCCGCGCACGGCGGCGGAAGTGGCGGTGCGAACCGCGGCACGCGCCGTGGCACGCCTCGGTGGCCGCCCGCCCGTCGCGTAACGGCGCTCGCCGGTCTGGTGTGGCAAGCGTCACATTTGAGCATGGCTGAGCAGGTCTGACGGGGATCGCCCCATGTTGCGACCGGTGCCGACGGGCGTGCCAATGCCCTGTAATGATCAGTTCCTGATTTGATCAATGGATATTTCCGGCAACGCTGAGCGTTATCGCTGTAGCTTGGTTCTTTACGTGCGCAGGGTAGCTGGGAATGGGGACGCATGAGCGTGCTACTGCGACGGGCGTGGGAGTGGGCGACGGCGCGTTCCGCTGTCTGGCTGGGCCTCGTCTTCGGTATTGACGCGGTCATCGCGCTCGTGGGGATAGCCATCGGTAAGAGCCTGAACATGACCGCATTGCTCTCCGCCGGTCCGCTGCTCGCGTGCGCTCGGTGCAATGGCCGGGTCACCGCTCTGGTAACCGGGTACGCGCTCGCCCTTTGTGCATTGGTGGCCTGGCTGACCGACTCGCTCACCACGCCGCTTCAGCGGGACAGATTCGCCGTGATTGGCATGTCCGGCATCCTGGCCGTGATCGTCGCGATTATCAGGGGACGGCGCGAAACCCGGCTGATCCAGGTCGCCGACCGGGTCCAGCGGGCGATCCTGCGCCCGCTTCCCGCCGAAGTGGGCGGCATAGCGTTCGCGTCGCATTACCAGTCCGCCACGCCGGGCACCCTGGTCGGCGGTGATGTGTACGACCTGACCATGACCCAGTTCGGCCCGCGGCTGATCATCGGCGACGTGAAGGGCAAGGGCTTGGACGCGGTGAGCCGCTGCGCCGCGGTGATCGGGGCCTTTCGCGAGCTGGCCTACAGCGAGGCCGACCTGGTCAAGCTCGCCGAACGAATGGATGACAGGCTCGCCGAGGACATGGGCGCCGAGGACTTCGTGACGGTGATCATCGCGGAGTTCGGCGAGGGGGAGGTCCGGCTGGCCAACTGCGGCCATCACCCGCCGCTGAAGGTCGGCCCGAGCACGATCGACGGTGAGATGCAGATGCTCGCCCCGGAGCGCTGCGCGCTGCCGCTCGGCCTGCGCGCCGACCCCGTTCAGCAGAACGTGGTGCTGAAGCAGGGCGACCGGCTGCTGTTCTACACCGACGGCCTGGTGGAGGCGCGCAACCGTGCCGGTCAGTTCATCAGCATCGACGGCCAGGTAGCGGACGCCCTGACGGTCCCCGGCCTAGACGCCTGCGTCGAACACGTCGCGGCCCTGCTCCTAGAGCACACCGGCCACGCCCTGGGCGACGACGTCCTCCTGGTAGTCGCCGAACCCCAGGTCTAGCCCCCAGCGCCCACCTCAGCGTTCACTCCCGCCCCCAACGCCTCACCAGCGGATCCAGCGCCCAACCCCAGCGGATCCAGCGCCCAACCGCGGCGTTCCCAGCTCAGCCCAGCCCCAGCATTCACTCTCACCCCAGCGGCCCCATCTCAGCGGGTCAATTGCGCAATCGAGCCCACTAGAGCGTGTCAGCGCGCGGTCAGGCTAAGTCACTGCGGTCCCGCCCCACGCCCGCGTCCGGCGAACCGGGCATTCGGCTCATTACGGGAGCAGCTCCGGCGGGGTCGGATTGTTGCAGACAGTTACTCCTCCGGAATTGGACCCTGCTGGCGGATGGCGCGCGCATGCGTGCCGGTCGCCGGAGGCCGTCGGGCTGCCGGGCCTGGCCGCGTGCCGCCTGTGTCTGGAGTGCAGGATGTGGCAGCTGGGATAGGAGCGCACCGGCAGTCCCGCCAGCAACGTAGAAGATTACCCCTTCGTGGAGGACCGACCCCCGTACGCGAGGGCCGCGTTACCACGAAGGGGAAAAACGCCACGTTAACCGAGGCTCATCGAGCCTGCCGGTTGACCCACTGGGCGCCAGCGATCCGGGCATGCCCCCGGAATAAGCCATCAGGATCCGATTTGGGTGGGTAACTGTCCGCAATCCTTGCCGGACCGGCGTCTGCGGTCCAGGCTCCTGCGGAAGCGGGACGACAGGCCGTAGCTGTTCACCAAGCGTTATAGGCGTTTCCGAGGTGAGGCTGCCTTGCTGGCTCCAGCCAGAGCAGGCTTTCGAGCCCGGGTATCGGATACCCGGGGTATCCCGACTGTTTTGCCCGACTTTGCGCCGTTGCGTCCTCGGTTTGCGCGGCTTCTTTTCATGATCATGAAGGGTTCTACGTGCTATAGGCCACAAAAGCCTTCGTGATCATGAAGAAGTTACCCGGGTGGAGTATGAGAATCGTATGTGTGTACGAATTCTGCCGTCTCGTGCGGGGTCCGCGTATCGGCGGCCAGGTATCGGCGGCGCTCGCCGCGATCGTCACGGTGGGGCGCCTAGTCGAACTGCTCTAGGTACTTGCCGTACCACAACGTCGTGATGATGTAGCTGTCCAGGAAGCCGAGCACCACGTACAGCGCGAGGATGCCGCCCGCGACCACGGTCGAGCCTTGTGCGAGTTGCGCGCCAGGGGCGACGTTCTGCATGGACCGTGCCACCGAGTCGATGAGTGCGCTCAGCGGGTGGCCGAGCCGGGTCAGCTCCACCAGGCCGGCCCCCAGCAGCAGCTTCGTCAGCCAGTCGCTGATCTCAGCCAGGTTAGTGCTCGGTGTGAGCTGGCTGCTCGGCGGGGGCTGCTGGAATCCGGGTATCAGCGGCGCGGTGTCAGCCTGCCCGCCATCGCCGCCCTGATCCGCTCCCGCAATTTGGCCAGCATCCGGCCCCGCAACTGCGCCCTGCCCGGCAACTGCGCCCTGCCCGACGCTCGCCCGGGGAGCACTGGCAACCAGGACGCCGATGCCCTGGCCAGCCTGAGCGCCACCGCCCTGCCCTGCCTGGCCTCCCCGACCACCTTGCCCGGGCTGCCCGCCCTGGCCGCCGTCCTGCGCACCCTGGCCTGCCTGGCCTGCCTGACCGAACTGGCCCGCCTGGCCTCCTTGGCCTGCCTGCCCGGCGCCTTGGCCGCCGGGTTGCCCCGGCTGTCCGGCTCCCGGCTGGCCTGGTCCCGGCTGGCCTGCTCCTGGGTGGCCTGCTCCTGGGTGGGCGGGTGCGGGTGCGGTAACTGGACGGATGCCTGCCGAAGCCGCGGCGGTTACGGTCTGGACGGCGACGGCTCGCTGGCGGCGCGCTTCGACGTCTTGGCGCATCGCGCCGGAGGA
>DASRFJ010000240.1:0-35426 GCA_035651595.1 Streptosporangiaceae bacterium | reverse complement strand
CGCCGGCACCCGCTCCAGCGCCATCACCGCCACCGCACCCGCATCCTCAGCGACCCTCGCCTGCTCCGGCGTGACCACATCCATGATCACCCCGCCCTTGAGCATCTCCGCCATCCCGCGCTTAACCCGCCCGGTACCGGTAGCTGGAGAAGTAGGCTCAGTTGACACGTCAGACCTCACATGATCAGTAGTGACTGCTTTCTTCCATGGTAGTCAGCCTGATAAGCCCTCAGGAGGCCGCGGCGAGCGCTCAGGAGTCGGCTAGGAGGGAGTCGTCCATCTCGAAGTACTCGGGTATCTCGGCGTTGCCGGACAGGCGCAGCAGGCGGGCCAGCGGACGGCGGCGCGCGTCGCGGGTGGCGGAGACCGCGTCGTTGTAGAACTTGCGGGCAAGGAACACCTGGTGCGAGGCCGCCTCGACCTCGGCGAGCAGTTCATCCGCGCCGTCCTTGCCCTTCAGCGAGGCGCGGAAATCCGGCTGGCTGAACGCCGCGCGCAGCGCCCTGGTCAGGTCCGACTCAGCGAGGTCCCGCTCGGTATTTTCCCGCACGTCGTGCGCGGCACCGGCCAGCAGCAGGCTGGTCGCCGGGTCGAGCAGCCCGGAGCTGGCCAGCTCCAGCGCCACCGAACTGCGCCGCAGCAACGCCACGTCCAGCGCCGCCTGTGCCAGCCGGGTCCTGGCGTGCAGCCGGTCGATGCGGCCGGCCCGCCAAGACACGTACACGCCGACGAGCAGCGCTGCGGCGATGATCAAGATGATGTCGGTGATCAAGCGGTGACCTTCTCCGCCCCGCCGAGCACCACGGTCTCGTAGACGCTGAGCACGTCCCTGGCGACCACCGACCAGTCGTACCGCGCGACCGCCGCCAGGGCCGCCGCGGACAGCGCGTCGCGCCGCGCGGCGTCGTCGAGGAGCCGCCCGGCCGACTCGGCCAGCGAGTCCGGGTCGCCGGTGGTGAACAGCTCGCCGGCCATGCCGCCGCGCAGCACCTGCTGGAACGCCTCGATGTCGCTGGCCACGATCGGCGCCCCGGCCGCCATGGCCTCCGCGGTAACGATGCCGAACGACTCACCGCCGGTGTTCGGCGAACAGAAGACGTCGACCGAGTGCAGCACGCTCGCCTTGTCCTCGTCCCGGATCGCCCCTAGCACAATCACCCGGCTTCGCAGCGCGGCCGGCACCCGGTGCAGCGCCTCGTCCGCGTCCCCTGGACCGGCCACCAGAACGCGAAGCCCTGGCCGTTCCGTACCAAGCTTCTCGAAGGCGCGCAGCAGGACCTGAAGACCCTTGCGCGGCTCGTCCATCCGGCCGAGGAAACCGATCGCTCCCCCGGTGCCGGGCCAGCCGGGCAGGGGGTCGGCCTTGCGGAACCGGCGGGTGGCCACACCGTTCGGGATCAGCACCGCGTCACCGCCGATGTGCTCGACGAGCGTGGTGCGGGCCGCCTCGGACACCGCGATCCGGCCGTTGATCTTCTCCAGCGCGGTCCGCAGCGCCGCACTCGCGGCGACCATCGCGCGGGACCGGGGCGTGGCGGTGTGCACGGTGGCGACGATCGGGCCGGTCGCCACCCAGCAGGCCAGCAGCGACAGGCTCGGCGCGGCCGGCTCGTGCACGTGAAGCAGGTCGAAGCCGCCCTCCCTGATCCAGCGCCTGATCCGGGACGCCGACAAGAACCCGAACGAAAGCCGCGCCACCGAGCCGTTGTATGGCACGGGCACGGCCCGGCCGGCCGGCACCACGTACGGCGGAAGCGGGGTGTCGTCGTCGGCCGGCGAGATCACCGAAACCTCGTGGCCCGCCTCGATGAGCGCCTCGGCCAGATCGCGGATGTGCGACTGCACGCCTCCCGGTACGTCCCAGGAGTACGGGCAGACGATCCCGATCTTCATCGGGGGGCTCCGGGGGGAGCTCCCCCCGATTTAACGGGAGGATCCACGTCCGCGAGGAAGATCTTCTGGAGCATGTGCCAGTCCTGCGGGTGTTCCCGGATAGCCTGCTCGAACACGTTCGCGAGCTGCTGGGTCATCACCTGGATCTTTTCCTTGCGATCGCCGGTGTCCGGGATGGGGATCTCGTCGTAGATGTGCGCGCCCCAGTCGCGGTCGCCCTCGAACCAGGTGGCGACCGGCATCAGCGCGGCGCCGGTGTGCACGGCCAGCGCCGCGGTCGCCGGAAGCTTGGCCTTCTCCCCGAAGAAGTCGACCTCGATCCCGCTCTCCTTGAGATCCCGGTCCACGACGATGCAGACCAGGCGGCCCGCCCGCAATCTTTGGGCGAGTGTGCCGAACGGGCTGGGCCCGCCGGTCAGCGGGAGCACTTCCATGCCGAGCGCCGAGCGGAATTTCACGAACGCCTCGTAGACCGATTCCGGCTTGAGCCGCTCCATCACGGTCGTGAAGCCGTCCGCGCCGCGCAGGTTGATCCAGGCGCCGGCGTGCTCGAAGTTACCCATGTGCGGCAGCGCGAAGATCACGCCGCGGCCGGCCTTCATCTGATCGAAGGCGTACTGCTCCCCCGGCCCCTCGATGTGCATGCCGGACAGGATCCGCTCCGCCGGGATCACCTGCATCCGGAACGCTTCCAGGTAGTACCTGGCGTACGAGCGCATCACCTCGCGGGACAGGTCGCGCAGTTCCGCCCCGGCCTCCTCGGGGTCCAGGCTGTCGTAGCCGATGACCCGGCGCAGGTTCGCCTCCAGCCGCTGGACGCCGCGGCCCTGCCGCCGCCAGGCGATCTCCCCGGCGGTCATGAACGCCCAGTGCACTACCGGTTCCGGTAGCCGGCAGATCGCCGTCCAGCCGAGCCGGTACCCCGTGCCCCGCAAACGCTCACGCAGACGTTCAGCCACGGTAACCTTTCGCCGCCCGATAAACCGCGTGCACTCGCTGGCCGAGTGTGACCAGGCTGCCAGCCGCCAGCGCCCAAAGCCCTATCTGCAGAATGTACGGTACGCCGAGACCCGATACGCCGACCGCGATCAGGGAGATAAGCATCCGCTCCGGCCGTTCTATCAGGCCCACGTCGGCCTTCAGCCCGAGCCCCTCCGCCCGCGCCTTCACATAGGAGACTAGGGCGCCGGCGACCAAGCAGAACAGCGACACGCCCGCGAGCGGCGCATTATGCCCGCCGCGAAAGAACCACCAGACAAGACCGCTGAAAATGGCCGCGTCCGCTACCCGGTCGAGGGTCGAGTCAAGAAACGCGCCCCATGTGCCGCTGGTGCCCTTGATCCGGGCCAGTACCCCGTCCAGCATGTCGAGCAGCACGAAGATGGTGCAGGTCAGCGCTCCGGGGAACATCTCTCCCATGGGGAAAAGAACCAGTGCGCCGCCGGCCACCCCGAGGGTGCCGATAACCGTGACCGCGTTGGGGGTAACGGGTGTCTTCGCGAGCGCCTGGCCGAGCGGGGTGAGGACGCGCGAAATGGCGGGCCGGAGCACGTTCAGCATGGCCGTCCGATTTTACGGGCAAGCCGGAAGGTTTCTTTCCCCGGGGGTTGTGGTCAGGGCACCCACGGGTTAAGGCTGGGTTACGGCTCGGTGAGCGACGAGCCTGGGTGAGCTAACGCAGATCGCGAGGAGGCGAACCGCATATGGCAGCAACATCTTCGGGTTCGGCAGGAGGAGCGCCCGGCAGGGCACCGGCGGCCGGCCAGGTTCGGAACGTGGTGCTGGTCGGCCATTCCGGAGCCGGAAAGACGAGCCTGGTCGAGGCGCTGCTCGCCGTGACCGGCACGATCCAGCGGCCCGGCAGCATCGAAGAGGGCACCACGGTCAGCGACTTCGACGAGGTAGAGATCCGGCAGCAACGCTCGGTCAACCTGACCCTCGCCCCCATCGTCCATAACGGGATAAAAGTCAACCTGCTGGACACTCCCGGCTATGCCGATTTCACCGGAGATCTGCGGGCCGGCCTGCGGGCCGCCGACTCCGCGTTGTTCGCCGTTCCCGCGACGGACGGCATCGACGGCGTAACCAGGATGCTGTGGGACGAATGCGCTGCCGTCGGCATGCCGCGGGCCGTCGTCATCACCAAGATCGACCACCAGCGGGCCGACTTCGACGCCACGCTGCGGGCGTGCCAGGAGGCTTTCGGCGAAGGGGTCGCTCCGCTGTACCTGCCGACCACCTCCGATGCAGGCGCCGGGCTGCTCGGGCTGCTCTCCCAGAAGACGTTTAGCTACAGCGGCGGGACCCGCTCCGAGAGCGCTCCGTCGGCCGCCGACCTGGACCGGATGGACGGCCCGCGCGGCGAGCTGATCGAGGGCATCATCACCGAGAGCGAAGACGAGACGCTGATGGACCGGTACCTCGGCGGCGAGGACATCGATCCGAAGGTGCTCATCGACGACCTGGAGAAGGCCGTCGCGCACGGCTCGTTCTACCCGGTGCTGGCCGCCTCCGCGCCGCAGAAGACCGGCATGTTCGAGCTCCTCGAGGTCATGACCCAGGCATTCCCCTCCCCCGCCGAGCACCCGCTGCCCGCGGTCACCACGCCGGACGGCTCCCCGGTCACCGGGCTGACCTCCGACCCGAACGGCCCGCTGCTCGCCGAGGTCGTCAAGACCACCACCGACTCGTTCGTCGGCCGCATCAGCCTGGTCCGGGTCTTCTCCGGGACGCTGCGCCCGGATGCCGCGGTGCACGTGTCCGGCCACGGCCGTGCCGAACGCGGGCACGCCGACCACGACGACGACGAGCGGATCGGCGCGCTGACCTCACCGCTGGGCAAGCAGCAGCGCCAGCTCGCCTCCTGCCCGGCCGGGGACATCTGCGCGGTCGCCAAGCTCGGCACCGCGGAGACCGGCGACACGCTGTCGGACAAGGACCGGCCGCTGCTGATGGAGCCCTGGTCGATGCCGGAGCCGCTGCTCCCGGTCGCGATCGTGGCCAAGTCGAAGGCCGACGAGGACAAGCTGTCCCAGGGCCTGAACCGGGTGGTCGTCGAGGACCCGACGGTGCGCCTGGAGATGAACGCGGAGACCCGCCAGCTCGTGCTGTGGTGCATGGGCGAGGCGCACGCGGACGTGCTGCTGGACCGGCTCGCCAACCGCTACGGCGTCGCGGTGGAGACCAGGGACCTGCGGGTCCCGCTGCGCGAGACCATCTCCGGTAAGGCGCAGGGCCTCGGCCGCAACGTCAAGCAGACCGGCGGCCACGGTGAGTACGGCATCTGCCACATCTCGATCGAACCGCTCGAGGACTCGGCCGGCTTCGAGTTCGTCGACAAGATCGTCGGCGGCGTGGTGCCACGGCAGTTCATCCCGTCCGTGGAGAAGGGCGTCCGCTGGCAGATGGAGCAGGGCGTGCTGGCCGGCTACCCGATGACCGGTCTGCGGGTCACCCTGTTCGACGGCAAGGCGCACTCGGTGGACTCCTCCGACATGGCCTTCCAGAAGGCAGGCCGGCTGGCGCTCAAGGACGCGGTGGACAAGGCGACGCCGACGCTGCTCGAGCCGGTGGACGAGGTGTCCGTGCTGGTGCCCGACGGCTACGTGGGCGCGATCATGTCGGACCTGTCCTCGCGCCGCGGCCGGGTGCTCGGCACCGAGCCGGTGCCGGTCGGGCGGACGCTGGTGAAGGCCGAGATCCCGGAGCTGGAGATCACCCGGTACGCGATCGACCTGCGTTCGGTGTCCCAGGGAACGGGTTCGTTCGCCCGCAAGTACCTGCGGCACGAGCCGTTGCCATCCCACCTGGCCGCCAAAGTAGCCGCCGAGTCCAAGCCCGAGTAGCTGGTCGCCCGACGTATCGAAATTATTGCGGACACTTACCCTCCCAGATCGGGCGGGTAAGTGTCCGCAATAATCCAGCGATCGTGGCCAGGACCGGTGCGGTACCGGAGTCCGTTCAGTCGATCTCGACGTCGAAGTCCCAGGACACGATCGGCTGGTTGCCCGACGGCGTCCACCGCAGCGTGCCGGAGCCGGCCGGCAGCACCGCGGACATCAGCAGCGTGACGGTGTGCCCGCTGGTGACCGAGGCGGGCACCGGTCCGCCGCCCTGGACGCTGACCGACAGCCGGTGCAGGTGCCCCTCCTCGTCCTGCGTGGTGAACGCGGCCGGGTTCAGCGGCACCGACCCGGACGCCGCGGTGAACGTCACCATGAACGTGCACCGGGACGTCGCCGGGACCGGGAACTCCCCCTCTTCGGGTACCTGCGGCCCGACCGCGGTGGCCGTCACCTGCCCCGCCGCGAGGAGCACCCGCACCGTGTCGCCCTCGACCGCCAGCCACGGGTGGGCCGCGCTGGCCTGGACGACCCTGCCGACCGGCAGCGTCGGTGTCGGCAGCCAGCTCGGGATGCCGCCGTACGTCGCCGCGGCCGCGGTCGTCGAACCGAAGCCGGACGTGTTGTTGAACACGTCCCGGCCGAACGGCGCGAGGCCCGGCTGGGCGGCGTAGCCGATGTGGCCCCGGTGATCGAGACCCGGAGACGCCTTCGCGACGCCGAACAGGTCCTCCATCGTGCGCAGCCAGCTGTAGTGGTTGTAGAACTGGGTGCTCACCGTGCCCGGCCGGATGAACGGGCTGATCAGCACGCTGCCCGTGTCACCGCCGCCGTTCGTGGCGTCGCCGAAGTCGTACAGCGGGTCGGTCGCCGGGGTACGGGCGCCGAGCGTCACGCCGCTGACCGCCCCGGTGGTCTGTACCGCTGCGCCGCTGGCGTTGACCAGGGTGAACGACCCGTTGTCGGCGAGGCCGCCGCTCTGGCTGGGCTGGGTCGCGGTCACCGGCGTGTCGGTCACCGCGCCGGCGAACGACCCGGCCGGGATGCCGGTGCCGGTCACGGACCGGCCCTTGTCGGTGGCCACGGCCGCGTTGTCCGCGATCACCGTCGAGCCGGACGCTCCGGTCGCTCCGGCGTCCGTGCGCGCACCAGGCACCGGGTTGCCGCCGCCGAGCAGGCAGACGCCGGCGGGCTGCGACGGGACGGTCTGGGCCACGCAGTTCGCCGGGCGGTCGAGGAACGAGTTGTCGCCCGGGCCCGGGTACAGCTCCTGGCCGGTCGAGCTCTTGGCCAGCGGCGTGTTCGGGCCGGTGGGCTCGTAGTGCACGTTGCGGCCGAACAGGTTCTCGCCGGCGGTGGCCGACGCGACCGAGGTCTTCGCGTCCGGCGCGACGATCGTGGAGTTCGCGAAGCTGTTACCGCTATAGGTGAACGGCGGGAAGGCCTCGTCGAAGGTGATGTCGATGAGCCCGCCGTCCTTGAACGCCGGCGACGCCTCGATCTCCGGGACGACGTGCTCGAGGAACAGGTCCGCGGCGTACAGCCCGCCGGTGAAGTTCACCGGAGCGTTCGGCGTGGTCGGGTTGGACCAGCCGCCGGACAGGTTGTTGCCGTGGCAGACCGCGTCGTGGGCGTCGCTGCAGTTATTCGGCGAGATCCAGCTGAACGCGGGAGTGGTCGACTCGCTCTGCAGGTCGTGGTAAAGCCCGCCGGTGGTGCTGAACAGGTTCGCGATGTGCGCGTCGTTGCAGTCCCCGGACTGGAGGACCGACTCGAACCAGGGGAACGGGAAGTGCTTGGGCACGTACTGGTCGGTGGCGTTCGCGCTGCCCGGGTTCGGCTGGGTGGTGGCGCCGGTCGCGGCGGGTGCGGCATACGGCGCGCCGCAGAACTGGGTGCCCGCGTCGTGCGCGGGGCCGCTCGCGTCGGCGTTGCCGAGATCCTGCGCGTAGCCCTTCCAGCTCTCATGTGCCGCGTCGAGCTGGTTGAACAGCGTCGGCACGCTGGACGGGTAGACGCAGCCGTTGGTGCCGGCCGCGGCGTTCGGGCCGGCCGCGGAGACCAGCTGGCCGTAGTTCCGGTTCGTGAACAGCGAGCCCGACTTGTCAACGGCACCGGAAGCCGAGTCGTAGAGCGGGCAGTCGGCCTGGGTGTCCGGCTGGGTGGCCTGGCCGCTCACCATCGAGATGTAGTTGTCCAGGGAGAAGTGCCCGGTGCCGTAGTAGTTCTTCAGCAGCACCCCCTGCGCGGGCAGCGTCTTCCACAGGTAGGTGTTGTTGTTCAAGCCGGTGAACGTGGCGTCGTAGGACTTGTTCTCGAGGATGATCAGCCAGACGTGCTTGATCTTGCCGTGCGCTGCCGGGGCCGGCGAACTCGCGACCGCCGAGGCGGCGGGCACGACAAGCATCGAGGCAGCCAGCGCGCCTGCGCAGGCCGTCCAACGCCAGGCTTTGTGGGATTTCAGTCGCATGAGTGACTGCTTAACAGTCCCGGCTCACACAACGGCAAACAGAACATTACCGGCAGGCGAACACGTTGCCCCAGAGGGCGTCGCACACCGTCCGGTAACCCGGTCTTCGCCCACGCGTCGGCGAGCAGTTTACGGGTGTCCGACAGCAGCTCCGGCAGCACCCGGGTGCGGGCGACGACCGGCATGAAGTTGGTGTCGCCGCCCCACCGGGGCACCACGTGCTGATGCAGGTGGGCGGCGATGCCCGCGCCGGCCACCGTGCCCAGGTTCATGCCGATGTTGAAGCCGTGCGGGGTGGACGCCACGCGCAGCGCGCCGATCGCGCGCTGGGTGAACGCACTGAACTCGGCGGCCTCGGCCGCCTCCAGGTCCGTATAGTCCGGCACGTGCCGGTACGGGCAGACGAGCACGTGGCCGCTGTTGTACGGGTACAGGTTCAGCACCGCGTACACCAGCGCGCCACGGGCGACGATCAGGCCTTCCTCGTCCGGCAGCGTGGGCGCGCGGCAGAACGGGCAGCCCTCGTCGGCGCCGGGGCCGGTGGGTTTGCCCTCCCCCTTGATGTACGCCATCCGGTGCGGCGTCCAGAGCCTCTCGAACGGATCTGGCTCCATGACCGGCTCAGATCTGGACGCGGTCGCGGACGGCGGTGACGATCTCGGCGATGGCTTCCTCGACCGGGACGCCGTTCTTCTGCGTGCCGTCCCGGTAGCGGAACGACACGGCGCCCGCCGCCACGTCCGCGTCCCCGGCCAGCAGCATGAACGGCACCTTCTGCTTCTGCGCGGTCCTGATCTTCTTCTGCATCCGGTCGTCGGAGTCGTCGACCTCGACCCGGATCCCTTCCTCCCGCAGCCGCGCGGCCACCTTGCCCAGGTACGGCGCGTGCGCGTCGGAGATCGGGATGCCGGTGACCTGGACCGGCGCCAGCCAGGGCGGGAACGCGCCCGCGTAGTGCTCGACCAGGATGCCGAAGAACCGCTCGATCGAGCCGAACAGCGCCCGGTGGATCATGTAGGGCCGCTGCCGCGAGCCGTCGGCCGCGGTGTACTCGATGCCGAACCGGCCGGGCTCCTGGAAGTCGACCTGCAACGTCGACAACTGCCAGCGCCGCCCGATCGCATCCTTCACGTGCACGTCGATCTTCGGTGCGTAGAACGCGCCCTCGCCCTCCGCGATCACGTACGGCAGGCCGGACGCGTCGAGCGCGTACTGCAAAGCGGCCTCCGCGGCCGACCACTCCTCGACTGTGCCGACGTATTTATCGGGCCGGGTGGACAGCTCGGCCTCGAAGTCGGTCAGCCCGAAGTCGCGCAGCAGCCCGACGACGAAGTCCAGCAGCGAGGCCAGCTCGCCGGAGAGCTGCTCGGGCGTGCAGAAGATGTGCGAGTCGTCCTGGGTGAAGCCGCGGGCCCTGGTCAGGCCGTGCACGACGCCGGACTTCTCGTACCGGTACACGGTGCCGAACTCGAACAGCCGCAGCGGCAGCTCCCGGTACGACCGGCCACGGGACGCGTAGATCAGCACGTGCATCGGGCAGTTCATCGGCTTGGCGTAGTACTCCGCGCCGTCCAGCTCCATCGGCGGGAACATGCCGTCCTTGTAGAACCCCAGGTGGCCCGAGGTCTCGAACAGCTCCGCCTTGGTGACGTGCGGGGTGTTGACGAACTGGTACCCGGCCGCCTCGTGCCGCCGCCGCGAGTAGTCCTCCATCTCCTTGCGGATCACGCCGCCCTTGGGATGGAAGACCGGCAGCCCGCTGCCGATCGCGGTCGGGAACGAGAACAGGTCAAGCTCGGCGCCGAGCTTGCGGTGATCCCGCTTCTCGGCCTCCGCCATCAGCGTCAGGTACTCCTCCTGGCGCTCACGGCTCTCCCAGGCGGTGCCGTAAATGCGCTGGAGCTGCGGGTTCTTCTCGCTCCCCCGCCAGTACGCGCCGCCGGTGCGCATCAGCTTGAACGCCGGGATGTTCCTGGTGGTCGGCACGTGCGGCCCGCGGCACAGGTCCTTCCAGCACAGCTCGCCCGACGACGGGTCCAGGTTGTCGTAAATCGTCAGCTCATGATCAGGGCCGCCTACCTCCACGGACTCCTCCGCGTCCGCGGTACCGCCCTTGAGGCCGATCAGCTCCAGCTTGTACGGCTCGGCGGCGAGTTCGTCGCGGGCCTGCGCGTCGGTCACCACGCGCCGGGAGAACCGCTGGCCCTGCTTCACGATCTGCCGCATCCGGCCCTCGATCGCCTTCAGGTCCTCGGGCTCGAACGGCTTCGGCACGTCGAAGTCGTAGTAGAAACCGTTCTCCACGGGCGGGCCGATGCCGAGCTTGGCCTGCGGGAACAGCTCCTGGACCGCCTGGGCCATGACGTGCGCGGTGGAGTGCCGCACGATCGCCCGGCCGTCCGCGCTGGCGATGTCCACCGGCTCGACCGTGTCGCCGTCCGCGAGCACGTACCCGAGATCCCGCAGCACGCCGCCGACCCGCGCCGCTATCGTCCCCGGCCCGCCGTCGAGCACCGCCCCCGCCGTCGTGCCAGCCTCGACCACATGCTCGCTGCCTGCGAGGGTGATACGAAGCTGCTGGCTGGACACGATGAACTCCCGGTGTCTGTGTAGTGGTCAGTCACCCGATGCTACCGAAGATCCGCCCCCGCGACGTCTGCGGGCTTGCTACCGGTTCTTGTCGCGCAGGAGGCCCGCGCGGCGGAGGGCGTCGGCCATCGCGCCATCGGGAGTGCGCTGCGGGGCGCGCTCGGGGCGCGCGGCCTTCTTCCCCTTTGGCGAAGGACGATTCCCGGAGGACGGCACCGACGTCGTTCCGCCGTCTTCGTCAAGGCGCAGGGTCAGCGAGATGCGCTTGCGCGGGACGTCGACCGAGAGCACCTTGACCCGCACGACGTCGCCGGACTTGACGACCGAGCGGGGGTCCGCGACGAACCCGCGAGCGAGCTGCGACACGTGCACCAGGCCGTCCTGATGCACGCCGATGTCCACGAACGCGCCGAACGCCGCCACGTTCGTGACGACCCCCTCCAGGACCAAGCCAGGCGTCAGGTCGGCGAGCGTCTCCACGCCTTCGGCGAACGTCGCGGTGGTGAACGCGGGTCGCGGGTCGCGGCCGGGCTTTTCCAGCTCGCGCAGGATGTCGGTGACCGTCGGCACGCCGAACCGCTCATCGGTGAAGTCGGCCGGCTTCAGCGCCCGCAGCGTGGCGGTCGCGCCGATCAGCTCGCCGGCGCCGCCGCCGGTGGCGGCCAGGATCCGGCGCACCACCGGATACGCCTCCGGATGCACGCCCGAGGCGTCGAGCGGGTCGTCGCCACCGCGGATGCGCAGGAATCCGGCGCACTGCTCGAACGCCTTCGGGCCGAGGCGGGGCACGTCTTTGAGGTCAGCGCGGGTGCGGAACGCACCGAGCGCGTCCCGGCGGGCGACGATCGCCGAGGCCAGGCCGTCGGAGATGCCGGACACCCGGGCGAGCAGCGGCTGCGAGGCGGTGTTCAGGTCCACGCCGACCGCGTTCACGCAGTCCTCGACGACCGCGTCCAGCGAGCGGGACAGCTTGGTCTCGGCGACGTCGTGCTGGTACTGGCCGACGCCGATCGACTTCGGGTCGATCTTGACGAGCTCGGCCAGCGGGTCCTGGAGCCGCCGCGCGATCGACGCCGCGCCGCGCAGCGAGACGTCCAGGTCGGGCAGCTCACGCGAGGCGTACTCGGACGCGGAGTACACCGACGCGCCCGCCTCGGACACCACGACCTTGGTGAGGCCCAGTGCCGGGTGCTTCTTGATCAGGTCGGCGGCGAGCCGGTCGGTCTCCCGGGACGCGGTGCCGTTGCCGATCGCGACCAGCTCGGCCTTGTGCTCCGCGGCCAGCGCGGCTAGCACGGCGATGGACTTGTCCCACTGGTTGTGCGGTTCGTGCGGGTAGATCGTGCTCGTCGCGACGACCTTGCCGGTGGTGTCGGTGACGGCCACCTTCACGCCGGTGCGGAACCCGGGGTCGAGGCCGATCGTGGTGCGGGCGCCGGCCGGCGCGGCGAGCAGCAGGTCGCGCACGTTGGCGGCGAACACCCGGACCGCCTCGTCCTCGGCCGCCTGCCACAGCCGCACCCGGGTGTCCACGCCCAGGTGCACCAGGATCCGGGTCCGCCAGGCCCAGTGCACGGTCTGGTTCAGCCACGTGTCGGCCGGGCGGCCCTGGTCGGCGATGCCGAACCGGTCCGCGATGCGCTGCTCGGCGTCGGCTTCCGCGGCGTCGCCGCCGGGATCGAAGGTGAGGTCGAGGATCTCCTCCTTCTCGCCGCGGAACAGCGCGAGGATCCGATGCGACGGCAGCCTGCGGAACGGCTCGCCGAACTCGAAGTAGTCCTTGAACTTTTCGCCGGCCAGCTCTTTGCCCTCGCGGACCTTCGAGGTGACCTCGCCGCGCGACCACATGGTCTCGCGCAGCTCGCCGATCAGGTCCGCGTCCTCGCCGAACCGCTCGACCAGGATCGCGCGGGCGCCCTCGAGGGCCGCCGCCGCGTCCGCGACGTTCTCGTTGAGGAACGCCGCCGCCTCGGTGGCCGGGTCACGGGTCGGGTCGGCGAGCAGCAGGTCGGCCAGCGGTTCCAGGCCGGCCTCGCGGGCGATCTGCGCCTTGGTGCGGCGCTTCGGCTTGTACGGCAGGTACAGGTCTTCCAGCCTGGCCTTGGAGTCCGCGGCGTAGATCTGGTCGGCGAGCTCTTCGGTCAGCTTGCCCTGCTTTTCGATCTCGGCCAGGATCGCGGCGCGGCGCTCGTCCATCTCGCGCAGGTAGCGCAGCCGCTCCTCGAGCGTGCGCAGCTGCGCGTCGTCGAGCGTGCCGGTCGCCTCCTTGCGGTACCGGGCGATGAACGGCACCGTCGCGCCGCCGTCGAGCAACTCGACCGCGGCCCTGACCTGACGCGTCGCCACGCCGATCTCGGTCGCGATCCGGTCTTCCACAGGCAGGACTGTTCGTGTCACCCATGCATTCTGCCAGCCGGCTCCCGCGTCCGGCTCGAGGTGCCCGCACCTTAAAAAGTCCTAAAAGGCGACATCGCACCCTAGCGCGAACGTATCCGCGATGTTACGACTTGTTGAGTTATGAGCCTAGAGGGGGCTTCGATCCGTCTCGGAGGCACGAGATGAAACGTGCAGCAATGTTCCATCACCGGCGTCGCGGGCTGGTGCTGGCCGCGGGGCTGGCGATAGCGCTGGCGGTACCCGCGACGGCACTGACCGCGAGACCGTCGAGCGCGGCGGCGGCCGCGCCCAGCGCCAGCTGTCCCTGGGTCACGTCGCACGCCCCGGTGTCGCAGCGTGTCGCGCAGCTGATCAGCCACATGACGCTGGCCGACGAGATCAGCATGGTGGAGGGCCACGGCACGAGCAATCCGTATGTGTTCTACACCCCGGCGATCCCGTCGCTGTGCATCCCCGCGGTCGGCCTGGAGGACGGCCCGTCCGGCGTGGCCGACGGGCTCACCGGCGTCACCCAGTTGCCGGCCGGCGTCGCGCTGGCCGCGACGTGGGATCCGTCGCTGGCCAAGCAGTACGGCACGGTGATCGGTGCCGAAGAGGCCGGCAAGGGCGCCAGCGCCAACCTCGGCCCGACCGTCAACATCGACCGCGATCCGCGCTGGGGCCGGTCGTTCGAGGCGCTGTCCGAGGACCCGTTCCTGAACAGCGCGCTCGACGTGCCCGAGATCGACGGCATCCAGAGCCAGGACGTCGAGGACCAGGTCAAGCACTTCGACGCGTACAACCAGGAGACGTTCCGCAACTCGCCGGCGGACAACGTGATCGTCAGCGATCGCGCGCTGCACGAGATCTACATGCCGTCGTTCTACTCGGCGGTCACCCGGGCGGACGCCGCGTCGGTGATGTGCGCGTACTCGTGGGTGAACGGCAGCGACGCCTGCAACAACGCGTTCCTCAACAACAGCGTGCTGCGGGACGAGTGGAACTTCCCCGGCTTCGTGATGTCGGACTACGGCGCGCTGCACTCGACCCAGGGCGCGGTCCAGGGCACCGACCAGGAGCAGCCGTTCAACGACAACTACGGAGCGGCGCTGCAGACCGCGATCCAGAACGGCACGATCCCGCAGAGCGCGCTGAACACGATGCTCGTGCACGTGTTCACCGAGATGTTCGGCTTCGGGTTGTTCAACGTTGAGCGCAGTGGATCGACGTCGTCAACGGTGACCACGCCGGCGCACGTCGCGCTCGCCGCGCAGGTCGCGCAAGCCGGCACGACGCTGCTCAAGAACGCCGGCGCGACGCTGCCCCTGGCCGCGAACGGCGGGTCGGTCGCGGTCATCGGCCCGTCCGCGTCCGCCTCGCCGACCTACGCGGGCGGCGGCAGCGCGTACGTGATCCCGTCCGGCACCGTCACCCCGCTGGCCGGCATCCGGGCCGCGGCGGGTTCCGGCACGAACGTCGTCTACCAGCAGGGACTGCCGGCCGACACCGCGCTTCCGGCGATTCCGTCCGCTGACCTGTCTCCGGCGTACGCGCCGACGCCGTTCGGCGGCAGCTACCAGGGCACGCTCACCGCGCCGGAGACCGGCACGTATGTGCTGGCCGTCACGAACCCGTGCGGCTGCTACACCCCGACCTACCTGTCCCTGGACGGCACGAAGCTGGTCGATGACCCGAGCACGCCGCCGGTGTCCACGTATTCGGTCGCGGTGAAGCTGACCGCCGGGCAGACCTACTCGCTCGCGATCAACGGCGCCTCCAGCGCGCTGCTGTGGGGCACCCCGTCGGCGCTGGCGCCGGGCATCGCCGCCGCGGTCGCGGCCGCGCGCTCGGCCAGCACGGCGGTGGTCGTGGTCTCCGACGACACCGAGTCCGAGGCGACGGACCGGCTGTCGCTGAATCTGCCGTCGGCGCAGGACGAGCTGATCTCCGCGGTCGCGGCGGCGAACCCGCACACGGTCGTGGTGGTCAACGCCGGCGCGCCGGTGGCGATGCCGTGGCTGGGGCAGGTGGCGGCGGTGCTCGACGCCTGGTATCCCGGCCAGACCAGCGGGACGGCGCTGGCCAGCGCGCTGTTCGGGCAGAGCGATCCGGGCGGGCACCTGCCGGTGACCTTCCCCACGTCGCTCAGCCAGGTGCCGGCGTCCACGACCGCCGAATTCCCCGGCAACGGCAGCACGGTCCAGTACTCCGAAGGAGTCAACGTCGGATACCGCTGGTACGACTCGCAGGGCAGTACGCCGTTGTTCCCGTTCGGGTTCGGGCTGTCCTACACGTCGTTCGCGTTCAGCGGGCTGCGGGTCTCCGGCGCGACCGACGGCACGCGCGACGTGCGGGTCACGGCGACCGTGACCAACACGGGCCACCGGGCCGGCAGCGACGTCGCGCAGCTTTACCTGGGTGACCCGGCGGCGTCCGGCGAGCCGCCACGGCAGCTCGCCGGTTTCCAGCGGGTGAACCTGGCGCCCGGCGCGTCCACCAAGGTCAGCTTCACGCTGACGCCGCAGGACATGTCGTGGTGGGGCGCGACCGGCTGGACCCAGACCGCCGGCCAGTACGCCGTGTACGTGGGCGACTCCTCGGCCCTGGCTGACCTGCCGCTGCACGGTTCGTTCGACATGGCGACGACGCCGGCCGCCCGACAGGTCAGCGTCGACGCGCCGTCCACGATGCAGCCGGGTCAGGCGTCTCTCGTGCACGTCACGCTGTCCGCGTCCGGCAGCGCCACCCTGCACGGCGTGCGCATCCAGCTCCAGCTCCCGCAGGGCTGGACGGCGATTCCGGCCGGGCCGACCGCGTTCGGCATGGTGCGGCCGGACGCGGCGCCGGTCGCCACGTTCAAGGTGATCCCGCCCGCGTATTCGCCCAATGCCAGCGCGGTCGTCCACGCGACCGCGACGACGAACGACTGGCTGCGCGAGGCGGGGGTGACCGTCACGGTTGGCTAGTTCCTTCCGGTCCCGGGCCCGTCGGCGGCGTCTCGCTGGCGGGCCCGGAAGGCCGCGACCGTGGTCCGGCTCGCGCACGCGTTCGAGCAGTACCGGCGGGATGAGTTGCGCGAGGTGTCCGCGAACCAGACGGCGTCCGCCGCGCACCGGCGCAGGCGGGATCTCCCGTCCCGGCAGACGTAGCTCACCAGCCCGGTCACGGCCATCGTCGCGATCCACTCCTCGAACGGCGCGTCGTCGCTCACGTAGTGCAGGTGCGGAACACCGTCGTGCCTGGTCAGGAACGGCTTGCAGGACTGCTCGGCGAGCAGCGCGGCGAGCGCGTCGAAGAAGTCGTCGTCCGCGTGTTCGTCCAGCACGCCGGCCAGGCTGCCGCCGAGGCCGGTGAAGTCTCCATCGCCTTTATAGCCGTGCTCGTCGAGCATCTGCGCCTGGCGCTGGACGAATTCCGCGTGCGTCAGCGAGCCCTCGGCCAGCGACGCCAGGTCCAGGGCGAGGTTCACGGCGTTCAGGTCGTAGGCGGCATAACTCATTTGATCACCTACATCATGCTACGATCTCGGCTATGGCAGACATACCGGTTCCTGACCTTGTCGCGGCGGCCCGCGCCCTGATGCTAGCGGGCCGCTGGCCCCAGGCCACGGCGCTGCTCGCCGCCGCCGTGACCGGTGACGACGCGGAGCGCGCGATGCTCGCCGTGACCGCCGCTGAGGTGGCGGTGGATCAGGATTTCTGGAGCCGAACGACAAATGGTGCCACGGCCATTGACCGTGCTCGCGCCGCGATCGACGGCGCTCACTCGCCGGCTCTCGCGTTCGACGTTTCGTACTTGGCGCTGCGGCACGACTACGACGAGCAGCTCTTCGGGCCGGGGCCCGGCTACGGCGACATGGCGGCCGCGCCGTGGCGGTCCGCGGCAGCGGCGGAGGCGCTCGCGGAGCGGGCCGGCGTGCTACGGGAGCGCGCGCCGGACCCCGCGCGGCGGGCGCGGGCCGCGTTCTATGCCGGGCTCATCGACGAACTGCTGCGCGGGGATCCGGCGGCGGCTCGGCTGGCGTACGCGGAGGCGCTCCGGCTCGGCGAACAGGCCGGCGACGAGCTGATCATGTCGTACGCGTGCCGGCACCTGGGTTTCCATATGGTCGCCGACGGCGACGAAGACCAGGGGCGCGAGTTGCTGCGCCGCTCGCTGGAGCTGCGGCAGCGGCTCGGCTGCGTGCCGCTGGCACTGGCCCAGCAGCTCGCGCTGGCCGAGGTGGACGGCGCCGCGGTGGTCACCGGGACCGTGCGTGACTGGGCGGCGGCCGCCTTTCCGGCGAGCTGGCTGGTGCGGGCGGCCGCCCCGGCCGAGGACTAGCCCTTGATGCCGGCCAGGTCCAGCAGGTCGTCCAGGATGTCGCCGAGCAGCGTGATCGTCATCGTGAGGTGACCCTCGCCGGGCAGCAGATGCGCTCGCGCGCCACGGGTGTTCGCGGCCAGCCACTTGCCGTGCGCGTAGGGCACCATGCGGTCCTGGTCGCCCTGCCAGATGGCGACCGGCGCGTGCTCGGTCTCCGGGCCGAGCAGCGTCGCCGGGCTGAGCGGGCTGTCCCAGCCGAGGGAGAAGCCCCAGTCCGTGGTGAAGGCCAGGTCGTCGTCGCGCCATCCGGCGATGCCGGAGCTGACCGCGGCCTTTAGCGCCGCCGCGACGTGGTCCGCGTACTCGCCGGTGAGCGCGGCCTTGTCCGCGGCGGAGACCAGGCCGCCGAACGCGTCGGCGACCGCGGCGCCGGTGAGCCCGCCGAAGTCCGCGGCGGCCGCTTCGAGGAAGGCGGTCAGCTCGGCCTCCCCGGCCAGCGCGGCGCCGAACTCGGCGACGTTCTCCGGTCCCATGCCGGCCATCCAGTCCAGGCCTTCGGCGGGGTAGGGCGCGACGCCGGCGATGGACGCGGCCGCCAGGCACCGGCTGGGCAGCAGCGCGGCGCAGGCCAGCGTGTGCGGTCCGCCGCCGGACCAGCCGGCCGTGACGAACGTGTCGGCGCCGAGTTGGTCGAGCACCTCCGCGACGTCGCCCGCCACATCCGCCACCCGCCGGCCGGGGCGCGGCGTCGACCCCTCGTAGCCGGGCCGCGCGATGAGCACCGGACGCAGCCCGCGGACCGCGGCGGCCTCGATCGTCGGCTCGAAAAGGGCCAGCCCGACAGGCGTGCCCTCGTGCAATACCAGTGGCAGTCCGTCCGCCGGCCCGGCGGTCAGGATCTCGAGGATTCGCCCGTCGGGCATGCCGATGCTTCGGCGCTGGGTCTCCATGCGCCAAGCCTAAAGGTCGACGCCCCGGCGTGCCGGGCCGGCACGCCCCGGCCCGCCCCCCGGCCCGCCGCGGTCGCCCACGCCCGGCCGCGGTCGCGGTCGCCCAGCCCTCCACCCGTACCCGCCCACCCCCTCGCCCCGTACCCGCCCACCCCTCGCCCCGTACCCGCCAACCCCCTCGCCCCATATCCGGATATATGCCCATATTTCCGGTGGGTCGTCGGGCGCGCCAGATTATTGCGGACACTTACCCCCCCAATCTGGGGGGGTAAGTGTCCGCAATCATTTCTGGAGCGTATCTAGGGGACGGCGCGAGCCTCGGGAGAGCGGGGCCGTGTCCCGCCATACCGTATATGTCCGGTATGGCGTGGGCGGGTGACCGGCCACGCGCCACCCCGCTCGCGGATCCGGGCCCGACCGGGCGCCTTAGGGATACCGCCACCTGGGTAACTTCCCTCGCGTGGGTGATTTTCGCCCGCCAGGTAACGGGAGCAACGGGGGCAACCGTGATGGTCAGGCTGGCTTGCGCCGTGATCGTGCTGATCGGCGGCCTGGGGGTGGTGTGCGCGCCCGCGGGACTAGCGGCGCCGACACCGGTCACGGGTTCCGCCGAACCGCTGGTGACGACGGCCCCGCCGGTTCCGACCGTGCCCGCCACCGTGCCCGCCACCGTGCCCGCTACCGTGCCCGCCACCACACCCGTCGCGACCACGCCGGACGAGGTGGTGCCCGTGGCGCCCAGCACCGAGGCGCCGGCGCCGACCGTGCCGGACCAGCCCGTGACCACCGGCGGCAACTCGAACTCGGCGGTGCTGTGGATCGTGCTCGGGCTGGCGGCCCTCGTGGTGATCGGCATCGTCATCTGGCTGGTGACCACGTCCTCCCGGCGTTCGGACCAGGTCGTGGCCTGGCAGGTGCGGCGGCGCGCCGCCTATGCCGAAGGCGCCGCGCTGCACGACGCGATCGTGTCCGCCACCGGGCAGGTGGGCAGACTCACCCCCGCCGACGAGGCGGCGCGGTGGGCCGACGTGCAGCGCCGGGCGGACGACTTCACGCTGCGGCTGTACCAGCTGCGCGAGACCGCGCCCGACGAGACCGTCGCGGCGCGCACCGACGACGTGCTCGTCTCGCTCCAGTCGCTGCGCTCGGCCGTCGACGCCGAGCGCAGCGCGGGCATCCAGGCGGGCATGACCGCGGAGGTCACCAGGGACCGGCTGCGCGATTTCCGCGCCGCGCTGCACGCGCTCCGCGCGGACTACTAGCGGACTGCTATCCGCCCGCGTTCGTCGAGACCCGCAGCGGGGTGACCAGCACGGCGGTGCGCCGTTCCTCGGCCATCACCCGGTCGTAGGTCGGCCAGTCCTCGTGGGTCCCGCCCGCGGCCGTGAAGATTTCCCGGAGGAGGAGCCTCAGCCGTTCGGTATCCACACCGGGGAGCGGGTCGTCGGGGCCGGCCAGCTGAGCCGGCCCCTCAACCGCCGCCCACGACCAGCCCGCGCGGACCACCACGCTGGCCCGCGGCCGTTCGCGCAGGTTGGCGACCTTACGGGTGCCGCCGCGGGCGACCAGGCCGACGACCGGCGCGCCGGTAACCGGGTGCGGCAGCACGCCCGCGTTGACCACCGATGACTGGATCGTCCCGTCCGTCCGGAGCGTCGACACGACGCACAGGCCGTGATCGCCGGGGACGAGGTCACTGAAAGCCTCGAGTCCGCTCATGGCGGCAGCGTAACGCGCTAGGCCGAGACGAGGTCGCAGACGAAGATGAGCGTCTCGCCCGGCGCGATCGAGCGGCCCGCGCCACGGTCGCCGTAGGCGAGGTGCGGCGGGATGACGAGCTTGCGCCGGCCGCCGACCTTCATGCCCTGGACGCCCTGATCCCAGCCCTGGATGACCTGCCCGATACCGAGCCGGAACTGGAGCGGCTCGCCGCGGTTCCAGCTCGCGTCGAACTCCTCGCCGGTCGAGTACGCGACACCCACATAGTGGACCTGAACCGTGCTGCCGGCTTTCGCTTCCGGCCCGTCGCCCTCCCAGATGTCGGTGATCTCCAGCGCGGCGGGCGGGGATCCTTCGGGAAAGTCGATCTCTGGCTTGTCGATGTTCACCGGTGCACGCTACCCGAACGACAGCACGACGCGGTCCTCAACGGAGCGGTACCCGAGCCGCTGGTACAAGGCGTTGCTCGTGGGGTTCGCGAGGTCGGTATACAGCAGCACATCCGACGCGCCGGCGTCCAGCGCCGCCTGGCTGACCGCGGCTGTCGCGCCGCCCCCGTAGCCGCGCCCGCGATGCTCCGGCGGCGTGTACACCGGGCCGACCCGGACCATGCCGGCGACGGTGCGGGTCACCCCGGCCAGCGAGACTGGCCGCCCGTCCGCCTCCCACAGCGTGAGGCCGTCATAGCTGAGCCGCTCGTCGACCGCGGGGCCATGATCGATCGCCGGCTCCTCGACGTCGGCAGTGAAACCGTCGAACCAGTCGATCAGCAGCTCGCGATCCTGTGCGGTGGCGAGCCGCGGCTGCCCGGCGGGTCGCGGGTCGGGCCAGGTCAGCTCGCCTAGCCGGAACAGCCGCATCCGGCGCTGCACCCGCACGTCGGTGCCGGCGTGCCGGTCCCGCCACACGTCCGCGAACGCGGTCGCGTTCCGCTCCGCGCCGTTGACGCCGGGGAGCGGCCGCCCGGCCGCGGCGAGCTGGCCGGCCAGCGCCGTCGCCGCCGCCGTGGTCATGGCGCTCAGCAGCACGGGAAACGGCGGAGTGTGCAGGAACGCGGCCGCCACGTCCCCGTCCTGGGACCGCCACCATCCCATCAGCGGCCGGTCCGTTCCGCCGCCGCTGCCGGTCACCCGGAGCGTCTCGGTGACGGTGAGCAGCACCGTGTTGCGCGCGCGATCCGCGTGCAGGAACTCTTCCGCCGCGGCGAGGAACTCCCCTGCGGCCCGCGTCATCTGCCAGCTCATAGTCCATGATCGCCGCAACGCCCGGCGGCACGCCTCTGCTTTTATGCCTCCAGGCGGCCGATCAGCTCCGCGTAGCCGGTCACGTGGCTGACGTGATGGACGACCTCCCGGATCGTCCAGGTAGTGTCGTTCGGCCGATCATCGAGAACCGGCGGATCGAGAGCGCCGAGCCGGGCCTGGTAGCAGGCGCCGAGCCGGCCCAGCCGGCTGGTCGCCTCGTCGAGATCGACCTCGGTGAACCGGCCGAAGTCCGCGTCCGTGGTGACCATCCGGCCGTGCCACCGATCGGGCATGGTCGCCACGCCCGCCAGCCGGCACTCGATCTCGGCCAGATGGTCGAGCAGGTGATCGGCGACCCGCCGCAGCGCCTTGTGCGGCGTCCACGCGTTGCCCTCCCGGTACACCGGGCGCCCGTCCCAGCCGAGCCACGTCTCGGCGATATCGAGCACCTGCGCGACCGCCGCCGGTACCAGCAGCGAGACGTCCTCGTCGGAAACCTCGGGACGCGCCGCGTAGTCGTCGTCGTACTGATGAAGCGTTAGATGCCTGACCATGCGGGGAGATTACGGGCGGGACAGTTCGGCCGGGCTCGAAGGATGACGGCCCAGCGTCAGCGGGCAGGATGGTCTATGTGAATACCGGCACGCGGATCGGGACCGCCGAGGACGCATTCGGGACAGACCTGTACCTGCTGCTGAGCGAACACGGCGAGGACACGGTCTTCTCGCCCGCCAGCGTGGCCGCGGCGCTTCAGATGGCGTTGTGCGGCGCGCGCGGCGACACGGCCGCCGAACTCGCGAAAGCGCTGCACCTCAGCGCGTCCCCGGACACCGCGCCGGACGAAGCCGCGCAGGCGCTCCGGCACCTGTCCGCGATCGTCAACGAGACCGCGGAGGCCGGCACCGCGGACTTCCGGGTCGCGAACACCGCCTGGGTCCAGGCTGGCTTCCCGCTGCTGCCGGGATTCACCGGACGGCTGCGCGACGCCGCGGCGGCCACGCTCGCGGACGCCGACTTCGCCAGTGCCACCGAAGCGGCACGAAACGAGATCAACCGGGTCATCGCGGAACAGACCGCGGGCAAGATCACCGACCTGCTCGCCCCCGGCACGCTCAGCGGCTTGACCCGCCTCGTCCTCGCCAACGCCGTGTACCTGAAGGCCCAGTGGGCCGAGCAGTTCCCGGTGCCCGCGACTCGCGACGCACCGTTCCACCGGGACGGGACAACCAGCACGAACGTGCCGATGATGCGCGGTACGGCGAGCCGCCCCTACCGCCGGGCCGACGGGTACCAGGCCGTGCTCCTGCCGTACCAGCACAGCGGCCTGGCGATGGCGATCGTCCTCCCCGACGGTCCGCTGAGCGCGCTGCGGCCGCGGCTGTCCGGCAACGGACTGCGCGACCTGCTCGGCGGCATGTCCGCGCACTCGGTCACGCTGTCGCTGCCCCGGTTCCGCGTCGAGACCAGCTTCGAGCTGATCCCGGCGCTGCGCCGGCAGGGTGTGTCCACCGCGTTCGGCCCCGACGCCGACTTCAGCGGCATCACCGCGGCCGAGCGACTGTGGATCGGCGCGATCGTGCACAAGGCCTTCGTCGACGTGGACGAGTACGGCACCGAGGCGGCCGCGGCGACGGCCGTGGCGATCCGGGCGGCGGCAATGCTGCGGCCGCCGCCGCGCGTGGAGATGATCGTGGACCGCCCGTTCCTGTTCGCGATCGTCCACCCGGCCACCGGCACGCCGCTGTTCCTCGGCCAGGTGACCAACCCTGGCTGAGCCGATTGTTGACAATATTGTCAGGCATCTCTAGGATCGCCGCGTGCCAGATCTTCATAGCGCCCTTTCCGGAGAACCTGGGCGGCAGCACGCGTCCGATCGGCTCCGCGGCGCGATCCTGGCCGGCGACATGGCGCCCGGCCAGCGCCTCGTCGAGGAGGAGCTGGCCGCGCTGCTCCAGGTGACCCGCGCGAGCGTGCGCGCCGCGCTGATCGACCTGACCGCGGCCGGCCTGGTCGAGCGCATCCCGAACCGCGGCGCCCGGGTCCGCGTGGTCACGCTGGACGAGGCGATCGCGATCACCGAGTGCCGCATGGCGCTGGAGGGACTGTGCGCCCGCAAGGCCGCCGAGCGGATCACCCCGGCGCAGGCCACCGCGCTGCGCGAGCTGGGTGCGCAGATGACCGACGCGGTCACCAGCGGCGAACCCGTCAAGTATTCCGCGCTCAACCGCGCGCTGCACCAGCAGATCCTCGAGATCTCCGGCCAGGCCGTCGCCGCCGACCTGCTCGCCAGGCTGAACGGGCAGTTCGTCCGGCACCAGTTCCAGCTCTCGCTCAAACCCGGCCGCCCGCAGCGCTCGCTCCCCGAGCACCTCGCGATCATCGAGGCGATCGCCACCCGCCGCCCCGACGACGCGGAGCACGCCACCCGCCAGCACCTGAGCAGCGTGATCGGCGCGCTGCGCGAGGACGCCTAGGAGGCTCATCGATGACATCGACGCTCGTCGTCAGCGCGCACGCGGCGGACTTCGTGTGGCGGGCCGGCGGCGCGATCGCGCTGGCCGCCAGCCGCGGCGAGCGGGTGACCGTGGTGTGCCTGAGCTACGGCGAGCGCGGCGAGTCGGCCAGCGCGTGGCGGGCCGGCCAGACCCTCACGCAGATCAAGCGACAGCGGCGAGAGGAAGCAGAGCGCGCGGCCGGCACGCTGGGCGCGAGCATCGAGTTCCTCGACGCCGGCGACTACCCGCTCCCCCGCTCCGACGAGCTCACCGACCGCCTTGTCCGGGTGTACCGTGAAGCCAGCCCCGACGTGGTGCTCACCCACACGCGCCAGGACCCGTACAACGCCGATCACGCCACGGCCGCCGAGCTGGCGCTCAACGCGCGGATCCTCGCCCAGGCGGCCGGCTACCCCGCCCCCGGCGAGCCGATCGGCGCTCCCCCGGTGTTCGGCTTCGAACCGCATCAGCCGGAAATGTGCGACTTCAAGCCCGACGTCCTGCTCGACATCACGCCGGTCTTCGACACCAAGCGGAAGGCGATGGAGTGCATGGCCGCCCAGCAGCACCTCTGGGACTACTACACCGACCTCGCCAAGCGCCGCGGCACGCAGCTCAGGCGCAACGCCGGCCCCAACCTCGGTTACCCGCACGAGACCAGGGCCGAAGCCTACATGCGGATGTTCCCGCAGGTCACCGGGGTGCTGGCATGAAGAACGTGATCGTCACCGGCATCCCGCGCGCCGATCAGCCCGCGGTCGCCGAACTCGCCTCGCTCGGTGTCGCGACCGTGCACGAAGCCCAGGGCCGGTCAGGCTACCTCGGGCCTGCCATCCGCCCGATCCAGGACGGCAGGCGGATGGGCGGCACCGCGGTCACCGCGCTGTGCTGGCCCGGCGACAACCTCATGCTGCACGCCGCCGTCGAGCAGTGCCGACCGGGTGACGTGCTCGTGGTCACCACCACGTCACCGTGCACGGACGGCCTGTTCGGCGAGTTGCTCGCCACGTCCCTCGCCGCCCGCGGGGTGGCCGGCATCGTCATCGACGCGGGCGTCCGCGACGTTTCCGAGCTGCGCTCGATGGGCTTCCCCGTCTGGTCGAGCGCGATCAGCGCACAGGGCACGGTCAAACAGACCCCCGGCGCGGTGAACGTGCCGGTCGCGATCCGCGGTCAGCTCATCCACCCCGGCGACGCGATCATCGCGGACGACGACGGTGTGGTGTGCGTGCCGCGCGCCGACGTCGCCGCGGTGCTCGACGCAGCGCGTCAGCGGGTCGCCAAGGAGGACCGCAGCCGCAAGGCGCTCGCCGACGGCACCCTCGGCCTGGACCTGTACGGCCTGCGCGACAAACTGGCTGTCCTTGGCGTCGAGTACTCGGAGTACCGGCCATGACCGGCATCCGGTGCATGCTCATGCGCGGTGGTACCTCTAAAGGTGCCTACTTTCTGGCCGCAGACCTCCCAGCAGACCAGATTGAGCAGAACGACCTGTTGCTCGACATCATGGGCAGCCCCGACCCCTGCCAGGTAGACGGCATCGGGGGCGGTCACCCGCTGACGTCGAAGGTCGCCATCATCTCCCCGGCCAGCCGCGACGACGCGGACGTGGACTACCTGTTCAAGCAAGTCGGCGTCGGCGAGGCGACCGTGTCGGACCGGCAGAACTGCGGCAACCTGCTGGCCGGCGTCGCGCCGTTCGCTCTTGAGCGCGGGCTCGTTTCCGGGTACCCGGTCCGTATCCACATGGTCAACTCCGGCGAGCTCGCGGTCGCCAGCGAGCCGGATGTCCTGGAGTTTCCCGCGGCCGGCGCCGGTTCCCTGCTGCCCACGGGGCAGGCACGCGATGTGGTCGACGGCCTGGACGTCACCTGCGTGAACGCCGGCATGCCGGTGGTGGTGGTCGCCGCGCGGGATCTCGGCAGGACCGGCTATGAGACCGTCGCCGAACTGGAGGCCGACGAGGACCTCGCGCGCCGGGTGCGGTCCCTGCGACTGGCCGCGGGCCGGCTCATGGGGCTCGGCGACGTCAGCGAGACGACGGTCCCGAAGGTCACGCTCGTCGCCGCGCCGAAGTCCGGTGGTCTCATCTGCACCAGGACGTTCATCCCCGTCCGGGTGCACGAATCCATCGGCGTGCTCGGCGCGGTCAGCGTCGCCAGCGCGGTGCTGATGGACGGTGCCGTCGGACACGATATCGCGGTGCTGTCCCCCGGTCCCCGGTTCAGCGTCGAGCACCCGGCCGGCGCCATTCTCGTCGAGGTGGAGCCGGGCGTGCGGGCCGGCGTGGTGCGGACCGCCCGCAAGCTCTTCGACGGTGTTGTCTTTCCGCGGGAGTCCTGATGCTGCATGAGGTCGCCCACCTGGGGCATATCGAGCTGCTCACCCCGGAGCCGGACGCCAGCCTGCGGTTCTTTGCCGACGTCCTCGGGATGACCGAGGTGTGCCGCGAGGGCAACTCGGTGTACTTGCGCACCTGGGACGACTACGAGCACCACACGCTCAAGCTGACCGCGTACCAGACCTCGGGCATCCGGCGGGTCGGGCTGCGCGCGTCCAGCCAGCGGGCGCTTGAGGCGCGGGTCGCCGCGATCGAGGCCGCCGGGCTCGGCATCGCGTGGAAGGACGGCGACCCCGGCATCGGGCCGACCTATCTGTGCCACGACCCGGACGGCCATGAGCTGGAGCTGTACTGGGAAAGCGAGTGGTACGACCCGCCGCCCGAGCTGCGTCCCGCGCTGAAGAACCAGGCGCAGGCCTACCCCGGCCGCGGTGTGTGCGTGCGCCGCCTCGACCACGTGAACTACCTGGCCAAGGACGTGGCGCCGTGCGGGGACTTCGTCCGCGACGTACTCGGCGGCCGGGTCACCGAGCAGATCCAGCTCGACGACGGCACGATCTCCGCGCAGTGGCTGCACTTCACGAACAAGGGCTACGACCTGGTGTACACCCGGGACTGGACCGGCATGAAGGGCCGGCTGCACCACGTGGCTTTCGCGCCGGACACCCGCGAGGACATTCTCCGGGCCGCGGACATCTGCCTGGACAGTGCTAGCCAAGGGCTGGACGTGTTCATCGAGACCGGGCCGCACAAGCACGCGATCCAGCAGACGTTCTTCCTCTACGTGTACGAGCCCGGCGGAAACCGGATCGAGCTGTGCAACCCGGCCGCGCGGCTGGTGCTCGCGCCGGACTGGCGGACGGTCACCTGGACCGAGGCGGAGCGCGCCAAGGGCCAGGCCTGGGGCCTGAAGACGATCGAGTCGTTCCACACCCACGGAACCCCGCCGGTCACCGGGTCCGGGCCATAGGGTTGACGGTATGACTGGGTTGCGGGAGACGGTGGCTCTCATCACGGGGGCGTCGAGCGGGATCGGGGCGGCAACCGCGGAGGCGCTCGCGGGCTTGGGCGCCACGGTGGTGCTGGCGGCGCGGCGCACCGAGCGGATCGAGGAGCTGGCCGCGAAGATCCGCGCCGACGGCGGCCGGGCGCTGGCCGTCACCGCGGACGTGACCAGCGAGGCGGCGGCGCGCGGCTGCGTGGAGCGGACCGTCGCGGAGTTCGGGCGGCTGGACACGCTGGTGAACAACGCGGGCACGATGCTGCTCGGCCCGGCGGTCGGGGCGCCGCTTGAGGAGTGGGAGCGGATGGTGCGGCTCAATCTGATGGGCCTCATGTACTGCACGCACGCCGCGCTGCCCGCGCTACTCCAGGCCGCGGCCGATTCGCCGCGCCAGGTAGCCGACCTGGTGAACGTCGGCTCGATCGCCGGCCGGTTCCCGCGCAGCGGGAGCGCCGGGTACAACGCGACGAAGTTCGGCGTCACCGGGTTCAGCGAGGCCATCCGGCAGGAAGTCACCAAGCGGCACGTCCGCGTCTCCGTACTCGAGCCCGGCGCGGTGGAGACGGAACTGGTCAGCCACAACCGGCCGGAGATCCAGGAACGGCACCGGACACGGTTCGCGGACACTCAGAAGCTCACGGCCACCGACATCGCGGACACGATCGCGTTCGTCGTCACCCGCCCGTGGTACATGTCGGTTAACGAGGTCGTGCTCCGGCCAACCGAGCAGGAGTAGCGGCCACGGGGTATCGCGGGTTGTCACTCCCTCTTACACTGTGGGCACTATGTACGGCAAGACCAGCCTCGGCGCGGACCAGGCTGCGCCCCGGCTGTCGCCGCGGCGCAAGCGCATGCTGGCCGGGGCCGGGATCGCGGTGGCGCTCGGCCTCGGCGGCCTGGGCGCCTGGGCGGCGCTGGCACCGGATACGTACGCCGGCTCGGGCGCGGGCTGCGTAAACGTGACCGTGCCGAGTTCCACCGGCGGCGCGACGTTCCACTATTGCGGATCCGCGGCGAAGTCCTTCTGCCACACCGAGTTCGCGGCGCCCGCGAACGATCCGGTAGCGGTGCGGGCGCGGCCGCAGTGCCGCCTCGCCGGGCTCGGGCAGTTAGGGCCGTTAGCCGATCCGGCCGTCACCGTCCGTCACGCCTCCATGATGATCGTTACCGGCCCGTCGTTGACGAGGGCCACCTTCATGTTCGCGCCGAAGACCCCGGTTTCCACGCGCGCGCCGAGCTGTCGCAGCGCGGTTATGACGGCCTCGACCAGCGGTTCGGCGACCGGTCCGGGCGCGGCGGCGGACCAGGACGGGCGGCGGCCCCTGGCCAGGTCCGCGTACAGCGTGAACTGGCTGATCACCAGCAGCGGCGCGTTGACGTCGGAACAGGACTTCTCGCCGTCCAGGATGCGCAGGCCCCAGAGCTTGGCGGCCAGCTTCGCCGCTTGGTCAGGCGTGTCGTCGTGCGTGACGCCCACGAGCACCATCAGCCCGGGCTCCTCGATCGCGCCGGTGAGCTGCCCGTCGACCATCACGCTCGCCTGGGTGACCCGCTGCACGACTGCTCGCATAGCACCGCAGGCTACCCCCAAGACGACGGCGGGCACGCGGTACGGGTCACACTGGACCAATGATCAACGTGGAAGCTCCCCCCGTCCTCGCCGAGGTGGTCCGCTCCGGCTTCACCGAGTCGCGGCACCGCGGCCTGGTCGCCGGGCTGGCCGCGGACGGGACGATCGCGGTCCAGGCCGGGGACATTTCCGTCCCGGTGTTCCCGCGGTCGTCGAACAAACCGCTCCAGGCCGCGGCGATGCTCCGCCTGGGGCTGGACCTGGACGGGGAACTGCTGGCGCTGGCGTCGTCGAGCCATTACGGCGAAGACTTCCACGTCGACGGGGTGCGGAAGATCCTGTCCGGCGCGGGGCTGACCGAGGACGACCTGCAATGCCCGGCGTCGTGGCCGCTGGACGACAAGACCATGTTCCGGCTCGTCGCCCACGGCGAGGGCAAGTCCCGGATCCGGATGAACTGCTCGGGAAAGCAGGCGGCGATGCTCGCGACGTGCGTGCTGAACGGCTGGCCCGTTTCGACGTACCGCTCACCCGGGCATCCGCTCCAGGTCGCGATCCGGGAGACGATCGAGGAACTCGCCGGGGAGCGGGCGGCCGCCGTGGGCGTGGACGGCTGCGGCGCGGCGCTGTTCGCGCTTACCTTGCCTGGCCTGGCGCGGTCCTTCCGCGCGCTGGTGCTCGCCGCGCCCGGCACCGCGGAGCGGCGCGTGGCCGACGCGATGCGCGCGTATCCGGCCTGGGTCAGCGGCACGTCCAGCGACGCGCGCAGGCTGATGGAAGCGGTCCCCGGGCTCCTGCACAAGGGCGGCGCGGAAGGCGTCGACGCGTTCGCCCTCGCCGACGGCCGGGCCGGCGCGGTCAAGATCGAGGACGGCGCCACGCGCGCCAGAACCGCCATCACCACCGCCACCCTGCGCCGCCTAGGCGCCGCCGTCCCCGACGAGTTCGCCACCGCCCCCGTGCTGGGCGGCGACACCCAGGTCGGCGAAATCCGCGTCACCGGCATCTAGCCACTAGCGCCGCCCAGCCCCGCCCGCACGTACGGCCAGCCTTCCGTGTCAGAAAAGGGCTTCTACCAGAGGACACTTTTTCAACATGAGAGATGCTGCGCTCACGCCCCTGGAGATTCTCTAGACAACATCAGGCACGCACGTGCCGGGGCTGGCCCTAGGGCGAGCCCCGGCACGATACGGAGCTAGCTGACCGGAGTTAGCTCGAAGCCGACGTTCTGCCCCGAGCCGTTGATGATCGCGTCACCGACGATGACGCCATTGCTGTTGATCCCGTTGGCGCCCGTCAGCGTCACGCCGGAGCCGGCCGGGATCAGCGTGTTCAGGTTGACCGAGTGCCCGTTGGCGAAAGCGAACGCGTTGCCGTTGCCGTCCCGGCCGACGATCACGCCGCTGTCGTTGACCGCCTTAGCCTGCGCGTCGTTGTTGGTTTCACCCGGCACGTTGAGGTCGATCACCTTGCCGTTGACGAATTCCACCGCGTGCTCGTTGAAGTCCGTGGCGCTGATCGAGGCGCCCACGGCCAGGCCGGACGAGTTGACCGCTAGCGCCGCGGTCTGCGAACTGCCGGGCAGGCCGCCGAGCGCGGTGACCTTGCCGTTCTGCCATTCCGCGGCGACCTCGTTGCCGGCCTTGTTCACCGCGCTGCCGACAATGAGGTTGTTGTTGTTCACCGCGATCGGGTTGGTGTTCGTGCTGCCGAACGAGCCGCCGCCGCCGGGAAGGCTGGGCAGCTTGGTGACGACCGCGCCCTGGATGGTCACGCCAGCGGCGAAGTTCCCCACCGTGGCCTCAACCGCGATCAGGCCGTGGTCGTTGATCCCGTTGGCGACCGCGTCGGCGCCACTGAAGCCGAGCGCGTTGTCGACCGACGGTTCGAGATCGGTCGGCATCGTACCGCCCGGCCACTCGATCGCGTGCGTGTTGCTGTCCACCGAGTTGGTGATGAAGCTGCCCACTACGTCACCGTTGTTGTTCAGCATCTCGGGGAACGTGAACGGACTGCTCGACGCGTCGCTTGGCAGGCCGAGAAACGTCGCGGTAGTTGCCCCGGCGGGCTGCACGAAACCCGCCGACTGCCCGGCGAGGTCGCCGGTGCCGAAGACCTCACCCTCGTTGTTGATGCCGAACACGTCTGTCTCGGCACCAGCGATCGTGCCGGCTTTGATCAGCGTGAGCTTGTAGGCAGTAGCGATCCCGCCGGTTGTGGCCGCGTGCGCGGGAGCGCCCAGCGCCGCACCGGTGGTCAGGGCCGCGCCGAGAGCCAGCGCGCCGGCGGCAAGGCGCCGGCGACGTGGATTCGTCATGAATGCTCTTCCCCTTCGTTTGTCCGGTCGTTCTACTAAGACACTTAGTAGAACGGAAACTACGGGAAGCTGGTTCGGTTACCATAGTGCGATCTGGGTCACATTCGTATGCGATACTGCATAGTAGAGAGGACATACAGAATGCGGATGCGGCGGTTTGGCGAGCTGGAGGCGGTGATCATGGACCGGCTGTGGCAGCGGGGCAGTCCGGCCCTGGTCCGTGACGTGGTCGACGACCTGCAACGGGACCGCGCGGTGGCGTACACCACGGTGATGACCGTGATGGAGAACCTGCACCGGAAGGGCTGGCTGCGCCGGGAGCGGGACGGCCGCGCGTGGCGGTACGAGCCCACCGGCTCCCGGTCCGGGTACACCGCGGCGCTGATGGACGAGGCGCTGAGCACCAGCCCGGACCGGCGCAGCGCGCTTACCCATTTCGTGCTGCAGATGAACCCGCGTGACGCGGCGGCGCTGCGCGAGGCCCTTGACCTGCTCGGCCAGCCGCCGGGCAGCACGGACCCGGCGCGCCTCCCTCCAGGGGATGCCGGCCGGTGACGGTCGCCGCTGTCCTGACCGCCTACGCGGCCTTCGCCGGCATCGCGGGCGGGAGCCTGCTGCGCCGTGGCCGGTGGGCCGCTCGCGCTCCCCTGTCCGGCATCGTGGTCTGGCTCGCCGCCGCCTGGTCGGTCATCGTCGCGACCGCGCTGGCTGGCCTGTCCCTGGCCGTGGACTCGACCGCGATCGGTACCCAGTTCAGCCACATGATCGGCGCCTGCGTCATCAGGCTCCGGTCCGCCTATGCCACGCCGGGCGGCAGCCTCGCGGCCTGGCCAGGCCTCATCGCGGCCGCCGTTGTCACCGTGTGGGCCGCCGTGGCGGCCGTCCGCTACCTCGGCACCGACCGGCGGTTCGCGCTTCGTCACGCCGAGGCGGCGCGCGTGGTCGGGCGGAAGGCTCCGGCGCTCGACGCGGTCCTCGTCGAGCACGCTGTCCCGGCCGCCTACTCCATAGCTAGCCGGCCGCCCACGGTCGTGGTAACCAGCGCCGCCCTCCGCGCCCTCGACGCCGCCCAGCTGGCGGCCGTCCTCGCGCACGAGCAGGCGCACCTGCGCGCGCGTCACCAACTGCTGCAAGCCCTGGCCAGGATCGCCCGCCGCGTGGCACCGTTCCTCCCGCTATGCCGCCACGCCGACGAGCAGGTAGCCACCCTGATCGAGTTGCATGCCGACGACGTGGCCACCCGGGTCAGCGGGCCAGCCCCGCTCGCCGCTGCCCTGGCAATCCTGGCCACCGCCGCCCCGGCCGACCCGTCGCCCGGCATGTCGGCGACAAGCGCGGACGTGCTCGCGCGGATTCACCGGCTGGTCCGCCCCGCCGCGCCTGCCGGACCGCTCCGGCGCCGCCTGCTTGGTGCCGTCGCCCTGGCGCTGGCCATCGGTCCGGTCCTGCTGGCCCTCGTCCCCGCCATCGTCGCCCTCGCACTCGGCAAGATCCACACCGCGTGAACCTCACGCAAGGGCGAGCGCCCGCGGCATCAGCGTGGTAAATCGTCCTTTCGTGGAAGGTTAACCTTCGTGCGCGGGGGTCAGTCCGGCACAAAGCGGTAATCCGGCACGTTGTCCGGAGCCGACTCGCCATATGCCCGGAATGTGCGAAATGTTCGGTTGCTGCCCATCCGCTAGCTCCGCCCATCGGCGAGCACCGCGCGGAGCCGCGCGAGCGCTGAGGTGTAGGCGTGATCGGGCGGACGCGCATAGCCGATCACCAGGCCGGCCTGCGTGGCGGTGGCACCGTGCGCGTACTCGCTGAGCCCCTCGAGGGCGACACCGTGCGCCGCGGCGCGCTCGAGGACGGGAGACTCCGACGTCGTTATGACTCCATGATGTCCAGCGGCTATGCCAACCACGCCCAGCCCCAGGGGGCTTACCGCCTCGACGAGGCGGTCCCGGCGGCGGCGGTAGGCCAGGCGGGCGCGGCGGATCTGCCGGTCGTACGCACCGGAGGTGATGAACTCGGCGAGGGTGAGCTGGTCCAGTGCGGACGGGCCGCCGTCCAGGGTGCCGACGACCGCGTCGAGCAGTCTGGGCGGCACGACCAGCCAGGCCAGCCGGACGCCAGGGGCCAGGCTCTTGCTCGCCGTGCCGCAGTAGATCACGTTGTCCGGGGCGAGCGCCTGCACGGCGCCGGCCGGCTGGCGGTCGTAGCGGAACTCGCCGTCGTAGTCGTCCTCGATGACGACGCAGCCCGACTGCGCGAACTCCCGGCGGCGCCGCGGATGCAGGGTCATGCCCAGCGGAAACTGATGCGCCGGGGTGAGCATGACGGCCTCGGCGCTGGCGTCGGGGACCGCGCCGTCGTCGTCGACGCGCAGCGACCGGACGGCCAGGCCGTTCGAGGTGACGATGCGGCGGTGCGAGTGGTGTCCGTACTCCTCCATGACCAGCTCACCGATGCCAGTCGCGCGCAACGCCCTGCTCAGCAGCGCCAGGCCATGCGCGAAACCGGAGCACAGCACGACGTTCGCGGGGTCGGCGGCCACGCCGCGGGCCCGCGCAAGGTAGCCGGCCAGGACGGTGCGAAGCACCGCCAGACCGCGCGGGTCGCCGTAGCCGAGCGCCGCGTCGGGTGCCGCGGCGAGCGCCTTGCGGGCGGCGGCCAGCCACGGGCCGCGCGGGAAGGCGGCCAGGTCCGGTTCCCCGGCGCGCAGGTCGTACCGGGGCAGGCGCGGCTCCCGAGCGGCGATCGCGGCACGCGGACCGTGCGGGAGCGTCCCCTGCGCTTGCGCGACCGAGGTTCCCGAGCCCGTGTGGGCGGTGAGCCAGCCTTCGGCGACAAGCTGGGCGTAGACCTCCGCGACCGTGTTGCGGGCGATGCCGAGGTCGGCGGCCAGCGTGCGGGATGACGGCAGCCGGGTGCCGGAGCGCAGCCGGCCGTCGCGGACCGCGTCCCGGAGCGCGCCCTCCAGCTGCGCGCGCGGTCTGGTGCCGGACACGTCTAGGTGAAGGTCAAGACCATTGGCCCAAGTTTCCTCCATAGAAGTGGACCTTACCTTGGGCCGCTTGCCCCGTCTACGTTAGAGACATGACACAGACACCAGACACCAGGCTCGATTTCGACTCACTAGCTGCCGGTTTCTCCCGGGCAATGGCACACCTCGACAAGGCCGCCACCAAGGAACTCGACGCCGCCGACATCGACCCGAAGCTCCGCGAGCTGATCCGGGTCCGCGCCTCCCAGCTCAACGGGTGCGCGTACTGCGTAGATGCGCACACCAAGGACGCGCGGGCGATCGGCGAGACCGAGCAGCGGCTGTACGCGCTGCCGGTGTGGCGGGAGACCCCGTACTTCAGCGCGCGCGAGCGGGCCGCGCTGGCGTTCACCGAGACCGTCACGCGGATGACCGAAACGCACGTGCCGGACGAGGCGTACGCGGAGGTGGCCGCGGAGTTCAAGGAGCAGGAGGTTGCCGCCCTGGTCAGCCTCATCGTCGCGATCAACATGTGGAACGCGGTGGGCGTCGCGACCCGCACCTGGGAGCCAGGCAGCTACCAGCCGTGATCAAGACCCGATTGCGCGACTGACCCGGCGGGGGTTAGCTGGGACACGTGGAGCTCGACGACCTGCTGCGAACGCGGGCGGCGCGGTGCCGGCTGACGCCGGACCGCGCGCTGGCCACGCTTGACGAGGCGGCGGACTTCCTGCGCGACCGCGGCCTGCTGACGCGGACCACGGACAGCGCGCTGCCCAGCCTCTACGAGGCGTGCCACGAGGACCCGTACCGGCCGGGCACGCCCGGGTTCGGGACCTGGCCGGTGACAAAGTGGCCGTGGTTCGGCGAGCTGGCCGGGCGCGGCTACCTGGTGACCGCCGTGCACCGGGGCAAGAACCTGATCGTGTCCGCCGAGGTCGCGCGGCTCCTCGATCCGATCTGCCGCGCCGAGATCGCCCGGATCCGCGCCGCGGACCCGGACGCGCGGCGGCTGCTCGACCACCTGGCCGCGGCCGGGCCCGGCACCGCGGAAGACCTGCGCGAGGCACTCGGGCTCAAGCGGCAGGAGCTGAAGGCGCTGCGATATCCGCTTGAGCGCTGCGGCGCCATCGTCGCCCGGTCACTGAAGATGACCGGTGGCCCGGATGACCAGCGAGCGAGCGAACTTGCCCGCTGGGACCAGGTCCATCCCGCCGCGGCCGACGCGGACCCGCGGCAGGCGCTCGGGGAGCTGATCGTGGCCGGTGTCCGCGCCGCGGTCGTCGCGCCGGAGCGCGAGCTGCCGCGGTGGTTCGCCTGGCGGTGGTACTGGACCGGCACGCT
>DASRFJ010000239.1:0-1187 GCA_035651595.1 Streptosporangiaceae bacterium | reverse complement strand
CACCGCCGGGCAGACCGTCCCGCAAGCCTACGACTCGATGATCGCCAAGCTGATCATCACCGGCGCCACCCGCCGCGAAGCACTCCAGCGCGCCGCCCGCGCCCTAGGTGAATTCGAAGTCGGCGGCATGCCGACCGTGCTCCCGTTCCACCGGGCCGTGGTGACCGATCCCGCGTTCGCGGGCGAGCCGTTCGCCGTCCACACCCGCTGGATCGAGACCGAGTTCAGCGCGGACCTGCCGGCCCAGGACCCCGCCGCCGTGGCGCCCGCCGCCGAGCGCGAGCGGCTGACCGTGGAGATCGGCGGGAAGCGGCTCGAGGTCACCGTGCCCGTCACCCTTTCCCGCCGCGCCGCTCCTGCTCCGGCTCTGGCGGAACGACCTCGCCGTGCGACGCGCCATACCCCTGCCGCGCCAGCCAGTGACAGCCTCATCTCCCCCATGCAAGGCACCATCATCAAGATCGCGGTCGCCGAAGGGCAGCAGGTTGCGGCCGGGGACATCGTCGTCGTGCTCGAGGCGATGAAGATGGAGCAGCCGCTCACCGCGCACAAGGACGGGGTGGTCGCCGGCCTGTCCGTCGCCGTGGGCCAGACCGTCACGTCCGGCGCGGCCATCTGCCAGATCGAGGGGTAGCTACATGCCGCTTGCTGGGGATCCGGGGTACGGACGCCAGCTGCTGTTCGCGCTCGGGTTCCGGCTGCCCGCCCGGTACCTGGACTGGCTGCGGCACGACATGACCGACGCCGGCTGGCGGGGCCGGATGGTGACCAGGCATGTTGTTGCGGTGCTGCCGGTCGCGATCGTGCTCGGCCTGCTGCTGCCCGGCCCGCTGTGGCTGCACATCACCGTGCCGGCGTTGTTCCTGCTGGGCAGCGTCGGCATCGTCGCGATGTACGGATCGGAGATCCGGGTGTCCCGGATGCGGCGTCATGGCCTCGAGCCGCCCGACGACCCCGACCTCGGCCGCCCGTCGCACTGAGTTCCTACGTGCTACGGGATGATCGGGGTGGATTCCCGAGTGAAACCGGGCGGAATCGTGATAGCCAGCTTGGCCACGTTCGCCGCGGTGGGCTTGAGCCACCGGAAGTCCACCTGAACCCGCCCGGCGTTCTTCCTCGGCATGTTGAACGTGGCGACGCTGCGCACCGGCAGGTAGCTGGCCGGGTCCACCCAGAACGTCACGCTC
>DASRFJ010000238.1:0-19470 GCA_035651595.1 Streptosporangiaceae bacterium | reverse complement strand
CAACGACCGTCCGCACCCCGACAGTTACTCCCGGCCGTACTCAATGCACGGCCACGTCATCGACGCCGATGTCATCGCCCGGGCCGCCGCGCTCGCCACCGCGTCCCGCACCACCTTGTTCCCGGTGCTGCTCTCCGCGTTCTACGTCCTGGCCCACCAGATCACGGGCGCGACCGACCTGACGATCCGCGCGTTCACCGCCGGCCGCGAAGTCGAGGAGTTCCACAACACCATGGGACTGTTCCTCAACCTCGTGCCCTTCCGCACCGACATCGCGGACTGCACCACCTTCCGCGACATCGTCGCGCGGACCAAGGAAACCTTCATCGACGCCATCGCGCACGAACTCCCCGTCAACGTCATCGAGCAGGCATTCCCCGACGTCGCCAAGTCCCGCGAGGACCTCAGCACCTCCCAGTTCATCATCTCGTGCCAGGTGTCGCAGCTCGCCGACGATCTCATTTACCCCATCGCCGAGGGCGGCCGAGATATGGAGGTGCGCTGGCGAGAGGAGGATGGGCCGCGCGACATCCCCAGCGGCGCCGTGTGGTTTACCGACTTGCCGGTCTCCAGCGCGCTATCCGGCGCCATCATGTTCAACCTCGACGAATTCGACGAGAGCACGGTCGCCGGCTGGGCTGCGGACCTGCGGCGGATCCTGACCGCCGCCGTCCGCGACCCCGACCAGAACTGGAAGACCCTGTAACTACGGCGATCACCGCACGGAGCCGCGACAGGGGCCGGCAGTCGTGTCCGCGTACCCGCACGTCGAAGGGTCAGCGCGCAATACAGAAAGGTGCGGGTGAGCGACCCGGATCGGAAGGAGGACGTGCCCGTGGTCACGTTGCCGGAGTTGTTCGCGGCGCAGGTGGCCCGCACCCCGCGGGCGCCCGCTGTCGTCTTTGGCGAACTCACGCTCACCTACGCCGAGCTTGATGAGCGGGCGGACCGGCTGGCCCGGTACCTGACCTCGCTGGGAGTGGGGCCGGAACGGCTGGTGGCGGTTGCGATGGAGCGGTCCGCCGGGATGGTGATCTCCTGGCTGGCAACGGCCAAGGCAGGGGCGGCCTTCGTGACGGTAGACCCTGGCTACCCGGTGGAGCGGATCGCCTACATGCTCGACGACGCGCGGCCGGACCTGGTGATCACGACGGCGGCGGCCGCGTCCTGTCTGCCCGCGGATCCCGAAGGAACCGTGCCGCGTGTGGTACTGGATGATCCGCTGCTCGCCACGGCGCTGCACCGGCAGGCAACCGGGCCTGTGCTGGAGCGGCGGCTGGACCCGGCGCATCCTGCCTACGTGATCTACACGTCCGGGTCCACTGGCCGGCCTAAAGGCGTCGTGGTGACGCACCGCGGGCTGGCGAGTCTGGCCGGGTCGATGGCGGCCGCGTTCGAGATCGGGATCGGGTCGCGGGTGCTCCAGCTGGCCTCGCCGAGCTTCGACGCGGCGGTCATGGAGCTACTGATGGCCCTGCCGTCCGGGGCCACGCTGGTGATTCCCGGGCCGGGGGCGCTGGCTGGCGAAAGCCTCGCGCGCGCGCTGAACGTGCTGCGGATCAGTCACGCGCTGATCATCCCGAGTGTGCTGGCCAGCGTCCCGGCCGAGCGGGTGACCGGGTTTGAGTGCCTGATCGTGGGCGGTGAGGCGTGCCCGCCCCGGCTGGCGGCTGAGTGGTCGCGAGGCCGGCGGATGTTCAACGCGTACGGGCCGACCGAGGTCACGATCGCCGCGACGGTGGCCGGGCCGCTGCCGGGGCGGGGAGTTCCGCCGATCGGCCGTCCGGTGCGGAACACCAGCGTGTTCGTGCTGGACGAGAACCTGCGGCCGGTGCCGCCCGGCGTCGCCGGGGAACTGTACGTGGCGGGACCGGGGCTGGCGCGGGGGTACCTGGGGCGGCCGGAGCTGACCGCGGAACGGTTCGTGGCGTGCCCGTTCGCGACACCAGGAGAGCGGATGTACCGGACCGGGGACGTGGCTCGGTGGATCGTCGCCGCGGGGGTCCGGGCGGACGGCTCCCCCCGGTCAACGACCAGTGAGATCGAGTACCTGGGCCGAAGTGACGACCAGGTGAAGGTGCGGGGGTTCCGGATCGAGCTGGGCGAGGTCGAGGCGGTGCTGGCGGCCCTGCCGGGCGTGGCGCAGGCGGCGGTGGCGGTGCGCGAGGACCAGCCGGGGGACAGGCGGCTGGCCGGGTATGTCGTGCCGGCCGCCGGGGCCGAGCTGGATCCGGCGGCGCTGCGCATGGCCGCGGCGCGGGTGCTGCCGGGTCATATGGTGCCGTCGGCGGTGGTGGTTCTGGAGGCGCTGCCGTTGTCGCCGATCGGGAAGCTGGACCGGCGTGCGCTGCCGGCCCCGGAATACACGGCCGGCCAGGGCCGCGCTCCGGTCACCGCGGGAGAGCAGGCCCTGTGCGAGATATTCGCCCAGGTGCTCGGCCTCGAGCGGGTCGGCGTCGAGGACAGTTTCCTGGATCTGGGCGGTCATTCGCTGCTGGCGACCCGGCTGGTGTCCCGGATCCGCGCGGTGCTCGGCGTGGAGGTCCCGATCCGGGCAGTGTTCGAGCATCCGACGCCGGAGTCGCTGGCCCGGGAGCTGGCCGGGGCGGAGGCCGCCAGAGCGCCGTTGGCGCGGGAGGCGGTACGGCCGGAGCGGGTGCCGTTGTCGTTCGCGCAGCAGCGGCTGTGGTTCCTTGAGCAGTTCCACGGGCCCGGCACGGCCTACAACCTGCCGTTCGCCTGGCGGGTGACCGGTCAACTGGACCCCGCGGCACTGGCCGCCGCGCTCAACGACGTCGCGGCCCGGCACGAAGCACTGCGGACCGTGTTCGCGGTCGACGACGGTGAGCCGTACCAGCGCGTCGTCCCGGCGGAGGAGGCGCGGGTCCCGATCACGGTAACGGCCGCATCGCATGATGAGCTTGGCGGGCTGATCGAGGCGGCGGCGCGGCACGTGTTCGACCTGGGCGCAGAGCTGCCCATCCGGGCCTGGTTGTTCAGCCTGGGACCGGACGAGCATGTGCTGGTACTGCTGTGTCACCACATTGCCAGTGACGGCTGGTCGATGCAGGTGCTGATGGCGGACCTGGGGGTGGCATATGCCGCCCGGCGGTACGGCCGCCGGCCGGACTGGCCCGAGCTGCCGGTGCAGTATGCCGATTACACATTGTGGCAGCGGAACCTGCCCAGCGGGGTGCTGGCCGGGCAGGTTGAGTACTGGCGACGGACGCTGGCCGGGCTGCCGGAGGAACTGGTGCTGCCGTTCGACCGGCCGCGCCCGGCGCTCCCGTCCCAGCGTGGCGGTGTGGTCCGGTGGCAGCTGGCGGATGCGGGCTTGCACGCCGCGCTGGCCGAGCTGGCGCGTGCGCATCAGGCGACGGTGTTCATGGTGCTGCACGCGGGCCTGGCGGCGCTGTTGTCACGGGTGGGTGCGGGAACTGACATTCCGCTGGGTGCCGCGGCGGCGGGGCGGACCGACGAGGCGGTGCACGGCCTGGTCGGGTTCTTCGTGAATACCCTGGTGCTGCGGGCGGATCTGTCCGGGGATCCGGGTTTCGGCGAGCTGCTGGCCCGGGTGCGGGAGACGGTGCTTGCCGCCCAGGCGCGGCAGGATGTGCCGTTCGAGCAGCTGGTCGAGGCGCTCAACCCCGAGCGTTCCCCTGCCCGGCATCCGCTGTTCCAGGTGATGATCGCCGATGAGGATGTCGCGGCGGTGGACTGGCGGCTGCCCGGGCTGCGGATCGACGAGGAGCCGGTGCCCGGTGTGGCGGCCAAGTTCGACCTGACCCTGGGGTTCCGGCAAGACCACGACGCCAGCGGCAGCCTGGCAGGCATCGATGCCTTCTTCGAGTACGCCACCGACCTGTTCGACCCGGCCACCGTCCAGGCACTGGCCGCCCGGCTGACCCGGCTGCTGCACCAGGCCGCGGACCGCCCGCAAGACCCGGTGACCTCGCTGGAGATCCTCAGCCCCAGCGAGCGTGACCAGATCCTGGTGCAGTGGAACGGTACGAGCGCGGATGTGCCGTCGGCGGCGCTGCCGGAGTTGTTCCGGGACCAGGTGGCGCGGACGCCGGACGCTATCGCGGTGATCCACGGCGACACCAAGCTGACTTACGCCCAGATCAGCACGAACGCCAATCAGCTCGCCCGGTATCTGGTCTCGCTGGGCGCGGGTCCTGAGCGGCTGGTGGCCATCGCCATGCCGCGGTCCGCGGACATGATCGTCGCGGTGCTGGCCGTACTGAAGGCCGGGGCGGCGTACGTGCCGGTCGACCCGGCGTACCCGGCGGACCGGATCGCGTTCATGCTGGCCGACGCCGCCCCGGTCGCGGTACTGACCACCACGGCCATGGCTGGGCTGGACCTGCCCGGCGCCGGGAATGACGGGCACTGTCGCCGGGTCGTCTTGGACGATCCCGCCACGGTGGCCGCGATCGCGTCCCTGGGCGGGGAAGACCTGGGCGGGGAAGACCTGGGCGGGCCGGCCATGGCCAGCCCCGCGTACGTGATCTACACCTCGGGTTCGACCGGGCGTCCCAAGGGGGTGCTGGTCGAGCACCGCAACCTGGCCGGGCTGCTGTGCTGGGCGCGAGCCGAATTCACCGCCGCCGAGCTGACCAAGGTACTGGTGTCGACGTCGCTGAGCTTCGACGTGTCGGTGTTCGAGATCTTCACCCCGCTGATCTCCGGCGGAACCATCGAGGTGGTCCAGGACCTGCTGACGCTGGCTGACAGCGACGGGAGAGCGTGGGACTGGAGCCTGATCAGCGGGGTGCCTTCGGCGCTGTCGGAGGTGCTGTCGGAGGTGCCGTCCGTGCCCGGCGCGAATGCCAGAGCGCGGACGGTGGTGCTGGCCGGTGAGGCGCTCACCGCACGCACCGTCGCGGCTGTCGGCGCCGCGTTGCCCGGCGCCGAGGTCCGCAATATCTACGGTCCCACCGAGGCGACGGTGTATGCCACCGCCTGGCGCGCGGGCCGCCCAGGCAAAGACCCGGCGAGAAACCCGCCGATCGGCCGGCCCGTGTCAAACACCCGGGCGCTCGTGCTCGATGCCGCGCTGCGGCTCGTGCCGGCGGGCGTGGCCGGGGAGCTGTACCTGGCGGGCCGGCAACTGGCCCGCGGCTACCTGAACCGGGCCGGGCTGACCGCGGAGCGGTTCGTGGCGTGCCCGTTCGGGATGCCCGGGGAGCGGATGTACCGGACCGGGGACCTGGTCCGGTGGAACACCACGGGCGAGCTGGAGTACCTGGGCCGGGCCGACCAGCAAGTGAAGATCCGCGGGTTCCGGATCGAGCCCGGCGAGCTCGAGACGGTCCTGACCGGCTTGCCGGGGGTGGCGCAAGCCGCGGTCACCGTGCGCCACGACCGGCCCGGTGACGGCACGCTGGTGGCCTATGTCGTGCCGGCCTCCGGCGCCCGGCCCGATCCCGCCGCGCTGCGCGCCGCCGCCGCGGCGGTCCTGCCCGGTTACATGGTGCCCGCCGCGATCGTCGTGCTGGACCGGCTGCCGCTGAACGCCAACGGCAAACTGGACCGCCGCGCCCTCCCCGCCCCCGACTACACCAAGACGCCAGGCAGGACATCCCCGGCGACCGCCGGGGAGCGGGCGTTGTGTGCGGTGTTCGCGCAGGTACTCGGCCTGGACCAGGTCGGGCCCGACGACAGTTTCTTCGACCTGGGCGGCCACTCACTGCTGGCCACCCGGCTGGTGTCCCGGATCCGCGCGGTGCTCGGCGCCGAACTGCCCATCCGGGCGGTATTCGAGCACCCCACGGTCGCGGCGCTGGCCGAGGTGCTGGACGGCGCGGACGCGGCCCGGCCCGCGCTGGTTCCCCAGCGGCGGCCGGAACGGCTGCCGCTGTCCTTCGCCCAGCAGCGGCTGTGGTTCCTGGAGCAGTTCAACGGGCCCAGTCCTGCCTATAACGTGGCGTTCGCGTGGCGGCTGCACGGACGCCTGGACCAGGCGGCGCTCACCGACGCTCTTGGCGATGTCGTGGCGCGGCATGAGTCGCTGCGCACGGTATTCGGCGTCGACGACGGGCAGCCCTATCAGCACATCATCCGTGCGGGGGAAGCCACGGTTCCGGTCACGATCACCACTGCTCGTTCGGAAGAACTGGATCAGATGATCGAGGCGGCGGCCAGGTACGAGTTCGACCTGGCCACCGACCTGCCCATCCGGGCATGGCTGTTTACCCTCGCGGCGCGGGGGCATGTGCTGCTGCTGCTCTGCCATCACATCGCCAGTGACGGCTGGTCCATGGACAACTTGATGGCGGACCTGGCGACGGCCTACCAGGCCCGCCGGGACGGCCGGCCCCCGGCCTGGGCGCCGCTGCCGGTGCAGTACGCCGATTACGCGCTGTGGCAGCGGAACCTGCTCGGCGGGAAGGGCGGGGTGCTGTCCGGGCAGCTCGGCTACTGGCAGCGGGCGCTGGCCGGGCTGCCCGAGGAACTGGCGCTGCCGTTCGACCGGCCGCGCCCGGCGCTGCCGTCCCAGCGCGGTGGCGCGGTCCGGTGGCAGCTCGCCGATGCCGGCCTGCACGCGACGCTGGGTGAGCTGGCGCGGGAGCATCAGGCGACGGTGTTCATGGTGCTGCACGCGGGGCTGGCCGCGCTGCTGTCCCGGATGGGCGCCGGCCGCGACATCCCGCTCGGCGCCCCGGCGGCGGGGCGGACCGACGAGGTCATGCATGACCTGGTCGGGTTCTTCGTGAACACGCTGGTGCTGCGCGCGGACCTGTCCGGCGACCCCAGCTTCGGTGAGCTGCTCGGCCGGGTACGGGAAACGGTCCTGTCCGCCCATGCCCGGCAGGAAGTGCCGTTCGAGCAACTGGTCGAGGTGCTGAACCCGGTACGTTCCCCGGCCAGGCATCCGCTGTTCCAGGTGATGATCGCCGACGAAGACGTCGCCGCGGTGGAGTGGCGGCTCCCCGGGCTGCGCATCACCGCGGAGCCGGTACCCGCCGTCAGCGCCAAGTTCGACCTGACGCTGGGGTTCCGGCAAACCTATGACGCCGACGGCGGCCCGGCCGGCATCTGTGGCTCCTTCGAGTATGCCGAGGACCTGTTCGACGCCGCGACCATACGGGCACTGGCCGCCCGGCTGACCCGGCTGCTGCGCCAGGCCGCCCGTGATCCAGGCCGCCGGGTGGGTGAGTTCGGCCTGCTCACCAGCGCCGAGCACCGGCTGCTCGAAGGCTGGAACGATACGGCACGGGACGTGCCTCGGGCCACGTTGCCGGAGCTGTTCGAGCAGCAGGCCGCCCGCACGCCGGACGCCTCCGCGGTCCTCGCCGCCGGTGCCGAGCTGACTTACGGCGAGCTGACGTACGGCGAGCTGAACGCACGGGCCAACCGGCTGGCCCGGCACCTGATCACGCTGGGCGCGGGCCCGGAGCGTCTGGTCGCCGTCGTCATGCCCCGGTCCCTCGACATGATCGTCGCCCTGCTCGCCGTGCTCAAGTCCGGCGCGGCCTATGTCCCCGTCGACCCCGACTACCCGGCGGACCGCATCGGATTCATGCTGGCCGACACCCGGGCGGCGATCACGCTGACAACGAGCGGCGTGGCCGGGTCCTGGCCGGATCGGCTCGTCCTTGATGACCCCGGGGTCGCGGAGGTGATCGCGGGCTACCCCGCCACCGACGTCGGTGACGGCGAGCGCCGCCGGCCGCTGCATCCGGGCCACCCGGCCTACGTGATCTACACCTCCGGGTCCACTGGCCGGCCCAAGGGCGTGGTCGTTACCCAGGCGAGCCTGGTGAACTACCTGGCCCGCGTCCGGCAGGCCTACCCGCGCCTGGCCGGCCGAGTGCTGCTGGTCTCACCGGTGTCGTTCGACGGGAGCGTCAGCGCGCTGTACGGCGCCCTGCTTTCCGGCGGGCAGCTCTGCCTGGGCGCGGTGGACGAGGAACTGCCCGCGCTGGCCGCCGCGGCCGGCGGGTTCACGTTCCTCAAGGCGACGCCAAGCCACCTCCCGCTGCTTGCCCGGTTCCCCGCGAGCTGGGTTCCCGACGGCCAGCTGATGGTCGGCGGAGAGGCGGTGCCGGCCGCGCTGCTGCGCGAATGGCACCAGCGGCACCCCGGTCTCGCCATCGTCAACCAGTACGGGCCGACCGAGGCGACCGTCGGCTGCCTGGACTACCAGATCAACCCGGGTGACGCGGTTCCTGACCCGGTGCCGGCCGGCCGGCCGATGTGGAACACCCGGGTATTCGTGCTGGATGAGAACCTGCGGCCGGTGCCGCCGGGGGTGGCCGGGGAGCTGTATGTGGCGGGCGCCGGTCTGGCGCGGGGGTACCTGGGCCGGCCAGGGTTGACCGCGGAACGGTTCGTGGCGTGCCCCTACGGCCCGGCAGGGGAGCGGATGTACCGGACCGGGGACCTGGCCCGGTGGGCCGCGGGGGTCCGGGGGGACGGTTCCCCCCGGTGGAATACCGACGGGCAGATCGAGTACCTGGGCCGGACCGATGACCAGGTGAAGGTGCGCGGGTTCCGGATCGAGCTGGGCGAGGTCCAGGCGCAGCTGGCCGGCCTGGACGGCGTGCACCAGGCCGCGGCGGCGGTGCGGGAGGACCAGCCCGGGGACAAGCGGCTGGTCGGGTACGTCGTTCCGGAGCCCGGAGCCGAGCTCGATCCGGCCGGGTTGCGGGAGGCGTGCGGGCGGGTCCTGCCTGGCTACATGGTGCCTTCGGCGGTTGTGCTGCTTGACGCGCTGCCGCTGAACGAGCACGGCAAGCTGGACCGGCGGGCGCTGCCCGCCCCGGAGTACGCCGCGGGTGGCGGCAGGGCTCCCGCCAGCCCCAGGGAGCAGGCGCTGTGCGAACTGTTCGCGCAGGTGCTGGGCCTGGATCTGGACCGGGTCGGGGTCGAGGACAGCTTCTTCGACCTGGGCGGCCACTCCCTGCTCGCGGCGGTGCTCGTCGCCAGGCTCGCGGACCAGCTCGGCGTGAAGGTCAGCCTGCGCGCCTTCATGAGCAATTCGTCCGTACGCGCCATCGACGGGTACCTGAACCGTCAGCGGTTACAGCTGCCGCCAGTTCCGATCGGGGTCACGGACGGCGGTGCCCAGGATCCGCTTGAGCGCGGCCGTCCAGCCCCGCACCGTGCTTGCCTCGAATTCGTCGAGGTGGAAGTGCACGCTGCCGCTCAGCGAGCCGTCCGGCTCGCTGCTCAGGTGCCACTCCGTTCCGCCGAGGATGTCGGAGCTCTCGGCCTCCTCCAGCAAGGCTTCGGCTATCTCCCTGGCCCCCTCGGCGATGGGCAGGACCATCTCGCCGAACTGCGACGGCGTTTGCAAGACAGCCAGCCGCGACATCCGGCTGTCCTCGCGCGACTTGACGAAGTCGGGAAACGCCTGCTCGATCGCGCTGGCCGGCAGTTCGTGCACCATAGCCTCGATGAACGTCTCCCTGGTCTTCCTGACGATGTCGCGGAAGCTCGTGCAGTCCGCGATCTCGGTCCGGAACGGCACGACGTTGAGGAACAAGCCGATCGTGTTCTGGAACTCAAGCTCGTTCCGGCCCGCGGTGACCGCGTTCACCGCCAGGTCGGTGGCGCCGGTGAGCTGGTTCGCGAGCACGTAGATGGCCGCGAGCAGGACCGTGAACAGGGTGCCTCGAGTGGCGCTCGCGAGACGGGCCGCGGCGGCCATGGTGTCCGCCTCGATGCTGTAGACGTGCAGCGAGTACGGCCTGGAATACCGCTCCGGCTGCCCGTGGTCGTTCGGTATGCCGAATTCCCGCGCTCCGTCGAGCTTGCCGGCCCAGTAGCTGAGCGCTCCGTCGTCGGGCGTGCTGGCGGCGCTGGCCCGCTGCCACTCGGCGTACTCGCGGTACTGCCGCGTCTTCGCCAGCTTCGGCGGGGTGCCGGTGATCCGGGCCGCGTAAAAAGCCCCGAGGTCGCGGAGGATCACCTGGATCGACCAGCCGTCGGAGATCGAGTGGTGCACGGTCAGGAACAGGGCGCTGTCCCGGTCGTCGATCCGGCAGAGCAGCGCGCGCAGCAGCGGCACCTCGCGTGCGCTGATCGTGCCGGCCTGGACCTGGACGATCCGCTCCTGGATGACCATGTCACGGGACATGCCGGTGACTGGCGGCAGGTCCTCGACCTCGAGCGGCACCTGGCACGGCGGGCACACCAGCTGGTAAGGCGGATCGGCGTCCCTGACCACGAGGGTGCGCAGGACCTCGTGGCGCGCGACCACGTCGTCGAGTGCGCCCTGGAGCACCGCGAGATTCACCGGGCCGGTGACGCGGAGCGCGGACACTATCAGGTACCGGCGGCCGAACGGTCCTCCGTCGTCACCTTGGTCCATGGCGACGAGCCGTTCCTGCGTGACAGACAGCGGGTACTTCTGTGCCGGCACACCCTCACGTTCGCAGCGGGCAACCGCCGCCGCACCTCACCGGTTGCGGCTGCCGGTGCGGCCGCCGGTGCGGCCGCCGCCGGAATCAGGGTCGGCGGGCTAGCTCACAGGAAGTTATTCGGCCAGATCATCGTCCGCCACATGTGCGCCACCGGGGAGCCGTCGAAGCCGAGTCCTTCGGCGGGCTGCTTGAAGTTCCGGCCCACCACGTCCTCGAACTCGTCGAACTCCACGACCAGCCCCGGGTCGAACGAGTAGATGTCGTTGATCGTCACCAGGCGGGAGGTCATGTACCAGCGGTGCTTGCGTGCGGCCTCGTGCTCCTTGCGGATGTACTCGGGCGGGCTATAGTCAGGGCCGAAGTAGTCGATGTATGCCGAGGGATAGGTGTATCCCACGGACTCGTCGGCGAAATACCGCAGGGCCTCATGCTTCTCGATGGCCCAGGCGACTTCCTCGTCGACGTACGGGGCGACCATCTGAGCGCCCCAGTACCCGTGGTTCGCCGTCAGCAGCCCGGCGAACGCTATGTCGTGCAGCAGACACGCCATGACGATCTTCTCGTCGAGCCCGTTGCCGGCTGCCACCTTCGCGCTTTGCAGCAGGTGCATGCGCGGGACCAGGCCGAACCTGAGCAGGTAGAAGTCTTTCAGCGTGGGGCGTTCCGGCATCGTGGGCAGCGCCGGGTTGTCGCCCATCATGAATATCGTGTCGGCATGGCGGGCCTCGGCCAGCAAGGCGCCCTGATGGCCGTCGGCCGGCGTGCCCTTGACCGCCGCGGCCGGCGGCATGATGATGCGGCGCCGGCGATCGACCGCGTCGTCCAGCGGCTCGCGGATCCAGTTCGTCAGGCCAGCGTCTCGCAGCGAAGCCGGCAGTTCATGCGGAAGCACCTGTGTGGAAGGTGGCTGGGACATAGCATCACGTCCTTCCTCGCTCCTACGACGTTACGTCGGCCGTCCCTGGGTGCGAAAGCACATGGTCCGCGACCTGCGCGTGGGTGGCGAACCACACTCCTTGCCGGGCGGCGATGTGGTCGATGAGCTCGGTGAGGATCGCCATGCGAGAGCGGTGCCCGATCACATGCGGGTGCATAGTCAGCTGGAACAAACCCCGGTCGGCGTAGGCGCCCTCGAACTCATCGATCCAGATGGTCAGCACGCTGCGCGGACTGGCATAGGGACGTAGCGCGGAATAGCGCTCCATCGGGAAGTAGACCGCGTCATCGCGGATCCATTCCACCGGGATCTCCACAATGCCGGTGGGTTCGCCGTCCTGCACGATCTCATACGGTTCATCGTCGGCCATCAGCGAAGAGTCGTAGCTGAGGCCGAGTTCCCTGATGATCCCCAGTGTCGCGGGACTGAAGTCCCACGATGGCGTCCGGATCCCCACCGGGCGACGTCCGGTGCTGTTTTCCAGGACTTCGGCGCTTCGCAGTGCCAGCTCCCGCTCCTGCGCGCTCGACAGGTTACCTATCCGCTCGTGGATCCAGCCGTGCATCCCCACCTCGTGGCCTTCGGCCGCGTAACGGCGCACCTCATCGGGGTGCAACAGCGCGGAAACCGCGGGCATGAAGAAGGTCGCCGGTATCCCGCGCTCAGCCAGCAGCGCCAGGATCCGCCGGGCGCCCACCCGCGACCCGTACTCTCCCTGGGACAGCCTGCCCGGTCCGGTCTCCCCGTCCCGCAGCGGGATCGTCTCGTGATCGGAATCAAACGACAGGGCCACCGCCACGTGCGCGCCGTCCGGCCAGCCGGCCACCAGCGGGCGGCCCGCCCGGACATGCTCGGCATGCCGGCGCCAGGTGGCCTCGTCCCACTGCCACGGTGCGACCTCACCCACAGCGACACCTCCTGATATGCGCGATTCGCCCCTCCCGTCAACCATTCTCCCGGCGCTCTGGCTAACAGCCAGCCGCGGCGTTGCGCCGCGGCGCCGGCGGCGAACCTGCTGGTCGCGCCCAGCCGCACCGAGATGGCGGCCGCCTCCCGTCCGACGGTCTTGGCGCTGCAGCCCAGCCGGCTCGCGATCGCGTCGTCGGTCAGGCCCTGGGCGAGCAGGCCGAGGATGTCCTGCTGCCGCCCGGTGAGCGAGGTGTCCGGCGCCGCGGCGGTACGGCCGAACGGCACCGCGCGCTCCCAGAGCAGCTCGAAATACTGCCGCAGCGCGCTCACGACCGGACGCGCGTGCACCAGCATGGCGCCGCCGGTCCCAGTCGGGGTAAGCGGCAGCAGCACGCAGCTCTCGTCCGCGAGCTGCATTTTCATCGGGAGTTCGGCGAGCACCCGAGCCTGCTGCCCATCGGCCAGCAGCGATCCTATGATCCGTGCGCCGGCCCGGGACTGCACGAACGGACGGTCGTAGATGGATCGCACCCGCACGCTCTGCTTCATCGCGGGCGCCGGGGCGACGATGTAGTCGTCGGTCACCGGCATGTCGGTGACGAACGTCTCCAGCGTCATCCAGTCCCGGTACGCGGAATTGATCAGCTCCTGCGACCAGGACAGCACGTCCCGTCGGCTGGTGGTGACTTCCACCAGCGGTGAGGTCCGGTCGTAGTAGTCCGGCCGTGCTTGCAGCGCGGTCAGCGCGCTGTACCCGGTGCCGAGCCGCTCGGTGTCGGTGACGAGCCGCGCCAGGATCCCGGCGAGCACCGCTTGCAGCGCCAGGTCGGGACGGGTCGGCTGGAACGTCGCCGGGCCGTCCGGCGTGTGCGGGCTGACGTGCGCCATGCCCAGCTCGGTGAGCGCGCGCACGACGTCCGCCCCGCCCGTGAAGGCAACGGCGTCGTCCTTCGGCACACCGCCGACGTGGAGCAGCCGCTCGTACGCGTCCGCGACGCGCTCCGAGGTGAACGCGGCGAACATCGTTGCCAGCGGCTGATGTTTGCGGGGCGTCATGTCCCACCCCCCTCTGCGGGCGCGGGCCGGGCTGGCGTATGTCCGTTCCTGCCCGCATGACAACTTTTAGTCACCAGATTAATACCGTGCGCTATAAGCGCATACGGGCACGCCATGTCCACAAGTCCCCAAAGGGCACTTTTGGCCAGCTTGGCGCCGCAATCCGAGGTGCATAACGGGGTTCGTACGGACGCGCTTACCGAAGGAGGAGAAGACGTGCGGATCACCGATTTCTTCAGCGAACCTGTGCAGTCGACGTTGCGCAATGCGCTGGAGGCGATCTCGCTGGCCCAGCCGATCGTGCATTCGTACTTGTCGCGGCGGCGATCACGCCACCGCAAGGCGAGCCCGGCGAGAAGGGGAGGGACATGCGTGGTGCGGGACGCGGTGACGGCCGCGTCCCGCCGTGACGGAGCATCAGCCCCACGCGATACGCATGCCCCTCTCCTCTCAGCCATCACCCGCGATCCCGTCCCAGCGACGCGTCGCGGCATTGACTCTGCCACCCCACAGCGTGACAGCGCCGGCACGGGTTGTCGAGCAGCCAGCGGGTTACATCGGCGTGCGGCTAGGGCAGGCCTGGCCGCCTTGAGCCTGACGGTTGAGCTGGGCCCGGGCGACCTGGCTGGTGCCGGAGACTGAGGTGGTAACCGATGGACCGAACGGCCAGCGGCTCGACTAGCCCTGACCTCTGCACGAACCGCGGTACTCGACAGGCGAGTACCGCGGTTCGCTGCTGAGAAAATGCATCAGGCGTCGGTGCGGTGCAGCCGCCAGGCCGCGAAGCCGATGATGACGGCCGCGTAGCCGCACAGCAGCGCGAACCCGGTCCACGGCGCCAGCGGGTAGCTGAGCTGGCGCGCGCCGCCCCAGACGACCTCGCCAGCGTTGGACGGCAGATACTGCGACACGTGATCGGCGATCGAGGCCGGCAGCAGCATGAATAGCGGCGGGAGGACGAAGAACACGCCGGCGAACACGGAGATCCCGGCGGCGGTGTTGCGGAACAGCGCACCGAGCGCGACACCGGTCAAGCCAGCCACGGTCAGGTACAGCGCGGCGCCGATGACGGACCGGAGGGCGCCGGGCGCGGTGATGGACACGTTGAGGTGGTGACTGCTCAGTATCGCCTGGCCGACGTAGAACGAGACGACGCTCGTCACCAGCGAGACAGCGAAGATCACGCCGGCGAACACGGTCAGCTTGGCCCAGAGCACCGGAAGGCGGCGCGGGACGGCGGTCAGCGAGGCGCGGATCATGCCGGTGGCGTACTCGCCGCTCATCAGCAGCACGCCGAGCACGCCGAACGCGACGACCGCGAACATGGCACCTTGCAGGCTGGTGGCGATGGGGTGGACGTCGCCCGGGCTGGCTCCGGGGCCGGGGTGATACTGGCTGGCCTGCACCGCGGACAGCAGTGCGCCGATGCCGATCATCAGCACGACGGCGGTTGCCAGCGTCCACTTGGTGGACCGCAGGGTGCGGAACTTGGTGAACTCGGACAGCGCCACCCGGGCTTGGGTGACCTTCAGCGCGGGGACGCGCGGCTGCGCCAAGCCCGGCTTGGTCAGGACGGCGGTCATCGGGCTGCCACCGCCTCCGCGTCGCTACGCGACCTGTAGTCCACCGAATCGTCGGTGAGCTGCATGAATGCCTCCTCTAGTGAAGCGTGCTGGGTAGTCAGCTCGAAGATGGGCAGGTTCGCCCGCCACGCGGCGGTGCCGATCTGCTCGGCGGTCAGGCCCTGCACCCGCAACATGCCCCGCTCGACGCTGGTCACCGTCACGTCCGGGCCGCGCAGCAGGTCGTACAGGTAGCCGGACTCCGGGGTGCGCACGGTAACCGCGGTCCCGCCGGCCTGGGTGATGAACTCATCGACCGTGGTGTCCGCGATCAGGCGGCCCCGGCCGACCACAACGAGCCTGGCCGCGGTCTGCGCCATCTCGCTCATCAGGTGGGACGAGACGAATACCGTGCGGCCTTGGTCGGCCAGGCCCTTGAGCAGGTTGCGGATCCACAGGACGCCCTCCGGGTCCAGGCCGTTGACCGGCTCGTCCAGCACGATTGTCTGCGGATCGCCGAGCAGGGCGGCCGCGATGCCGAGCCGCTGGCCCATGCCGAGCGAGAAGCCGCCGACCCGTTTGTTTGCCACGTCGGTCAGGCCGACGACGTCGATCAGCTCGTCGACGCGCTTCTTGCCCACGCCGTTGGTCTGGGCGAGCGCGAGCAAGTGGTTGCGGGCGGACCGGCCGGTATGCACCGCCTTGGCTTCGAGCAAGATCCCCAGCTCAGCCATTGGCGCGGTCGCCTGGCGGTAGTCCGCGTTGTTCACTCGCACCTGGCCGGCGGTCGGCTCGTCCAGGCCGGCGATCAGCCGCATGGTGGTGGACTTGCCCGCGCCGTTCGGCCCGAGAAAACCAGTCACGATGCCGGGCCGGACGACGAAGCTCAGGTCGTCGACGGCCAGCTTGTCCCCGTACCGCTTGCTGAGGTTCGTTACCTCGATCATTGCCCTTCCCTCCGTCGGTGTGTCCGTTGCCCGGCACGTTTCAACGGTAGGAATCCTGGGCCTAGTCAGGCATCGGCCGCGGGAGCGGAATTCGCGGCTGGTCAGGTACACCGCGGGGGGTACTGGGCTGGACGGTTTCCCCCGGCCGGGGTAGCCCGCCAGGCGGACGCGGCCGGACAGCTTGCGGACAAGACCGACTGGCTCGCCTGCGTTTCCGGCGTGCCGGGCCGGCTGCCTCGTTGATTGTCCGCGATGTCCCAGTTTGGTCCGGCTTGGTCTTGCCGTTCGGCGCCGAGTGCGGGCTCGGCGCAGCGCCCGAAAATCATTGCGGACACTTACCCCCCCAAAGTGGGAGGGTAACTGTCCGCAATGATCTGGCCCGCTCGTTCTTGCGCCCCGGATCTGCCGGTTTGTCCAGGTTCGACCGGGCGGTTTGCCTATCACAGCCGCACAGCCGCACAGCGCCAGCCGAACTCATCCTCAGCAAGCATCGATTAGCCTCGGCCGACCGCAGCGGTTAGACATAGCCCCAGCAGCATCCGCCGAAGGGAATCGCAACCTATGGTCAAGTCCGCACGGTTTTTCCCGCGCTGCCCGAATCCAGCCGCAGCGCTGAGGTAGCGTGTTAGCGTGCCGGGCACGACTGGGCGGCTGCTCGCGGTGAGCGATCTGCACGTCTCCTACCCGGAGAACCGGGAGATCGTGGCCAGCCTGCGGCCGGAGTCACCGGATGACTGGCTGCTGGTGGCGGGGGACGTCGGCGAGATCACGACCGACGTCGAGTGGGCGCTGGGCACGTTGAGCGAGCGTTTCGCCACGGTGGTCTGGTCACCCGGCAACCATGAACTCTGGTCGCATCCGGCCGATCCGGTCAAGTTGCGCGGCGAGGAGCGCTACCGGTATCTGGTGTCCCGGTGCCGGGAATTCGGCGTCGTCACCCCGGAGGACCCGTACCCGGTGTGGGACGGCCCTGGCGGGCCGGCCCTGATCGTCCCGATGTTCCTGCTCTACGACTACACGTTCCTGCCGCCGGGCGCGCTGACGAAAGCGGAGGCGCTGGCGCAGGCGGTGGAAAGCGGCATCGTGTGCACCGATGAAGTGCTGCTCCATCCCGATCCCTACCCCAGCAGGGAAGCGTGGTGCCGGGCCCGGATCGACGCCACGCTCAAGCGGCTCGAACATGCCGATCCGTCGCTGCCGACCGTGCTGATGAATCACTTCCCGCTGGTTCGCGATCCGACGGACATTCTCCGCTATCCCGTGTTCGCCCAGTGGTGCGGGACCACCCTGACCGCGACCTGGCACACCCGGTTCCGGGCGTGCGCGGTCGTTTACGGCCACCTGCACATCCCCCGGACGACCTGGCACAACGGCGTCCGGTTCGAGGAGGCCTCGCTGGGCTATCCCGCGGAGTGGGGACGCCGCCCCGTGCCACCCCGGATCCCGCGGCAAATACTCCCGGCCGAGGCGGGCAACATCGGGGCGTTAGGCGGCGTCCTATACGCATGCCAGTTCGCATCCGGGACCACCTCGCGGTGGCGGAGCCAGTCAGCCAGGAAATCGAGAACCTGTACCGGACCCATGGCCTGGCGCTTGTCCGGTTCGCCCTGCTGCTCGTCGGCGACCAGCCGACCGCGGAGGACGTGGTGCAGGAGGCCTTCCTCGGCCTGCACCGGAACTGGCGGCGCGGTCGTGATCCGGCGAATCTGCTCGCTTACCTGCGCACCGCGGTGCTGAACGCCGCGCGCTCCGCGGTCCGCGCCCGGATCAGGCGCCAGGCGCTGGCGTTGCGTGCGGTGAAGCACGATCCGCCGGTCTGGTCGGCCGAGGCCGCCGTCATGGACAGCGAGGACGGCCAGGCTCTGCTCGCTCGCCATCACCACGAACACCGCGATCGACATGGTCAAGGCACGGGTCCGGCGGCCCCAGGTGGCATCTGGCCCGGCCGACGAGAACGAACCCGCGGCCGGCCCGGACGCCATCGACCTGCTGGTCCTCCGCTCCGAACTGCGGCATGCGCTGTCCAGCATTGGAGCCCATCACCGCGACGCCGTGATCGAGACGGTACTGCGTGACCGCTCCTACGCCGACGTCGCCGCCGAGTCCGGCGTCCCGCCCGGTACCCTGCGCACGCGGGTCCACTACGGGCTCCGGCGGTTGCGCTGCCTACTCGAAACCGCCGACGCGGTCGCCTGAGAGGACGCCGGCCTTTGCTCATTCGGTCAGGAACGGCCGCACCTCGACCTTCCGGTTGCAGGCCTTCGACCCCTCGGCGGCAAGCCTGAGCGCCACGTCGAGGTCCGGCGCCTCCATGATCCAGAAGCCGACGAGGTATTCCTTCGTCTCCACGAACGGTCCGTCGGTGACCACCGCCTCCTCGCCCCGGTTGTCGATGACGGTGGCCGTGCCGGGCGCGCCGAGACCGCCGGCGAACACCCAGTACCCCCCGGCCTGGAGCCGCTCGTTGAACACGTCGATCGCGGCCTGCTCTTCGGGGGTGGCGCGGTCGCTCTCGTCGTAGATCACTGAAACCAGGTACTGCATCTGAAGATCATCTCCTGTGGTGTCAAGCCGTTGCGTACTTCGGGCGCCCGGCCGGGCGGTAGACCTGGGTCGTTACGCCCTTCGAGTCCGTTCGCGAGTCGATCAGGCTGAGCGCGATATCCGGGCCGCTGTCGGGGAACAGCCGCGCGCCCTGGCCGAGGACTACCGGGACGATAAGCAAGGTCATCTCATCGACGAGGTTGTTCTCCAGCAGCCAGCGGATCAGGGTGCCGCTGCCGTGCACTTGCAGCTCGCCCATTGGCCGGGCCTTCAGCTCGCCGATGGCCGCCCCGAGGTCACCGGACAGCACGGTGGTGTCCGCCCAGCTCGGTGTGGTGAGCGTCGTCGACGCGACGTACTTGGGCTTCTCGTCCAGCGCCACGCCGATCGGGTGGGCGCGCATCTCGTCGATCGTGCCCCAGGAACCGGCGAACAACTCATAGGTCCGCCGGCCGAACAGGAACGCGTCGGCGCGCTGGTAGGTCGCGGTGATCAACGCCCTCGTCTGGTCGTCCCCCGCCCCCATGGCCCAGCCGCCGCGCTCGAACCCGTTTCCGTGGTCCAGATCTATCGGGCCATTTCCCTGCACCACTCCGTCGACGGTGATCTGCGTCATGGTCGTCAGTTTCATGATCGTGGTTCCCCTTCTCTTCGGACGCCCGGCCGGCGTCTCACCCCCGCTACGAACGTCGCTGCCCCGATCCGACACCGCCCCGGGAAAATTCTTCACAGACCTTCCGGTACCGCTCGGCGCGGACAGAGCCAGGAGGCCGCAATGCCACGGCAAACCGGGTAGCTGTTCACCAGGCGTCACAGGCGTGTTTTCGGTTGCTGGTTCGGGCGGAGCGCGCGTTGTGCGGATCGTCCTGAGCGAGGCGTCGAGGAGCGGCTATCGATACAAGGGGGTATGCGGTCTGGTTTGTCCTGCTATGTGGGCCTGCGTTCCGCCGGTTCGCGTGGCGTGTTTCATGATCATGAAGGGTTGTACGTGCTCTAGGATGCTGGTGGCTTATTCTCCTGGGCTTCGGATGTGCCGGCCCGGCCACCTGCCGGCAGCCGCCTGATAGCGGCTGGAGCTGGCGTGCGGCATGGGGTTGGCGATGCGCCAGCGCGCCGCCTGGCTCTGCATCAATGTGGTGGAT
>DASRFJ010000237.1:0-153408 GCA_035651595.1 Streptosporangiaceae bacterium | reverse complement strand
GCCCGCGCGGCGCGGTCCCGGACCGTGCCGAGGGTGCGGCGGGGCAGGTCGTCGTGGCTGTACAGGATGTCCTCGGCCGCCAGGGCCTGGTCCAGGTTCAGGTTGGCGAACGCGGCGGACACGGCGGCGGCCTTGGCCTCGTCGATCACCCCGTCGCGCAGCATCCGTGACGTGGCGGGCAGCTTCACCTTGAGGTCCCACGCGAGGTCGAGCAGGTGTCCGGCGTGCCGGCGGGAGACCGCCAGCTGCAGGGTCAGCTCCCCGGCCAGGCCGTCGTCCCACGCACCGGGCATCCGGGCCGCCGCGTGCACCGGGGCGTACTTGGCGGGGCGGCGGCGGATCAGCTCCGCGATCGCCATGGACCGCTCCCACGCCTGCCGGGCCTCCAGCCGCTGCCGGGCACCCAGGATCCCGAACAGCTCGTCGTCGCAGACCTGGGCGAAGTCACGGTCCGCGCCCGCCGCGTAGTCGGCGGCCATCGCCAGCCCGGGATCGGGCGCCGCCACATCCAGCGGCTCGTCCTGCCCGAACCCGCCCCCGGGCCCGGTCTTGACTCCCGGGATCCGGGGCGCGCCCGGGGTGTGCGCGTACCCGAACTCCAGCCCCGCCGCGACCAGCCGCGCCCGCGCTGCGTCCTCGTCCGCCTGCGCGGCCTCGGCCTCCCGCATCACCCGGTCCAGGCCGGCCCAGCCGTCCTGGTCCCGTTCGTCCCCGTCCGGGTCGGGCGGGCAGTCCTCACCCAGCCACCCGGGCTCCTCCTCCCGTATCGTCCTCAGCCGTGCTGTCGCTTCCGCGGCGTGCCGGGCGGCGACCGTCCCTTCCCCGGTTGTCTGTCCGGGGCCCGGTGGCCGCTCCTGTGGAACTCCGTCCCTTGCCATTGCTATCACCCCCTCCCCGGGACCAGCCGCCGTACTGAGCAACTAATCGAACACTATCACGAGCACCAACAAGTATGTTCGTAACAAACGATTGTAGGTTCGTTCGCTGTGAGAGAACGCAGGAAGAGCAACTCGCGGGTTCTGCTCGGCGTCGGCTAATGGTCCTAGCCCGCGCTCACAGATCCCGGCGGCAACCTCAACGTGACAGCTTGGCGCGGTCGAGCTTGCCCATGTGGTTCCGTGGCAATTCATCCGAACGGAATACCTGCTTGGGGCACTTGTACGCCGCGAGCATCGTGCGGACGTACGCGATCAGCGCCGCCTCGTCGAAGCCGTGCCCGGCTTGGGGCACCACCCACGCGGTCACCTGCTCGCCCCAGCGCTCGTGCGGGATCCCGGTGACCGCCGCCTCCCGCACGGCCGGGTGGGTCTCCAGCGCGATCTCCACCTCGCGCGGATAGACGTTCAGGCCGCCGGTGATGATCATCTCCTTGATCCGGCCGCGGATCACCAGGTGACCGTGGTCGCCGACCGTACCTATGTCTCCGGTGCGGAACCAGCCATCGTCGGTGAAGGCGGCGGCGTCCGCGGCCTTCCAGTAGCCGCCGAACACCTGCGGTCCGCGGATCTGGATCTCACCGTCGGTGCCGGGTGCGACATCGGTGCTGGTCGCCGGGTCGCGCACCCGGACCAGGACGCCGGGCAGCGGCACGCCGACCGTGTCGCCGCGCGGATCGGCGACCGGGTTGGAGACGTTGAGCCCGGTCTCCGTGGTGCCGTACCTGACCAGCGGCAGGCGGCCGAGCACCGACGGGAGCCGCGCCGCGAGCGCCGGGCTGAGCGGCGCCGAACCGCACACCGCCAGGCGGAGCCCGGGGATCGACGCGCCGTGGTCGAGCAGCGCCTGGTAGATCGTCGGCACGCCGAACAGCACGCTCGCTCCAACGGAACGGACAGCACCGGCGAGTCCCTGTGCATGGAACCGGGACAGGATGTGCGTGCTGCCGCCGGAGATCAGCGCTGTGTGCAGGCCGCCGAGGCCGTGCTGGTGGAACAGCGGTAGCGCGTGGACCAGCACGTCGTCGGAGGTCCAGCGCCAGGCCGCCATCGCGGACCTGACGGAGAGGGCGAGGCGGCGGTGGGAGAGCGGCACACCCTTTGGCGTGCCGGTGGTGCCAGAGGTATACGCGAGAAGCGCGATGTCATCCGGCCGGGGGAGCGGGAGGTCGGAGCCGGCACCGGCGGTCGGCATCTCATGGACATCGAGCACCGGCACCCCAGGGACAACCCGAGGGCTGTCGGCGAACGCGAGGACCGCGCCGGAGTCGGCAACCAGGTGCGCCAGTTCTGGCTCGGTGTATCCCGGGTTGGCCAGCACGACCACGGCGCGCGCCCGCAGCGCCCCGAGGTAGCAGCGCACGAAGCCCAGGCTGGAGCCCGCGACGAGCAGCACCCGGTCGCCGGGTGCGATCCGCGACGACAAGAACCCAGCCACCCGCGCGCTCGCGTCAAGGAGTGCTCCATGGCTAAGAGACTCACCATCGACGCTGACCGCCACCCGGTCAGGGAACCGGGCCGCCGCCTCCGCGGCGAGGCCCAGCATCGTGCTGTCAGCCAGCGACGCCAGGTCAAGACCTGGCGCATGCGTCCGCCACCCAGCGCGGCTCCAGTCCCGATACGAGAAGTCCTGATACGAGAAGTCCTGATAGGAGAAGCCGGTCACGAGCCGATCCGGATCGCCCAGGCGTCCTGGTTGGCCCGCCGTTCGGCGCGTAGCCGGTCCATCAGGTCCCCGGCGGCCATGACCTCCTTGACCGCGGGCCGTGCCCGGAACGAAGCGGCCATCTGCTCGGCCACCGCAACAGGATCCGCCACCACCCGGTTGACCAGCCCCGCCGCGAGCGCTTCGGCGGATTCGACCCACCGGCCGGTCAGCGCCAGGTCCATCGCCAGGCCCCGGCCGACCAGGCTGGGCAGCAGCCACGCCCCGACGACCAGGTCCATGCCCGGCGGTCCGGTGAACCGCAGTCGCGCGCCGTCGCTCGCCACCCGCAGGTCCGCCGCCGCCGCGAGCTGGGCGCCGCCCCCGACCGCGGGCCCGGTGACCACGGCGATCACCGGCCCCGGCCGGGTGATCAGCAGCTCACAGCAGTCGTAGACCAGATCGGAGACCGCCGCCCGCTCCGCGTCGGGAATCGTGAGGTCCGCGCCGGCGCAGAACACCGAAAGGTCGCTGCTCCCCAGCAGCACGGGCCGCGTCACGTCAGCGGCGAGCGCATCCCGTAGCGCCGCGGCGAGCCCGATGTCGAGTGCGTTGCGTCGTTCGGGATGAGCCAGCCGGAGCCAGGTGAAACCGGGACGGGGCTGGACCAGCAAGTGCGGATGCGGCATGATCGAACTCCCGGAACGTTTGAAATATGGTATACCAACGCTGTGGCGGAGCCTCGTCAGCAAGTAGCGGAGCCTCGTCCGCAACTAGCGGAGCCTCGTCAGCAACTAGGAGCCTAGGGGAGCAGCCGGTGAAGCCAGCCCCGTTCGCCTACCATCGCGCGCACAGCGTGGCGGAAACGGTGGCGCTGCTGGCCGAACTGGGCGACGAGGCGAAGATCCTCGCGGGCGGGCTGAGCCTGGTCCCGATGATGAACTTCCGGCTGGCGCGGCCGGCCGCGCTGGTGGACGTGACCAGGATCGACGGGCTGAGCTACCTGAAAGCCGGCCCGGACGGCCTGCGGATCGGCGCGCTCACCACCCACCGCGACGTCGAGACCTGCCGCGACCCCGCCATAACCGGCGGCTTCGCCGTCCTGCCCCGTTCGGCCCGTTGGATAGGGCACTATCCAATCCGTGCGCGCGGCACCTTCGGCGGCAGCATCGCGCACGCGGACCCCGCCTCGGAGTGGTGCCTGCTCGCGGTGCTGCTGGACGCACGGGTCACGCTGACCGGCCCGCAAGGCAGCCGCACGATCAAGGCCGAGGACTTCTTCCGCGGCTACTACGAGACCGCCGCGGAACCCGACGAGATGGTGACCGAGCTGTGGTTCCCCGAGCCCGCGCCCCGCGCGGTGCTCACCGAGTTCGCCGTGCGCCAGGGTGACTTCGCGATCGTCGCCGTCGGCGTCACCGTCGATGTCAAGGACGGGCACTGCCAGCACGGACGCGTCGTCCTCGGCGGCGTCGGTCCGCTCCCCGTCGCCGTCGACACGAGCGTGCTCGTCGGCCAGCCCGCTACGACACATACCTGGCGGGCGATGGGGGAGCACGCCGCACGCCAGATCGACCCGCCGGCAGACACGCACGGCAGCGCCGGATACCGGCGTCAGCTGGCCGTCACCCTGGTGGAACGGGCTTTCAGCGAAGCGGCCGCACGATGACCGGCAACTGGACCGGTCAGGCGATCAACCGCAAGGAAGACCGCCGGATGCTGCTCGGCCGGGCCCGCTTCGTCGCCGACATGGACCGGCCCGGCCTGCTGCACGCCGCGTTCGTCCGCAGCCCGCTCGCCGCCGCGACCATCAACACCATCGGCACGCGGGAAGCCAGGTCCGCCCGGGGTGTGGCAGCGGTCTTCACCGCGAAGGACCTGGGCGATCCGTACCTGTTCGCGACCCTGGAACGAGACGAGTTCGTCCCGACCCGGATGCCGATCCTCGCCCAGGACCGTGTCCGGTTCTGCGGCGAGCCGGTGGCGCTGGTCATCGCCGACGACCCCTACCGTGCCGAAGACGCCGCCGAGCTCGTCGAGCTCGACTGCGACGAACTGACATCAAGCGACCCCCTTCACGTAGCCGCACCAGACAACTGCCTTGTCGACCTTGTGATGTTCGGCGACGACCGGCTGCCGGCCATCTTCGGCCAAGCGCCGGTCACCATACACGCCACGTTCCGCAGCGCGCGGGTCGCCGCGCTGCCGCTGGAGGGCCGGGCGTGCCTGGCCGAATGGGACTACCGCGACGATCAGCTCGTGTTGCACGTGTCCACGCAGGTGCCGCACCAGGTCAGGTCCGGCGTCGCGCAGGCGCTGGGGATGCCGGAGCATGCCGTCCGGGTGATCGCGCCCGACGTCGGTGGCGGGTTCGGCCTCAAATGCGTCGTCGGCCGGGAGGAGGTGGCGGTCGCCGCGGCGGCCCGCCAGCTGAGGAAACCGGTGCGCTGGGTAGAGGACCGGCAGGAGAACCTGACCGCCTCGTTCCATGGCCACGAGCAGCGCTACACGATCACGGCCGCCTTCGGCACCGACGGCATCATCAACGGCCTTGACGCTGAGATCGAGTGCGACACCGGCGCCTACTCGGCATTCCCGTTCACCTGCGCGGTCGAGCCGCTGATGGCCGCCAGCGAGCTGCCCGGCATCTACCGGGTCCCCGCGTACCGGGCCAGAGGCCGCGCCATGGCAAGCGCCAAGCCGCCCACCGCACCGTACCGCGGCGTGTCCCGGCCGCAGCTGGTCCTGGTGATGGAACGCCTGATGGAGAAGGCCGCCGAACAGCTCGGCCTGGACCCGCTGGACGTCCGCCGGCGCAACATGATCGGCACGGCAGACTTCCCCTACACAGGCGTCAACGGCATCACCTACGACGAAGGCAGCTACCGCGAGTCCCTCGATCTCGCCGAGCGCCTGACCAAGCCCTGGCGCGCCGAGATAGCCGAGCTACGGGAAAACGGAAACCTGGCGGGCATCGGCTTCGCCTGCTTCTCCGAACGTACCGCGTACGGCACACCGACGATGTCCCAGCGGCGGATGCGGATGACCCCCGGCTATGACACCGCGATGGTACGCATGGACCCGACCGGTGAGGTGATCGTCACCACCGGCACGTGCGGGCACGGCCAGGGGCACGAGACCACGTTCGCGCAGATCGTCGCCGACCGGCTCGGCGTGCACCCCAGCCAGGTGCGGCTGCGCCAGGGGGACACCGACCTGGCCGCCTACGGCTGGGGCACCTGGGGGAGCAGGTCGGTGGTGATCGGCGGCGGGGCGGCCGCGCGGGCCGCCGATCAGGTGGCGCACCGGCTGCGCGAGATCGCCGCCCACCTGCTCGAGGCCGACCAGAAAGACATCGAGCTCAGCGACGGCAGCGCGCGCATCCGCGGCGACGAACAGGCCGCGATACCGATCAGCGAGCTGGCCTGGACCGCCCACTTCCAGGCGCACAAGACGCCGCACCACGAAACGGCAGGCCTGCAAGCGACCGCCAGCTACGACCCGCCGGGCACGTTCTCCAACGCGTGCCACGTCGCCATGGTCGTCCTCGACACAGGCACCGGCGCCACGCGACTCCGCCGCTACCTCGTCGTCGAGGACTGCGGCGTCGTCATCAACCCGCTCGTCGTGGAGGGCCAGGTCCGCGGCGGCGTCGCCCAGGGTGTCGCCGCCGCGCTGACCGAGCGCCTCGTCTACGACCAGGACGGCCAGCCGCTGTCCGGCACGCTGATGGACTACCTCGCGCCCACCGCCGCCGAACTGTGCCCGGTCGGCATCGAGCACCTCGAAACCCCTTCGCGGCACAGCGAGACGGGCGCCAAAGGGATGGGCGAGGGCGGCCTGATCGGTGCCCCCGCGGCCGTGCTGAACGCGATCAACGACGCGCTGTCCGGCACGAGCATCAGGTTCGACCACATCCCGGTCCTGCCGCAGGACCTGCTCGCCATGCTCGCGGGAGACACGCCATGCACCCCATAACGGTGACCGTCAACGGGAAACCGCACGAGCTGACCGTCGAGGCCAGAAGAACGCTCGCCGACATGCTGCGCCACGACCTCGGCTACACCGGCACCCACCTCGGCTGCGAGCACGGCATCTGCGGGGCCTGCACCGTGCTGCTCGACGGCGTGCCGGTCCGGGCCTGCCTGGTCTTCGGCGTGCAGGCCGATGGCGCCCAGGTGCGTACCGTCGAGGGCCTGGCCGGCGAGAACGACGAACTCAGCGACCTTCAGCAGGCGTTCAGCGACCATCACGCGCTCCAGTGCGGCTTCTGCACACCCGGCTTCCTCATGCTCGCCGAGGCGTACCTGGCCGAACCCGCGGCAAGGACGATGACCGAAACCGAAGCACGCGAGCTCACTGCCTCGAACCTGTGCCGCTGCACCGGATACCAGGGCATCGTCGACGCGATCCTCGCCACGGCCGAAGAACGAGCCCGCAACCGCGGCCGAGAACGCACATGATCGGCGCCAGCCTGCCCCGCAAGGAAGACCCCCGCCTGCTTCGCGGCCGGGGATGCTTCGGCGACGACGTCGACGCCGACGGCCAGCTCTACGCCAGGATCGTCCGCTCCCCGGTCGCCCACGGTCGCATCACCACCATCGACACGAAAAACGCGGCACGCGCCAGCGGCATCACGACGATCGTCACGGCGGAAGACCTCCCGGCAATCGACCGCATCCCGGTCCGGCTCACGGTCGAGGGTCCCGACCTGACCGGTTATCTCCAGCCGGTGCTCGCCGCGGACATCGTCCGGTACGCCGGCGAGCCGCTGGCCGTCGTGGTCGGCGAGGACCCCTACGTCTGCGAGGACGCCGCCGACGAGCTGGACGTCGACATCGACGAGCTGCCCGCGGCCCTGGACGCTGCCGAAGCCCCGCAAGCCGCCGAGCTGACCCGCGCCTACGGCGACCCCGACACGGCCATCCGCCAGGCAGCACACGTCACGGAGATCACCGTCTCCATCGGCCGCCACTCCGGTGTGCCGCTGGAACCCCGCTGCCTGCTCGCCATCCCCGCGGGCGGCGATCTGCACATCTACGGCATGACCAAGGTCCCGGTCTACAACCGCGACCTGCTGGCCAGCATGCTCAACGTTGATCAGCACTCGATCCACGTGCATCCGGTCGACGCCGGCGGCGGGTTCGGCATCAGGGGGGAGTTCTACCCCGAGGACTTCCTGATCCCGTGGCTGGCCATGACCTTGAACCGCCCGGTCAAGTGGACCGAGGACCGGGCGGAGAACCTGGTCGCCGCCAACCATTCCCGCCAGCAGCGGCACACGGTCAGAGCCGCGTTCGACGAACACGGCCACCTCACCGCGCTCACCGACGACGTGATCCAGGACAACGGCGCGTACTGCCGCACGCACGGCATCGCGGTCGCCGAGCTGACGATCGCCATGCTGCCCGGCCCGTACCGGATCCCGGCGTACCGCGGCCACGCCAGCATCCGGCTCACGAACAAGACTCCGTGCGGCACCTACCGCGCCCCGGGCAGGTACGAAGGCACGACCGCCCGCGAGCACCTGATGGACGTCGCCGCCGACCAGCTCGGCATCGACCGCGTCGAGCTGCGCCGTCGCAACCTGCTCACCAAGGCAGACATGCCGCATCGCCGCGCGATCAGCACGCTCGGCACCGACCTCGTGCTGGACGCCGGCGACTACCCAGCTCTGCTCGACGCCGCCGTCCGCGAAGCCGGCCGCCTGGGCTACCGCGCACCCGCCGGCGACGCGAAAACCAGACACGGCTTCGGCCTGGCCATGTTCGTGGAGAAGAGCGGCCTCGGCCCACGCGAAACCGCCGACGTCACGATCACCGATGCCGGCCACGTCGTCATCAGCGCCGGCGGCACCACGCTGGGACAGGGCATCGAGACGGTCCTCGCCCAGATCGCGGCCGACGCGCTCGGCACGCCGGCGGAAAACATTACGGTCATCACAGGCGATACGGACAAGCAGCCGTTCGGCACCGGTTCGTGGGCATCCCGGTCTACAGTTGTCGGCGGCAGCGCGGTGCACGAAGCCGCGCTGGCGGTGCGGCAGGAAGCGCTGAACCACGCCGCCAAGGCGCTCGAAGCCGCCGAGCACGACCTGGAGCTCGTCGACGGCGAGGTCGTCGTACGAGGTGATCCCGCCGTAAGCGTCAGCCTCGCCGAGATCGCCAGGACCGCCCAAGGGAGCCTGAGCGCCCGGCGCACGTTCGAGGTGGACCACATGACGTACCCGTATGGCGTGCACGCGGCCGTCGTGTCCGTGGACGAGGACACCGGCGCGGTCACCGTGCTGCGCTACCTGGTGGCCTACGAGGTCGGCCGCGCGGTCAACCCGATGCTGGTCGAAGGCCAGCTCAGAGGCGGTGTCGCGCAGGGCATTGGCGGCGCGCTGCTGGAGGAGTTCGGCTACGACGCGGACGGCCAGCCGCAGTCGGTGTCGTTCCTGGACTACCGGATGCCGACCGCCGCGGAGATCCCGCGGATCGACGTCCTGCTGACCCAGGAACACCCGTCCCCCGGCAATCCGCTGGGCGTGATGGGCGCGGGGGAGGGTGGCATCAACGCGGTCGGCGCGGCGATCGCCAACGCGGTCCGGGACGCGCTCGGCCGGCCCGGACCGATCGCGAGCCTGCCGCTGACCCCGGCCACGATAAGGAACCGCCCATGACCGAAGCCGCCTACGTCAGCAAGACCGACCTGGTCGTCGCGCTCATCCGGGAGCTGATCATCACCGGTGAGCTGGCCGCGGGGGAGCAGCTGCGCCAGCGCGATCTGGCCCAGCGGTTCGGCGTCAGCCAGACCCCGGTCCGCGAGGCGATGCGCCGCCTGGAGTCCGAAGGCCTGCTCTTGTGCGACACGCACCGTGGCTTCACGGTCGTGTCACCGGAGGACGGCCCGGTGGAGGAGAACTTCCAGATCCGCGCCGCGCTCGAATCGCTGGGCGCCAGCCTCGCCGCGGCCAAGATAGACGCCGAAGGCATCGCCAGGCTCGAGGAGCTGAACGCACGCATGCGCGCCCTCGGCGAGGACGACCCGGCCTACGCGGACCTGAACCGCGAGTTCCACTTCAGCGTGTACGAGTACGCCCGCAGCCCGCTGCTCCTGTCGCTGATGCGGCTGCTCTGGGCGTCGCTGCACGGCGGGCCGAAGGTGAGCCGCACCCACGCGGAGTCGGCTCGCCAGCACGATGAGATCCTGGCGGCGCTGCGCGCCGGGGACGCGGACGCGGCGGCCCGGCACACGCGTCAGCACATCATGGGAGCCCGATGATCACTACAGATGACGGTATCGCGCTGCATGTGGAGGAGACCGGCGCGGGCGAGCCGCTGCTGTTCATCCACGAGTTCGCCGGCGATCACCGCAGCTGGGAACCGCAGGTCAGGCACTTTTCTGCCGCCTACCGCTGCGTCACGTACGCGGCCCGCGGCTACCCGCCGTCGGATGTGCCGGCCGATCCCGCGCGGTACTCCCAGAATCGCGCGGTCCGCGACGCGCTCGACGTGCTGGACGGGCTGAACATCGACCGGGCGAACGTCGTCGGCCTGTCGATGGGCGGCTTCACCGCGCTGCACCTGGTGCTCCGCCACCCGGAACGGGTCACCGCCGCCGTGGTGGCCGGCGCCGGTTACGGCGCCGAGCCGGAGCGCCGCGAGAGGTTCCGCGCCGAGGCAACCGCGATCGCAGACGCGTTCGAGGCCGACGGCTCGGCGAAGGTGGCCGAGTGGTACGCGGTGGGCCCGGCGCGGGTCCAGTTCCAGCGCAAGAACCCGCGCGGCTGGGCCGAATTCGCCGCCGCCCTCGCCGCCCACGACGCGACCGGCGCCGCGCTGACCATGCGCGGCATCCAGGCCGCACGACCGTCACTATTCGAGCTCGACTATTCGAACGTCAATGTGCCGCTGCTGGTGCTGACCGGCGACGAAGACGAGGGCTGCCTGGAACCGGCGCTGATGCTCAAGCGCGCGATCGCCAGCGCGGGCCTGCTGATCCTGCCGCGCACCGGGCACACCGCCAACCTGGAAGAGCCCGATGTTTTCAACGGTGCTGTCGATGCCTTCCTTGCCGCCGTCGCCCGCGGCGCCTGGAAACCACGAGATTCCTAACGACAAAACGTTCAACGCCCGCACCAGTTCAACGGGCCCGGCCTGGCCGTGCCTGGTTCGGCACGGCCACATCCAATGGACCAGGTGCCCTGACGCGTCCCGGTCCGCCCGCGGGAGTGCCACAGCCCGGCCACTCGCGCCCCGGCCGTTATGCCAAAACACAGTCATCCCGAACAACGTGTCGGGTTATCCCTTTGTGGTAACTTAACCCTCGAATGCGAGGGTTAATCTGGCACAAAGAGGCAGTCTTCCACGTTGTCTGGCGCTACGCGGGCGGGGGAGCCGTGCTTTCGCGGACGATCAGCTCGGTGACGAGGTCGATGCGGGTGGACGGGGGCTCGACGCCGCGGGCGAGGTCGAGAAGCATGCGGGTCGCGGCGCCGGCCATGTCGCGCAGCGGCTGGTCGACGGTGGTGAGCGGAGGATCGGTCCACGCGGCCACCGGCAGGTTGTCGTAGCCGATCACGGACAGCTCGGCCGGCACGTCGATGCCGAGCCGGCGGGCCGCGCGTAGCACGCCCATCGCCTGCATGTCCGAGCCGGCGAAGATCGCGGTCGGGCGGTCGGGGCGGCTCAGCAGTTCCAGGCCGTGCTGGTAGCCGGCGTCCAGGTAGAACGTCCCGTACCGCACGAGGCTGGGATCCAGCTCCAGCCCGGCCTCGTCGTGCCCGAAGCGGAAGCCGGCCACCCGGGTCCGGCTGCACAGCACGTCCTGCGGACCGGAGATCACCGCGATGCGGCGATGTCCGAGTTCCAGCAAGTGCCGCGCCGCCAGCATCCCGCCGTTCCAGTTGTTCGACCCGACGGTGGGCACCGGCGCGGTGGTCGAGCTGTCCTGGTCCACCACGACGCACGGGATCTGCCGCTGGCGGACTTGCCGTTGCTGGGTTTCCGACAGGCTGCACAAGACCAGGAGCACGCCGAGCGGCCGGCGGGCGAGCACGCCCTCCAGCCAGTGGTCCGGCGGCCGGTGCTTGCCGTTGAGATGGGACAGCATCACGGTGACACCCGCTGGCGCGGTGACGGCCTCGACGCCATTGATGATCTCCATGGCCCACGTGCCCAGCTCGTGGAAGACCAGCTCGATCTGGCCGCTGGCGGTCGCCCGGCGTCTGGCGCGGCGCCGGTAGCTGTGCCGCTCGAGGCTGTCCTCGACGCGAATCCTGGTGTCCGGCGCGACGTCGGCGTGTCCGTTGAGCACCTTGGAGACCGTGGCCATCGAGACCCCGACCTCGTTGGCGATGGTGGCGATCGTGGCGCGACTCTGGGCGCCGTCAAGCTCAGACCCTGTCATGGAACCCCCTCACTTGCTGCAACAGTTTCCGCAACTTTAGACGGCGGCGTCAAGCGTTATTGAGCCGCTAGAACGCAGAGGCGTCACCTATTGACCGAGCGGAGCGAAGGACCTACGCTGGCGTCACTCTCGTAGAACTTTACGAAATTTTCGATAAACTCCGGGAGGGCGCGTGGCTCACGAGACGGCGCGGTGGCGCGATCCGGGCCTGCCGGCCGCCGAACGCGCCGCGGCGCTGATCCCGCTCATGACGCTCGAGGAGAAGGTCGCCCAGCTCGCCGGCATATGGGTCGGCGCCGACGCGTCGGGCGACGGAGTCGCTCCCGATCAGGCCCACATGCCCGACGACAGGCCGTGGACCGTCGCGATCCAGCACGGGCTCGGGCAGCTCACCCGCCCGTTCGGCACCGCTCCGGTCGAGCCGGCCGCCGGGGCCTGCTCACTGGCCGCGGCGCAGCGGCAGATCATGACCGCCAGCAGGTTCGGGATCCCCGCGCAGGTGCACGAGGAATGCCTGACCGGCTTCGCCGCGTGGCGGGCCACCGTGTACCCGGCGCCGCTGAGCTGGGGCGCGTCGTTTGACCCAGACCTCGTCGAGGAGATGGCGACGCGGATCGGCCGGTCCATGCGAGCGGCGGGCGTGCATCAGGGCCTCGCGCCGGTGCTGGACGTGACCGTGGACTACCGGTGGGGGCGGACCGAGGAGACGATCGGCGAGGATCCCTACCTGGTCGGCACGCTGGGCGCCGCGTACGTGCGCGGGCTGGAGAGCGCCGGCGTCGTCGCCACGCTGAAACATTTCGCCGGATACTCCGCGTCCCGCGGCGGCCGTAATCTCGCCCCGGTCCAGCTCGGGCGCCGGTTCCTGGCCGACTTCGTGCTGCCGCCGTTCGAGATGGGCCTGCGGCTGGGCGGCGCGCGGTCGGTGATGAACTCCTACGCCGGGATCGACGGCGTGCCAGTCGCCGCCGATGACCGGATGCTCACCCGGCTGCTGCGGGACGACTGGGGGTTCCGCGGCACGGTGGTGTCCGACTACTTCGCGATCCGGTTTCTGCATCAGTTGCACGGCGTGGCGGACGGCGCCGCGGACGCGGCGCATATCGCGCTGCGGGCAGGCATCGATGTTGAGCTGCCCACCGTCGAAACATTCGGTCCGGAGATGGTCGACTCGGTGCGGTCTGGGGCGATCGACGAGGCGCTCGTCGACCGTGCGCTCACCCGCGTACTGACGCAGAAGGCCGAGCTTGGCCTGCTCGATGAGGCCTGGCGGCCCGCGGCGAACGGGGGCGGCTCGCTCAGCTTGGACGACGAGCCCAGCCAGCACATCGCGCTGCGACTGGCCAGGCGGTCCGTCGTGGTGGTGCGCAATGCCGGGGACGTGCTGCCGCTCGGGGAGGATCAGCGGGTCGCGCTCGTGGGGCCGCTCGCCGACGACGCGATGGCGACGCTGGGCTGCTATTCCTTTCCCGCGCACGTCGGCGCGCATCCGGAGCTCGGGCTCGGGATCGAGGTCGCCACCCTGCGCGAGGCGCTGGGGCAGAAGCTGCCGCACCTGACGTTCGCCGCGGGATGCGCCATCACCGGTGCGGACACGTCGGGCATTCCCGCGGCGGTCGAGGCAGCGGCCGCTGCGGACGTGTGCGTGCTCGCCGTCGGCGACCGGGTCGGCCTGTTCGGCCGGGGGACCTCTGGCGAGGGCTCGGACGCGGCCGACCTGCGGCTGCCCGGCGCGCAGCCCGAGCTCGTGCGCGAGGTGCTCGCGACGGGTACCCCGGTGGTCGTCGTCGTGCTGGCCGGGCGGCCGTACGCGCTGGGTGCCGCTTCGGACACGGCACCCGGAGTGGTCTACGCCTTCCTGCCCGGCCAGCGCGGTGCCCAAGCGGTCGCGGAGGTGCTTACCGGCGCGGTGAATCCCTCGGGGCGGCTGCCGGTCAGCGTGCCGGGGCACTCGGGCGGCCTGCCGGCCACGTACCTGTCGCCCAAGCTCGGGCACCGTACGGACGTGTCGTCGCTGGATCCTACCCCGGCGTTCCCGTTCGGCCACGGGCTCAGCTACACCACGTTCGAGTGGACCGGCGGCTGCCCCGCCGAGCGCGTCAGCTGGCCCGTGGACGGCGAGGCCACCGTCCACGTGACGATCCGTAATACCGGGCGGCGGCACGGCACCGAGGTCGTCCAGCTCTACCTGCACGACCCGGTCGCGCAGACCACCCGGCCGGTGGTCCGGCTGATCGGGTACCGCCGCGTAGAGCTCGATCCGGGCGCGGCCGCACGCGTGAATTTCACCGTGCCCGCCGACCTCGCCTCGTTCACCGGGGTCGATGGCAGGCGCATCGTCGAGCCAGGCGACGTCGAGCTGCGGTTCGGCCGATCGAGCCGGGACTTCGCGGCGACGGTGCCACTGCGGATCACCGGCCCGGTTCGCGAGCTGGGGCCGGACCGCCGGCTGCTGCCCGAGGTATGGATCGAGCCAGTGCTCTCTCTTACCGGGGGGAACCGTCCCCCCGGACCCCCGCGGCCTCTTACCGGGGGGAACCGTCCCCCCGGACCCCCGCGGCCTGAGGCGGCCGGATGACCACGGTCCGGCCGCGAGCCGCGGGCGCCGCGCGCGCCGGGATCGCGGGTACGGCCGCCGGGCGCCGCAAGCGCCGCCGGCCGCGCCGCAGCTGGCGGCTGACCATCTGCCGGGACTGGCAGCTGTACTCGCTGACGGTGCTGCCGCTGCTGTTCTTCGTCATCTTCCGGTACCTGCCGATGGCAGGGAACGTCATCGCGTTCCGCACCTACCAGCCGGGCGGCCCGCTGTTCGGCACCCAGTGGGTGGGCTTTTACTACTTCGACCTGGCGGTGCACGACCCCACGTTCTGGCACGTGTTCTTCAACACGCTCATCCTGGGCGGGCTTACCCTGCTGTTCGGCTTCCCGGCGCCGATCATCCTCGCGTTGCTGCTCAACGAGGTTTGGAACCGTGGCGCGAAGCGGTTCGTGCAAACCATCTCCTACCTGCCGCATTTCCTTTCGACCGTGGTGGTGGCGGCGATCATCCTGCAGGGCCTTGATCTGCAGACAGGCGTGGTGAACGAGGCGCTGCGGGCGTTCGGCCACTCGCCGATCGCGTTCCTCAGCGATCCGGGCTGGTTCCGGCAGATCTACATCTCCTCGGAGATCTGGCAGACGGCCGGCTGGGGCACGATCCTTTACCTCGCCGCGCTCACCACGATCGACAGCCAGCTGTACGAGCAGGCCATGATCGACGGCGCGGGGCGATGGAAGCAGACCTGGCACGTGACCCTGCCCGGCATCCAGCCGACGATGATGGTGGTGCTGATCCTCAACATCGGCACGTTCATGGCGGTCGGATTCGAGAAGATCCTGCTGATCTACAACCCGCTGACCTATCCCACCGCCGACGTGATCTCCACCTACCTGTACCGGGTCGGCATCGTCACCGGGAGCTTCAGCTACGCCGCGGCGATCGGGCTGTTCGAGTCGGTGATCGGGCTCACGCTGGTGCTGTCGGCGAACGCCATCTCGCGCCGCGTGGTAGGGGCGAGCCTGTGGTAACGCGGTGGCCGCCGCCGGGGCGCCGGTACCGGGTCTTCCAGGTGGCCAACGCCCTCATCCTGACCGGCGTCGTCGCCGCGATCCTGTACCCGTTCCTGAACATCCTGGCCCAGTCGTTCAGCGGGGAGCCGTACATCGAGGCCGGCCAGGTCAACCTGTGGCCGCGCGGGCTCAACGTCACCACCTACCGGCACGTGCTGTCCGACCCGCTGTTCTGGAACAACTACCGGAACACGATCTTCTACACGGTCGCCGCCACGGTTGTCTCGATGGTGCTGACCACCAGCTATGCGTACGTGCTGTCCAAGAAGCACCTGCGGGGCCGCCGCGTGCTGATCGGGCTCGCGGTCTTCACGATGTTCTTCAACGGCGGCATCATCCCCAACTACGTGCTGGTCAGCAGCCTGCACATGCGTGACACGGTGTGGGCGATCGCGCTGCCCAACGCGATCAACGTCTTCAACCTGCTGGTGATGAAGACATTCTTCGAGAACATGCCGCCAGAACTGGAAGAGGCGGCCGCCGTCGACGGCATGGACACGTACCGCATTCTGCTGCGCATCGTGCTGCCGCTGTCGAAGGCGGTCATCGCCACGATGGTGCTGTTCTACGCGGTCGCGTTCTGGAACTCGTGGTTCTCGGCGTTCCTTTACATGGACAACCAGGGCCTGTTCCCGGTCACCGTCTACCTGCGCAATCTCATCGACTCGGCGACCACCGTGGCCAACGAGCAGATGGCCGGCAGCACCCAGCTGCAGATCGCCGCCAACATCAAGGCCGTGGCGGTGGTGCTCGTCGCCCTGCCCATCTTGTCCGTCTACCCGTTCATCCAGCGCTACTTCGTCTCCGGCGTCATGCTCGGCGCCGTCAAGGGATAGGCAATCCCGCCTGCCGGAAGGAGTCCCACATGTTCCAGCCATCCAGACGCCAGGTGCTCCTCGGTACCGGTGCTGGCGCCGCGCTCGCCCTCACCGGCTGCGGCAGCGGCGGCAGTTCGTCCGGCCCGACCGGAAGCCAGGCCGGCGCGATGAGCAAATTCGACGTCGGTACCCAGTTCAAGGCCACCGAGCCGCTGACGTTCACGATCATGATGCTCAGCAATCCGGGCTACCCCTACGACGCGAAGTGGCCGTTCTTCTCCTACCTCAAGCAGAAGACCAACGTCGGCTTCAACGCGACCGTCATACCGCTGACCGACTACAACACCAAGCGCAGCGTGCTGATCAACGCCGGCCAGGCGCCGATGATCATCCCGAAGACGTATCCGGGCGAGGAGGACGAGTACGTCGCCGGCGGTGCGATCCTCCCGGTCAGCGACTACGTCCACCTGATGCCGAACTTCCAGGACAAGGTCGCCAAGTGGAGCCTGCAGGGCGATCTCGACACGCTGCGCCAGGCGAATGGCAAGTACTACCTGCTGCCCGGCCTGCACCAGCAGGTCTGGTCTGACTACTCGCTGGCCGTGCGCACTGACATCCTGGCCAAGCTCGGCATCGCGACGCCGCAGACCTGGGATGACGTGCACACGATGATGCGGAAGATGAAGCAGGCGTATCCCTCCGTGTATCCGCTATCGGACCGGTACAACCAGCCGACACCGGGAGGCGCACTGCTTGAGATCCTGGGCAACTCCTACGGCACCGCGGCCGGCTGGAATTACCAGTCACCGGTCCAGGGCGCGCACTGGGATCCCGGCACCAAGCAGTTCGTGACCACCGGGGCCATGCCCCAGTTCCAGTCGATGCTGCAGTACCTGAACACGATGTACGGCGAGGGACTGATCGACCCGGAGAGCTTCACCCAGTCGGACGACATCGCGAAGGCGAAGTTCCATTCGGGCAAGTCGTTCGTGATCACCACGAACGCGCAGACGCTGATCAACGACCTCCGCACCGGCCTGACCATCCCCGGCGCGACCGTGGCGAAGATCCCGCTGCCGGTCGGGCCGGCCGGATCGGTCGTCGTCGGCAGCCGCCTCGAGAACGGCGTGATGATCTCGTCGAAGGCGCTGAACAGCAAGAACTTCGTCGCAATGATGCAGTTCATCGACTGGCTGTGGTACTCCGACGCCGGGCAGCTGTTTGCCAGGTGGGGCGTTCCGGGCGTTACCTACGAGGGCAGCGTCGATGACGGTACGTTCCACCTCGCGCCGAACGTGACCTGGGCCGGCATCAACCCCTCGGGCAAGCAGAACCTCCAGGTGACGTACGGGTTCTACAACGGGGTGTTCGCCTACGGCGGGTCAACCGCACTGCTGAACACCCAGTTCACACCCGAGGAACTCCAGTTCCAGAAGGTGATGGACGCGCGCCCGGTCGCCCCGCTGGCGCCCCCGGCTCCGCTCAGCGCCGCCGCGCAGCAGCAGGTGACACTGTGGGGGACGACGCTGATGGACTTCGTGCAGCAGCAGGAGCTCGAGTTCGTCACCGGCAAGCGCCCGCTCGCGCAGTGGAGCCAGTACACCACCCAGCTCCAGAGCAACAACAGCACGCAGCTCGTCGGCCAGGTCAACAGCGCCTACCAGAACTACGCGAAGAAATACGGCTGATGGCGGCTGCGCACCAGTTTGGCACCGGGCCGCTGGCGCGGACCTCGGCGATCGTCTACACCCTGCTGGTGACCGAGTTCTGGCTGCTGGTCACCGCCGGGCCCGGGCTCGCCGCGGTGCTCCTGCTGGGTCGCGACGCCAGCAACCTGCCGCTGGTCGCCGCGTGCCTGGCGCCGGCCGGACCCGCGTTGTCCGCCGCGCTGTTCGCGCTGCACCACCGTGGTGCGGAACTGGCGGATCTGCATCCCACGGCGGCGTTCTGGCGCGGTTACCGGCTTAACGCGTTGGGTGCGCTGCGCGTCTGCGTGCCGTGGCTGGCGGTGCTCACCATGGTCGCGATGATCCTGGTACATCGACGGTCGTCCGGCGTGCCGGGCTGGTGGGCGGCGCTGCTCGTGCTGCTCGCGGTGGCCGCCTGCTTGTGGCTGAGCAACGCGATGGTAATCACGTCGCTGTTCCGGTTCCGTGCCATCGACGTCGCGCGGCTGGCCGCCTACTTCCTCGGCCGCACGCCCAGGGTCACACTGGGCAACGCCGGCCTGCTCATCCTGGCGGCGGCCGTCACGGCCGCCGCCACGGAAGGTGCGCTGTTCCTGCTCGTCCCGGTGTTCGGCCTCGCGCTGCTGCACAACAGCCGGACACTGATCGCTCAGGTCCGGCAGGATTTCGTGGCGTGACGATTGGCAGACCCATGGCTGCGTTCCGGGCGCGGATCGGCGGATTCGCGTTCGGCGGTGACTACAACCCCGAGCAGTGGGACCGCGCGGTGTGGGACGAGGACGTGGCGCTGATGCGCGAGGCCGGGGTCAACCTGGTGACGCTCGGCGTGTTCGCGTGGGCGTCGCTGGAGCCGGCGCCGGGCACGTTCACGTTCGGCTGGCTCGACGACGTGATGGACCTGCTGCACGCGAACGGGATCAGCGTAGACCTGGCCACGCCGACCGCGGCCCCGCCGGCCTGGCTGGCGCGGGAACACCCGGAGACGCTGCCGGTAACCGAGGACGGGCTTGTCTTCGGATTCGGCAACCGGCTGCACTACGACCCCACGTCGCCCGTCTACCGGCGGCACGCCGCGCGGATCACGCACGCGCTCGCCGAGCGGTACTCGCGGCACCCGGCGCTGGCCATGTGGCACATCAGCAACGAGTACGGTCCGGTCGCGTACACGCCGTCCGCCGCGGCCGGCTTCCAGGCCTGGCTCCGGCGCAAGTACGGCGACCTCGACGTGCTCAACGACGCGTGGTACACGCGGTTCTGGAGCCAGCGGTACACGGACTGGGCGCAGGTGTGCCCGCCGGAATTGCCGCGGTCATGGTCCAACCCGGCGCGCCGGCTGGACTTCATCCGGTTCACCTCGGATGCCCTGCTCGAATGCTTCACCGCCGAACGTGACATCGTCCGGTCCTTCCGGGACGACGTCCCCGTGCTCACCAACTTCATGCGGTTCTACAAGCGGGCGGACTACTGGCGCTGGGCACGCGAGGCGGACGCCGTCGCGCTGGACATCTACCCTGATCCTTGCGCGGACGACTCGCACGTGGGCGCAGCGGTCAATTTCGATCTGATGCGCTCGCTGCGCGGCGCGCCGTGGCTGCTGATGGAGCAGGCCGCGAGCGCGGTCTCGCAGTGGCGGGTCAACAACGTGAAGCGGCCCGGACGGATGCGGCTCGGCTCGTACCAGGCGATCGCGCACGGGGCGGACAGCGTGCTGTTCTTCCAGTGGCGAGCCAGCCGCGGGGGACACGAACGCTTTCATTCCGCGATGCTGCCCCACTCCGGCACCGGCGCGCGGACCTGGGCGGAGGTCTGTTCGCTCGGCAACGAACTGCCGCGGATCGCCGCCGTGGCCGGGTCGGTGTCGCGGGCCGAGATCGCGGTGCTGTTCGACTGGGACATCTGGTGGGCCCTGACCGAGAGCCATGGCCTGCCGCGCAACGACTTCGACTACCCGCTGCTGGTCACCGAGCACTACCGGCCGCTGTACGAGGCGCATCACGGCATCGACCTGGTGTGCGCCACGTCGGACCTGAGCGGGTACCGGCTCGTGGTCGTGCCGAACGCCTATCTGGCCAGCGGCGAACTGACGTCGGCGCTCACCGCGTTCGTGGCCGGCGGCGGCACGCTGGTGTGCTCGTTCTTCTCCGGCGTCGCCGACGAGAAAACCAGGTGGTGCAGCCCGCGTACCCAGGGGCGTTCCGCGCGCTGGTGGGCGCGTACATCGACGAATACTGGCCCGCGCGGCCGGGCGAGGAGTTCTCGGTGGATTTCGCCGAGGGAGGCGGATGCGCGGCGAACTGGTGGCAGGAGAGCATCCTCCCCGAGACGGGCACCGTCGTGGCGCGTTTCTCGTCCGGGGCGCTCGCCGGGCGGCCGGCGGTCCTCAGCAACGAGGTCGGCGCGGGCCGGGTCGTGTACATCGGGACGCGGCTCGACGAGGCCGGTCTGGCGGTCGTGCTTCTCGGCGCCGCCGCGGCGGTCGGGATCCGTCCGGTCGTCGGCGACGCGCCTCGGTATGTGGAGGCGACGCGCCGGGCCGGGGATAGCGCCGATTACCTGTTCCTGCTGAACCACTCCGGCACCGAGCCGGCGGTCCTGGCGATCGAACCCGGCGGGACCGACCTCATCACCGGATCTCCGGTGCCGGGATCGTTCACCCTGCCGCCGCTGGCGGTAGCGGTGGTCGCCTACCGCAAAGGATCACGATGATCAACGTCGCCATCGTCGGGGCCGGGTCGGTCTCCGGCTTCCACATCGAGGGATACCTGGCGTTTCCCGATCGCTGCCGGATCGTCTGTGTCGTCGACGTGGCGCCGGACAAGGCGCGGCGGCAGATCGCCAGGTACCGGCTGGACGCGGTCGCGGCGGAGACATTGCCGCACTCGGGAGTGGACCTGGCCTCGGTGTGCACCCCGCCGGCCACCCACGCCGAGATCGCCAGTGACCTGCTCGCCGCGGGCATTCACACGCTGTGCGAGAAGCCGATGGCCGCCTCGCTGGCGGAGTGCGACGCGATGATCGGCGATGCCAGGCGGACCGGCGCGCTTTTGTCGGTTGTGGCGCAGAACCGGTTCACCGCACCGATGGCGAAGCTGAAGCGGGTGCTCGACTCCGGCCTGGCAGGCCGCGTCCTGCACGCTCAGGTCGACTCGCACTGGTGGCGCGGGCCGTCGTACCACGACCTGTGGTGGCGGGGGACGTGGCAGAGCGAAGGCGGCGGCTGCACGCTCAACCACGCGGTCCACCACGTCGACGCCATGCAATGGATGCTCGGCTCACCGACGGAGATCCAGGCGGTCATGGGCAACCTGGCGCACGGCAATGCCGAGGTCGAGGACCTGTCGCTGGCCATCATGCGGTTCGGCTCCGGGGCGCTCGGCCAGCTCAGCAGCTCGGTCGTGCACCACGCGCAGGACCAGCGGATCGTGTTCCAGACCGACAGGGCGAGCATCGCGGTGCCATGGGCGGTGCGGGCCTCGACGCAGCTGCCCAATGGCTTCCCGGAGCGCGACAAGGCGACCGAACGAGAGCTTGACGACTACTACCAGAGCCTGCCCGATCCGCCGTACCCCGGTCATACCGGCCAGATCGACGACGTGCTGGCCGCGATCGAATCGGGAAGCGGACGCGTGCTGATCGACGGGGATCAGGGCCGCAAGACGCTGGAGATCATCACGGCGATCTACAAGTCGGCGATCACGGGTTCGCCGGCGCGGCTTCCGCTCGACGGCGGCGATCCGTTCCGGACCAAGGACGGGCTGCTCGCCGCGGCGCCGCACTTCCACGAGAAGCGGGCGTCAGTGGCGGCGTTCGCCACCGACGAGATCACCACGACCGGAGGCGTCGCATGAGCCGGGACGGCATGAGCTACGCACCGGTTGGCAGGCCGGAGCCGGTCTGCGAACCGGGCGACTTCGTGTTCGCCGCCGTGGGTCTTGACCACGGCCACATCTACGGCATGTGCAACGGCCTGACCGAGGCGGGTGGTCAGCTCCGCTGGGTTTACGACGGCGACCCGGTGAAGGTCGCCGACCTGTGCAAGCAGTACCCGGGCGCGGAACCGGCGCCGTCCGAGGATTTTGTGCTCGACGACGATCGCGTGCGGCTTGTCGCGAGCGCCGCGGTCCCGTCGCTGCGGGCCGGGATCGGGCTGCGCGCGATGGCGCACGGCAAGCACTACTTCGCGGACAAGCCGCCGACGACCACGCTCGGGCAGCTCGCCGCGGTGCGGGAGGCCGCGGCGCGGACCGGCCGGAAGTACGCCGTCTACTTCGGCGAGCGGCTGCACTCCGAGAGCGCAGTGTTCGCGGGCCAGCTTGTCGCCCAGGGCGCCATCGGCCGGGTCGTGCAGGTGATGGGCATGGGTCCGCACCGGATGAACCCGGCGAGCCGGCCTGGCTGGTTCTTCGCCCACGACGCCCATGGCGGCATCATCTGCGACATCGGCAGCCACCAGCTGGAGCAGGTCCTGTTCTACGGCGGCTGCGACGACGCGACGATCACCGCGGCTCGGGTGGCCAACTACGCGCACAAGCAGTACCCGGGTATCGAGGATTTCGGTGACGTCAGCGTCGTGCTCGGTAATGGTGTCACCGGCTACTGCCGGGTGGACTGGTTCACCCCGGACGGCCTGGGCACGTGGGGTGACGGCCGGACCTTCATTCTCGGCACCGAGGGCTACATCGAGCTGCGCAAGTACACGGACGTGGCGCGCCAGAACGGCGGCGGTCACGTGTACCTCGTGGACGGCGGTGCCGAACAGCACATGGACGTTTCCGGCCGGGTCGGCTTCCCGTTCTTCGGCGAGCTGATCCTCGACTGCCTGGAAGGGACCGAGCGGGCGATGACGCAGGAGCACGCGTTCCGCGCCATCGAGCTGAGCCTGCTGGCGCAGGAGCAGGCGGTCCGGGTCGAGGTCTGAGCTACCGGCTCGTGTCCGCCGCCGGGCACGCTGACTGCCGGCGGTAGTGGCGGTCGAGTTCGTTGGCGTAGGTCCGGCCTAGCTCGGCGCCGTGCGCGACAATCCATTCGCAGAGGCTGCGCTGCCCCGTTGCCGGGGCGGCCGAGTCGGCGAGCCCGGCCTTCATGGCCTGGTATTCCTCCTCGGTGAGCAGCACATCGCGGAGCATTGCGCCGAGCGCGGCGGACAGTGGTGGCATCAGCCAGCCAGGCGCGGGCACCAGGATCGCGCGGCTGCCCGTCGCTGCCCGGATCGCGGTGACCAGCTCCTTGAAGGTGGGGGACTCCGGCCCGACCGCGTCAACGGTGACGTTGTCCGTCCCCGCCCCCAGCTCCACGCAGAGCCGCGCCAGATCGTCGACATGAACCGGGCGGAGCCGGTAGCGGCCGCCGTCGCCGATCGCGAAGACCGGCAGCCGGCGCAGCAGCCATGCGATGTTGTTGAGCAGGACGCTGCCGCTGGTTCCCCGGTCGGCGGCGTCGCCGAACAAGATCGCCGGCCGGGCGACGGCATAGGGAACACCGGTGCCCGCGAGATGCCGCTCCACGTGTCCCTTACCGCTGAAATACGGGTAGGGAGAGGCCGTGTCCGCATGCAGGATGGAGATGTACACGATTCGCCTGATGCCGGCCCGGGCTGCCGCGTCGAACAGGACCTTGCTGTTGGCCACCGCGGACTCCCTGGTGGCGCTGCCATGCGGGAACCGCACCCAGTACGTGCAGTACAGGGTGTGGCCGCCGGTCATATCCCTGGCGAGTCCATCGGCGTCGCCGAAGTCGAGCGGGTGCGCGTCGATATCCGTGCCGGCCGGGGCACGCTCGGGATGGCCGGTGAGCGTGCGTACCCGGTGCCCGGCCGCGCGCAGCTCGCGGGCGATGGCCGCGCCCGAATAACCGAATGCGCCGGTGACGATATCGGTCTGCACCAAGCTCCTTCGACGCTCCTTGATGCGGTCAGTTCCTGGTGACCTGTACGGTCCGCAGCAACGAGACGGTCTGGATAGGAGAGCACTCCGTCAGCGCCTCGTCCTGGCACACGGTCAGGTCGACGGTGAGCGGATCGTTCATCTGGGCGGAGACGATCCGCCCGCTGCCCCGGTCGACCACGGTGGTGGTCGTGAACGACTCGCACCCCCACAGCGCTTGGTACTGCGACCCTTCCTGCTGGACGAGCTCGAAATTGTTCGGAGTGGAGCCGCACACGGGGCTGCTCATCCACGGCTGGGAGAGCGTGAGCCCGCCCGCGGCCGGCGGCTGGTACGACCCGGTGAACGTGGCCTGACCGTCGGTCAAGCTGGTCAGTGTGGTCGTCACCTGGACCAGATCCTGCCCAACCGGCGTGGTCGCGTTGGAGAAGACCCCGTGCAGCAGCGTCGGTTCCACGAATGACTGGCCGGGCTGGTGCAGATTGCCGATGCCCACGAAGGGGCTCAGGCCGCCGTAGAAGGTGAACAGGTCGAGCACCGGGTTCGACAGCTGACCCGCCGTCGACGTGTCCGGCTGGATGAGACCACCCGGGCTCTTCGGGTCGAGCGACATGTCATACGGCGGGAACGCCCGGGCCTGCGCGCTCAGGTCCTGGCCATTGGCGACCAGCGAGACCCATTTGACCCGCTCTCCGCCGATGCCGTGGCGGACGAAGGACCTCAGCCGAGCCTGCGCGGTGACCTGTGTCCCGCCCGTGATGAGTTCGGTGTAGCTATAGCGGGTTACCTGCCCGTTTACATAGTGACGATGATACGTATAACCAGAATCCGAGGACCTCGGGGATGGCGAGGCTGACGCCGCGGAGCACGTCGCCGCCACGAGTATGCACGCGCAGAAAACCAAGATCGCCGAGAACGCAGTTCTCACAATTGCTCCCATCCCGTGTGCGCCTCCCGTGTGCGCCTGGAGAACGCCAGTTCCATACCCCCGCAAGGCTGGCATGAAAACCGCCTTTCCGTAGATATGCGCACACATTAGACTGCGTCGATTTGATCCTGGTTTGTGGTGGGTTAGTCGTGGTCTCCCGGCCGGCCTGGCTGGCGGCTCACCTGCCGACATGGCGAAGCCCCTGGTAGCTGAAGCGATCGACCAAGGTCCGCATCCGCTACCAATGGGCTCCGGTGTCTTCCTACCCCGTCATGGCGCCGCTCACTCATCTGTCTCGACGAAGCACGCGTCCGGTCAGACCTCGCGCGCGATCATGTTGTACAGGTCCGCGGGGCTGATCAGGTTGGGGTACTTCAGGCCCTCTTCCAGGTCCGCGCCCGCGAACGCGTAGCAGTCCGCGACCAGCGCTGAGCACACGCGCCAGTGATCTTCTCTGAAGACCGGGTCGAGCTGGGCACCGGTGCGCAGCTTCAGCACTTCGAGTGCGAAGCCGACGTATGCCGGGTAGTCGTAGGGGCAGCCCACCAGTGCGTGCGCCCGGGCGCAGATCTTGTCCCGCTGATCATCGGTCAGCGAGTAGCGGACATTCCATACCGCGTCGGGATGGGACGCGGCCGCGGAGACCCTGGCGGCCGGCGGGGCCGCTTCGATGATCTGGCCGTTTCCGATGTAGACAAAGGCGTGCCCGGCCCATGATTCGGTCGCGTGCCTGATGAGTTCGCCCGCCAGCCCGGAGCCGTGGCTGACGCCATAGCAACCCGGCAGGACCGTATCGCCGTTGGCCGCGGTGTACGGGGCCAGGCTCGACCCCACGACAACAGCCGGCGCGGGAGCAACAAGCATGTTCATGGAAATCCCCTCCTGATCTGGGTGCGGTCCGGCTCGCTGCGCCGCCGGACCGGACACCGAGCCGGAATTCGGTGCCCTTATCGGTGGAGAGGGCGTCGGCTGGGCACTGATACATTGCGCGCCCCATGAGGAGGTCAGATATGTCGAGTGCTCCGACGCCGGGGATTCCGGTCAGCCCGGTAATGGCGCCCGGCCCCAAGGACGCCGTTACCACCGGCCTCGGTTCCGGCCGCGTCTGGGCGACCGTGGGCCAAGGCATCCTCAACGAGGTGTACTGGCCGACCGCGGGCGAGCCGCAGATTCGTGACATGGGTTTCATCGTGGCGGGTGACGGCTGGTGGTACGAGGTGAAGGCGGTCGCGTCGTACGAGGTGAATACCGGCGATCCCGCGGTGCCGCTGGCATCCATCGTCCATGGCGGCCCACCGCAGCATCCGTATCAGCTGACACTGCAGGTCATACCCGACCCCGAACGTGACGTGGTGCTGGTCAGCTACACGCTCGACGGCGTTCCGGGTGCGCAGCTCTACGTTTTCCTGGCGAGCCATCTGCACACTCATCCGGCCGTGGACGCGGACCAGGATTACGGCGGTGGTTCCGGCAACACGGCCTGGGTGGGAGCGGAAGGATCGTTGTTCGCGCAAGGGGCCGGGCGGTTTCTTTGCCTGTCGAGCACGCCGGAGTTCGGCAGGGCAAGCGCGGGGTATTTCGGGTCCTCCGACCTCTGGCAGGATTTCCACCGTAACGGCTTCATGACGTGGAATTTCACCGATGCCGGGCCCGGTTTCGTGGTCCTCGGGGGCGAGCTTTCCGCTGCCTCAGGTGTTATCGCGCTAGCATTCGCGACCGACGCCGGGACCGCGGCTTCGCTCGCGGCGGCAAGTCTCACCGAGGGCGCGAGCGCCGTCGGCGCGAAGCTGACCAGCAACTGGCGCGCCTGGTCTGGTGCGTGCGCATTCCCGCCGTCTTCCGGCAGCGACCCGGCGGACCTGGCGGCGGCCCTCAGCCAGTCGGCCGTGGTCCTGCGGGTGCACCAGGACTCCGCGTCCTACCCAGGCGCTGTCGTGGCCGGGCTGTGCACGCCGTGGGGCGACACGACCAACAACGCGGGGGGCTATCACCTTGTGTGGCCGCGTGACGCCGTCGAGGTCGGGTTCGCGCTCGCCCTGCTCGGGCACCTGGACGACGCGGCGCAACTGCTCGGCTATCTCGCTTCGCGGCAGTCCGCGGACGGGCACTGGGGGCAGAACTTCTTTCCCGATGGCACACCCTTCTGGGCCGGCCGGCAACTGGACGAGACCGCGCTGCCGGTCATGCTGGCGGCCAAGCTTCATGACCTCGGGCAGCCGCCGTCCGAGACGATCACCGCGATGATCGAGGCGGCCATCGGCTACCTCGTCCGGAACGGACCGCTGAGCCCGATGGACCGGTGGGAGGAGGATGCGGGTGGCAGTCCATTCACCCTCGCGATCATGGTGGCGGCAATGGTCGCCGGGGCCAGCTACCTTGACGCCGCCGCCAGCCAGTATGTGCTCGCACTTGCCGATGACTGGAACGAGCGCATCGAGGAGTGGTGTTACGTCGCGGGATCATCGCTTGATGTGCTGTTCGGGCTGGACGGCCACTATGTGCGCATCGGACCCGATCCGCGGTACGGTCTCACGCGCATCGCCAACCAGCCCTACCCGGACTACACGATCGCGGCCTCGAGTGTCCTCGGGCTGGAGTTCGCCTACCTGGCCCGCCTGGGCCTGCGCGGCGCGACCGACAAGAGGCTGTCCGACACCGCCAGCCTGATCGACGTCATGCTCGCCCGGAATGTCGGCACCGGCACCAGCTATTACCGCTACGACTACGACGGCTACGGCGAGCAGGTCGACGGCGCGAACTTCTCCGGCGCGGGAGTGGGCCGCGTCTGGCCGCTGCTCGCCGGAGAACGCGGCCATCTCGCGGTCCTGGCCGGCGAGGACGGCCTTGCCCAGCTCACTGCCATGCTGAACATGCGGACGCCCAGCGGCCTGCTGCCGGAACAGGTCTGGGACCAGTCGCCGCTGTACCCGCGGAACGGGATACCGGCGCTGCCGCTCACCACCGGGCAGCGTACCCTCAGCGCCACGCCGCTAGCGTGGGCGCACAGCGAGCTGATCAAGCTGGCCTGGACCAGGGCAACCAGAACTCCGGCAGAACAGCTGGCGGCCGTCACGACCAGGTACGGCGGCCGGCCGCCCGCGCCCTCGACGTCGTACTGGCGACCGGTCGTGCCGCTGACCGCACTGGTGGCGGGCCGTAACCTCGTCGTGGAGGATACCCAGCCGTTTACCCTCCACTACGGCTTCGGCGACCCGGCCAGCTGGGTCGGGGTGACCGATGCGGACTCCATACCGCTGCCGTTCGGCATGCACGGCGTGACGCTCACCGCGGAGCAGCTCAGCGGCCAGACGCAGCTGAACTTCATCCGCCGGTATGGCGGCACGTGGGATCCGAGCGGCAACCACACCGTACCGATCGTGAGCGACGCGGTATCGCGGCTGCGGCACCAGAGCGGCCGCTGACCAGAAGCCATTCCGCCGGTCCGGCGCTTATCCCACTGGTGTCTCCGGAGAAATCGTCATCGGTGAGTGTGTTGTCGTGAGCGCCATTGATGATGTGCGGCCTGCCCCGGCGCACTGGCTGCCCCTACATCACGTTGTTTCGGAATTTATCCGCTGCCAGCGCGCTGCTTGCGAGTGCCGCCGGCCAGCACACCTATCACCAGTACCGCAAGCAATCGCAGCATCCCGGCCCCTGCATCGCATCCGGCGGCGCAATGCCCGCAACCGGATCTCTCGAACGTGACAGGGATGGCGGCACGCGACAACGGGCGTGAACGGGCGTGCTCGCGGGACTCGTGAACCTGATTACCTATCTGGTGCACTTTGCCCAGTTCCGGTTTAATAAGGCGCAGTTGGTGAGGGGAGGGCGCCAGTGACTGCTGCACCCGCGAATCAGCCGGGATGGGGCGAAGAAGAAAAGGAACTGCGTCGGGCGGAGGTCCGCACCGGCCGGGATAACCTGCGCATCCAGAAGATGATGGCGCGATGCTCAAAGTCGATCTCAGGAGTGCCAACCTGGCCGGCTCGCGATGGAGCCGTAGCTCCTTTCTGGCCGGCGCATACCTGCAATGCGCGGACCTGAGCGGCGCTGATTTCCGCGGCGCGGATCTCACCGACGCTGATCTGCGCGGCGCGAACGTAAGCGGTGCTAACTTTTCAGGAGCGGTGCTGCGCGGCGTCAGAACAGACGGAGCATCCGGCAGTGCCAAAGGGCTCAATGTCGTGCACGCGGCCCCCGTGTGGAATCAGGCGAGCTGCGTCGGCAACCCCGGTTACTGGGACATGCCGTGACGTACTAGCTCCGCAATGTCCGCAACGGCTCCTGTCCGGACTCGGGGTATTCCAACGGCAGGCCGAACGACGCGAACAGGCTCGGGCCGCGGAAGCTGACGATCCGGGCGATTCCCGTCGCGGTCACCGTCAGCGCCAGGACGGAGTGGGCGCGATGCGGCCCTCCCGGCTTGCCCGCGTACGTGGCGAGCGCGGGCTCGGAGTTCGCCACGACCGGAATCACCCGGAGCAGTCCGGGTTCGGCGAGCAGGTGTGCGGCGGCGTACGCGGTCACGGCCGCGCGCCCGGCGAACCAGGTCAGCTCCGGAGGCATCTCGAGCGTGACATCCTCCCTGAGCAAGTCGGCCAGCGCGCCGACGTCGGCGCGCTCGATGGCCGTCGCGAAGCGATCTACCAGTGCCCGCTGGCTGGCCTCGGCGGGCTCGGCGACCTCATCCTCCGCGGGCGTGGCCTCGGACACCTGGGCGCGGGCCCGCCGCAGGCCGCTGTTCACCGCGGTGGTCGTCGTGCCGAGCAGGGCGGCCACCTCCGCGGCCGGCCACTCCAGCACGTCCCGCAGTATCAGCATCGCGCGCTGCCGCGGGGACAGGTACTGGAGCGCCGCGACGAACGCCAGCCGGATTCCGGCACGCGCGGCGGTCACCGTGGCCGGATCCTCCCGGTCGCTGACCATGAGCGGGTCGGGGAGCGGCTGAAGCCACGGCACCTCAGGCCCGGACACCAGCGGGGTTTCCGGGTCCAGCGACCCCGCCCCGAGCCCGGACGGCAGCGGCCGCCGGCCGCGACGCTCGATCGCGGTCAGGCACACGTTGGTGGCGATCCGGTACAGCCAGGTCCGGACCGACGACCGGCCCTCGAACCCGTCGAACGACCGCCATGCCCGCAGGTACGTTTCCTGCACCAGATCCTCGGCCTCGTCGAACGAACCCAGCATCCGGTAGCAGTGCGCCAGCAGCTCGGTCCGGTACCGATCGGCCACGCTGGCGAAATCCTCGCTTACCGTCATCGGCTGCTCCTGCACTTGCCCCGGGCATACCAGTGTCACGTCGGGTCTCGTTCGTATAGATCCGCCAGCCGGCCGAAAGTGATCGCCCCCTACGATAAAAATCGTCGAAATTCTCCAGCCCATGAGGAGGGACATGCCGAGGGCCGCCGACCCCAGCCAGGAACAGCCGGTCACCAGGACCGTGCTGCTCGACGCCCAGCTGGCGCGACCGAAGCACACCGGTCACGTCGAGATCCGCGAGATCCGGATCGCCCCTGGTCACCCGGCCGGACGCCATCTGCACAACGGTCCCGTGGTCGGCAGCATCCTGGACGGCTCGGTGGTCTTCCAGGTAGCGGGCCAGCCGGCGTCGGTGCTGCGGGCTGGAGACGTGTTCTTCGAGCCCGAGGGAGAGCACATCGACCGGTTCGACGCCGGGGACGACGGCGTGACGTTCCTCGGCTACTTCCTGCTCGCCGACGGCGAGGCCGCGCAACTGGAGATGCTGGAGTAGGCGCTACGGTCCACGTAGTTCGCGGGCCGGGTGCGGCCCGCTCGATATGACGGGGTTCGTGAACCCTGGCTAGCTGTCTTTGATGATCTCGATGAGGAAGCGGGTGGTCTGCGCCGGGGTCAGTGCCTCGGTGCTGAGCGTGTTCATGACCTCCATGTAGTGGTCCACGTCCTCATGCTTGTCCAGATAGAGCGCGCTGGTGAGCTGCTCGATGTACACGACGTCCGGCGCGTCCGCCTCGCCGAAGCGCAGCACGGTGAACGCGCCGCCCGCCGCCGCGTGCCCGCCCCGGCCGAACGGCACCACCTGGATCGTCACATGCCGCAGTTCGGCGACGTCGATGAGCCGCTGCAACTGGGCCCGCATGACCTCGTGGCCGCCCAGCGGCCGGCGCAGCGCCCCCTCGTCGATGACCGACCACACCCGTGGCGGTTGCGGGCGGGTCAGCAGATCCTGGCGCTTGAGGCGCAGGCTGACTCGCCGGTCGATCTCCTCGGCGGGCGCGGCCGTGTGCCCGAGCCGGGTGACCGCGCGGGCGTAGGCCTCGGTCTGGAACAGGCCGTGCACGAACTGCAGCTCGAACGTGCGGATAACGGTGGCGGCCGCCTCCAGGCCCAGATACGCCTCGAACCAGTCGGCGGTGACGTCGCCGTACTTCGACCACCAGCCGGGGGAGTTGGCCTGCTCGACGAGGGACAAGATGGCGTCCCTGGTCTTCGCGTCGGCGACGCCGTACAGGGTGAGCAGATCGGCCACGTCGCGTTGCTTGAACCGCACGCGTCCGTTCTCCATGCGGTTGATCTTGGATCGCGACGCGCGGATCTCGTAGCCCGCCTGCTCGGGCGTGATCCCGGCCGCCTCACGCAGGCGCTGTAGCTGGTTGCCCAGCATCACCCGCGAAACCGTGGGGCCGAGGACGTCGGCAGGAAGATCGTCGTGCGGTGGCACCGCGCTCATTCTGACTCCGAGGCCGGTCGGCTAGGCGTCCGCTGGCCGGCGTGCCGGTCGGCGGGGTCGCCATAATGCCGCCCTCCCCGCCAGTCTGGGAACGGCGGACGACACACAGCACGATATCACCGCGTCAACGCGTTGCCAGGGTGCGAAATGAGCAGACTGGGCGGTAATAAACGGATGATTACGGCATTCCGGACGCGTAGAGATCGTCGAACTCGCCATTCTTCACGCCGGCGAGGAAGGCCGCGATCTCGGCGCGTGTGTAGACCAGAGCCGGTCCGGCCGGGTCACGTGAGTTGCGGACCGCGATCGCGTCGCTGGACAGCTGCGCGACCTCGACACAGCTTCCGCTCGGATTGCTGACCTGACTCTTGCGCCACCGCGCACCCGTCAGCTCGCCAGCCGGAATACCGTTCCTGACCTGCATCGGCCATCTCCTAACCCCGTGCGGGAGTGCGCGGAGGGGGTGCGCACTAGTATCACCCGCTACGCAAAGCTTACCACGTAACATGCACAGTGCATAAGATCTGTGCAAAAGGCTGGTGCATCAGTGTTGTGCGTTGGGATTGCGCAGAAGCATGTTGCAGTAGGTATGTGCATAAGAGAAGATGGATCTGTCCGATTGATCACGCCCGCCCTCACCGCGACTGAACGGACGGTCATGACCGCATACCCACCCCTCCTGGCGGGCGATGTGGCCGTCGGCGCAGGCAGCGGCACACCCACGAACACGGCGCTACGCTGGCTCGCACCCGTGCTGCGGATGGCGGCGATCGACACCGGCAACTGGCCGCTGGCATCGCGACCGGGCGCCCTGGACTGGTCCCGCTTCCCGCGCGTTGCCACGCGTACTCCCGGCACCAGCGCCCGTGCGGTCCGGGCCGGCCGCGACTTCGCCGTTGCCACCCTGCAGCGATGGGGCGCGCCGGAACTCCGCGACGACGTGGCGGTCGTGGTGTCGGAACTGCTCACCAACGCACTGCGGCACGCATTGACCGACGCGAGCCTGCCGATGCGTGCCGCTCCGGTCCGGCTCGGCCTGCTGCAGCCGGGGCAGTCCGTGATCTGCGCTGTCGCGGATCCAAGCCAGCGGGTTCCGCAGCCGAGGGACCCGGGCATCCTCACCGAGAGCGGCCGCGGCCTGCACGTCATCGACGCGCTCGCCGAGGCATGGGGGTTCACCCCGCCAAGCCATGCGGGCAAGGTGGTCTGGGCGCTGTTCCGGCCTCCGGTGCTCCGGCCGGCCCGCTGGTTAACCGCGGTCAGGTTCCCGCGACGACGCGACGAGATCGCGCAGCACGTTCGCCTCGGCGAGCAACCGCGTCGCGCGCTCGTCATGCCCGGCCTGCTGGTACTCAGCGGCGGCCCGGTCCCGGTCCGCGATCTCCGCGCGGACGATCCGCGCGACGTCTGCCTCGGTCAGCGTGCGCCGTTCGGCCTCCGCGGCACCCAGACCGAGAGGCGACTCCTCGATAGCCAGACCGCGCCGGGCGGCCGGCAGCTCGATCGCCCCGGCGTTGTCGATCGCGGCGAGGGCGGAGCGCAGCGCGCTGGCCGCCACCTTGTCGCGCGACTTCACCGCCGTGCGCAGGGCTTCTCGCATCCGGTCAGTCAGCACGCGGAATCCTAGGAGTCATAACCCATCCCCACAGCGTCCAGCGCGCGCAGCCACATGTTGCGCTTGCCGTCGTTGCGGTCGGCGCGAGCCAGCGACCAGCGGGTGGCCTGGATGCCGGCGTAGGCCAGCGGCTCGGGCGGGAACGGGACCGGCTTGCGCCGCACCATGTCCAGCGACGTGAGCTCGGTGCGCTTGCCGTCCAGCAGGTCAAGCATCACCCGCGCGCCGAAGCGGGTCGCGCCGACGCCAAGCCCGGTGTACCCGAGCGCGTACGCCACCCGGCCGCGGTGCGCGGTGCCGAAGAAGGCGCAGAACCGGCTGCAGGTGTCGATCGCGCCACCCCAGCGATGCGTGAACGACAGCCCCTCGAGCGAAGGGAACGTGTCGAAGAAGTGCGCGGCGAGCTTCGCGAATGTGGCCGGGCGCTGATCATAGGACGAGCGGATCGCGCGGCCGAAATGGTAGATCGCGTCGTACCCGCCGAACAGGATCCGGTTGTCCGCGGTCAGCCGGTAGTAGTGGAACTGGTTGCCGCTGTCACCGATGCCCTGCCGGTTCCGCCAGCCGATCGACGCCAGTTGACCGGCAGTCAACGGCTCGGTCATCAGCACGTAGTCGTAGACCGGCACGGTGTACAAACGCAGCGAGCGCACCAGCGACGGGAATGCGTTCGTGCCGAGCGCGACCCGCTTGGCGTGCACGATAAACCCGGACCGGGCGCGCAGCGCGACACCATCCCCGGACGAGGACAGCCCGGTGACCGGCGTCTGCTCGTAGATCTGTACGCCGAGCCGCGCCGCGGCGGCGGCCAGGCCCCAGGCCAGCTTCGCCGGGTGGACCATGGCGCACCCGTCCCGGTCCCACAGCCCCGCCAGGTACGCCGGCGACCGGACCTCCGCCCGCACGGCGGCTTCGTCCAGGAACTCCCCGAACCCCGAGCGCAGCTCGGCGACCTGGTACCGCGACGTCGCGACGGACAGCTGGCCGGTCCGCTCGAAGTCGCACTCGATGCCGTAACGGCGCACCGCGGCCTCGATCGCGTCCAGGTTCTCGATCCCCAGCCGCTGCAGGACCTCGAACTCGCGCGGGAACCGCGCCAGGCCGTTCGCCTCCCCATGGGTGAGGCTGGCCTCGCAGAAGCCGCCGTTGCGACCGCTCGCCGCCCAGCCGACGCGGCTTCCCTCGAGAAGCACCACAGATCGTTCGGGATAAAGCTCTTTAGCGATAACGGCGGTCCAGAGTCCGCTGAAGCCGCCACCGACGATCGCGAGGTCGCACGACAGGCCGCCCGGCAGCGGCGGCCGCGGCGCGGGGGCGCCGGCCAGCCAGTACGGGGCTGGCTCGGCGTCCATGACGAGCCGCTCATAACGGTTCATAGCGCCGCGAAGGCGTCCTCGAGGATGGACAGCCCCTCGTCCAGCAGGTCCTCGCCGATCACCAGCGGCGGCAGGAAACGGATCACGTTGCCGAACGTCCCGCACGTCAGCGTCACCAGGCCCGCTCGGTGACACGCCGCGGAGACGGCCCCGGTGGTGGCCGGATCCGGGTCAAGCGTGCCCGGCCGGCACAGCTCGATGGCGAGCATCGCGCCGCGGCCGCGCACGTCGGCGATGACCGGGTACGTGGCGGCCAGCTTGTGCAGCCGAGGCAGCATGATGTCGCCGATGCGGCGGGCCCGCGCGGCCAGATCGAGCTCGACCATCGTCTCGATCGAGCCGAGCGCGGCGGCGCAGGCCACCGGGTTTCCGCCGTAGGTGCCGCCGAGGCCGCCGGCGTGCACCGAATCCATGATCTCGGCGCGGCCGGTCACCGCGGCCAGCGGCAGCCCGCCGGCGATGCCCTTCGCGGTGGTGACCATGTCCGGCACGACGCCCTCGTGGTTCACCGCGAACCAGTCGCCGGTGCGGCAGAAGCCGGTCTGGATCTCGTCCGCGATGAACACGATGCCGTTGTCCTGGCAGAACGCGGCGAGACCCGGCAGGAATCCGTCCGGCGGGACCACGAACCCGCCCTCGCCCTGGATCGGCTCGATGATCACCGCGGCCACGTTGTCTTCGCCAACCTGGGCGTGGACGAGATTTTTGAACGTGTTCAAAGACTCGGCTTCGCAGGCTGCCGGGCCGCCGGGCCAGCGCAGCGGGTAGGCCATCGGCATCCGGTAGATCTCGCCGGCGAACGGGCCGAACTTGTCCTTGTAGGGCATGTTCTTCGCGGTCAGCGCCATGGTCAGGTTGGTGCGGCCGTGATAGGCGTGGTCGAAAGCGACGATGGCCTGGCGGCCGGTGGCGTGCCGCGCGATCTTCACCGCGTTCTCCACCGCCTCGGCGCCGGAGTTGAACAGCGCGGTCCGCTTCTCGTGGTCGCCGGGCGTGCGCGTGTTGAGCTCCTCGGCGACCACGACGTAACCCTCGTACGGCGTGACCATGAAACACGTGTGGGTGAACCTGGCGACCTGCTCGGAGACCCGCGCAGCCACGCGCGGTGCGGCGTTGCCCACCGACACGACGGCGATGCCGGAGCCGAAGTCGATCAGGGAGTTGCCGTCGGCGTCGACGACGACGCCGCCGCCGGCGTCAGTGACGAAAACCGGCAGCATGTTGCTGACCCCGCGAGCGACGGCACTCTCGCGCCGGGCCAGCAGCTCCCGGGAAGCCGGTCCCGGGATCTCGGTGACAAGATGCCTGCGCTGAGGGAGGCCGGCTGAATGATCAGTCATGATCAAGACGATAAGACATCTGCGGCCACCCCGCTGCGCCAGCGCACTGGCTGACCCTGGATCAACGTGTCGGATTGCCCCATCGTGGTGAGTTATCCCTCGTAAACAAGGGCCCCGCTACCACAAAAGGGTGATCCACCACGTTGTTCGGATCATCAGTGCCTGAGGCGCTCGTGCCGCTAGCGTTGCTTCCGTCTTGCAGTGGGCGAAGGTAGCGGTGCGTATCGTGGTGAGCCCGTAGTCTGGAGGAGGGATATGGCTGATCAGGGTACCGGCGCTCCCCTTTTCGGGGCGATCTTCGCGCGCGGGGGCCTGGCCGGGGGTGGCGGAAGCCAGGCGTGGCTTCAGGCGCTGCTCGACGCCGAGGCCGCGCTGGCCCGTGCGGTCGAGCGGGCCGGGCTGGCACCGGCCGGCGCGGGCGCCGCGGTGACCGACGCGGCGCGCGCCGGGAGCTTCGATCCGGTGCTGCTCGGCGAGCTGGCGGCGCTTACCGGCAACCCTGTGCCTGGGCTAGCGCGCGAGCTTTCCCGGCGGGTTCCGCAGAGCGCGGCACCGGCCGTGCACCGGGGCGCGACCAGCCAGGACATCATGGACACGGCAGCGATGCTGCTCGCCAAGCGGTACCTCGACGTCATCTCGGCCGACCTGACGGCGGCGGCGGCCGCGGCGGCCCGGCTCGCGGCGGCGCACCGGGGCACGATCATGATCGGTCGCACGCTGCTGCAACAGGCGGTGCCGGTGACGTTCGGGCTGGTCGCGGCCGGCTGGCTGGACGCGCTGGACGCCGCGCGGGCGGGGATCGCGACGTGCCGGACGCAGCGGCTCGCGGTGCAGTTCGGCGGCGCCGCGGGGACGCTGGCCTCGCTCGGCGAGGACGGCCCGCGGGTGGCCGCGCTGTTCGCGGCGGAGACCGGGCTGCCGCTGCCCACGCTGCCGTGGCATACGAACCGGCTGCGGATCATCGACGTGGGCACCGCCCTGGCCCGGGCCTCGGCGGCACTGGGGAAGATCGCCAGGGACGTGTCCTTGCTCGCCCAGTCCGAGGTCGGCGAGGTCCACGAGGGCTCGCCCCCCACCGGGGGGGCCGAGGGGTCTGGGGGAACGGTTTCCCCCAGTCGCGGGGGGGTCACCGGGGGGGTCGCCCCCCCGGGGGTAACACGAGGTTCTTCGTCGGCGATGCCGCACAAGAACAACCCGGTCGCGGCGATCTCGGTGCTCGGCTGCACCCGGCAGGTGCCCGGGCTGCTGGCGACGCTGGTGGCGAGCGCGGAGCAGGAGTTCCAGCGGGCGGCCGGGGCATGGCATGCCGAATGGGAGCCGTTCACCGCGCTGCTGCGGCTCACCGGGTCGGCGGCGGCCTGGGGCGCGGAACTGCTCGGCGGCTTGGTCGTGGACGCGTCGCGGATGGCCGCCAACCTCGCCGCCACCGAAGGCCTGCCCCTCGCCGAGCACGTGACCGCGCTCCTCGCCGGGGTGCTCGGCGGTGAGCAGGCGCACGACCTGGTGGCGCGGGCCAGCGCGCGTGCGGTCGGCGCTGGCCTGCCGCTGCGCGACGTGCTGCTCGGCGTGCCCGAGCTCGCCGACCGGCTGGCCGCGGCGGGCGTCACCCAGGAGCAGGTCGAGGCCGCGCTGGAGCCCGGCGGGTATCTGGGCAGCTCCGGCGCGTTCATCGACGCGGCCCTCGCGGCGCATGAGGCTGGTGAGGCAGGCGGGGAGTGACAGAGGCTGACGGCGTGCTGCGGGCCGAGCTGGCGGCGCTCGGCCGCGACCGGGGCATCGTCGAGGTGCGGCAGCTGTCCGGCGGGTTCGCTGGCTACCCGTGGCTGGTCAGCTATGCCGACGGCACCCGCCAGGTCGGCAAGACGCTGCCCTCCGCGCCGCCGGACCTGTTCCCGGTCGAGGCGGCCGGGCTCGCCGCGCTCGCCGCGAGCGGGCATGTGCGCACCCCGGAGGTGCTGGCGGTGACCCCGCGGCTGCTGCTGATGCCCGAGCTGCCGCCACGGGACGACACGGCCGCGTCGTGGGAGTCGCTCGCGCGGGACCTGGCCGGGCTGCACCGGGCGACGGTGTCCACCAGGTTCGGCTGGGAGCATGACGGATACCTGGGGCGGTTCCGGCAGCGGAACGCCTGGACCGCGGACGGCCACGAGTTCTTCGCCGACCGCCGCGTGCTGCGCTACCTGAGCGAACCCAACGTGGAGCGCGCGCTGGATGCCGCGGACCGCCGTGCGTTCGAGCGGTTCTGCGCGCGGCTGCCGGAGATCGTCCCGGAGATGCCGCCCGTGCTGACGCACGGCGACCTGTGGTCCGCGAACGTGCTCGGGAAACCCGGCGGAGGGCTCGCGCTCATCGACCCGGCGGTCTCGTACACCTGGGCCGAAGTCGACATATCGATGCTGTGGAGCTGCCCGCGGCCGCCGGAATCGGCTCGTTTCTTCGATGCCTACCAGGAGCTGAACCCGTCGCCGCCCGGCTGGCAGACGCGGATGCCGCTGCTCAACCTGCGGGAGCTACTGTCGGTACTGGCCGGCTACGAACACGCCCCGGAGACCGTGCGGGTCATCCGGGACACGCTGGCGCCGTTTTACGTCCGGGGTTAAGGAGCCGACGATGGACGACGCGGAACGCGCCCGCCAGGGCATGGCGGTGCGCCGCGAGGTGCTGGGCGACGAGCACGTGGACCGCTCGATCGTCGCCATGACCGCGTTCACCGAGCCGTTCCAGGACTTCATCACCCGGTACGCCTGGGGCGACGTCTGGTCTCGCCCTGGGCTGAGCCGGGGCGAACGCAGCATGATCACGCTGACCGCGCTCGCCGCGCTCGGCCGCGAGCACGAGCTGGCCATGCACGTGAAAGCCGCGCTGCGCAACGGTTTGACGCCGGAGCAGATCGGCGAGGTGCTGCTCCAGGTAGCGGTCTACGCGGGGGTGCCGGCCGCGAACCGCGCGTTCGCGATAGCGCAGCAGGTGCTGCGCGACGTCGGCGCTGGGGAGTAACACCGGGCGTCCGTATTGCGAACAGCTGTGCATTATGCGGCCGACTGACGCTATCGTTTTGGGTAGAGCTGGCAGAGAGGAGCCCGGATGGCGGAGATCGTGTCGCTCGCCGAGGCCGTGCGGCTGGCGGTCCGAGACGGTGACGCGGTGGCCATGGAGGGCTTTACCCACCTGATCCCGTTCGCGGCGGGGCATGAGGTGATCCGGCAGGGCCGGCGCGACCTGACGCTGATCCGGATGACGCCGGACGTGATCTACGACCAGCTCATCGGCGCTGGCTGCGCCCGCAAGCTGATCTTCTCCTGGGGCGGGAACCCGGGCGTCGGGTCGCTGCACCGGTTCCGCGACGCGGTCGAGAACGGCTGGCCGGCCCCGCTTGAGCTCGAGGAGCATTCGCACGCCGGCATGGCCAACCGCTACGTGGCGGGCGCGTCCGGGCTGCCGTTCGCGGTGCTGCGCGGCTACAACGGGACCGGGCTGGCGGCGTCCGGCTCGATCCGGCAGATCGACTGCCCGTTCACCGGCGAGACGCTGACCGCGGTGTCCGCGCTCCGGCCGGACGTCGCGATCATCCACGCGCAGCGCGCGGACCGGCTGGGCAACGTGCAGCTGTGGGGCATCACGGGGGTACAGAAAGAAGCAGTACTTTCTTCCGAACGAGCAGTGGTGACAGTCGAGGAGATCGTTGATTCCCTCGCACCGCGACCGGACGCGGTGGTGCTTCCGGCGTGGACGGTGACCTACGTCGCGCATGTGCCGGACGGCGCGCATCCGTCGTACGCGCTGGGGTACTCGGCCAGGGACAACGACTCTTACGCCAAGTGGGACAGGGTGAGCCGGGACCGGGAAGCTTTTTCCGAATGGCTGGCCGGAATCCTATGAGTAGCTACACGTCAGACGAAATGATGGCGGTGTCCGCGGCGCGGATGCTCCGCGACGGGACGACCTGCTTCGTCGGGATCGGGCTGCCCAGCACCGCGGCGAACCTGGCCAGGGCCACGCACGCGCCGGGGCTCGTGCTGATCTACGAGTCCGGCACGATCGGCGCGAAGCCCGGCTCGCTGCCGCTGTCCATCGGCGACGGGATACTGGCCGAGACCGCGGACGCCGTGGTCAGCGTGCCGGAGATCTTCAACTACTGGCTCCAGCCGGGCCGGATCGACGTCGGATTCCTCGGTGCTGCGCAGATCGACAAGTTCGGCAACATCAATACAACGGTCATCGGCGGCGATTACGGTAAACCGAAGGTGCGGTTGCCCGGTGCGGGCGGCGCACCAGAGATCGCCGCCTCCTGCCGGGAGGTTATCGTCGTGGTGCGGCAGACAAAACGATCGTTCGTGGCGCAAGTGGACTTCGTCACCTCGGTCGGCTACGGATCCGGGCCGGGGGACAGGGAACGGCTCGGGCTGACCGGCGCTGGGCCGAAGAAAATCATCACCGACCTCGGTGTGATGGAGCCAGATCCGGGCACGCTGGAGTTCACGCTGACCGGCGTCTACCCCGGGGTTTCCGTCGACGATGTCCGCGAGCGGACCGGCTGGGACCTGGCGGTGGCGCCAGGGCTATCGGCGGTGCCAGCACCGTCCGCGGCGGAGCTGGCGGCGCTGCGCGCGCTGCAGACAAGGAGTGCCGAATGACGAGCGCTGACGTGAGGACCACCACCCCGCCTGCTACCGGTGAGCGGGACTCCGGCCTGCTGGTGCTGCCGTCGTACGAGCGCCCGGTCGCGGGCACGCACCCGCCGCTGGACTTCGAGGGCTACCGCTCCACGGCGCTGCGGCACCCGAAGCGGTCCCTGGTGCTGCTGCCGCACCGGCTCACCGAGGTGACCGGGCCGCTGCTGGGCAACGACCTGATCACCGCGTCGGACGCGGACCTGACCACGCAGCACGACGGTGAGCCGCTCGGGCAGCGGATCATCCTCTCCGGGCGGGTGCTGGATTCCGGCGGCCGCCCGGTACCGGACACGCTGATCGAGATCTGGCAGACGAACGCGGCCGGCCGGTACCGCCACTCACGCGAGCACCATCCCGCGCCGCTGGACCCGAACTTCGACGGCATCGGCCGGTGCATCACCGACGCCGGCGGCCGGTACCGGTTCGTCACGATCGCGCCCGGTGCCTATCCCTGGGGCAACCATTACAACGCCTGGCGGCCCGCGCACATACACTTCTCGCTGTTCGGCCGCGCGTTCACCCAGCGGCTCGTGACCCAGATGTATTTCCCCGGCGATCCGCTGCTGCCGCTCGACCCGATCTTCAACTCGGTGCCGGACCCGGCCGCCCGTGAGCGGATGGTGGCGTCGTTCTCGATCGATCTGACCCAGCCCGAATGGGCGCTGGGCTACACCTGGGACATCGTGCTCCGCGGCCGGGAAGCGGCGGTGTTTGAATGACGGGGTCCCCCCCGTCCAGCCGGGGGCTCACCCCCTCGCAGACCGTCGGCCCGTACTTCGCGATGCGGCTGCCGTGGCCGGACGGACCGTACGTGGTCCCGGAGGACACGCCGGGCGCCGTGGTGATCGTGGGCCGGGTGTACGACGGCGCGGGTAACGCGATCCCTGACGCTCTCATCGAAACGTGGCAGGCCGACCCGGACGGGCGGTTCGCCCATCCGGACGATCCGCGCGGCCCGTCGCCGTCGGGTTTCGCGGCGTTCCGGGGCTTCGGCCGGTGCGAGACGTCGGCCGACGGGTCGTACCGGATCGTGACGCTCAAGCCGGGGGCGCTGCCGGCGCCGGACGGTTCCGGCGACATCGAGGCCCCGCACCTGGACGTGTCCGTGTTCGCGCGCGGCCTGCTGGACCGGGTGGTGACCAGGATGTACTTCCCTGACGAGCGCGCAGCCAACGCGGCCGATCCGGTGCTGTGCTCGGTGGAGCCGTCGCGACGGGCAACACTGATCGCGGTCGCGGAGCCGGAGGGGCACCTGCGGTTCGACGTCCGGCTCCAGGGCGACCGGGAGACGGTTTTCTTCGATGTCTGAGTTCTTCGATGTCTGACGTGCGGCTGGTCGCGTCGCTCGACAACGGAGAAGGCCCGGTACTGATCCTCGCCAACCCCATCGGCACCACGATGGAGATATGGGATAAGCAGTTGCCGGTGCTGCGACGCCTGGGGTACCGGCTGCTGCGGTTCAACGCGCGGGGTCACGGCGGGTCGACCGCGCCGCCGGGACCGTACTCGCTCGCCGAACTGGGCACGGACGTGCTCACGCTCCTGAATTCTTACGGCGTGGAGTCGGCCGCGTACTGCGGGGTGTCGCTCGGCGGCATGACCGGGCTGTGGCTCGCCGCCAACGCGCCGGATCGGATCAGCTCGCTGGCGGTGTGCTGTACCGCCGTGGTTCCGATGCCGTCGCGCGATGCCTGGCTGGAGCGGGTGTCGCTGGTGCGTTCCGGCGGGATGGCCGCTCTTCGGGATCTCGTGCCCCCGCGCTGGTTCACGCCCGGATTCTTCCAGCGTGAGCCCGCCGCCGCCGCGCGGGCGGTGGACATGCTGGCCGGCTGCGACCCGGAGGGGTACGCGGGCTGCGGCGAGGCGATCGCGGACATGGACCTGCTGCCGTTGCTTGGCTCGATCAAGGCGCCGACGCTCGTGCTGGCCGGCGAACTGGATCAGGCGGCGCCGCCGTGGCAGGGCGCGAGCGCCGCGCGCGCCATCCCCGGGTCACGGTTCGTCGTGGTCCGCGGCACATCCCATTTCGCGCACTACGAGACCCCCGGCCCGGTCACCGACGCCCTCGCCCGCCACCTAGAGACCTGACGCCCGCGACCCACCCGCGCTCCCGCCATCTCGGGACCTGACGCCCGCGACCAACGCGCGCTCCCGGCATGCCGGCGAGGCGTCGAGGGGCGGCCAATAGTACGCGGGGGGTATGCGGCCCGATCTGCCCCGCTTTGCACCGCTCCGACCCCCCAGCGGGCGCAGCCTTTTTCATGATCACGAAGGGTTCTACGTGCTATAGGCCGCAAAACCCTTCGTGATCATGAACTATATACCCTGTAGGGGTATAGGGGATCGTTTGCTAGTTCGATTACCTCCCTTTTACTTGATGAACAGTTGCTCGTATCGGGACATTTGGTCCGTTCCGGGCGCGTCAGATTACTGCGGACAGTTACCCCCCCAAAATGGGAGGGTAACTGTCCGCAATCATTTCTGGCCGCGAACAAACTCGCGCCGCGCATGCCGGGCGCGCTGTCGAGTTGGACAAAGTCGATCACATAACCTCAGGAACTTGCGCTTTGCCACTTGACAGATGCCTTTGGGGCGGCTGAGGCTCCTCTATGTGAGCGCTAACATCCAAGCTCGGCTCAGCATGCATTGGAGCTGATCCCGCATGTTCCGACCCCCCATTACCCGCGCACACCTCAGGACTCTCGCCGCAGGCATGGCGATCGCGCTGCTGCCGATCGCCGCGACGGCCGCAACCGCCGCAACAGCTACAGCGGCCACAACGGCCACAACGGCCACAGCGGCCGCAGCGGCACAGTTGGCACAGACAGCGCCCGCTGCGCAGGCGGCCCCCGCTGCACAGGCGGTGCCGGCAGCGGAGGCGGTGCCGGCAGCGCAGGCGGCGTCGCCGAGGCCGCAAGGCCCTTGTGACATCTACGCCGCCGGCGGCACCCCGTGCGTGGCGGCCCACAGCACCACGCGGTCGCTGTACGCCTCGTACAACGGCCCGCTTTACCAGGTCATGCGCCTATCGGACAACGCACTAAGGAATATCGGTGTCGTCCCAACCGGATACGCCGACGCGGCCGCACAGGACGCGTTCTGTGCGAACACGACGTGCCTGATCACCAAGATCTACGATCAGTCCGGCCACGGCAACGATCTCACCCAGGCGCCGCGCGGCGCGTTCAGCGGACCGGCCGTGGGCGGTTACAACAACCTGCCGGTCGCGGACATGGCGCCGATCACGATCGGCGGCCACAAGGCCTATGGCGTCTTCATCGAGCCGGGCATGGGCCTGCGCGATAACAACACCACCGCTATCGCGGCCGGTGACCAGCCGGAGGGCATGTACTGGGTCCTTGACGGCAAGCACTTCAACGACGGCTGCTGCTTCGACTACGGCAACGCCGAGATCGACAGCCGCGACGACGGCGACGGCACGATGGAGACCTCCTACTTCGGCAACGCCACCGCCTGGTATCACGGCAACCCGCCGGGCCCGTGGATCATGACCGACCAGGAGAACAACCTCGTCGGCTGCGTCAACCCCGGGAGCACCTCCAAGCTCTGCCCGAACCTGCCGAACATCACCTCACGGTTCGTGACCGCCGTGGCCAAGGGCCAGCCGCACCAGTGGGAATCAGAGGGCGGCGACGCGCAGCAGGGCACCCTGTCGACCATGTTCAGCGGACCGCGGGTCGATGCCACCTATGATCCGATGCAGAAGCAGGGCGCCATCGTCCTCGGCAACGGCGGCGACAACAGCAACGGCTCCCAGGGCACCTTCTACGAAGGCGTGATGACGGCCGGATACCCGTCGGACGCCACCGACCAGGCGGTCCAGGCCAACATCGTGGCCGCGAAGTACGACGTGCCGGGGCTGAGCCTGACACCGGCCTCGGCAACGGCCACGCCACCGGGACTCCAGACGTTCGCCCCGGGGTCTTCCCAGGACTCCACCGTGGCGTTCACCAACACCACGGGGTCGCCGGCGGTGGGCGTGAAGCTGAGCATGTCACTGCCCGACAGGCTGTGGACCTCCGTCATCAAAGGCACCACCGACACGTCGAAGACGTTCGACTCGGTCGCGCCCGGCGCGAGCGTGAGCGCCACGTTCACCGTCACCTCGGGACCGGCACCGTTCAACGGCGACCTGATCGGCAACGCGGCGTGGACCAACCCGGGCCACGGCGGGCGGCAAGCCGAGACGACGGCCGAGAAGGTGCGGAATGTCAGCCCGGTAAAGATCAACGAGATCCGGGCCGGCACCAGCACCAACGCGACCGACTCGTTCATCGAGCTTTACAACGCCGGTGACAGCACCGTCGACCTGTCGAACTGGACCATGACCGAGCACCCGGCCCAGCAGCCCATCTTCTCGACCGTGACCGTACCGCCCGGTACCAAGCTCGCGGGACACGGCTTCTACCTGCTCGGCCTCGCCAACTCGGGCCTGGCGGCCCCAGCCAGCGCGGGCGACGCCACCCTCTACCTGCGTAACACCTCCGGCCTCGCGCCCGGCCAGCAGGTCCAGATCGGCACCGGTCCCGCCGCGGAGACCCGCACGATCGCCCGCATCACCAACTCCGGCGCGACCGGGCCGCGGGTACCGGGCAAGATCGGCAACGCCGTCCAGCTGTCCGGAAACGGCGAGTACGTGAGCCTGCCGAGCGGCATCGTCAGCGGGCTGCACGACTACACGATCTCCGCGTGGGTCAACCCGTCCGCCAACACCGCCTGGTCGCGCGTGTTCGACTTCGGCACCGGCACAGGCAACTACATGTTCCTGACGCTCAGCGCCGGCGGCGGTCCGCTCCGCTTCGCGACCACCACCACCGGAAACGGTGCCGAGCAGCAGCTCAACGACACCGGTACCCTCCCGCTGAACACGTGGTCGCACGTGGCCGTGACCCTGTCCGGCACCACCGGGACGCTGTACGTGAACGGCCAGCCGGTGGCGACCAACACCAGCATGACCCTCAACCCCGCCGCTCTGGGTGTCACCAACCAGAACTGGATCGGCCGGTCGCAGTTCGGTGCCGACCCGTTCCTGGCGGCCACCGTGGACGACTTCCAGATCTACGACCACGCGCTGTCCGCCGCGGACGTCGCCACGCTGGCGAGCGGGCAGCCCGGGGCCGGCAATGTCGCGGCCTACAAGTTCGACGAGGACTCCGGCGAAATCGCGCTGGACTCGTCGGGCAACGGCCACAACGCGACCATCGTCAGCCCAGGGAACGTCAGCACGCCGCTGTGGCAGCCGCTGCCCGACGGTCCGGTCACCGTTCCGGCCGGCTCGGCCAACGTGCCCGTCACGAACACGGCGGGGTTCAAGGTTGGTCAGAAGATGGCCATCGGCGCTGGCCGCACGTTCGAAACAGCGAGGGTGACCGCGGTCGGCACCCCGGGCGTACAGGACCGGCTCGCCGCCCCGGCGGCCGCCGGCGCGACCAGCATCATGGTCACCTCGACCGGCAACATCACCGCGGGCGACAAGATCCGGCTCGACATCGGCACCAGGGCCGAGAATGTCACCGTCGCGTCGGTGGGTACCGCTGGCGCGAGCGGCACCGGCCTTACCCTGGCCGGGCCGCTGAAGTTCGACCACGCGTCAAACCTGCCGTTCAGTGACCGGGGCACCGGAATCACCTTCAGCCCGGCGACACGCTTCGCGCACTCGAGCAACGAGCCCGTGCAGGCACTGGGCGCCAGCATCACCCTGACCGGCCCGCTCGGCCACAGCCACGCGATCAACGACCCGGTGCGCGACGCGGCGGTCACGACCGCTGGATACCAGGGATCACCAGCGCCAAGCCAGTGGTTCGGGGGGCCCGCCCTCTCGAGCAGCGCCGGCAGCATCGTGCTGCGGGATGCCCGCGGGCTGGTGGCCGACAGCCTGAACTACGGTGAGCTGGTCGACCCATGGGCCGCCGAGGGTTACCAGGGCACATCGGGCGCGGGACAGGGCGGCTGCTTCGCACCCGCGCCGGTCTTGGCCAGCGGCTCCGGACGGAGCGACATCCGCCTGCCCGACGGCACCGACACCGACAGCAACTGCACCGATTTCGCGATAACCAACGATCCCACGCCGGGTGGCGCCAACCGCGGCTTCACATTGGACCCAGGCCCGCTGGTCTCGGTGCGGACCACGTCACCGGGCGGCAACTCGGGCTACATCAAGCACGACGACTCCGACGACCTCGTGGTCGTCGCGCCGGTCACGGCGAACAGCCCGGCGACCGACAAGGCGGACGCCACCTTTGTGGAAACGGCGGGCCTGGCCAACCCGAGCTGCGTGTCGTTCGAATCGGTCAACAAGCCGGGCAGCTATCTGAGGCACGAGAATTTCCAGTTCCACCTGCTACCTAACGACGGCAGCGCTTTGTTCTCGATGGATGCGACCTTCTGCCCGGGGACCGGCAACAGCGGTCAGGGCACGTCCTTCCAGTCGGTGAACTTCCCCGGCCGGTACATCCGCAACTTCAACAACACCGTCTACCTCGCCAGCGACGGTCCTCCCGGAACCAACCCCTGGGATACCGCCACTGGCTGGCCGGCGGACACGAGCTGGCTCGTGGCCGCGCCCTTGGCACCGGCACCGTGAGGCGCCGGCGCTGAGTGACCGCTTCCGGTGCCGCCCATAGCTGGCGTGCACCGGAAGCGACCGGCCGCACGCCCAGCCACTGGGGAGATCAACCGCCCCCGCCGCATCGCTAAATCGCCAAAAATCACCACAAATCATTCAGCCTCGCGTGCTATTTCAGGGCGGAATTTCAAACCGGTTTCCCGGTGGATGCCATCTCGCTCCAGGTGACTTGGGTAACGGCACCCCAAGCTAGCCCAAAGTCAGTACATTGTGACTTTGGCGTCGATTGTTCACGTTTGAGGGAAAGTGTATGTTCTGCCTCAGTTAGTTCGTGGCGAATGCTCCGGCAAACAGCCTGGAGGTCGCCTCTCCGCGGAGGAAGAATGAAGAACGCACACAAGCGATGGAGCCTGGGCGCGGCCCTGACTCTGGCAGCAGGGATGCTCGCGATGGCTACCCCTATGGCGGCAAGCGCGGCATCGCCGGCACCGCACGCCTGCGCACAGCAGTCCCGGGTGGGCCACATCTCCGGCATCATGGCCCCGACGGGCGGCCACTGCGCGGCCGCCAATGGCGCCATCAAGAAGAGCGACCCCGCCAACGGCACTCCGCCACTGATCTTCCACGGCGGCGCGGTGATGATGACGCCGTCGACCAGCCCGCTGGTCATCACGCCGATCTTCTGGAATCCGACCGGCCACACGATGGCCGCTGCCTACAAGTCGCTCATCACCACCTACATCGCCGACGTGGCCGCGGCCAGCGGGACGACCAGCAACGTGTTCTCGGTGGCGAACGAGTACCACGGCAGCAACGGGCAGATCCACTACAGCGTCACCGCCGGGGCGGCGATCAGCGACACCAACGCGCTGCCGACCAGCGGCTGCCGGGTGGCCACCAGTGACCGCAGCGGGATCTACGCCGACGGCACCGGCTACAACGCTTGCCTGGACGACGCCCAGCTGCAGTCTCAGGTCAACAGCGTGACGTCGGCCCACGGCCTGCCGCGCAACCTCTCGCACATCTACGTGCTGTTCCTCCCCAAGGCGGTCGAGTCCTGCTTCAACAGCGGTTCGACGACCACCTCCGCCAACCAGTGCACGATCAACCACCAGCCGAGCGCGGCCTTCTGCGCCTACCACAGCGAAGACTCGGCCAGCGCCATTTACGCGAACATGCCCTTCCCGGTCTATCAATCGAGCACCGGGTTCACGTGCGGAGCCGAGGGAACCCTGGGCGCGACCGAGTCACCGAACAACAACCCGGACGCCGACGTCGAGCTCAGCCCCACCAGCCACGAGGTCAACGAGGCGATCACCGACCCGGACACCATGACCGGATGGTTCGACTCGAGCGGCTTCGAGAACGGCGACGAGTGTGCGTACATCTTCGGCGCGACCTCGGGCACGGCCGGGCACCTGTTCAACCAGACCATCAATGGCGGCCACTTCCTCACCCAGGAGGAATTCAGCAATAACGACTTCGCGGTAACCGGCGGCGGCTGCGTGCAGAGTTCCAGCGCAGAGGCCTGACCCGGCTTAGAGCCTCGGGGCGCGGACCGGAAGCCATTCCGGATCGCGCCCCGAGTGCTTTCCGGACAGCGAGCCGGACTGGCTAGCGGCGGCCGGACATCACCCGGCCCAGGCGGGCCACCACGGTGGCGACGCAGGGCGTCAGCACGACGGTGACGAGGACGCCGAGCGGCAACACGGGGCTGCCCGGCCTGACCTGGACGGGCGGTGGCTGGGCGGCCGCGTGCGGTATCACCGGCGGCGCGGGCTTGGGGGTAGCGGCGTGGCGTGGCTTGGGATGCGGACGAGGCGTCCGGTTCACCGGCGTGGTCACGGATATCGCGACCGCCTGCACCGTCGTGGCGGGCGGCGTTACGACCACGGGCGGGGGCGACGGCGAAGCGCGATGCGTGGGCGGCGGGGGAGGCGGCGGCGTTGTGGCCGCCGGCGTCGGAGTGCGGGTCGGTGGCGGGGTGGTCGGTGGCGGGGTGTAGGTCGGCGGCGGAGGCGACTCGGTCGGGCAATCCGCGACGTGGTGGTGTGGTGGCAGCAGCCACGGCGGGAGGGGCCACCAGGGATCCTGGCACGGGTCGTCGCCGAGCAACGGAACCGACAGCATCGCGGGCGAACACAGCAGGATCGGCGCTGTCGTGTCGTTCCTGGGGTTCGCGAGGGCGGTAGCGGCAAGAGCTGGAGTGACGGCACCGACGATTGCCCCGCAGACCACTGCCGGGATGGCCAACGCCGGCCGGACGCGGGTCATGGTGCCCCGATCTGCTGAACCAGGGCCTGCATGGAGTATGGCTGCACCGCCAGCGGGCCCGAGTACGGGTGATCGAGCTGGAACACCACGACGATCCCGATCACCACGAGCGCGGCCTGCATGGACGCCAGGATGATGCTGGGCAGCACCGGCCGGATGCCGACCGCGAACGGGAACAGCGCGACCACCGCCGACGTGGCGATGACGCCGGCCAGCACGCCACTCGGCAGCCGCGTGATCGAGTCGTCCTCGCGCTGCGCGCGCGCCGCGGACAGCGCGGTGAGCTGGTTCAGCGCGTCGGTCTGCGCGGCCGAGGCAGCGGCGTCGGGCGGGTTCACGCCAAGCACCGTCGCCTTCATCTCGCCGAGCATGTCCTGTGTCTTGTCGTCCAGCGTCGTGCCCTGCATCTGCGGCCAGTCATGCGTGACGACCGTCGACGCGTACACCCGCACCTCCTCGCGCAACGTGTCCGCCGCTCCTGCGGGCAACCCGGAAGCGGCCCAGTACAGCTGACGCAGCGCGGATGTCTCCCCGCTGGCTCCCTGGTGCGCGTCGCTGATCGTTCCCCACTCCGCGGCGACCGCGAGTGCGAGCACGAGGAGATAGAGCGCGGCCAGGGACGGCCCGAGAAAGCCGAGCGTGACGTCCTCGGGTTCCGCCTTACGGTGTCGCATGCCCCAGCCCAGCGCGGCGGCCGCCGCCGCGCCCAGCAGGCCGGCGAGTAGTACGGTCAAGACATCGTCCATACGGGCTCCTATCACCGGTTGCTGACTCAAGGTAACGGTAAGTGTACGGAATGTGTTTGTCGAGCCCTTTCGGATGACCCGCAAGTGTGCGCAGTGGACGCACGTCCGGTTAAAGGAGGCCCTGTGCTGCCGTGGTCCGCCGATCTCGCTGGCCGAATCGAGGAGCATGTCATCAGCAGCGAGCTGTTGCGCGGGAACCCGCTGGGGGACCCGCATGACCGGCCGGTACTGGTGTACCTGCCGCCCGGGTACGACGAGGAGCCAGACCGCGGATACCCGTCGGTGTACGTGATCCAGGGCTACACCGGCCACGTCGCGATGTGGCGCAACCGCCCGGAGTTCCGCCAGCCGTTCCCCGAGCGCGCCGACAAGATGTTCGCTAGTCCCGGCGGCCCGCCCCCGGCGGTGGTCGTCTACGCCGACGCGTGGACCGCCTACGGCGGCAGCCAGTTCGTCGATTCGCCGGGTACTGGCCGTTACCACTCGTACCTGTGTAACGAGGTGGTGCCGTGGGTGGACGCGCGGTTCCGCACGCTGCCCGATGCCGCGCACCGGGCGATCATGGGAAAGTCAAGCGGGGGCTTCGGCGCGATGATCACGCCCATGCTGCGGCCCGACCTGTTCGGCGCGCTCGCCACGCACGCCGGCGACGCACTGTACGAGTACTGCTACATCACGGAGTTTCCCGCGGCCGTGCGGCACCTGCGCAAATACGACGGCGATATCTGGCGGTGGTGGTCGGACTTCCGCGGCCGCGAGCCGTTCACCCGCGAGGAGGACATTCACCTGATCATGCTGCTCGGCGTTTCCGCGTGCTTCTCCGCCCGCGATGACGGCACCGTGGACCTGCCGTTCGACCCGGCCACCGGCGAACTGCGGCCCGCGGTGTGGCAGCGGTGGCTGGACTGGGACCCGGTCCGGATGGTGCCGGATCACGCGGACGCGCTGCGCGGGCTGCGCGGAATCTGGATCGACGCCGGCGTGCGGGATGAGTACTACCTGGACGTGGGTGCGCAGGCGTTCCGGTCGGCGCTGTCCGAGGCGGGTGTGGCCGACGAGTTGATACACTTTGAGCTCTTCGAGGCCGGGCACATGGGGATCGATTACCGGTATCCGATGTCCCTTGCCTGGCTCTGCGGCCGGATCGCTCCCGGCACCGAGTTAGTAGCCGGCTCCGGGATAGCAAAGTACGGCTTAAGACACCGCGCGGCGGTGTCCGGCTCTGGTACGTTTCCGGCGTATCAGTAAGGGGTCAACCTCGGAATGGAGTACGTTATGCGCAAGAGCGGGTGGGCAGCTGCTGCCGGGCTCGTATCGGCTGCGTTGCTGCTGACCGCGTGCGGGGGAGGATCGTCGAGTTCGAACAACGGCTCGGCAGGGTCAACGCCGACCACCGGCGCGGTATCCACGAACACGGCGAACCCGTCGGCGTCCGCTGGCGACATGTCCTCACCGCCTCCTGGCACGGTGTACTTCTTCGTGCAGCACTCGGCCAAGGGCTGGATTCTCGCCGAGGATGGCAAGCCTGTTTACACCTATACGGGGGACACCGCGGGTAAGCCGGCCACGTGCACCGGTGCCTGCGCCGCCCAGTGGAAGCCGGTCGCGGCGCAGAACCCGCAGCCGTCCGCCGCTGACACGTTGCCGGGCAAGTTCACGTCGATCGACGGAGTGGCCGCCTACAACGGCATGCCGCTGTACACCCACGTGGGCGGCAGGGATCTGGCGGTCTACCCGGACAGCCAGTGGCACCTTGTGCCGATGAAGGCGTCCTACATCACCGCCGGTAGCTGATCCGAGGCTGCGGCTACTTAGCGTAAGTAAAATCAACGCTGGGTAAGACGTGATGCGTGACTGCCAAGGTCCGCACCGCGCAGACGCCCGGCGAGCGCACGCATCAGCGCGAGGTACTTGTCATCTACCTCGCGCTGATGCTTGCCATACTGCTGGCCGCCTTGGATCAGACGATCGTGGCGACCGCGCTGCCCACCATCGTCAGCGATCTGGGCGGTGTCGACCACCTGTCCTGGGTGGTGACCGCCTACATGCTCGCCGCGGCGGCGACCACCCAGGTCTGGGGGAAGCTGGGTGACCAGTACGGCCGGAAGTACCTGTTCGTAGGCGCGATCGCCATCTTCCTCGCCGGCTCCGCGCTGTCCGGCCTGTCCCGCTCGATGAGCGAACTGATCGCGTTCCGTGCCATGCAGGGGGCCGGTGGCGGCGGACTGCTGGTACTCGCCCAGGCGATCATCGGGGATATCGTGCCGCCGCGGGAACGGGGGAAGTACCAGGGCGCGTTCGGCGCCGTCTTCGGCGTGGCCTCCGTGATCGGACCGCTGCTCGGCGGCTTCTTCGTCGACACGCTGTCCTGGCGCTGGGTGTTCTACATCAACCTGCCGATCGGCGCGATCGCCTTGGTCGTGGTGACCGTCGTGCTTCCGGTGACGTCGGTGCGCAAGCGGCATCGGATCGACTATCTCGGCGCCGTGCTGCTGGCCGCGTTCGCCACCTGCGTGGTACTCGCCACCTCCTGGGGCGGTACGTCGTACCCGTGGAGCTCGCCGGTGGTCATCGGCTTGTTCGCCGGCGCCTTCGTGTCGATCTGCGCCTGGTGGGCGTCCGCGCGGCATGCCGCCGAGCCGATGCTGCCGCTGCGGCTGTTCCGCGGTCAGGTGTTCCGCCTCAGCGCCGCGATCCTGCTCGCGGCCGGCTTCGCGATGTTCGGCGCCATCTCCTACCTGCCGCTGTTCTTGCAGGTGGTGCACGGGGTGTCCGCCACGCTGTCCGGCGTTTACCTGCTGCCGATGGTGGGCGGGATGCTGATCACGTCTGTTCTCAGCGGGCAGCTGATCGCGCGGACCGGGCGCTACAAGGTGTATCCGATCGTCGGCAGCGCGGTGCTCGCGGCGGGTTTGTTCCTGCTGTCACGGCTGGACGAGCACACCGCGACCTGGCTCATGGACGGGTACTTCTTCGTGCTCGGTTTCGGGCTCGGACTGATCATCCAGGTGCTGGTGATCGCCGTGCAGAACTCGGTGCCCTACGAAGACCTCGGCGCGGCGACGTCGGGGGTGACCTTCTTCCGGACGATCGGCGGGTCGTTCGGGGTGTCGATATTCGGCGCGGTGTTCGCCGGCCGGCTGGGCGTGGAGCTGGCCGCGGCATTGCGCGGGCTGCGGTTGCCGGCCGGGTTCAGTCCGGCCACGGCCACGTCGGACCCGAAGTCGCTGACGGCGCTGCCGGCCGATGTGCACGGCGCGGTGGCCCGCGGGTACGCGCTCGCGCTCGAGCCGGTATTCCTGATGGCGGTGCCGATCGCGCTGATCGCGTTCGTCCTGGCGTGGTTCCTGCGCGAGGTGCCGCTCCGCGCGGCGGGGCCTACAGGCGCGGCGGGGCCCACGGGCGCGGCGGACCTGGGGGAGAGGCGGGGTGCCGCGCCGGCGCTGTCGAAGCTGGCCTGCGCGGACATCCGGCGGCGCGGATATGAGCGGCTTGCCTCCCTGGCCGGACTCGACCTGCCGGCCGGTTCGTGCTTGCTGCTGACCCGGCTCGCCAAGCGGGGCCCGGTCCGTAGTGCGTCGCTTGCCGCGCATGACGCGATGAGCGTTTCCGTGGGCTGGCCGCATGTGGACCGGCTGGTCGCGGCCGGGATGGCGGTGCGGGACGAGGACGGGCTGCTCTGGCTGACCGGCGCCGGTCATGCCGCGGCGGACCGGCTGTTCACCGCGCGCCGCGAAGGGCTGCGCGACCTGCTCGCCGGCTGGACGCCGGAACAGCACGCGGAACTGGCCGAACTACTGAACACGCTGTCCCGTGTTATGACTGAGTCATATCGGGTAGCGGCCAGATATGACCCAGTCATATCCGAAGGCGGCGAACCTGCTCGGCGCGTTGGCGCTGGCCGTAGCCGACGAGATCAGGGAGGCTACGCAGCAGGCCGATGGGCTGGCCACGTCCGAGCCGGCGGCGCTGGTGACGCTGGCTCACTACCCCGGCCAGTCAGTGGGAGCCCTCGCCCGGACCTTGAGCCTGACGCACTCTGGCGCGGTGCGCCTGGCTGACCGTCTGGTTGCGGCCGGCCTGGTGCGCCGCGCTAACCCTGGCCCCGGACGGACGCTGGCGCTCCTGCTCACGGAATCGGGCCAGCTGGCCGCGGCGCGAGTCCTAGCCCGGCGGCGGGTCGCCGTTGAACGGCTGGTGAACGGGCTGGAGCCCGAAGAGGCCGCGGCACTCGAGCGGCTGGCGAGCAGGCTGCTCACCGGATTGACCACGGACCGGGCCAGCGCGCAGCGACTCTGCCGCTTGTGTGATGAGCCGCTCTGTGACCGTTGGCGCGGATGCCCAGTCGATCGGGCAGCGGTGAGCTGACGTGCTGGGGTCCGGTTTACTGGGTATCCCGCTGTCGCCCTGGCTGGGCGCGCTCAGCGCCGCCGTGCGGCGCGCCGTCTCCGCCGCCAGCGCCACCGAGGCATTCGCCTGGACCTTCGCCGTCGTCACCATGGGCATGGCGGCGGGCAGCGCGATCGGCGGCATCGTCCTCCAGGCCACGGACACAGCCACCGCATTCATCTCGGCCGGCGGATTCAGCCTGGCCGGTGCCCTGTTCGGTCTTTCCCGGTGCCGATAACGTACTGCTGGCGGGCCGCGCTAGGCGCCGCCCGCCAGCAGGCTCGCGGGGGAAGGTCAGGTGCAGGTGCTGCCGTTCAGGCTGAAGCTGGTCGGGTTCGTGTCGTTGTTCTTCCAGGTGCCCTGGAATCCGATGTTGACGCTGCCGCCTGGGGCGATAGCGCCGTTGTAGCTGGCGTTGGTCAGCGTCGCGTTCTCGCCGGACTGACTGAACCCGCCGTTGAAGTTGCTCGTGATCTGCTGGTCACCGGGGAAGGTGAAGGTGAGGCGCCACCCGTTGACGGCGCTGGTGCCGGTGTTGGCGATGACGACGTTGACGACGAAGCCGCCGGCCCACTCGCTGGACTTGGTGTAGGTGATGTGGCAGCTGCCGCCACCGGTGTTGCCGCCGCTGATCGTCCAGGTGAAGCTGGCGGAATTCGCCGCGCCCGTGGTGTCAGTGGCGGTCACCGTCGGGTTGAAGGTGTTCGCGACGGTGGGAGTTCCGGAGATCACTCCGGTCGAGGAGTTGATCGACAGCCCGGTCGGCAGGCCGCTCGCGGAGTAGGTGAGCGTCTGCCCGGCCGCCGAATCGGTGGCGTGCACCGTCAGGCTGACGGCGGTGCCGACCGTGCCGGTCTGCGCTCCGGGGTTCGTCACCGTGACGGTGTTGCCGCCCCCGCCGCCGAGCGCGTTCTGCACCGCGGTGAAGGCCGGCTTGGGCTGGTAGTTCTGATCGAACATGGTCGCGGCGCCGAAACCCGAGAACGCGCCGGGAATCCACGAGTCGGGGTCGCCGACGGCCCACTGGGTGACGCCCGGACAGGCGGACACTTGCATGCAGTCGCTGACTACCGTGGAAAAGTCGCTGGCCTGCTGCTGGAGGTTGGCGCTCGAGGCGGGGAGCTGGATGCGGTCGTCGAGTTCGGTGACGGCCACCTGGACGCCGAGCGCGGCAAACCGCTGCATGTTGGCCAGCATTGACGAAGGAACCTGACCGAGAATGAAGTGGCTCTCCAGGCCCACACCGTCGATCGGCACGCCCTGGGACTTCAGCGACTGCACCAGGCTGAACATCGCGTTGCTCTTGGCGTTCTCGCCCTCGATGTTGAAGTCGTTCAGGTACAGCTTGGCGTTCGGGTCGGCGGCGTGCGCGGTGCGCAGCGCGTCGGCGATGTATCCGCTGCCCATCGCGTTGAAGAACACGTCCTGGCGGAGCGTGCCGTCCTCGTTGAACGGCTCGTTCACCACGTCCCAGGCGAAGATCTGACCCTTGTAATGGTTGACCTCGGTCGTGATGTGGGTCTCCATCGCCGCCTGTACCTGGTTCAGCGGCAGGCTGGTCACCCAGGACGGCAGCTGGCTGTGCCAGACCAGGTTGTGGCCGCGCACCCGGTCGTTGTGCGCCTTCGCGAACGCGACGATCTGGTCACCGGGGCCGAAGTTGAACGTGCCGTTCGACGGCTCGGTGGTGTCCCACTTCATCTCGTTGCCCGGCGTGATCATGTCGAACTGCTGGCCGTCGAGGGTGGTGACCGTCGAGTTGGACAGCAGGTCCGCCGTCATATCGGAACCGAAGTACTTGCCCTTCGCTTCGGCCAGGGTCCGCAGCGGCGTGCCGGCCGCCGCCGCCGGGATGGCCGCGACCAGCGGTGCGAGCACCGTCAGCGTGACGGCCGCCGCGGCCGCCATCAGTGGTCGGCGCACGGCACGGTTTCTCCGTGATCTCGGACTGTCCTGCATGAGCATCCCCTCTCGAAAATGTCGGTAACATTTCCGATAGTTTCAGGAATATTTCCCGATAATGCCATTAGTAAAAACGGCCTGGAGGCACATTGCAAGGGGTTGTGAAATTTCCGTGTTTGCGCGCAGCACTCTGGCATGACGGGATGAAACCTTCATGCCTTCGGTATCGAAAGTTTCGAAGCGGGTTCGCTGGCTAGCGGGGCTTTTCCCAGACGGAGACGTGCTTGGGGCTCGCGCTGATGAACGGCTCCCGCGTCCAGTCCGCCCACCGGTGGCGCAGCCGCAGGCCGGCCAGCTGAGCCATCAGGTCAAGCTCGGCCGGCCACACGTACCGGAACGGTATCGTCCGGTACTCGGCACCGGACTCGAAGTAGTGCCCGCGCATCGCCTGGGTGGCGGTGTCGAACGAATAGCTGACGCAGCGCTCCGGGCTCACGTACCACGGCAGCACGTCCTGGCCGGGCGGGAGCTGGCGCAGCGCCGGGACCCTGACCTCGATGACGAAGCACCCGCCGGGATCGAGGTGCGCCGCCGCGTTCCGGAAGCAGGCGACCTGGGCGTCCTGCGTGGTGAGGTTCATGATCGTGTTGAAGATCAGGTATGCCAGTGAGAACGGGCCGTCGACCGTCGTCGTGGCGAAGTCCCCGATCGTCACGCCGATCTGGTCGCCGCCTGGCTTGGCCGTCAGCCGGGCGACCATCGCCTTGGACAGGTCGATGCCGTGCACCGGCACACCCCGCGCCGCCAGCGGCAGCGCGATCCGCCCCGTGCCGATGCCGAACTCCAGCGCCCGCCCGTCCCCGGCCAGCTCCGCAAGCACGTCGACCATCGGCTCGATCGCGCCCGCCTCGTAGATCCCGTCATCGTCGTCATAGGTAGCCGCGACGCTTTCCCCGAAGTACCCGTCCTCGTCCGCCATCCCCCGACCGTATCGTGTCAAGAAGCCACGGGGTCGGTGCTTCTGCGCAGCGTGGCGCGGAGCCGCGCCTCGGCGGCGGGCGGAGCCTGAATGTGGTCCAGGGCGAGCAGTGCCGCACCGACCACCGGCGGGACGTCGATGACCCGGATCTCCGCGTCGGGTGCGCCGGTCACGATCCGGTCCGCGATTCCGGTCAGCAGGATCGTGTCGCCGGCGGTGATCACCCCGCCGCCGAGCACGACCGGCGTGGCCAGGCCGGTGAGGCCCAGGCGGCGCATCGCGGTCAGCGCGAGGATCGAGATCTCGTCGGCAAGCTGGTCGACGATGCCGCGGGCCACCGGGTCGCCGTCGGCGGAGGCCCGGAGCAGGACCGGGGCGAGCCCGTTCAGGTCGCCGTCCTCGATCTTTTCCTTGTGAATGGCGATCGCGACGTCCTCGACTTTGTCCATGTTGAAGAAGTCCCTGACGCACTCGGTCAGCGCGGTCGCCGGGCCACGGCCGTCCTCGGCGCGGATCGCGTGCCACATGACCTCGCGACCCAGGCCATAGCCGCCGCCCCAGTCGCCGGTGAGCTGGCCGAGCGCGAGAAACCTGGTCACCCGGCCGTCCGGCGCCACGCCGACCGCGTTGATGCCCGCGCCGCAGACCACGGCGACGCCCCAGTGCGGCTCGTCGTCGCGCAGGCCGGAGCGGAGGATCGCGAACGTGTCGTTGATGACCGTGCTTGTCTGGCTCCAGCCGGCGGCGAGCACCGCCGCGGCGAGTTCCTCCTCTTCCTCGGGCAGGTCCGCGTTGGCCAGGCAGGCGACCGTGTGCAGCACCGGGATCTCGCCGCCGGCGTGGACCACCTGCCGGACGAGGTCGTCGAGGGCATGCACGGTCGGCTCGGCGCCGGCTTCCTGGGAGTTGATCCCGCCGCCGCGCACGGAGGCGAGCACGGCGCCGTCGGTCCGGATCAGGGCGACGTCTGTCTTGCTGTTGCCGCCGTCAAGCGCCAGAATAGCGGCCTGGCCCTCGGTGACCTTGGACTTGCCCGCGGCGGAGCCGCCTAGGCAGGGAGTGTTATCCAAGGCCGGCCGCGCCTAGAGCGAACGCCAATAGCGAGTCCGCCGAATAGTCGTCGGCCGGCTCAACCGAGGGCCAGGAGACCACGTTGTCCTCGTAGCTTGCTACCGAGGTGTTGAACGGCGCGTAGCTGCCCGCGCTGCACGCCTTCATCCCGGACACCGTGCCCAGGCCGGAGAAGTTACCGGTGCTGCTCGGACCGTCGGTGGTGGCGCCGAGCTGAATGTCGCCGTGGCCGGTGAGCGATCCCGACAGGTTGGCGATCTCGCTCTGCATGCAGTGCGGGAACGTGCTGCCCGCGCCGACGACGAACGAGCTGCCCCACGCGTTCGCGCCGAGCGCGAAGTTCAGCTGCTGCTGGGCGAACGCCCGGTATCTGCTCGATCCGCCGTACTTCTCGTACAGCGCGTCCGTTATGTACAGGCCGAAGGCGTGCGGGGACGCGTCGGACGCGCCCAGCTGGGTGCCGAGCCCGAACGGGTCGCCCTTCGCCGCCGCCTCGCCGGTGCGCAGCTGCGCGGCCATGTCGGTCAGCACCGTGCTCGGAGCGAGCACCGGGGTCCCGCCTGCTTCATGCATCGCCTGGAGCAGTTCCGACTCGGCGACCGCCCCGTTGTCGTACAGGTTGAACGTGTCGCGGCCGCGCTGGGCGAGGTACGCCCGGGTCCACCTGGCCGCCGTCGAGAGGTCGGCGTGCACCTGCGCGCCGGACGCGCCGGTCGCCTCGTCGGCGAGCGCTAGCTCCGCGGCTCCCCATGCCATGTCGCTCTTCCATTCGGTGCCCGGATAGTAGTCGTGCGGGAACGTGGTGGTGATCGCGCCCACGCTGGTGGTCGCGGCCGCGGCATACACGCTCCGCGCGAGCGCCAGCATCTCCCGGGCACCCACCGGGTCGCCGTGCGCCTTGACCTGCGCGCCGAGCGCGAAGTCGGCGGCGAACCGGCCCGCGAGCTCCGGGCTGATCGGCTTGCCGGGCGGCGCCGCCTCGAACACCGGCCGGTACTTGACGTAGTACGCGGTCGGCCCCGGGTTGCCGCCCTTGCTGACGTCCATCCGGTCCTCGCTCTGCGGCGTGAACCAGAAGTTGTAGTCACCCTGAATCGTGTTGCTGGCGTTGCCGTTGCCGATGCCGACCTGGACGTACATCACCTTCCGGGCGGGATTCCACAGCTTGCTCAGCCACTCCAGGCCGAACTGCGCCTCCGGGCCCAGCGTGCTCGATTCAGCGGGGAAGGATCGCTGGGCCAGAAGCATCAACGCGTCGACATAGCTGGCCGTGTAGGCGAACTTCTCGTAGCCGCCGCCGGCGTCGAACCAGCCGCCGGACACGTCGACCGGCCCGCCGATCTTGGTGAACGTGCCGAGCAGGTTGTCGTTGCTGTCGTACTTCGGCGCCGCGTACACGTACGCCTGCTCGTCGGTCAGGTTCGCGGGCTGGCGGTGCAGCACCGAGGAGACCACGTCGGCCCCGTCGCGTTCCGAGGTGAAGTAGCGCACGCCGTTGTTCACGAGCCGGGTGTACAGCGCACCCGCCGAAGCGATCTGGAACGACGGCGAGGTGGCAGAACCGACATGTACGCGGTACGTACCAGTTGCCCGCAACGAGGAAAACGACAGCTCGTATACCGCTCGGTAGCGTGAATTCCACGAACCGACGTCGTCGCTCGACGTACCACGGAATACGACACGATTCCCGGACGTAACAGTGAACGCCACGCTTGCCACACGCCCAGGCAGCATCGCGTATGCGATCTTCGTGGCACCGGGAACGTACCCGACCTGGTTGACACGCACTTCTGCCGGGGTCGATGGGGCCGCTGAGGCTGAAGTGGTCACGCCGGTAATAGCTGCCAATGACGCTGCGGTGATTAGTGTGGCTATGGCCCGGGTCATGCCCATGACAGATACCTCGCGTTCTCGGCGAGCAGCCGGTCCGTCAGACCTTCCGCGACGTCGTACTGGCCGACCAGGGGATGGGCCAGCAGCGCGTTGAACACGCGTTCCCGGCCGCCGTGCAGCGCCGCGTCCAGTGCCAGTTCCTCGTACGCGAACACGTGCGAGATCAGCCCGCGCAGCAGCGGTTCGACCGGGGGGACCGGCAGCGCCACGGCGCCGGACGGACTCACCGATGCCGGGACCTCGACCACCGCGTCGGCCGGCAGGAACGGCAGCGTGCCGCCATTCAGCACGTTCACGACCTGCGGGGAGGCCGCGTCCCCGGGACCAGACCCGGTGAGCGCGACGAGCAGGTCGACGGCCGCCTCGGAGTAGAACGCGCCGCCGCGTTTGGTCAGCGCCTCCGGCTTGGTGTCCAGGGCCGGGTCGGCGTACTGGCGGAGCAGTTCGGCCTCGACCTCCATCACGGCCTCGGCGCGGGTGCGCGCCCCGGCCAGCGAATCGACGACCAGATCGTGCGCGTAGAAGTAGCGCAGGTAGTACGACGGCACCATGCCGAGGTGCTGCACCAGCCAGGGCGGCAGCTCGATGTCCTCGCTGATCTCCTTGACGTGGTCGGCGAGCAGCCCGGGCAGCACGTCTACGCCGTCCACCAGCACCGAGCGTTCCCAGGTCAGGTGGTTCAGCCCGACGTGGCCCAGGGAAACCCGCGACGGAGAAACCCCGAGCAGCGCGGCGAACTTGCGCTGGAAGCCGATCGCGACGTTGCACAGGCCGATCGCGGGGTAGCCCGCGGTGAGCAGCGCCCGCGTCACGATCCCCACCGGATTCGTGAAGTCGATGATCGGGGCGTAGGGCGAAGCCCGTCGGGAAAGTCGTTCAGCCAGATCCAGGACCACCGGCACGGTACGGAGAGCCTTCGCGAACCCGCCAGCCCCGGTCGTTTCCTGTCCCACGCACCCGCAGTCGAGCGGCCATGTCTCGTCGCGCTGGCGCGCCGCCTGGCCGCCGATGCGCAGCTGGATGAGCACCGCGTCGGCGCCGTCCGCGCCGTCGTCCAGGCTGGCGGTCCAGCGCACCCGCGCGGGGTGTCCGTAGCGGGCCATGATCCGGGCGGACACCGGGCCGACCGCGGCAAGCCGATCAAGATCCGGATCGACGAGCACCAGCTCAGAAACGGGCAGATCCAGCCGGGCGAGGCCGTCGGCCAGTTCGGGGGTGTAGGTGGAACCGCCGCCGATGACGGTCAGCTTCATGAGGCATCCTTCAAGAAGGCCGTCACTTCCGCGCCCGACTGGGCGACATGGCAGGCCACTTCGTGGCCGGTGGCGAGGTCGGCCAAGACGGGCGTGACGGTCTGGCAGGTGTCGATGGCGAGCGGACAGCGCCAGCGGAACCGGCAGCCGGGCGTCGGATCAACGACGCGCGGCGGCTCGCCGCGGTCCGCGACGTCGGACAGCGGCGCCTTCGGGTCCGGTACCGCGGACAGCAGCAGCTGGGTGTACGGGTGCTTCGGCGCGGACAGCACGTCCTCGATCGGGCCCTGTTCCGCGATCTGGCCCGCGTACATGACGATCAGCCGGTCCGCGACGTAGCGGGCGCTGGCGATGTCGTGGGTGATGTAGAGGATCGAGACGCCCTCGGAGTCCCTGAGCTTGGCCATCAGGTTCAGCAGGCCGATGCGGATCGACACGTCGAGCATGGAGACCGGCTCGTCGGCGAGGATCAGCTTCGGCTTCATCGCGAGCGCCTGGGCGAAGCCGACGCGCTGCCGCTGGCCGCCGCTCAGCTCGTACGGGAAGCGCTGGAGCATGTCGGGCTTGAGGCCGACGACCTCGAACACGCGCGCCGCCTCCGCCTGCCGTTCCGCGCCGGACAGCTCGGGCCGGTGCAGCTTCAGGCTGCGCAGCACGCCGTGCGAGACGCGGAACACCGGGTTGATCGACGCGAATGGGTCCTGGAACACCATCGGGACCTCGCTGCTGTACCGCAGGTGGTCCTTGCGCGAGCGGAACGTCTTGACGTCCCGGCCGGCGAACGTGATCGTGCCGGAGGTCGGCGAGTAGATCCGGGCGAGCAGCCGGGCGATCGTGGACTTGCCGCTGCCGCTCTCCCCGGCCAGCGCGACGATCTCCCGCTCGCCAATCGTGAAACTCACGTCGTCGACCGCGTGCAGCGTGCGCCGGGACAGCGCGTTCCCGATCTTGAAGTGCCTGGTCAGCTGGTCGGCCCTGAGGAGCTCGGTCACGTCAGGCTCCCGTCCGCGATGCGCAGGCAGCGCACCAGTACGTCGTCCGCCGGATACCCCTCTTTCGAAAGGGGGTACAGCTCGGGCTCCTTCGTCTTGCACATGTCGACCACGTACGGGCACCGGGGATGGAACCGGCAGCCGGCCGGCGGCGTGGCCAGGTCCGGCGGGTTGCCGGGGATCCCGCGCAGCGGCGTCTTCGGGCCGCGGATGGACGGGAAGGCCTCGAGCAGGCCCCTGGTGTACGGGTGCCGCGGCCGTTCGAACGTGGTGCGGGTGCCGGCCAGCTCGTCCACCTGGCCGGCGTACATCACCATCAGCCGGTCGGAAAAGTGGCTGACCAGCGACATGTCGTGGGTGACGAAGATGATCGCGAAACCGAACTCCCGCTGGAGCTCCTTGATCTGCACCATCAGCGCACGCTGCGCCACCACGTCCAGCGCGGAGGTCGGCTCGTCCATGATGATCAGGTCCGGGGTGAACAGCATCGCCATGGCGATCATCGACCGCTGCCGCATGCCGCCGGAGAGCTGGTGCGGGTAGCTGCCCAGGTGTATCGGGTCGATGCCGACCATCTTGAGTACCTCGGCGGACTTGGCCCTGATCTGGGACTTGTCCTTGACGCCGTGCGCCACGAGGGCGTCCTTGAACTGCGCGCCGATCGACTTGACCGGGTTCAGCGCGTTCATCGCGCTCTGCATGACCACCGACATGTTCCGCCAGCGGACCCCGGCCAGCTCGCGATCGGTCAGGCCGACCAGGTTCGCGCCGGCGAACGTGACCGTGCCGGCCGTCACCTCGGCCGGGGGAGCGAGCAGCTGGGCGACGGCGAACAGCAGCGTGGACTTGCCGCAGCCGGACTCGCCGACGATCGCGAGGAACTCCCCGCGGTCGACGGTGAACGACACGTCGTCGACGGCGCGAACGGCACCGCGCGGCAACACGTAGTCGACGCAAAGGCCCTGGACGTCAAGCAGCTCGGGCACGCGACCTCCTCCCTGAACGTCGATGCCTCCGGACGGGGCGCAGGGCCGGGTTGCCGATTTCGTCGAACGCGTAGTTCAGCAACGCGAACCCGGTGCCGAGCAGTGCGACGCAGGCGCCGGGCGCGATCGCCCACAGCGGCTGGCCGGTCTGCAGCGCCGCGTTGTTCTGCGCCCAGTACAGGGTCTCGCCCCAGCTGACCGAGCTCGAGTTGCCGAGCCCGATGAACTGCAGGCTCGAGGAGAACAGCACGGCGTACAGCGCGTTGGTCAGGAAGCTGGCCACGATCAGCGAGGTCATCGTCGGGATGACCTCGACCACGATGATGTACAGCCTGCGTTCGCCGCGCACCCGGGCCGCCTCGAGGAAGTCGCGGCTGCGCAGCGTCAGGGCCTGCGATCTGAGCTGCCGGGCGGTGTAAGACCAGCTGGGTATCGTGATCGCCACGATCATCACCCACACGCTCGTCGCGTGCGCGTAGGCCACGATGACGATCAGCAGCGGGAACAGCGGGATGACCAGCAGCACGTCGGTGATGACGCCGAGCGCGTTGTCCCACAGGCCGCCCAGGTAGGCGCCGGCGACGCCGACAAGGACCGCGATCGCGGTGGTCGCGAGGCCGACCAGGACGGCGATCAGCAGCACCTCCCTGGTCCCGTGCACGATCTGGGAGAACAGGTCCTGGCCGTACTGGTTGGTGCCGAACAAGTGCGCGGTGGAGATGCCCATCTTGGGGGCGTAGTTGTCCTGTTCCGGGTCGTCGTGCGCGATCAAGCCGGGGAACAGCGCGACGAAGATGAACACCACCATGATCGCGGAGCCGACGGCGGCCTTGCGGTTGGACCGGATGGCCCGCCAGATCCTGGCCAGCGCGTTCCCGGACTGCCCGCGGCTCGGGATCGGTGCCGCCTCGATCGGCGTGCCGGCCGGCGGCTCGGCGGGGGGAGTGGTGGAGACGTACGGTGCGGCCATGGCTATCCTGCCGTCCTCGTGCGCGGATCCAGCAGCGCGGTCAGCAGGTCGGCGATCAGGATCGACACCAGCACCGCCACGGTGATCAGCAAGAACAGAGCCTGCATCAGAGGGTAGTCCGCGCTGTTCACGGCGTACAGCAGCATGTTGCCGACGCCGGGATAGTTGAACACGTACTCGATCAGGATCGCGCCGCTGACCACGAAGCCCAGCGACATCGCGAAGCCGGTGAGGTTCGGCAGGATCGCGTTGCGCGCCGCGTAGTCGAACATGATGCGGCGGCCGGTCAGGCCCTTGGCCCGCGCCATCCGCACGTAATCCTCGGCCAGCGTGGTCACCATCGTGTTGCGCATCGTCAGGATCCACGTGCCGATGGTGGTGACCAGCAGCGACAGGGCCGGCAGGAACGCGTGATTGAGCACGTCCTGGAAGAACGTGAGGTTGAGGCCCGGCTTGTCGGTCGTCACGTAGTAGCCGAACTCGTAGGGGAACCAGTGCATCGTGATGCCGAAGATCAAGATGAGCATCATCGCGACCCAGAAGTAGGGCACCGCCGACGCGATCACGAACACCGGCGGTACGACGCTGTCGAGGCGGCTGCCGCGCCGCCACGCGGACACGATGCCGAGCAGCGTGCCGAGCGCGAACGCCAGCACGGTCGTGACGCCGACCAGGCCGATCGTCCACCAGATCGCGCCGCCGATCTCCGAACTGACCGAGTTCGGGTAGTACGCGAGCGAGGTGCCGAAGTTGAGCGTGGCCATCTGGTGCAGGTAGCTGATGTACTGCGACCACAGACCCTGGTTGGTGTTGACGCCGAACAGGACGTCCAGGGCTCTGACCGCGGCGGGGGTCAGCGTCCCGTGGAACTTGGCGATCATGGCTTCCGCCGGGTTCCCCGGCATCAGCCGGGGGAGCAGGAAGTTCAGGGTCAGTGCCGCCCAGAGCGTGAGCGCGAAGAAGCCGGTACGGCGCAGCGCATATCTCACGCTGGTCTGCCGAGGGTCATGAGCGAGTGTCCTCCGGTCGGCGCGCCGGGAACCCGAGCGGGTTCCCGGCGCGCTTAGGCCTTACTTGGCTTGCAGATGCAGCAGGACCTGCTCGTTGTCCGGGTACGCCCAGGCCGGCGGCTGCGCGTACGGGTTGCTGGCGGTGGGCCAGCCGGTGAACGAGCCGGTGTCGTACTGGTACCAGTCCACGCCCTCGACCACCGGGATGACCGGCACCTGGGTCACCATGACCTGCTCGAGCTGGTTCATGATGTCGTGCTGCGTCGCAGAGTTTGTCGCCGACGCGTACTGGTGGAACAGCGTGTCCGTCTGCGGGCTGGAATACCGCTCGAAGTTGGTGGCGGCCTGCTTGCCGATCGGCGCCGTGTTCGGCGAGTACAGCCACGCGGACAGCTCGTAGTACGGCGCCGGGCCGAAGACCTGCTGCTCCCAGTAGCCGAGCTGGAACTTGCCCAGCTGGAGGTCGTTGAGCAGCGAGGTGTTCGTCAGGTTGTCCGGCGTGATCTGGATGCCGACTGCCTTGAGTTCCTGCTGGATGACCTGCATGGAGGCGACCCAGTCGGAGTAGCCGCCGATGTTGATCACGCTGAACGCGAGCTGCTTGCCGGCCGAGTTGACCATGACGCCGTTCGAGCCCATGTGGTACCCGGCGGACTCGAGCAGCTGCTTCGCCTTGGCCGGATCGTAGCCGCTGCCCCACGTGGACGTCGCGGAGCCGCTCTCCCACTGGTTGAACGTGGGCGTCACGACACCGGTCTGGTTGGCGGCCGGCTCGTAGCCGGTCTCGCCGATCGAGGAGACCTTGCTCCGGTCGATGGCGTACGACATGGCCTGGCGGACCTTGACGTTGGACAGCTGGGGGTCGGTGAGGTTCGGCACCAGCGTCACGTTCAGCGTCGGCGGGAACCAGTAGTTGTAGTTCGGGCTCTTCGCCTTGTAGTAGGACTGGATGCTGGGGATGTACTGCGCGCCCCACTGCGCCTGGCCGTTGGCCAGCTCCTCGTTGGCCGCGTCGTTGGTCAGGAACGCCGGGTACTGCACCTTCTTGATGTGCGGCTCACCGGGCTGCCAGAAGTACTTGTTGGCGGTGTAGGTGATGTTGTTCTTGTCGCACGGGTTGACCGTGTACGGTCCTGAGCCGACCGGGTTCGGGTCGGTGTAGTTCACCGGGTTGGCGATCTTCGACCAGACGTGCTGCGGCACGATCGGTGTCTGGTCGGCGATGTAGTAGAAGTCCGGCACGGCGGGCTGGTTGAACGTCATCGTCACCTGGTCCGAGCCGGTCTGCGTGACGGTGCTCAGGTAGGACCAGATGCCGTTCAGGTCCAGCGCGCTGAATTTCTTCAGCAGGTTGAAGGTGAAGACCACGTCGGCGGCGGACATCGGCTGGCCGTCGTCCCACTTGACGCCGTTGCGGATGGTGAACACCAGCGTCTTGTTGTTGTTGCTCCACTGCCAGGCGGTCGCCAGCATCGGCGTGGTCGCGCCGCTTTGCAGCGGGTTGACGTACACCAGCGGCTCGTAAACGAAGCCCACGGATACCAGCGTGTCCGAGGAGTTGAACGGGCTGAACCCGCAGGTCCAAGTGGCGCCGTTCTCGTTGGAAATGGTCAGCACGCTGTTGGTCGATGCGCTGCCCGTGGATTTGCCGGAGCCACTGGTGCTTGACCCGGAACCGGCGGTGCAGCCGGCCGCGAGCAGGCCGGCCCCGATGATGACCCCGAATTTAGAGAGGCGTCTCATGCCGTTGTTCCTTACTGTACGAATTGTGGCGAATACCGGGGTAGACCCTTCCGCGAAGATTGTTAGGACAGTATCCTAACTATCTGTCCGCGACAAGGGTCCCGTTGATAACGACTTATGTCACGATGTAGGACATCGAACTCCGGAGGTGCTAGTTGACGGCCCAAAGTCTTCCCGCGGAGCGCCCGGCGCCGGCGGGGGCCGCGGAGCGCCCGGCGCCGGCCGCGGCGCGCTGGGCCGCCGCTCGTCCATCGTTGATCCGGACGATGAACGAGCAGCTGCTGCTTGAGCACATCCGCCACCGCGGTCCGTGTTCGCGAGCCGAGCTGGCCCGGGTGTCCGGCCTGTCCAAGCCGACGGTATCGCTCGCGCTTGGCAACGTGGAGCGGGCGGGCCTGGTGCGGATCGCCGGCCAGCGGACCGGCGTGCCGGGACGGACCGCGCAGCTGTACGAGATCAGGCCGGACGCCGGGCTGGTGCTGGGGCTCGACATCGGCCACGACTACATCCGCGGCGCGCTGGCCGGGTTGTCCGGCGAGATCCGGGCGCGCTCGTCGTTCCGCACCCGCGCCAGCAGCGTGCGGGGCCGGGTCGCCGAGCTGGTCCGGGCGGCCGACGTGCTGTGCGCGGAGGCGGAGGTGTCCCGGTCCGCGATCACTCAGACGGTGATCGGCAGCCCGGGCGTCTACGACGAGACGCGAGACGCCATGAAGCTGTCCGGGCACCTGCCCGGGTGGGACCGGCCGGCCGCGCTGGCGGGCCTGCGGGATGCGTTCGGCTCGTCGCTGGCGATGGAGAACGACGTGAACGTGGCCACCCGGGCCGAGCAGGCCCTCGGTCACGGCCGCGACGTGGCGCACTTCGCGTTCGTGCACTTCGGCAGCGGCATCGCGATGGGCCTGGTCATCGGCGGCAAGCTGGTCCGCGGCGCGCACGGAGTCGCGGGCGAGATCGCGTACCTGCCGCTGACCGGGGATGCGGACGTCGACGAGCACGAGGCGCGCAAGCGGGGCACGTTCGAGGCGGCCGCCTCGGCGTCGAGCGTGGTGCGCGCGGCCCGGCGGGCCGGCATGGGCGGCGCGCTGTCCGCGCGGCGGGTGTTCGAGGCGGCGGCGGCGGGTGATCCGCGCGCGGTGCGCGTCGTCGCGGAGGAGGCGCGGCTGGCGGCCAAGGCCATCTGCGTCGTGGTCAACGTGGTGGACCCCGAGCTGATCGTGCTCGGCGGCGGCATCGGCCGGGCACCCGGATTCGCCGCCCTGGTGAGCGCCGAGCTGGACACGCTTGCCCCCGTCCGGCCGGAGATCAAGGTGAGCGCGCTCGGCACCGACGCCGTGGTGGATGGCTGCCTCGTCGCCGGTGCCGAGCTTGCCTGGGCCCAGGTCATGGCCGCTCTTGGCGGCCAGTGACCCGGATCACCCAGTGCCCGCGGTGGGAGTGAGGAGCCGCGGGCACCAGCTCTGCTACCTGGTGAAGTGCTCGAAGACGTGGGCGAAGAACCAGGTGGGCTGCGTCAGCCCGGAACAGGTGCCCGCGCCCTTGGTGCCCGGGCAGCCGCCGTTGTCGCGCTGCGACGCCCAGAACGAGGTGAAGCCGAGGCCGTGCGCCTTCGCCCAGACCAGTATCTGGATCGCGTTGACCTGGCTGAACGTCTCGGCCGCGCCGAAGTCGTCGATGCCCGGCATCTCGGTGACGCCCACCATGTGCCATAGCTGCTTCTGCGACGCGCTGGGGAACAGCGCCGCGAGCTGGCTGACCAGCCCGGTGGCGGCGGATTCGGTGTCGGCCACCATGTCCTGCTGGGTGCCGATGAAGTAGTCGAACGTGAGCAGGTTGACCGTGCTGATCGCGGCGCCGTCGGCGACCGCGTCCTGGAGCACGGACAGCTCCGCCGGCGGCAGCCCGGTCGGGAACGTGGGCAGCGTGTAGGAGAACTGGATGTTCTCGTGATGGGCCTTGGCCCAGGCTTCGGTCATCGCGATCGCCTGGTTGCGCCGGTCGATGCCGGCCGCGTTGTTCACCGAGTCGCCCTCGATGTCCAGGTCGATGCGCGGGACGTGGTAGGTGGTGATGAGGCTCTCGAAGACGCTCGCGATCGCCGGCACGCTGGTGCAGCTGTCGGCGAGTTCGGTGCCGGTGGTGTCCGCGGTGAAACCGCCGAACGACGGGATAACGTTCCCGCCGTGCGCCTGGACCGTCGCGATGTCGGCGCCGAAGGTGGCCGGGGCGATCGGCTTGGTCGTGTCGCCATCCCAGTAGGCGGTGCACGAGCCGGCCTGCGCGGTCTGGAGGAACGCGAGCGACTGGAACTTGGCGCCGGACTGCTGGACGAGGGTGGCGAGGTCGGTGCTGGTGTCGTAGGTCTCGTAGTACGGCGCGAAGACCTGATACGGCAGGCTCGGGCTGAAGCCGAAGCCAGCGGTGTGCGCGGGTGCGGCGCTGGCTGCCTGGCTCACGGCCATGCCGAGGCCGCCGGCCACGATCAGGGCGGCGCTCAACGCCGCCACGACGGAGGTTCTTCGTTTCATGCGCGGGTCCCTAGGCGTCGGGTTGCGGGGAAGTGCACGGAATCGAATAGGAAAGTTTCCTAAGGGATACTGACGCTAGTCCGGTCGGATACGGGCGTCAAGACCTAGCCTGCCGGCCGCCCCCGGGTGCCCGGCCGACCTAGCCTGCCGGCCGCCCCAGGTATCGGTAGGCGCACCCGTCTCACGGGCGCAGGTAGGAGGCGCCGTTCAGGTCGATGATCGTGCCGCTGGCCCAGTCCGCCTCCGGCGAGGCCAGGTAGATGATCGCGGCGGCGATCTCGTCCGGCGTGGCCACCCGGTTGAACGGGCTCTGCCCCCGGATCTCCGCACCCCGCGCGGACGCCAGGTCCTCGGCGGCCATGTCGGTCTCGACGTAACCGGGGGCCACCGTGGCGACCGCGATCCCGTGCGGCGCGAGCGCGCGCGCCATGGAGCCGGCCAGCGCGTTCAGCCCGCCCTTGCTGGCCCCGTACGCGGGGTGCGACGGCTCGCCGCGGAACGCGCCGCGGGAGGACACGTTAATGATCTTCCCGCCGCCCGCCGCTTTCATATGCTGCACCGCGCACCAGATGGCGTTGGCCGCCCCGGCGAGGTTGACCGCGAGCGTGTCCTGCCAGGCCCGCTGCCATTCGGCATAGGAGACGTCGGTGACCACGTGTTTCAGGTAGATTCCGGCGTTGTTGACCAGCACGTCGAGCCCGCCCAGCTCGGCGTGCGCGGTGTCCACGATCCGGCGGGTGGCGTCCGGGTCGGCGAGGTCACCGCCGACCACCACGTGCCCGTCGCCGGGCAGCGCGGCCGCCACCTGCTCGGCCGCGGCCGCCGCATGGGCGTAGTGCACCGCGACCCGGTCGCCCTGCCGCGCGAATGCCGCCGCGATGGCCCGTCCGATGCCCCGGGACGCGCCCGTCACCAGGACCGCTCGGTCACTCATCGCACAGCGCCAGCAGCTTGGCGGTGGTGGACAGGTTGCGCGCCGTCCCCTTCGCCGAGGTGGTGACCTTTACCAGCGCCTTGGCCAGCTCGCTGGTTCCGTACCCGTCCGGTGTGTGCAGGTAGAGCACCCGGTCGCCCGCGGTGACCGTGTCCCGGCTGCCCTTCGCCGCGGCCATCTCGCGGGCCGCGTCCAGCCGGCCAGCGTCCGGCGCCGCGCCGAGGAACACCACGTGCACGTACTTCGGGTTGGGTTCATCGGGGTAGGGATTGGCGCTGAGCACGGCGGCGAGCTGATCCCTGGTCAGCACCACAACCCCGATTTTTATCCCGAACGTGCGAGCGATTACCTCCGCGATCGCCTCCTCGAGCACGGCGGTGTCCGGCTCGGACGTGCGGAACAGCACGTTCCCGGATTGGATGTACGTCGACACGTCGGCGAGCCCGCTGGCGGTGAGCGCCGCGCGCAGTTCCGCCATCGGGACCTTGTTGTTCCCCCCGACGTTGATCCCGCGCAGCAGCGCGATGTGTGAGGCTGGCATGCGCACATGCTAGACCGGACCACGTCGGCTATGGCCAGATGGTGGCTTGGGCGGTCACCGAGGACGGACTCATCGTGGTGACCTCGATGACGCCGTACCGCGCTGGCTGGCCGGTGAGCTGTACGCAGACGCGCTCGCCTTGCTCGGCTGGAATCGGCGTCGCGGCTTGCGTCGCGCGTAGCGTGTTCGCACATGCGGTGGCCGACGGAGCCGAGGCGCCGGGCCACATGGCCAGGCGCGCCGTCGCCTGGCCGGCCGACAGCGCGCCAGCCAGGTATCGCAGCAGGGTGCCGGGAGCCGGCTGAGCGGAGGCCGGTACGACGAGCTGGATCCTGACCGGCTGTGCCGGCGGCGCGGCGGAACCGCCGGTTGCGAGTGCCGTGATGGCCGCGCCAACCGCGGCGCCGATGACGGCGGCCACGCCGAGCGCCACGGCGATCGGCCGCCGTTCCGGTGGCTTGGTGGCCGGGGCTGACCCGGGCAACGGTTCCGCCTTGGCCGGCGGCATCGGCAGCGGCGTCACTTGAGGCGTCACTTGGGGCAGCGCGGGAAGCGGCCGGGCCGGGGCGTCGGCGGCGCCGACGTGAGTGGCGCCTTCGGCCCGTGCCGAGCTTGTGTCCCGCCAGCCGATGACACAAGTCAGCGGCATGCTCGCGGTCTGGGCGGCGGTCCACAGGGCGGGCCACGTCTGCTCCGGCCAGAGCCCTTCGGCCGGTGGCGGCGCCGTGCCAAGGTCCTGGCCGGCCGGCGGCCAGGGTGCCGCACCGGGTTCGGTCCGCTCCGGCGGGCAGTACGCCGTTGCCGACACCGTCCAGACCTTGCCGAGGATCTCGGTGTAGACCGGTCCGGCCCATGCGACGTAGTCCCGGCTCAGCTCCTGAAACGATGGCACGGCCGGCCCAAGCCGCCCGTCCCGCGGCGTAGCCCAGCCGACGAAACAGTAGAGCGCGCGGTCCCCATCCGAGCTCATCGCGGGATCGAGGGCGGCTGCCTGGCAGGCGACGCCGACGATCCGGTGCGTACGATCCTGGGCGAGCAGGAACCGCGGCGCGCGGTCAAGCTCTCGGCCGCCGCTGACTGCCGCCCGTACTACGGAGCCGAGCCAGCCGGTCTCGTCGAGGGTCGTCGGCACCGCCCGCCACCAGGTGTCGGAGGTGGCGGTCCGGCCGTAAACGACGGGCGCCCATCGCGTCATTCGCCGCCGCCTCTCCCATGCCGGGGTAGAACCTGCTCAGGACCTCCAGGCACTGGGTGCCCAGCTCGTGCCAGCGATCGTTGAGCGCGGCGGCCGTGTCCAGCCATGTACCGGCCAAGGTCCTGGTGTTGTCGATCGCGTGGCGCTGGAACCAGCGGACGATCGGATTCTTCCGCATCAGGTCGGCGAGCGCGGCCTCGACCTCCAGCTGGGCTCTGACCGCGTCGTCTCGCTCGATGCCGACCTCGGCCTGGCAGGCACCGAGGAACCAGCCGACCGCGAAGACCACCGGGTCGGCGACGTCGAGCAGGTCGACGATCATCGCGGGGGAGTCGCCGTCGGGCATGGTGACCAGACCGGTGACGCTGACCGGGAAGATCATCGTGTGAACTCCCGGCCGGAAGAGGGCGGGCATGAGCCGTCTCACCTCGGCCGCCACCTGACCCCTGTCCCGCGGCGTGCTCCCCGGCCGGCCGTCGATCAGGTCCGACTTGGTCAGCACGACGGCGATCGGCGGCGCCGGGCGGCCGGCCACCTCACGGTCGGCCAGCGCCTTGCTGACCATGTCCGCAAACCGGTCCGCGCCGGTCGCCGCACGGACCTCGTGCAGCCGAATGCCGGTGAGCGGCTCCTGGAAGTGCTCGCTGTCCAGCACGATGAAGATCGCGTCCGTGTCGAGTAGCCGCCGGTGCAGGCGCGCGGTGTCGCTCTCCTTGCCGTTGGCCGTATCGAACGCGGCGCCGCCGCGGAAGTCCGTCAGGTCCATGGCCGTCCGCTCCGCGGTGCCGTTCCTGGTCAGCACGAAGTCGTAGCGCACCGGCTCGTCCGGGGTCGGCGGCGTTGGCTTGCCAGCCCGCAGGTCGTTCAGCTGCCTGAGCAGATCCATGCCCACGTCGGGGTCGGCCGTGTGCAGGTGGCAGCCATGCACGCCGTTGACCAGCGCGGCGTAGGCGCCGAGGATGTAGGTCGTCTTGCCGGCCTTGCTCACCCCGAGCATGGTCGCGGTCATGCGGTTGACCTGGACCGTCCGCCTAGCGTCTGGCATCGGGCAGCTCATTGCTCGCGGTCAGGAAGGCTCCGGCGGCGGCGGCGCCAGCGACGACGGCCGCGGCTAGCCGGCGGTACCCGGCGCTGAGGGCGGCGGCCTCGCCGCCAAAGGTACGCGGCCACAGTTCCTGTCGCACGGGGCGGCACAGGTCGGCCCATTCACGCTCGATTTCGGGTGCTCGGATGAGGTCGTCCTTGAACTGGTTCAGCGCGGCGGCGAGCACCTCGCTGAGCAACCCGGCCTCCTCCTGCATCCGCTTCTCGATCTGGCCGACCGCCTCGCGAAAAGCTCGCGACAACGCCACGTTCAGGCTTTCCGCCGTCTTGTCGCTGATCGGCGCTTCCCAGATCCAGCCAAGCACCAGCGGCACGGCACCTGCCGCCGCGTGTGCGGCCGGCCCGGCCGCGGGATGCATGGCGCCCACCACGTCCGCGGCCAGCCGCGCGCCGCGGTAGAACGCGTTCTGAGTACCGCCGCCGCTACCACTACCGCCGGCGCCGCCGGCGTCCGTGCTGGGGCCGGGAGCGGCCGCGGTCCCCTCGCCCGGCAGTGGACCTGGCGCTGGCGCGACCCGGTTGACGACCGGCCCGCCTACCCGCAGGAAGATGTTCCCGTAGTTGTCCCGGATATCCAGCAGCGTGCGCACCGCGCCGTGCAACGAGGCCAGCCGCAGCCGGTCGGCCGTATCCGCCAGCGCGTGCAGCGGCCGCTCGCCCTGGGCCTGGGTCGCGACGAGCCGTGGCGGGAGAGCGTCGACGACCTGCGCGTGGAGCCGGTCGACCGCCGTGGTCAGCGAGCTGTCGATGATGCCGAACTCCCTGCGGATCTCCCGCCTGGCCCGGGTGCACTGGTCGTCCCGGGTCTCGCCGAGGTCGGCGGACAGCGCCTCGTCGACCTTCGCGAGCCACTCCTTCTTGCTGCCCATGCCGAAGCCGGAGTCGGCCCACCGGGTGAGGTTCCCGCTGGCGAGGGTGATCGCCTTGGCCAGCTCGGGAACGGGATGATGTTCGCGCGCCAGGCGGTCGTACTCCTCGAGCAGGGCATCGAGCCGCTTCGACACGGAGTTTCGCAGCTGTTTCGCCGCGTCGCGCAGCGCGCTGTCCTCGTCGGGGACCTGCCGTTCCCGGTTGCGTACCTCGTCTGCGAGCTGGCCGGCGACGTCGCGCACGCGCTGGGCCACCGCGCGAGCCCGGCGGATCTGGGTGGCGGCGGCGGTCTGGTCCATGCTCGCGAGGTTCCGGGCCAGGGCCTCAAGCGCCGGCCCGAGGATCTGCTCCCGCACCTGCTCCTGGTCCGCGACGTCGCCGACGAGCAGTTGCACGCCGTTGGGGTCGGTGATCTCGGTCCGCGCCTGGGCAACCGCGTTGTTCAGCTGGTCTTTGGTGACGTTCGACGGATCGGTGTTGACCACGAAGCAGACGAAGTCGGAGATGTCGACGCCCATGCTCGCCTTGTCGGCTAGCCGGAACACCCGCCAGTCGTCTTCCCCGATCCACGACCGCGACACGACCGGACGCTTCACCTGGAGCAGGACGTCCACGTCGTTTCTCAGATCGGCGAGGAACTGCTGCTCGATGTTCAGCGCGGCCTCACCCGCACCGGGCAGGTCGACGAGCACGAGGTTCGCCACGTCGCCCACGCTGAACTCGCAGTAGATCCATACGTCGTGCACCGCGTGATAGGGGCACTCGCGACCGTCGTCCGCGGGATAGGCGACGTACGGCCGCAGTCGGGCCAGCTGGTCGATCCGCAGTTCGCGCCCCGCCTGCTCCAGCAGGCCACCGTAGCTGGGAAACGAGGTCTGGGCGATTCGCAGCCGCCGCAAGAACTTCTGCTGATCGACCGGGGCGCGTTCGCCGTCCGGGGCGCGGGCCGCCCGGTTGCGCGCGGTGTCGAGCGCCTCCTGGTACGGGTACTTGAGGAACGCGTCCGAGGTGGCCGGCACGGGGTCCTCGCGGCCCGCGTCGGTGTGCAGCGGCCCCAGGTAGCCGTCGCGGAAGTCTTCCCAGGTACGCAGCATGACCGTCGCGTCCGCCCGGCCAGGCGAATGCTGGATCCGGCTGCGCGCCGCCGTCGTCGGCTTGAGCCCGCCCGACGGGATAACCACATCGCTGAGCCCGGTGATCGTGCGCAGCAACGTGCTCTTACCCGCGGCCGCCTGTCCGACCACGCCGATATTCACCGTCGGCCGGTGGAAGCGCGCCCGGACCGCCGCGATATCCGGCGTCAGCTCGGCGATCTCATCGCGCAGCTTACGCAGCGCGCTTATGCCCCAGTCGCCGGATACCTGTTCGCCGGGTGTTAATCCTTCGGCTGCGCGCTGTTCCCGCCCGGAAATCCGTGCGCTCGTCTCAGTAATCGTGCCGGTCAGCGTGTCGACCGCGCGGGTCAGCGCGACCCACGCGTCGTACAGCCTGTCGATGCGGTCCTGGTTCGCACGCCGGCTCTCCAGCGCAGCGGCAATTCGCTCACGGACATCGATCATTTCCCGCCCCAGAGAAGATCCCCACCAATTGCCTAGAACTTTAGCATGCCTGCGAATTGGGGCAATTGGCTATTTTCGGCGTGCGGTCAGCAGTGCCGGCAGGGGACGTTGGCCGTGGCGAGAGCCACCCGCTCGCTCGGGACCTCCGCTGGCTCGGCGGGCGCCGCGGCGGCCTGCGGCGCGGCTGCCGGCCGCGCGGCGGCCGGCGGCGCGCTGCGTCGCCCGGTCAGGTCCTGCCGCCGGACCCGGATCGTCGCCACGGCGACGGCGAAGGCGAGCACCGCGATCGCCGACGAGGTGAGGAAGCCGCGGGCGAACCCGGTTGCCATTGCGTGGGCGGTGACCTGCGCCGCCGATTCGGGCGCCTGATGTCCCGCGGCGATCGCCGCCGTGGTGTTCCGCACGTTGTCGGCCACCGCGGTCCACGCGATCGTGCCGAGCGCCGCCAGGCCGATCGCGCCGCCGACCTGCTGGCCGGTGTTGAGCAGGCTCCCGGCGATCCCGGCGTCCTGCCCGGGCACGCCGTGCAGGGCGACGAGGGACATCGGGACGAACAGCAGCCCGAGCCCGAACGAGGTCACCAGCATCGGGCCGAGCAACTGGGCCAGGTAGCTGGCATGCTCGGTCAGCTGGGCGTACCAGAACATGCCGCCCGCGGCCATGGCCGCCCCGGTGAGGATCAGCGGACGCGCGCCGATCCGTGAGGTCACCCGGGAGGCCACTGTCGCCGCGCTGACGATCCCGACGGTGAACGGCAGGAACGACAGCCCGGACCGGATCGCGGTGTACCCGAGGACGGTCTGCACGAACAGCGTGAGGAAGAAGAACATGCCGAACATCGCCGTGCCCAGGCACAGCATGATCAGGTAGGCGCCGGACCTGTTGCGGTCCGCGAGCAGCCGCAGCGGCAGCAGCGGATGCGGGCTGCGCCGCTCGATGAGCACGAACGCGATCAGCAGCACCACGGACGCGATCAGCGACACGATCACCTGGGTGTCGCCCCAGTGCGACACGCCGTCCTGGCCGGTGGCGGCCCGGGACAGGCCGTAGACCAGCAGCGCGACGCCGCCGGTGCCGGTCACCGCCCCGGCCACGTCGATCCGGCCCGGCCGGCGGGGCGACTCGGTCAGTGCCCGCGGTGCCGACGCGGCGACCAGGATGCCGATCGGCACGTTGACGAACAGCACCCACCGCCACGACACGTAGGTGGTCAGGATCCCGCCGAGCAGCAGGCCAACCGCCCCGCCGCCGCCGGCCATCGCCGAGTACACCCCCATCGCCCGGTTGCGCGCCTCGCCCTCGGGGAAGTTGGTCTGGATCAGCGACAGCGCGGTCGGCGCGATCACCGCCCCGCCGGCGCCCTGGATCGCGCGGGCGGTGAGCAGCCACCACTGCGTGGTGGCGAACCCGCCGAGGAAGGACGCCGCGGAGAACAGCAGCAGCCCGCCGATGAACACCCGCCGACGGCCGAGCAGGTCGCCGGCCCGGCCGCCAAGCAGCAGCAGTCCGCCGAACGTGACCGCGTAGGCGTTCACCACCCACTCCAGACCGCTGCCGGAGAACCCGAGTGCGTGCTGCACATGCGGCAGCGCCACGTTCACGATGGTGGCGTCCAGCACCACCATCAGCTGCGCCGAAGCGATGACCACCAGAGCCAGGCTCTGCCGGCTGCCCTCCGCCCTCGGTGTGGATAGTGCGCCCTCAGGTGCCGGAATCGCCGTCATGGGCCCAGAATTACACGCTTACAGCGCGCCCTACCAGAATTGCGGTCGCGTTACGTAAGGTTCGTTCATGGCGATGATCAGCGGAGCCGGCGTCGTCGTGACCGGCGGCGGGAACGGGATAGGGCGCGCGCTGGCGCGACGGTTCGCCGCCGAGGGCGCCAGGGTGGTGGTGCACGACCTGGACGCGGACGCCGCCATGACGGCCGCCGCGGAGATCGGCGGGTTCGCCGAGGCGGGCGACGCCGGGACCGAGGACGGAATCCGCGGCCTGATCGCGGCCGCCCGCGGCTACCTCGGCGAGATCGACGTGTTCTGCTCGAACGCCGGGACCGGCGCCGGCACCGGGCCGGACACCCCGGAGGCGGACTGGCAGCGGGCCTGGGAGGTCAACACCATGGCCCACGTGCGCGCGTCCCGCGAGCTGCTGCCGGCCTGGCTGGCCCGCGGCAGCGGCACGTTCGTGGTCACCGCGTCCGCGGCGGGTCTGCTGAGCATGCTGGGCACCGCGCCGTACTCGGTGACCAAGCACGCCGCCGTCGCGTACGCCGAATGGCTCGCCGCGACCTATGCCCATCGCGGCCTGTCCGTGCATTGCGTCTGCCCGCAGGGTGTGCGCACGCAGATGCTGGCCTCGTCCGGCCGGGCCGGGCAGGTGGTGCTGATGGAGACCGCGATCGAGCCCGAGCAGGTCGCCGACGCGCTGCTGGCGGCGATCGGCGAGGGCCGCTTCCTCGTGCTGCCGCACCCAGAGGTCCGCGACTACTACGCGCTGCGCGCGGCCGACACGGACAAGTGGCTGCGCGGCATGAACCGGCTGCAGCAGCGCATCGAGGGCGGTGAGGCGTGATGAAGGCGTGGCAGGTGACCCGGCACGGCGAGCCACGGGACGTGCTGGAGCTCGTGGATCTGCCGCGGCCGGAGCCCGGCCCGGGCCAGGTTCTGGTGAAGGTGCTCGCGGCCGCCGCCAACTTTCCCGACGCCTTGCTGTGCCGGGGAACGTACCAGGTACGCCCGCCTCTGCCGTTCAGTCCTGGGGTTGAATTGTGCGGTGAAGTGCTCGACGGCGGGTCCGGATGGGCGCCGGGCGACCGGGTGATCGGCGGCCCGGCGCTGCCGCACGGCGCGTTCGCGGAGTACGCGGTGATGGACGCGGCGGGCATCATGTCCGCGCCTGATTCGCTCGACGACGCGTCCGCGGCGCCGTTCTTCATTACGTACCAGACCGGATGGTTCGGGCTGCACCGCCGGGCGCGGCTGACCGCGGGGGAGACCCTGCTGGTGCACGCCGCGGCGGGCGGCGTCGGCAGCGGCGCGGTCCAGCTCGGCAAGGCCGCCGGAGCCCGCGTGATCGGTGTCGTCGGCGGGCCGGAGAAGGCCGAGGTGGCCCGCTCGCTCGGCGCGGATGTGGTGATCGACCGGACGCGCGAGGACTTCGTGGCGGTGGTCAAGGAGGTGACCGGCGGGCGCGGCGCGGACGTGATCTACGACCCGGTCGGCGGCGAGGCGTTCGCGCGGTCGGTCAAGTGCGTCGCGTTCGAGGGCCGCATCCTGATCGTCGGGTTCGCCAGCGGGGACATCCCGTCCGCGGCGCTGAACCACGCCCTGGTGAAGAACTACTCGATCGTCGGCCTGCACTGGGGTTTGTACCAGCGGCTGGACCCGCGGGCGGTGCGCGACTGCCACGCCGAGCTGACCCGGCTCGCCGCGACCGGCGCGATCCGGCCGCTGATCAGCGAGCGGCTGAGCCTGGACGACGTGCCGGCCGGGCTCCAGCGGCTAGCCGACGGGAGCACCACCGGGCGTGTTGTGTTCCTGCCGTAGGTGCTTGGCCAGCACGTCGTCGCCGAAGTCGCTGCGCGGACGACGCAGCACCGTGTGCGCGTGGTTGCCGTCCTCGGTCGTGTTGTCGTACTCGATCAGCAGGTCGTCGCCCTGGATCCGGTAGTAGTGCCCGGTGCCCGGCGTGAGCGGTCCCTCCCAGGCGAAGTGCAGCTCACCTGCTTCGGCCGCGGGCGCGGCGAGCAGGCCGGGGCGCACCCGGTCCAGGTACAGCGCGGTGAGCTGGCTGAGCGCCGCCCGCGCGGTCGGGCCCAGGCTGCTCGCGGCGACGCCGAGCGGCTTGATGGGCTCCGCCGCGCTGGGCCGCGGGCCGCTGCGGATGTCCGTCGGCGCTTTGGCGGACACGACCGCCGCGGCGCGGGCCGTGTCGTCCAGGGCGTCGAGCAGCGCGCGGGCCAGGTCCTCCTCCGGCGCCAGCGGGCGGGACACGGAACGGCCCGCGTAGCTGACCCGCGCCGGGTTGGCGCCGAGAAACACCGGCGCGGGGGAGACCTGGTCGCCGGCGATGGTCAGGCTGACCGACAGGTGGTGCCCCTCGAAGCGCCACCCCCACGGTTCGCTGTCTCGCGGTTCTCCGAAGATGCTCACCCAGTAGTCGCCGCTGTGCCTGCCGCGATACCACCCTTCCTGCCGGTCCAGTGTCTCCTCCAGCGTGATGATCGCCATCGCCTGCGCGTACGCGTGGTCGCTGAGCGCGGTGGACAGCAGCCGGTGCGCCGCCTTGCGCGCCGGCACACTCAGCTCCGCGACGCAGGCACCGGGACGGCGGTGCGGTCGGTACTCCAGCCACCGGCGGGCCTGGTCGTCGCCGAACTCGTAGACCGCGTCGGTGCGCAGCTGGTCGTCGAGCAGGCCGAGCAGCGCGGTCGCCGCGACACGCATCAGGTCGGAAATCACCACGTAACCGGTATATCACTGGACCCGGGTAGGGTTACCTGGGTGACGTCGTGGACTGATCACGCCATCTGGTGGCACGTATATCCGCTGGGGTTCACCGGCGCGGAGCAGGCGGCACTGCGACCGGGCGCGGCGGTGCGGCACCGGCTGCGGCACCTGACCGGATGGCTGGACTACGCAGTCGAGCTCGGCTGTTCCGGGCTGCTGCTCGGGCCGGTATTCGCCGCCGAGACCCATGGCTACGACACCGTCGACCACTTCCGGATCGACCGGCGGCTGGGCGATGACGCGGACTTCGCCGCGCTGGCTTCGGCAGCGTCCGAGCGCGGACTGCGGATCGTGCTCGACGGCGTGTTCAACCACGTCGCCCGCTCGTTCCCGCATCCGGAGTGGTTCCGCCGCGACGAGGCCGGCCGGTTCGCGACGTTCGAGGGACACCAGCACCTCGTCGCCCTCGATCACACGCTGCCCGCGGTCGCCGGTTACGTCGGCGAGGTGATGGCGTACTGGCTGGACCGGGGCGCGGCGGGCTGGCGGCTCGACGCGGCGTACGCGGTGCCGGCCGGCTTCTGGCGCCAGGTCCTGCCGAAGGTCAGGGCTTCCTACCCCGACGCCTGGTTCGGGGCGGAGATGATCCATGGCGACTACGCGGAGTACGCGACGTCCGCTGGCCTGGATTCGGTCACCCAGTACGAGCTGTGGAAGGCGATCTGGAGTTCGCTGAACGACCGGAACTTCTTCGAGCTGGCGTGGGCCCTGGACCGGCACGGCCAGTTTTCGGCCGGCGGCTTGCGGCTCCAGACGTTCACCGGCAACCACGACGTGACGCGGCTGGCGTCGCAGCTGACCGACGAGCGGCATCTGCCGCACGCGCTCGTCGTGCTGTTCACGGTGGCCGGCCTGCCAAGCGTCTACTACGGCGACGAGCAGGCGTTCCGCGGCATCAAGGAGCACCGGGCCGGCGGCGACGACGCGATCAGGCCGGCCTTCCCGCCCGCGCCGACCGGGCTGCCCTCATCCGGCTGGCCGGTGTACCGGCTGCACCAGCGGCTGATCGGCTTCCGGCGCCGGCATCCGTGGCTGGTGCGGGCTAGCTGCGTGGTCGAGCACCTGACCAACGAGGCGATCGCATACCGGTGCGCTGGTGACTCCGGCGAGATCGTGGTCCTGCTCAACCTCGGCGACGAACCCCGCCGCTTCCCGGTCGACCCCGGCTCGCTCACCGTCGCCGACTCCGGATCCCGCGCCACCGACCCCCTCCTAGTCCCCCCGCACGACTGGACCATCCTCGCCTAACCCTCTGCCCCCACCCCCACCCACCCAACGCCCACCCGCCCCAACGCCCACCCGCCCCAACGTGTCAATTGCGCAATCGAGCCCACTAGACCGTGTCAATCCGCGTCGCCCGACCCTCGAAATGTCATACCCGGGTGAAACAGTGGGCGGATGGCGGATGAGATCGAGCACGAGCCGGCGCGCAGGCCGGAGGATCTGAGCGACTTCTTCCTGGAACGGGCGAATGCCGGGGACGTGGAAGGCGTCGTGGCGCTGTACGAGCCCGGCGCGGTGCTGGCGTTCCCGCCCGGCCAGCTCACCCGCGGTCACGCGGACATCCGCGAGGTCTACCGCGAATTCCTCGGGAGCGGCCCGGTGCTCGGGTCGGCGGGGCAGATGCCGGCGATCGTCAACGGGGATATTGCGCTCACCACCACCCGTCTGCCCGGCGGCGGCGCGACCACGGAGATCGCCCGACGCCAGCCGGACGGCACCTGGCGGTGGGTGATCGATCAGCCGTCGATCCTGTCCTGACCCGTCCACGGGAACGGGACGAGGTCCGGTGCAACCCAGCCGCTCCGTGCCGGAAGACTGGCGAGCGTCGCCGACCGGTAGTGACGGCTGAGCAGCCGCTTGTCCAGCAGCGTGGGGTTGCGCGCCGCGAACGCGCCGAAGTCGGTGCATTCCGGGTCGGTTGTCACGTGGTGCGCGACCAGTTCGATCCAGGCCCGCGACACCGTTTCGTGGTACTTCTGCGGCGCCCGCTGGTAGGCGGCGATGCGCCGGATCGCGCTGCAGACCCGAGCGGCCGCTTCGGGCATGCCGAAACGCCGTACCGCCCAGAACGCGAGGTGGATGTGCTGGCGATGCCGGAACTCTCCGGCCGGCCCGGTGATGACGGGCAGGATGGCGGCGATCTCCGCGTCCGTGCCCGGCGGGTGGTGGTGGTCGTGCATCAGGATGCCTCCCTAAGTGCGGACATGACGGCGTGAAAGCCGGCGAGCTGGCTGGCGGACAGGCCGCCGAGCGCGCGGTCTTCCAGCTCCGCGACGACCTCGATGACGCGGCCGGCGACGGCCCTCCCGGACGCGGTCAGCACCAGCCGGAACGACCGGCGGTCGGTGGCGTCCAGCTCCCTGACCAGGTAGCCGCGCTGCTCCAGCCGGTCCAGGACGTTCGTCAGCGTGCTCGCTTTCGTACCGGTCTCGGCGCTGAGCTGACGCACGCTGAGCGCGCCGCGATCGGCCAGGTTCGCCAGCGCGTTGATCTCCGCGGCGGTCAGCCGCAGGTCGGCGAGCGCCGAGCTCAGCGCGTGCAGCGTGACGTGGGTCGTCTGCTGCAACGCGAGCACCGGCCGAGGTAGTCCATTTTCGGATATCACGATATCGGATTATACGATATCGAAATAGCTGACGCCAGGGGTTGCGATGGATCATCGGTAGACGCCAGATGTGAGCGACCCGCATGGGGGATGTTTCCGGATCGTCGGCGGGCGGGCCCGTACTGCCCAGCCAACGCCCTGTTTTGTACCGGTATGACCCTCCGTTTTGGAGCCTCCCCGGACTCCGGGAGCCGATCGAAAATCATTGCGGACACTTACCCCCCCGGATCGGGGGGGTAAGCCGTCTTCAACCGGAGGTTGGTCGCATTCGCGAGAAAATGGCGGTGGCTGGGGTCGGTGCGGGATGATGCGTGCGGGCTGCCCGTGACGCCGGCGCACTTTGGGATAAGAGCCCGCGGGTAAGCCTGGCGCTGGGATCCGGACCCTTGCGGGTCGCTTTCTGTTGCCTTGAGCACGCTGGTCAGTATTCCGCGTTCATACGCTGACCGCGGATCCCCGGGCAGCCCGCTGATCTTCCGATCGGTACAAGCATAGGAGGATGCGGTGCGTAAGCCGCAGGTGATCGCGGATGAGGATCACGAGATCGTGTACGAGCGGGCAGCCGCGGTGGACGTGGCGAAGGCGTCCGGGGTGGTGTGCCTGCGCGCCCCGGATCCGGCGCGTCCGGGCCGGTACGTGAACCGGGTCTGGCATGATGTGCCCGCGACCCGGGCGCGGATCGCCGAGCTGGCCGGGGAACTGCTCAGGCACGGGGTGCAGATGGTGTCGCTTGAGTCCACCAGCGATTACTGGCGGATCTGGTTCTACGTGCTGGAGATGGCCGGCGTGCCGGTCCAGCTGGTCGCCGCGTCGCAGGCCAGGAACCTGAAGGGGCGGCCGAAGACGGACAGGCTAGATGCGATGTGGCTGGCGCGGCTGACCCAGAAGGGGATGCTCCGCCCCTCGTTCGTGCCGCCGGCGCCGATCCGGGCGCTGCGGGACTTCACCCGGGCCCGGCTGGACCTGGTCCGGGAACGGACCCGGTGCCTGCAGCGGCTGGAGAAGCTGCTGGAGGACGCCATGGTGAAGATCACGTCGGTGACCTCCAAGGGGATGAAAGCCAAGTCCGCGGTGGCGATGGTGGAGGCGCTGATCGCCGGGGTGCGCGACCCGCACGTGCTCGCGGACCTGGCCAAGGGGCCGCTGCGCGGCAAGAAGGCCCAGCTCGCCGAGGCGCTGGACGGCATGTTCGATGCCCACCACGGGATCATCGCCGAGATGCTGCTGGACCAGATCAAGTTCCTGGACCAGCGGATCAGCGACCTGGAAGACCTGGCCGCCGCGGCGCTGGCCCGGATCGAGGAATCGTGGGGGGTGGACGCGACCGGGGAAACCGGCCCGCACGCCGGCACCGGCCCGGACGCGCCGGTGCTGGCCGCCGCGTGGCGGCTGGCCGAGATCCCCGGCATCACCGTCACCCTCGCGATCGCGATCATCTCCGAGATCGGCCTGGACATGACCCGGTTCCCCACCGCGGCGCACCTGGTGTCCTGGATCGGGCTGTGCCGGACCGCGGACCAGTCCGGCCCCCGCCAGGGCAAAGGCACGCAGAAGAACGGCAACAGCTACGCCCGGTGCTACGCCGGGCAGGCCGCCACCGGCGCCTCCGGCACGCACACCTTCCTCGGCGAACGGCACCGGCGCATAGCCCGCCGCCGCGGCAAGGCCATCGCCCAGACCGCCGTCGCCCGCTCCATCATGATCATCATCTGGCACCTGCTCGCCGACCCCCGGGCCCGCTACCGCGACCTCGGCGAGGACCACTACAGCAACCGCACCAGCAAGGACAAGAAGATCCGCAACCACATCCGCCAGCTCGAAGCACTCGGCGTAACCGTCACCATCACCGCAGACAACCAGGCTGCCTGACCAGCACACGCCCATAACACCCTGACCAGGCCCGTCACCACCAGCCGTCACGGGCCCATTCTGCATGCCCGCATACCGGTTCGCTGCCGCGCCCCGCTTCTGACAATTTTCTTGGTCAGTGTCCGCAATCATCCGGCACGCCCGCCGACGCGCCCGAAATACAGCCAGATGTCCAGTTCGCGGGCGTGCGCAGCCGCTGTCGCAGACAATCGCGGCACCTGGCGGAACGGAGCTGCGTCGCGGTGCGGCTCGCAGGCGAGCTGGCCGCGCGTATAGCGGGGCAAATCTGGCGGCTGGGCGCGGTGCGGCAGAGATGGGGCGCGGTGCGGCGAGGGCACGGGCGCGGCGCGGGAGCCGGGCGGGCCGCGCGCGGCGAGGGCACGGGCGCGGCGCGGGCCGGGCACGGGCCGGGCACGGGCGCGGCGGGGCGAGGGCGAGGGTGGGTTAGGGGATGCGGGTGGCGAGGTGGGCGGCGGCGGCGATGAGGGCTAGGGCCGGCGCGCATAGCCAGAAGGCCTGGGTGCCGACGGGGGTTGCGTTGCTGACCGCGGCGGTGCTCAGCCGAAGCAGCGGGACCATGGGCGTGTAGCGCGCGATCACCAGGCTGAGGAACAGCGCGACCGCGACGATCAGCCGCCAGCCCATGCGCTCGATCAGCGCCAGCGCCGACCCGAGCCCGATGCCGAACAGCGCCGCGGCCAGATGCAGCACGATCATCCGCAGCACGACGTCGCACGGATGCGGGTGCCCGCCCTGGCTGGCCAGCGGCCAGACCACGCCGAAGCACGTCAGCGCCACCGCGAACGGCACCAGGCACACGTCGGCGGCCAGGTGCGCGCGCGCTCGCCCGCCTACGTGCGCGGCGAACGCCCGGGCCAGTTCCCTGCCGTCCACCCGGTGCGCCAGCACGGCCAGCCACGTCATCACCGGGATCAGCGCGATCGAGGTCACCGCGGCGGGCTGAAGCGCCGGACCGGCGTCGGTCGCGTAGATGATCGCCAGCACCGCCAGGAAGACCAGCATAGGCGCGAAGAACCACTGCGACACCGCCAGCAGCCGCGCCCGGTGCGCCGCGCCGTACAGCACGCGGGCGAGCAGGCCGGCCCGGCGCGGCGATTCGGCGCTGCCCGGCGAACGAGGGGGCGACGAAGTCAACGCGGGAGCCTCTGGCAATGCGGTGTCCAGGATCGGCTGCACCCGCCGGACCGGCACGCCCGCGTCCAGCGCGGCGCGCAGCACGCCCGGCAGTTCGGCCTCGCTGACCCGGCGGATCACCCCGTTCCCGGTCTCCACCTCCAGTGACGGTGCCGTGACCTGCACGCCGCCGCTGCGCGGCAGCACGGCCACGCGGCCGTCGCGGAACTGCCACGTGGTCCCGGGCGGCAGCGGCAGCGGCGCGGTCGGATGCCGCGCCACCAGCACCACGCCGCCCCGGTCCGCGGCCCGGACGATCTCCGCGGCGACCCGTGCCACGCCGTCCGCGTCCAGCCCGCCCGAAGGCTCATCCAGGATCACCAGGCCAGGATCGCCGACCAGCGCCTGGGCCACGAGCACGCGCTGCGTGTTGCCACGCGACAGCACGTGCAGCGGGCGGGATGCGGCCGGCTCCAGGCCGAGCCGCCGGACGAGGTCGACCACGCCGGCGGCCGCGTCGGCCCGGGACAAGCCCGCCGTGCGGGCGAGGCCCATCAGCCAGCGAAGCACGGTGATCCGGGGAAGCAGGGAAGCTCGTTCGGGCGAAAAGCCGACGGTCGCGGGGCGAACGGTCGCGTTCTCCGTCGGCAGCAACCCGGCCGCCGCGGCCAGCAGCGTGCTCTTGCCCGAGCCGTTCGGGCCCTCCACCGCGATGACCTCGCCGGCCGACGCGGTCAGCGACACGTCCGTCGCCACCGTCACCCCGCGCGCGGCGCGCAGCCGCGGCGCGCGCAACTCAAACTCACTCAGTGCCTCCCGGTTCGCTCGCCTCCGGGGCGCCGTTGAGGCGTTGCCTTCCCTCGTCGCTCGCGACTGCGTCGCTCCCTCCTCAGTCCAGGCAGCGCCGCGCCCCTCCGGCTCACTCATGGCCCGTCAGGCGCTCGTACAGTTCGGCGTAGCGGGCCTGGGTGGCGGCGACCACGTCCGGCGGCATGGCCGGGCCGGGCGGCTTGCGGTCCCAGTCGAGGCGGGACGACCAGTCGCGCACGAACTGCTTGTCCAGCGATCGCTGCGGCTGCCCCGGCCGCCATTGCGAAGCCAGCCAGAACCGCGACGAGTCGGGGGTCAGCACCTCGTCGGCCAGCACCAGCGTGCCGTCCTGCGCCACGCCGAACTCCAGCTTGGTGTCGGCGATGATCACGCCACGCGCCGCCGCCAGCTCCGCGCCCCGGCGGTACACCGCGAGCGTCAGCCGGCGCAGTTCGGCGGCCCGCTCCGCACCGGTCAGGGCCACGACCTCGTCATATGTCATCGGCTCGTCGTGGCCGGCCGCGGCCTTGGTGGTCGGTGTGAACACCGGCTCGGGCAGCCGCGCGCCCTCGCCAAGCCCGGCCGGCAGGGGCACGCCGCAGATCGTGCCGGTGTCGCGGTACGACGCCAGGCCCAGCCCGGCGAGGTAGCCACGCGCCACGCACTCCACCGGCACCATGTCCAGCCGACGGCAGCGAATCGCCCGGCCGGCCCACTCGTCCGGTACGTCGGTGCCCGAGATCACGTGGTTCGGAACCAGGTCCGCGAGCTGCTCGAACCACCACAGGGACAGCTGGGTGAGCACCGTGCCCTTGCCCGGGACCGGCGTGGGCAACACCACGTCGTAGACGCTGATCCGGTCGCTGGCGACCATGATGAGGTCGTCCCCGTCCGCGTACAGCTCCCGGACTTTCCCGGAGTGGACCAGTTCCACGCGCGCCCCTTCTGCCGCCCGGCCAGTGCCGGACAGCGTACTAGTGGAGCCTGAGCGTACGATCAGGTGCCATGGCTGGTAGTGGGTACCTGCAGGTGCAGACGACCACGGACTCGCGGGCCGAGGCCATCGAGCTTTCCCGCGCCGCGGTGGAGGCCAGGCTGGCCGCGTGTGCCCAGGTCGCAGGCCCTATCGCGTCCACGTACTGGTGGGACAGCACGGTGCGGCGCGAGGAGGAATGGCTGATCCTGCTCAAGTTGCCGGCTGACAAATACGAAGAACTACAGGCATTTCTGGCAGAACGACATTCGTACGACGAGCCGGAAATCATCGCGGTCCCCATTGTGGCCGGATCCGCGGCGTACCTGGACTGGGTCACCGAGGAGACCCGTCGTCTCGAACCGGACTAGGTCAAGGCTTGCGGCCGACCCCGCCGAGCCACCATTCGCCGGCTGGCTGGAGCTTCTCGTCGAGTGGTTCAGGGCGCCATTGCGTGACCGGCGTCAGCCCGGGCTCGGCCAGCTCGAATCCGTCGAAGTAGCCGAGGATCTGCGCGCGGCTGCGATACGAGAACGGCGTGGGGGTCTTCGCGAAGACCTCCTCCTTCTGCCGCACCAGCTCGACGGGATGGCCCTCGCTGGTGAGGTGCGACAGGATCAGGTAGCTGCCGGGCGCCATGTGCCTGGCGAAGGCGCGGATGATGCCGCCAGGGTCGTCGGCGTCCGGTATCGCGTGCAGCACGGAGACGAGCAGCACGACGACCGGCCGGGTGAAGTCGATCAGGCGCCGCGTGTCCGGATGGTCCAGGACCTTCGCGGGGTTGCGGATGTCCTCTTGCACCACGGCGATCGCGTCGTCGTGGCCGGCCAGCAGGCTCGCGGCGTGCAGGGCGGCCATCGGGTCGTTGTCGACGTAGACCACCCGCGAGTCCTGCCGGACCTGCCGGGACACCTCGTGCACGTTGCCCTGGCTGGGCAGGCCCGAGCCTAGGTCGAGGAACTGCGCGATGCCCTGCTCGGCGGCGAACCGCGTCGCGCGGGCGAGGAACCGCCGGTTGACGATCGGCACGTCGCGGTTCTCCGGCGAGAACCGGAACAGCTTCTCTACCGCCTCCCGGTCGGCCGCGAAGTTGTCCTTGCCGCCGAGCGCGTAGTCGTACATCCGCGCCATGTTGGGAACGCTGACGTCCAGCCCTTGCGGTGCCTGCTCGTCATCGGTCACGTGTGCCAGACTACGGGGTGAGGTTCCACGTGAGGATGACGGGCTCGTCGTGCTCGAAACCGAGCGTGCCCACCGTGCCGGTGTCCAGGCGGAACAGCCGGCCGTCGGCCGGGTCAAGGCCGAGCCAGCGCGCGGTGAGGACGCGCAGCACGTGACCGTGCGCGACCAGGACCACGTCGCCGTCGGGCAGCAGCGGGCGGACCCGGGCGAGCACCCGGCCGGTGCGCTCGCCGACCGACTGGACGCTCTCGCCGGGATGGTCACTGTCGCCCGGTATCACGCCGTCCCGCCACAGGTACCAGCCGGGCCGGGTCTGCTGGATCTGCGCTGTGGTCAGTCCCTCGTAGCCGCCGTAATCCCATTCCCACAGGTCGGGGTCCTGCTTGGCGGACGCGGCGGCGCTGCCGAGGGCCAGTTCGGCGGTGCGGACGGCGCGCTGGGCCGGGCTGGTGAAGACCGCGGTGATGTGGCGGTCGCGGAGCAGCGGCGATACGGCGGCCGCACATTCCTCGCCGTGCGCGGTGAGCGGGACGTCCGTCCGGCCGGTGTGCTTGCCGGCCTGGCTCCACTCGGTCTCGCCGTGCCGCAGCAGGATCAGGTCACCCATGTCACAGCAGCTTGCGCAGGGCTAGCAGGTCACGCATGCTGGCCTTCACGCCGACCTTGCCGGACACCCACATGCGGGCGATGTTCTGCGGGGATTCGGCCAGGTGCAGGACGTCGTCGCTCTTCGCGGTCAGCCGGATGTCGGCCTGCGGCTCGCCGGGCGCCGCCTCGCGGACCGGTTCGGTGCCGTCGTCGGTGAACCTGGTCACGAACGTCACGCCCAGGTCGGTCACCTCGACGCTCATCGACCGGTTGCCGAAGTAGCTGGCCCTGTCCCCTGGTTTCATCTCGGACAGCCGGCCGGTGAGCTTCTGCAGCGCCTCGCGGCATTCCTCGGCTGAAGCCATGCTCGCCTCGCTCACGTGATCAGGTAACGGGTAGCGTTCCACGGGGAGGCTAGCTTATATGGATGGGGAAACCCCAGCGGTGACAGCACCGACTGGTGACGAGCGAGTGGACCAGGCCGTCGCGCCACTGGCCGGGCTCGCGGACGTTCCGGTGGCGGACCACCCGGCGGTGCTCGACGAGGTTCACCGGCGGCTCGGGGAGATTCTCGCCCAGCTGGACGAGGATCAGCGTTGAGTGCTGCCCGGGTAAGGCTGGACGCGGAGCTGGTGCGGCGTGGGCTGGCCCGGTCCCGGGAACAGGCCGCCGAGCTGGTCAGCGCCGGGCGTGTCGCGGTCGGCGGAAGCCCGGCGGCGAAACCGGCCACACAGGTGACCAGGGACGCGCCGATCACGATCAGCGACGCGGGGGGCGAACCCGGGTACGTGTCGCGCGGCGGGCACAAGCTCGCCGGCGCGCTGGCCGCGTTCTCCGTACCGGTGGCCGGCCGGCGCTGCCTGGACGCGGGCGCGTCCACCGGCGGCTTCACCGACGTGCTGCTCCGGGCCGGGGCCGCGCACGTCGTCGCCGCCGACGTCGGCTACGGCCAGCTCGCCTGGTCGCTGCGCACCGACCCGCGGGTCACCGTCCTCGACCGGGTCAACGTGCGCGGTCTCCGGCCGGAGCAGGTCGCGCCCGCGCCCGGCCTGGTCGTCGCCGACCTGTCGTTCATCTCGCTGACGCTGGTGCTGCCCGCGCTGGTGGCGTGCGCGACGCCGGACGCGGACTTCGTGCTCATGGTGAAGCCGCAGTTCGAGGCCGGCAAGGGTCGTGTCGGAGCCGGGGGAGTGGTTCGTGATACCACGGTACGTTCTGAGGCTATAAAAAACGTTTGTGAGGCGGCGGGGCGGCTAGGGCTCGGCGTGCTTGGCATAACGGCGAGTTCCCTGCCGGGGCCCGCCGGGAACGTGGAATATTTCGTGTGGCTGCGGCGCGGGGCGCCGCCACTGGACGAGTCAGAACTGGAGCGGGCTATCGAGGAGGGACCGCACTAGTGGGACAGCGGACGATGCTGCTGACGGCGCACACGGGGCGAGAGAGCGCGCTGCACAAGGCCAGGCTGGTGGCCAAGCAGCTGAACGCCGCGGGGATCGTCGTCCGCGCGCTGGCGGACGAGGCCGCCGACATCGGCACCGGGGACATCAAGGAGCAGGTGGCGCCCGGCCCGGACGCGGCGGCCGGCGCGGAGATCGTGATCGTGCTCGGCGGGGACGGCACGCTGCTGCGCGCCGCGGAGCTGTCCCGGCCCGCCGGTGTGCCGCTCATCGGGGTGAACCTCGGGCACGTCGGATTCCTGGCCGAGGCCGAACCGGACGTGCTCGCCGACACCGTGGACCGGCTGATCGCCCGGCGGTACGTGGTCGAGGAGCGGATGACGATCGACGTCACCGTGCGGACTAACGGACCCGTCGGCACAGCCGGCCCCGCTAGGACAGTGCTGGCGCGCACCTGGGCGCTGAACGAGGCGACGGTCGAGAAGGCCGCGCGGGAGCGGATGCTGGAGGTGATCTGCGAGGTCGACGGGCGGCCGCTGTCCCGGCTGGGCTGTGACGGCGTGGTGTGCTCGACGCCGACCGGGTCCACCGCGTACGCGTACTCGGCCGGCGGTCCCGTCGTCTGGCCGGAAGTCGAGGCGTTGCTCCTGGTGCCGATCAGCGCGCACGCGCTGTTCGCGCCGCCGCTGGTGGTGTCGCCGTCGGCGGTGCTGGCCGTGGAGGTCATTTCGGCGACACCGGGCGGCGTTCTGTGGTGCGATGGGCGACGTAAGGTCGATCTGCCGACCGGCTCTCGGGTCGAGGTGCGCAGGGGTGAGCTGCCGGTGCGGCTCGTCCGCCTGGACGGGCCTGGTCCGCGCGGCGGTCGGTTCACCGACCGGCTGGTCGCGAAGTTCGGGCTGAACGTGGCGGGCTGGCGAGGCAGGCCCCTTGAGGAGGCGGCAGGCGAGCATGCTTGAGGAAGTCCGCATCTCCTCGCTTGGCGTGATCGACGACGCCGTGCTCGAGCTGTCGTCCGGGTTCACCGCGCTGACCGGGGAGACCGGGGCCGGCAAAACGATGGTCGTGACGGCGCTCGGCTTGCTGTTCGGCGGGAAGGCCGATCCGGCGCGGGTGCGTCCGGGCGCGGAGCGGGCGTCGGTGGAGGGCCGCCTGGTCGTCCCGCCAGCGGTGGCGCGGCAGGTGGAGGAGGCGGGCGGCGACCTCGACGACGACGGCTCGTCGCTGGTGCTGAGCCGTACCGTATCGGCCGAAGGACGTTCCCGGGCGTACGCGGGCGGGCGTTCGGTGCCGGTGTCTCTGCTCCAGGTGCTGGCGGACGACCTGGTCGCGGTGCACGGGCAGGCCGACCAGCGGCAGCTGCTCAAGGCCGGCTGGCCGCGGGATGCCTTGGACCGGTACGGCGGCGCGCCGGTCGGTTCCGTGCTGACCGACTACCGCCGGGTGTACGGGCGGCACCGTGAGGTGGTGAGCGAGCTTTCCGAGTTGCGGGCCGCGCTGCGCGACCGGCTCGCCGAGGCGGAGGCGCTGCGGTTCGGGCTCGGTGAAGTGGAAGCCGTCAGCCCGGTGGACGGCGAGGACGTCGCGCTGCTGGCCGAGGAGCAGCGGCTGGCCAACGCGGACGCGCTGCACGGGGCGGCCTCGACGGCGCACGAGGCGCTGCTCGGCGACCCGGCCGCGGGCGGCTCGGCGCCCGCGGACGCGGTGACGCTGCTGGGCGCGGCGTCGCGCGCGCTTGAGGCGGCGCGGTCACACGACCAGGTGCTGGCGAGCCTGGCGGACCGGCTGTCCGAGGCGTCGTATCTGGTGTCCGACGTCGCCGCGGAGCTCGCGTCATACACCGAGACCGTGGACTTCGACCCGGCACGGCTCGCCGCGGTGCAGGAACGGCGGGCGGCGCTGGGCAGGCTGATCCGCGCCTACGGCGGCGTCTCCGGGGACGTGGCGGGGGTACTCGACTGGGCCAAGCAGGCCAGTGCGCGGCTGCTCGAGCTGGACGGCGACGACGACCGGGTCGCGACGCTCGCCGCCGAGGAGGCGTCGCTTTCCGATCGGGTCTCCGAGCTGGCCGGGGCGCTGACCGCGCTGCGGGTCGAGGCGTCGTCGCGGTTCGCGGCGCTGGTGACCGAGGAGCTGATCGCGCTCGCCATGCCGCACGCGACGCTGACCGCGCTGGTGTCGCCGCTGGACGACGGGCCGGGACCGTTCGGCGCGGACGAGGTCTCGTTCCGGCTGGCGCCGCACCCCGGCGCGCCGGCGCTGCCGCTGCACAAGGGCGCGTCCGGCGGTGAGCTGTCCCGGGTGATGCTCGCCATCGAGGTGGTGTTCGCCGGCGCGGACCCGCTGCCGACGTTCGTGTTCGACGAGGTCGACGCCGGCGTCGGCGGGAAGGCGGCGGTGGAGATCGGCAGACGGCTCGCCCGGCTGGCGCGGTCGTCCCAGGTCATCGTCGTCACGCACCTGCCGCAGGTCGCCGCGTTCGCGGACAACCACCTGGTGGTGGAGAAGGCCAACGACGGGCTCGTCACGGCCAGCGGCGTGGTGCGGCTCGATCAGCAGGCGCGGGTCCGTGAGCTGTCCCGGATGCTGGGCGGGCTCGAGGACTCCGAGTACGGCCAGGCCCACGCGGAAGAACTGCTCACCCTCGCCGCTAACGAGCGAGAGCCCAAGATCGTTTGACGCTGGCTCCGGCTCCGAAAGGGAGATCGAAATTATTGCGGACACTTACCCCCCCATATCGGGGGGGTAAGTGTCCGCAGTAATCTGGCGGGCTTGTCGGCGCGCCAGAAATGTGGCTTGTGTCCGGTTCTTGGCGGGGGGTGGGGTGGGCGGCGCGATAGACGTACCGGGCTAGCCGCGCTGGGACTCGCGCTGGCGGGCGCGGAGGTTGCGGTTCTTGATCTTGTTGCCGCAGGTGGTCATGTTGCACCAGGCGCCGCGCCGGCTGTGCGAGCGGTCGTAGAACGCCCAGCGGCAGTCCGGGTTGGCGCACAGCTTGAGCCGGTCCCACGTGCCGTCGGCCTGCGCGTCGCGGATCATCACCAGCAGGATGGCCAGCCCGTCCACGAGTCTGTCCGCGGGCCCGGCGCAGAGCTTCACTTGGCCGTCCCGGGTGATGTCCAGCGGCGTCTCGGCCTGGGTCAGCACGGACTCGAGCGACGTGAGTTCCGCGTCGGTCAGCGGATCGTGGCTGATCAACGCCCGGATGGCCTCCCGGACCTCGCGGGCCTGCCGTAGCTCCGCGCTGGTGACCTCGGCGGCGGCGGTGGCGGTGAGCAGGCCGGTCTCGATGAGCCAGCCGCGCGCGTCGGCTTCGCGGGCCAGCAGGTCGCCGCCGGTCTCCCGGTCCAGCGTGTTGACGAACGACTGCGGCAGCAACAGCGGCATCGGCGCGGGCTTCTCCTCGAGATCAGGAACCCAGGTCGGCAGCGTCACGGTGCTCAGCGTAGATCATCCCCTCCGACATGACCGATAAAGCCTATTGACTGGTCATGCATGACTAGTATACTCATGTTATGGGTCACGACAAGGAGGCATCCGATGGCAATGATGCTGGTCGCTGACGATATGGATCGGCTGACGATCCGCAAGGTACGGCACTGGCACAAGCTGGTGGCCCGTTGCCGGGCAGGCAGCCTGGACCGGGAGCTGATCGATGGGTGCAGTCCGGAGGAGTGCGCCTACCTCGCGGCGCGAGCGCTCCAGCTCACTTCCGAGCGGTCCCGCCGCGGCCTGGCGGACGGGCTTGACCGGCTGCTTGCCGGTACCGACCACCGGCCGATGGCGCCGGTCGAGCGGGCGCGGGTCACCGGGGCCGGTGCCGAGCTGCGTGCGCTGCGGGAGCGTCTGCTCGCGCCGGACCCGCTGCCCGCTCGCGGCGTTGCCATGGTGTGCGAGCTGCTGTGCGACGGCACTGGCCCGCTCTACCGGGCACCGGGCCACGGAGCCCCCGACGTGCGCCACGCCGCGCAGCGGGCGATCGACGCCCTCGCGCGGTAGCGCCCCGATGGATGCCTGTGCCTGGAGTGCTAGCCCCCCGTATCGGCGTTAGCGCATAGCCTTACCGGGTGCCGTTTGAACAGGAGCCGCCGGGCGAGCCGGCGGCGCTGGGGGCGCCGGCCGTCATGAACGACGCGCCCGAGGCCGCGGCCGAAACCGAGCGTCCGCCTGAGGTCGGCGGGGGGCGGTGGCGGCCGGGGTGGCGGCCTCGGTGGCTGACCAGGACCCGGGCGGCGTGGATCGGCGGGTACCTGGTGGCCGGGGTCGCGCTGTTCTTCTGCTTCCTCGCGGTGTCCCGCACCTACCAGGCGCCGTCCGACGGCGCGTCGAACGCGCTCGAGGCATGGGACATCCTGCACGGCAACCCGCTGCTGCGCGGCTGGACGCTCACCGACGTGTCGTTCTACACGACCGAGCTGCCCGAATACATGCTCATCGAGCTGATCCGCGGGCTCAACGCGGACGTGATCCACGTCGCCGCCGCGTTCACCTACACGCTGCTGGTGCTGCTCGCGGGCCTGCTCGCCAAGGGCCGGGCCACCGGCCAGGAAGCCATCGTCCGGATCCTGGTGGCCTCCGGCATCATGATCGCCCCGCAGCTCGCCTACGTGAACGTGCTGCTGCTCCCGCCGGATCACGTCGGGACCGGCGTGCCGCTGCTGATCATCTTCCTGGTGCTGGACCGAGCACCGCGTCGCTGGTGGGTGCCGCCGCTGGTCGGCGTGCTGTTCACCTGGGTGCTGATCGGGGACCGGATCGCGATCACGCTGGGCGTCATCCCGCTGGTCGCGGTCTGCGCCATCCGCGCGTACCAGGACCGCAGGGTCGCGTGGTTCGAGCTGTCGCTCGCGGCGGCCAGCCTCGTCGCGCTGGGCATCGCCCAGACCGTGATCTCCGCCATCGAGCACCACGGCGGCTTCGTGCTCACCCCGCTGCAGATGCAGTTCGCCGGCACCGGCGCGATGACCGGCAACTTCTGGCTGACCGTGGAGGGCGTGCTCGGCCTGTACGGGGCGGATTTCTTCGGCCTGCCGCTCGGCACGCAGGCGATCATCGCGCTGGTCCACCTGGCGGGCCTCGCGCTGGCGGTCTGGGGGCTGTACCGGGCGACGCGAGGGTTCTTCACCCGCCAGGACCGGGTCGTCCAGATGCTGACCCTGGCCATCGTCGTCGAACTGGCGGCGTTCATGTTCAGCACGCTGCCGTACACCACCTGGGATGCGCGGCAGGTCTCCGCGGTGCTGCCGTTCGGCGCCGTGCTGGCGGGCCGGCTGCTCGCCGCCGACATGATCAGCCGGCGGCTGCTCCCGGCCATGGCCGGGCTGTTCGCCCTGTATCTCGGGCTGCTCGGCTACGACGTCGCCCAGCCGGCCACCCCGGCGCACGACCAGGCACTCGCGGACTGGCTGTACGCGCACCACCTCACCACCGGCATCGCCGAATACGACGACGGCAACATCACGACGCTGGCCAGCGGCGGGAAGGTGCGCCTGCGGGTCGTGAGCTGGCAGGGCCACACCGCGGTGCCGCGCGCCTACCAGTCGGCGGCATCCTGGTACGACCCCGCGCGGAACTACGCGAACTTCGTCGTGAACACGACCGTCGACGGCCCGCCCTCGGTGATCCCGTACTCGGACATCGTGAACACGTTCGGGCCGCCGGCCAGCACCTATCATTTCGGCGCTTACACGATCATGGTCTGGAACAAGAACCTGTTCGCGGATCTGACCGGGCCGCCGTCCCGCAGCATCGGCAACTTCCCCTAACGTAAGCACCATGAGGGTTCTGTTCATCGGCGGTACGGGGATCATCAGCTCGGCGTGCTGCCGGGAAGCGGTCGACCGCGGCATCGAGCTGTTCGTGCTGAACCGGGGACGGAGCGCCACTCGCCCGCTGCCTCCCGAAGTGCGCGAAGTCAGGGCCGATATCCGGGAACCGAAGGCCGTTCTGAAGGCTTTGGAAGGTCTTGATTTTGACGCCGTGGTGAACTGGGTGGCGTTCACCACGGAGCACGTGCGCGCGGACATCGAGATGTTCGCCGGGCGCACCGGCCAGTACGTGTTCATCAGCTCCGCGTCGGCGTACCAGACGCCGCCGTCGCGGGTGCCGGTGACCGAGTCAACCCCGCTGCGCAACCCGTACTGGCAGTACTCGCGGGACAAGATCGCGTGCGAGGACCTGCTCACCGCCGCCTACCGCGAGGACGGGTTCCCGGCCACGATCGTCCGGCCGTCGCACACCTACGACCGCACGTCTGTGCCGTTCGACGGCGGCTGGACCGTGCTGGGGCGGATGCTGGCCGGCCAGCCGGTGATCGTGCACGGCGACGGCACCTCGCTGTGGACGCTGACCCACCACGTGGACTTCGCCCGCGCGTTCGTGCCGTTGCTCGGGCATCCGCGCACGCTCGGCGAGGCGTTCCACATCACCTCCGACGAACTGCTCACCTGGAATCAGATCGCCGAGGCGCTGGCCGCGGGCCTCGGCGTAGAGCCGCGCATCGTGCACGTGCCGTCGGACGAGATCGCTGCCGCGGATCCGGAGTGGGGCGCGGGCCTGATCGGCGACAAGGCGCACTCGATGATCTTCGACAACGCCAAGGTGAAGAGCGTCGTGCCCGGCTGGCGCGCGGTGATCCCGTTCGAGCGCGGGGCGCGGGAGATCGCCGAGTGGTACCTGGCGGACCCGGCGCGGCAGGTCACCGACGCGCGGCTGGACGCGGTAATGGACAAGCTTGCCGAGCGTCGGCCGAGCTAGCCAGGTAGGCCTGTCCGCGGGGCGACAGCCGGTACCCCACGCGCTGGCTGAGGGTGAGACCCATCGCCTTCAGCGAGCGCACGTTGCGCTTGAAGACGTCGCGCGGCAGGCCCACCGACGCGGCGAGTTCGGTGGCGACCACGTCGGGCCGTTCCGCGATCGCGGCCAGCGTCGCGGCGGTCCACGGACCGCGCGGGCTCGCCTTGTCCAGCCGCGCCAGCCGTTGCCTGATCCCGGCGACGTCCTCGGCGGAGAGGTTCTCGTCGTGCGCGAGCACCGACCGCGGATCCGGCTCGTCCAGGCGGTGCAGGGCGATCCGGTATACCCGTGCGTCCGGGTCGCCGCGCAGGTCTTTGCGCAGGTCGTCGGCTGACGCGTAGCCTGCTCTGCGGAGGTCTGCCTTGCTGATCGCGTCCAGATCGACGATGTCGACCGCGTCCACCCGCACCATGCCGGTCCCGGTCCGGTAGTGTCCGCCGGCCACCACCTGGTGGGTCTTCCAGCGGCGGAACGCCAGCGTTATCGACCCGTCCTGGATGCCGTCGCGAAGCCGCTGCTCAAACCGCATTCGCTCACCCTAGCCGCCAGATCGCCTCCCACTGGGACCACTGTCCGGGACCCGGCGGCTCGCGCCAGTTCCGGTGGATGCGGGGAGCCAGGATGGTCTCGAACTCCCGGAACAGATCGCCCAGCTCCAGCTCGCTGAAGTAGTGGACGAGCAGGCCTTGTTTGGAGCCGCCGAGGTAGCGGATCGTGAAGCCGCCGTCCGGCGCTTCCTCAATGTATTCGTGGGCCGGCCACAGGTCGCTGCCGACCGCGTTCACCCGGATGCAGAACAGCCCGCCGGGCTCGAGCAGTCGCTGCGCCGTTTCGATGGCGGCGTGCGCGGTGGCGCGGTCCCCGTGCTGGAACACCTGAATGCCGATGACCAGCTCGAACCGGCCGGCGATCGCGCCCAGGTCGCCGTGCACGAGCCGCCCGGCGTACTCCGGCGCCCGCGCCGCGAGCTGGGCCAGCGCAACACCGGAGACGTCCAGCCCGGTCAGGATCAGGCCGGCCCGGGACAGCGGCAGGAAGTTCCGCCCGTTGCCGCAGCCCACGTACAGCCCGCGACGCAGGTCGCGGGCGCCGGCCGCCGCCAGGATGTCTTCGGTGAACAGCACCGGTGGCTCGCCGTCGCCGTAGCGCCCGCGCCGGTACTCCTCGTCCCACGAGGACTCGACGCTCATGGTGCCCGATATTAACCGGATCTGTGCGGTTAGCCGCTGCGCTTGGGTGGTGAGGTAACGGCGTTCTGGCGTGTTCGTGGACAGGCGCGCCGCCTGGGCGTAGGTGTCGGCGGCTGCCTTCAGGTCGCCGGCGAGCTCGAGCAGATGGGCGCGGGCGGCCAGCAGGCGGTGGTGCTTGGCCATGCGTTTGTCGGCCTGCAGTGTCGCGAGGAGTTCCAGGCCTTCGCGCGGGCCGTGCACCATGCCGACCGCGACAGCGCGGTTGAGGGTGGTGAACGGGTTCGGCGCCGCGAGCTCGAGCAGGTCGTACAGGCCGAGGATCTGCGGCCAGTCGGTGTCGTCCATCGTCTTCGCCTCGTCGTGCACGGCGGCGATGGCGGCTTGGAGCTGGTACGGGCCGGTTTGCCGTGCTTTGAGCGCTCGGGTGAGCAGTCCGGTGCCCTCATCGATCATGGCTCCGTCCCAGCGGGAGCGGTCCTGCTCGGCGAGCGGTACCAGGCTGACTCCGTCCGCGGCCGTGCGGGCGGCGCGGCGGGCGTCGGTGAGCAGCATCAGTGCCAGCAGGCCCGTGACTTCCGGGTCGTCCGGGAGCAGCCGGTGCAGCCAGCGGGCGAGGCGGATGGCTTCGCCGGAGAGCGCGGGGACCGTGATGGCGTCGCCTTCGCTCGCCGTGTAGCCCTCGTTGAAGATCAGGTAGAGCACGTGCAGTACCTGCGGGAGCCGGTCGTTCGCGTTCGCGGGGAGGGTGAAATCCTCGTCCTTGAGCACCTGGCGGGCCCGGCTGATCCGCTGCGCCATCGTCGCCTCCGGCACGCCGAAGGCAGCGGCGATCTGCGCCGTGGACAGTCCGCCGATCGCCCGCAGCGTGAGCGCGATCTGGCTCGGCGTGCTGATGGCCGGGTGGCAGCAGCCGAGCAGCAGGATCAGCGAGTCGTCGCGAGCGTGCTCGTCCGCGTCCGGGGGCCTGGCGAGCAGTTCGGACTGCGGGGTGGCGACCGCGATCTTCTCTTCGCGCTGGCGACGGGACTGCTCGCTGCGCACCTGGTCCAGCAGCTTCCGCGTCGCGACCGTGACCAGCCAGCCGAGCGGGTTATCCGGCTTGCCGTCGGCCGGCCATTGCACGGCGGCGGCGAGCAGGGCCTCCTGGGTCGCGTCCTCGCACAGGTGGAACTGGCCGTATCCGTACCTGCGCAGCAACGCGCCGAGGACCCGCGGCGCGAGCTCGCGCAGCAGGTCCTCGATGTCGGGTGGCGTCAAAGATCGAGTTTCGAGTCGTGCGGCACCGGCCAGATCTCGACCGGCTCGTTCTCCGCCCAGGGCATGTCCGCGGCGATCTCCAGCGCGCGCTCCTCGCTCTCCACGTCGAGCAGGTAGAAGCTGGCGATGTATTCCTTGGTCTCCTGGTACGGCCCGTCGGTGACCGCGGGCAGCCCGGAAGCCGGGTCGCGTCGCACCAGCTTGGCCTGTGCCTCCGGGCCGAGCCCGTACGCGCCGATCAGCTCGCCGGTTTCGTGGTACTTCTTATTGAACGCGTCCTGCCTCGCGATGGCCTCCGGCCACGACTCGGGCGGGAACGACGCCCACTTCTCCTGGTTGCCGTAGATCAGCAGCAGGTACTTCATATCGGTATCCCTCCGTGCGGGTTTGTCCGTCACCCGTGAGTCGGAGCCGCCCTCCGTTCCGCTACATCCCCGTGGCCTTCGATTATCGCGCACCGCATAAGTCGCTGCGAGGTGGTTGCCGCCCCGTTGCGCAACTCGTCCTTGCGGTTGGGTCCCGTGATTGGCCACTTTCGTCCCGTTATGTGCACGGCTGCCCGGCTCCTTCAGTGTGGGAAAAGCGCCTCGCGGTAGAAAAGCGCCAGATGTAGGCGTTCCGGCACAACGTGCGTTTCCGGCGTCTTGCGCGGTGCGGCCGTGACGGGCAGCCCGCCCGCTCGAACCTGACATATGGCATATTCGGGGCGCGAACGCGGGTGGACCGGATTATTGCGGACAGTTACCCCCCCGATCCGGGGGGGTAACTGTCCGCAATGATTTCCGAGCGCTGTGACGGGCCATGGCAGACCGCCGGAAGGTCCGCTCAAGGCAACTTAAGTCCCACCGGATTCTGCGCCTCGTCGCTTTGGTCGCTTCCCGAGTGTTCGGTGCGGGCGATGGCGGCGAACACCGCCAGGCAGGCGGCGGCGATGGCGGCGAGCACCGCGGGGGTGGCGCGGGTGCCGGTGGCGGTGATGATCCAGCCGGTCGCGTACGGGAACACGGCGCCGCCGAGCATGGACGCCACCAGCAGGTAGTTGATCGCGGGACCATGCGGGTGCGTCTCGGCGAGCCAGGCGAGACCGGTGGGCCAGACGGGTGCCAAGGCCAGGCCGGCCAGCGCGTAGCCGTACGGCGCGAACGGCGTCATCAGGCTCAGCACGAGCACGGCGCACGCCGTGCCGATGCCGCCGAGCACGATCCGGCGCGGGCTCACCCGAAGCGTGACCGGCACGACAAGGAACCGGCCGATCGTCAGGCATAGCCAGAACGCCGAGGTAACCGCGTCGGCGAACGTCGTGGAGTAGCCCAGCGCCTTGAGATGGGTGGGCGACCAGCCGCTGACCCCGACCTCAACACCGACGTACAGCAGGTAGGCGACGGTGAACAGGCACACGGCCCGGGACGGTCGCCTCGCCCTAGCGCCCGGCACAGCGACCGGCACAGCGACCGGCACAGCGACCGGCAACACGCCCGGGTCGCGTCCCCGGACGAACGCGACCGGCGGCGCGACCACCGCGGCGAGCGCCGCGGTGCCGGCGAAGAGCCAGGGCAGATGGTGCCTGGCCAGCAACGCGACGACGAGCGGTCCCAGCACGGCGCCGGCACCGTACGCCGCGTTCAGCACGTTGAGCATGGCGCCGCGGCGTCCCTCGAATGCCAGCGTGAACAGCCGGTTGAGCGAGAAGTCGAGCACGCCGAAGCCACCGCCGGCCACGGCGGCACCGGCCAGCACCTGCCACCAGCCCGAGGCCGCCGCTAGCAACACGGATCCGGCCAGCACAAGGCCAAGGGCGAGCAGCAGGCAGGCCCGGTTCGGCAGCCGCCGCACGGCCCAGATCGCCCACAGCACGCCGGCCAGCGAACCGCCGAAGTCCGCGCCGAGCACGGCGCCGGCCGTAGCCCGCGATATCCCGTAACGCGTCTCCAGATAGGGGATGAGCGGGCCGTAGATCGACGTCATGGCGCCGATCAGCAGCATCGCGCCGAACGAGCCGCCGATCGCGGCGCCATGCAGCGGCTCGGCGCCGGGCAGTGGCTCGGCGCCGGGCAGTGGCTCGGCGCCGGCCGCCGTCACGGTGTTCCGCCGCACGCCAAGCCCCACGGCGGCAGACCGCGGCCGGCTAGGCGGACGCGGACGCGGACGCGGTCGCGGACGCGGACGCGGGGACGGACAAGGACAGGCCGAACTGTCCGGCCGGATCGGTCCACCAGGACCGCATCTCGAACCCGGCGGCGGCCAGTTCGGCGGCGACACCGGAGCGGCGGAACTTGGCGGATACCTCGGTGCGCATCTCCTCGCCGTCCGCGAACTCGACCTCGAGCCCGATGCCCGGCACCCGGACCGTCTGCGCCTCAAGCGATCGCAGCCGCATCTCGATCCACTCTGCCGCCGGGTCCCACAACGCGACGTGCTCGAACTGATCCAGGTCGAAGTCCGCGCCGAGTTCGGCGTTCAGCACCGCGAGCACGTTCTTGTTGAACGCCGCGGTCACCCCGGAGTCGTCGTCATAGGCGGCAACCAGCGCGGCCGGCGACTTCACCAGGTCGGTGCCGAGCAGGAAACTGTCGCCGGGCCGCAGCGCGGCGCGCACGCGACCGAGGAAGCGCGCTCGTTCCGACGGGACCAGGTTGCCGATCGTGCTGCCGAGGAAGGCCACCAGCCGGGGGACCGGCGCCTCGCCGGGGGCGGGCAGCCCGAGGTGCTCCTCGAAGTCGGACACGACCGCCCGCACGTCCAGCCCCGGATACTCCGCGACCAGCGACTCCGCGGCCATGACCAGGGCCGGTTCGCTCACATCCACCGGGACGTAGCAGCGCAGCGGGCCCGCGTCCCGCAGCGCGGACAGCAGCAGCCGGGTCTTCTCCGACGAACCGGAGCCCAGCTCGACAAGCGTCCGTGCCCCGGTCAGCGACGCGATCTCCGCGGCGGCCGAGGTGAGGATCGCGCGCTCCGCGCGGGTCGGGTAGTACTCGGGCAACTCGGTGATCTTCTCGAACAGGGCGCTGCCGGCCGCGTCGTAGAACCACTTGGGCGGCAGCGACTTGGGCGTAGCGGACAGGCCCGCCAGGGCGTCGGCGCGCAGGGCGGATTCCAGGAATCCGGCGGGCAGCCGCCGGTCGATGGTGGTCACCGGCTTGAGATCCTTCCGTCCATGGTGAGGGACGACACGGTCACGCCAACCGCGCTCGCGGTGAGCACGCTGCCGTCCGGCACGTCGGTCCAGCCAAGCTCGTCGTCTCCCGGCTCCGAGGCGACCACAACCGCGCCGTCCGTCGCTCGGTAGCACAGGGTGTCGCCGGAACAGCTCGCCGCGATTTCCCGGCCGTCGGTCAGCAGCATGTTGAACCGGCCCGACACGCCCGCCGACGACAGCACGGCGACCGTGTCGCACAGCGCGTCGGCGGCCGTCATGCCCAGCCGGATCCGGTGCAGCACCAGCGCCCACAGCAGCGCCGAGTCCACCCGCGCGTCCAGGTCGAGCAGGGCCGTGGCCGGCAGCGTGGCGGCCACCGCGGCGACCGACGCCGGCCAGCCGTTGACGCGCCCGTTGTGGCTGAACAGCCAGCCGTCCGCGGTGAACGGTGCCACCGACTCCTGGCCGTAGCCGGTGCCATCGGTCGCGGACCGGACGGCGGCGAGCACCGCGCCGCTGCGCGTCACGCGTGCCACGTCCGCGAACGACTCGTCCGCCCAGATCGGGGCCGCCCGCCGGTAACGGGCCGGCCGCGGGTCACCGTCGGCATACCAGCCGACGCCGAACCCGTCCGCGTTCACCGTGCCGAACCGCTGCCGCCGCGCCGCCCACGATTGCCGGTACAGGCCGTGCGGCGGATCGATCAGCACCGACCGCAGCGAGACCCGCGGTCCGAGATAAGCCAGATGCCGGCACATTTTCAGGCAGCCTCCACGTCAGCTGACCGCGCGGTGCGGAACCCGGAGAAGATCTGCCGCCGGATCGGGTAATCCCAGTTCCGGAACGTGCCGCGGCAGGCCACCGGGCTGACCGCGAACGAGCCGCCGCGGAGCACCTTGTACTCGGGGCCGAAAAACACCTTGGAGTACTCCGGGTACGGCCAGACGGCGAACCCGGGATAGGGCAGGAAGTCCGAGCTCGTCCACTCCCAGACGTCGCCGATGAGCTGCCGGGCACCGCACGGCGCCGCACCCGCCGGGTACGAGCCGGCCGGCGCCGGGCGCAGGAACTCCTGGCCGAGGTTCGCCAGCTCCGGCGTCGGCTCCGCGTCGCCCCACGGATAGCGCAGCGACAAGCCGGTCGCCGGGTCGAACCGTGCCGCCTTCTCCCACTCGGCCTCGGTCGGCAGCCGCCGGCCGGCCCACCGGGCATACGCGTCGGCCTCGTACCAGCTCACGTGCAGGACCGGCTCGGCCGGCGCGATCGGCTCGATCGTGCCGAACACCGACCGTACCCATTGCCTGCCATCCGGCTGCCAGTACAACGGCGCGGAAAGCCCGGCCCGCTGCCGGTGCGCCCAGCCCGAGCCGGTCCACCAGCGCGGGTCGTCGTAGCCGCCGTCCGCGATGAATTCGGCGTATGCGCCGCAGGTCACCGGCGTGGTGTCGATGTAGAAACCCGGCACGGTCACGGTGTGCGCCGGCCGCTCGTTGTCCAGCGCCCACGGATCCGCCGAGGTCCCCATCGTGAACGGGCCGCCCGGCACCAGCACCTCCGACGGCAGCCGCAGCGCGTCCGCCGGTGCCGGAGCCGGCATCCCCGCGGTCAGCACCGCGGGGCCTTTCCTGAGCTGATGGGTGATCAGCATGGTCTCGTCGTGCTGCGTCTCGTGCTGCGCGATCATGCCGAACGCGAAACCGTCCTCGAGCAGCCGCGTGCCCGCGCCGCCGTCGAAGCGGGCCCGGGCCAGCAGGTCGAGCACCCGACCGCGCACCTCGTGGCCGTAGGCGCGGGCTTCGGCCGGCGGCAGCAGCGGCAGCGTCGGCCGTTCGGACCGCGGGTGCTCGAACGCGTCATACAGCGGATCGATCTCCGGGCGCATCGGCTCGCGCCCGCCGACCTCGCGCAGCAGCCACAGCTCTTCCTGGTTGGCGATGTGCGCGAGGTCCCAGACAAGGGGCGACATCAACGGCGAGTGCTGGCGCACCAGATCGGCCTCGTCGACGGCATCGGTCAGCAGCGTGGTGCGGCCTCTGGCGGCGGTGAGCTCGGTGACGATACGATCCCTGAGTTCAGTCATGGTTGCCTTCCTCCAGTTGGTCGTCGGCTGGACATCGGTCTTGCGCCACGTACCGCTCGGTGAATTCGTCGACTGCCCGCAGGATCGCCGCGGGCGTCCCGGCTCGGCTCAGGGCCGCCCCCGCGGCCTCGAAGCAACGCTTGCTGGCCCGGCTCAGCCCCGGGTCGCGGGGCCCGTGCCGGGCCGCGCGCAGCCACGGGTCGCCGTCCTGCTCGGCCCACACCGGCTCTGTCGCATCGAGCACAGTGTCGGCCGCCACCGGGTCGCCGGCCAGCGCGGACACGACGGCGGCGGGAACGACCCACCCGTCACCCGGCTGCGCGTCGATCATCCGCAGCTCCATGTGCCCGCGCGGACGGACCGGGGGGAACAAGGTCGACAGGTGATACTCAAGGTCATCGGCGGTCGGCTGGCGCAGCCTGGCCGGCGCGCGCAGCCACTCGCGGAACGTCAGCCCCTCCGGCGCCGTCCAGTCGGCGGAGTCCGGGTCGCGAACGCACATCACCTCGGCGTCCAGCGCGTAGGCCGTCCAGGCTTCCCGCGGGTCGCCGTCCGCCTCGGGCGCGCGGGTGCGTCCCGGATCCAGGTTTGACCACACCTGCTGTCGCGCGGACTGCCAGCCGGTCGGGCGCCCGTCGCGGAGCGGGGAGTTCGCGAACGCGGATACCAGCACCGGGCCGATCGTGTGCAGCAACTGCCACCGAGAGCGGTATCCGGACTGACCCGTGCCCTCGTCCCCGGCGTCGACGCAAACCTGCACCGACGCGGTGCCGCACATCATCTGACGGCCCCACGGGCCGTCCCGGTCGAAGAACCGTTCCATCGCGGCATACCGCGGCAGGTTCAGCACCCGCTCGGGTAGCCGCAGCGGGTCAAGCCCGTAGCCGCACAGCTCCAGGCCGACCGTCGCCATCGCGTCACGCAACGCGGCCAGGTCCCGCATCGTCACATCGACAAGATCGCCAAGGCTGTCCGCGGGTGCTGAGCTCAGCTCCAGCTGACCGCCCGGCTCCACCGTAATCAAGGCTTTATTCAGAACGGCCTTGACTGCTTCCCCCGGATGTTCATCCCCGTTGGCCGCGCCCAGACCGGCCAGCGCCTGCGTCACTCGGTGCGGTGCTACCGGCGCGGCGGGGTCGCGGCGATCCCGCACTAGCCACTCAAGCTCGACACCCACCCGTTCCGGTGGGCCTGTTTTGAAACAGATCCCCCGGACGTGAGCCTCCGCCTCTCTTTCCGTCAGCGGTTCCGCTTCGTCCACAATCGCAACTTTATCCGATGGTTACCGCACGGCCGGGTCAGGCCCCCGTTCGCTCGGAGCGAATCTTCAGGTTGAGGTGGTAGCTTGCACACGCGCGTGAAACCAGGTCGCTGAAATCAACCAGACGCATAACACGCCGTAATCACTAACCTGGCGGTTCAGGCGGGTCGGGTCTGGCAGTATGGAACTCGATGAAGGTGCCGCCCGTGAAGATTCCGCTGGTAAACCGGGAGAAGGCTGAAGAGCCACCCGGTATTGCCGCTGTCGCGCGGGTGGATCGCCGGACGAAGAACATCACTAAGCGTCTCAATCCGGGCGAGATCGCCATCATCGATCACGCTGACCTGGACCGGGTCAGCGCAGAGGAGCTGATCAACCGCAAGGTCGTCGCGGTGATCAACTGCGCGCGCAGCATCACCGGCCGGTACCCGAACCTGGGCCCGCAACTGCTGCTGGACGCCGGCATTCCGGTCGTGGACGACTGCGGGACCGACGTGCTCGCCAAGGTCACCGACGGCGCAGCGGTCCGGCTGGACAACGAGACGCTGTACCTCGGGGATCTGGTCGTCGCCAAGGGGACGCCGCTCACCCGGGACACGGTGGGGGCCGCGATGGCCGAGGCCAAGAGCATGGTCTCGGTCCAGATCGAGGCGTTCGCCGCGAACACGCTGGAATTCTTGCGGCGCGAGCACGACATGCTCACCGAGGGCATTCCGGTGCCCGAGATGGAAACCGAGATGTCGGGCCGCCACGTGCTGGTCGTCGTCCGCGGCTATCACTACCGCGAGGACCTGGCCGCGCTGCGCCCGTACATCCGTGAGTTCAAGCCGGTGATGGTCGCGGTGGACGGCGGTGCCGACGCGCTGCTGGAGGTCGGCTATCAGCCGGACGCGATCTTCGGCGACATGGACTCGGTCTCGGACGAGGCGCTGCGCTGCGGCGCCGAGTTGATCGTGCACGCGTACCCGGACGGGCGGGCGCCCGGCATGGCCAGGGTGCGCGAGCTCGGTCTCGAGGCGACCGCCTGTCCGGCGGCGGGCACCAGCGAGGACATCGCGCTGCTGGTGGCCGACGCCAGGGGGGCCAGCCTGATCGTGGTGGTCGGGACGCACTGGACGCTCGAGGAGTTCCTGGACAAGGGCCGCCCGGGCATGGCCAGCACGTTCATCACGCACCTGCGGGTCGGCGGGAAGCTGGTGAACGCCCGGGGCGTTCACCAGTTGTATCAGAGTCGTATCTCTGGGTGGTCTCTGCTGGTGATGGTGCTGGCGGCGGCGGCGACGATTGCCGTGGCGGTGGCGTTCTCACCGGCCGGGGCCGTGCTGCTCAGATACTTCGAGGCGACCTGGCATTCGTTTACCTACTGGCTGACCGGATAAAACCACGTGATTGATTTTCGCTACCACCTTGTGTCCATCGTCGCGGTCTTTCTCGCGCTGGCAATTGGCATCGTGCTCGGCTCCACCGAGCTCCAGGGGCCGGTCTACAACATCTTGAGCCACACCACGTCCTCGTTGCAGGGCCAGCTGGCGAACGTCAGCAGTCAGCGCGCGCAGCTTGAGCAGGAAGCCAACGCCGACGACGAGTTCATCCAGGCGAACGAGACCCAATTGCTGGCCGGCAAGCTGACGGACCAGCGGATAGCGATCATCGCTGAGCCTGGCGCCCAGCCGAGCGTGGTCAGCGGCATCATCGCGGCGGCCAGGGTGGCCGGTGCCACGGTCACCGACCAGATCAACCTCACGAACAAGTTCTTCGACGGCAGCAACACGACGGCGGACACGCTGATCTCGATGAACTCGTCGCTGGCGCAGAGTGCCGGGATCCAGCTGGACAGCAGTTCCGCCAGCCCGCAGGCGGGCGCGGCGACGGTGCTGGCCAGCGAGATCCTGACCAAGGCGGTCGCGTCCGGCGGCACGGAGCAGTCGGACTCCACCACGACGACGTCGACCGACGCGCAGTCCGCACTGCAGTCCTACGCAGGGGCAGGTTTCCTGCAGACCAACGGCGGCGTGTCCGCCCAGCAGGCTACGCTTGCCGTCATTGTGACTCCGCAGACAATTCCCGCCGACGGCAGCGCGGACAATCTGGCCCAGTACCTCGGCCCGTTCACCCAGGCGCTGGCCAAGGTCAACAACACGCCGACCGTGGTGGTCGGGTCGGCGGCCGGGTCGGTCGCGGGCAGCCCGATCGCTGTGCTGCGCGGCACCGGGGTGGCCAGCCAGGTATCCACCGTCGACGACGCCGACACCTTGCGCGGCCAGATCGTGGCCATGGAGACGCTGCTCGTGGAACTGAGCGGCGGCTCGGCCGGCAGCTACGGGATCGACAGCGGCTCGCCGGATCCGAGCATCACGCCGAGCCCGTCGGCCACCGCATCGGCGAGCTCGTCGCCGTCCACGGACCCGTCCAAGAAGCCGAAGAAATGAGCGGCCGCGCAGGCGGACAGCTTGTCGCCGCCGTGGTGGGCGGGTTCGCCGCAGCGGGTGCCGCGCGCGCCGCGTACGCGCTGCTGAACCGGCGCGCACCGGGCGGAACCAAGCTCTGGTCGCGGACCAACCATCGCGGCGAGCCGGTCACGCTGCTGGAAGGCCCGGCCGTCGCGGCCGGTGCCATGCTGGGGTCGCTCGCGGCGCATCCGGCGATCGCCGTGGCGGGTGCTGGCGCGGCGGTCTTCGGGGCGTATGACGACCTGCGCGGGTCGGGGGACCGGCGCGGTTTCCGCGGGCACATCAGCGCGCTGCTGGCCGGCGAGGTCACCACCGGAGCGGTCAAGCTCGGCGGCATCGGCGCGACCGGTCTGGTGAGCGGCGTGATGGCCGGCGGCCCACCTGCCGACGTGGTCATCAACGCCGGCCTCATCGCGGGCGGCGCGAACCTGCTGAACCTGTTCGACCTGCGGCCGGGACGCGCCATCAAGGTCACGATCGGCTCGGCCGGGCTGATCAGCGCGCTGGCGGGCCCGGACGCCGCCGCCGCGATGGCGGCGACCGCCGCCCCGCTCGGCGCGGCCGTGGCGCTGCTGCCCGAGGACCTGGGGGAGTCCGCCATGCTCGGTGACTGCGGTGCCAACGCGCTCGGCGCGATGCTCGGCGCCGCGGCCGCCGTCACGCTGCCCCGGCCCGCCAGGCTCGCGCTGCTGGCCGGCATCGCCGGCCTGACCGCGGCGAGCGAGAAGGTGAGCTTCACCAAGGTGATCGCGCGCACGCCCGCGCTGCACCGGCTCGACATGCTCGGCCGCCGTCCGCCGGCGCCGCACCCGCCGGTGAAGATCCCGGTGCCCGCCACGCCAGAGGAGTGATAAGGGGGGTCCGGGGGGAGATCTCCCCCCGGAAGCGGGGGGATCCCGGGGGGTCGCCCCCCCGGGGGTTGCTGCGCGCGGCTGTTGTTATCGGCGCCATCACCATGCTCGCACGCGCGGTCGGCTCCGGCCGGCAACTGGTGTTCGCGCACACCGTCGGCACGTCGTGCCTGGGCACCGCGTACACCACGGCCAACATGGTGCCGAACATCGTGTACGACATCGTGCTCGGCGGCGCGCTCACCGCCGTCGTGGTCCCCGTGCTGGCCGGTGACCCGGACGGCGAGCGCAGCCGGCAGACCTCGGCGGCGCTGCTGACCTGGACGGTACTGCTGCTCGTGCCGGTGAGCGCCGTCGTCGCGGGCATCGCCGAGCCCCTGGTGTCGGTGCTGCTCGGCAGCGCGCCCGGCTGCCCGCGGGCAAGCATGGTGGCGACCGGCAGCCACATGCTGATGGCGTTCGCGCCGCAGATCCTGCTGTACGGTCTGGCCGTCGTGCTGTACGGCATCCTCCAGTCACATCGCCGGTTCGCGGCGCCCGCGCTGGCGCCGGTCGTGTCGAGCCTGGTGGTGGTCGCGGCGTACCTCTGGTTCGGCGGGACCGGGCGTCAGTACACCGGCGCCGGCCTGCCCGCGATCCCGGCGACGGAGTGGCTGATCCTCGCGCTGGGCACCACGGCCGGCGTCGCGGCGCTGGTGCTCACGCCGCTCGTGCCGGTGGCCCGGCTGCGCCTGCGGCTCCGCCCGACGCTGAGGTTCCCGGACGGCGTGGCGCGCCGGGTCAGGTCGCTGGCCGGGGCCGGCATCGCGACGCTGATCGCGCAGGACGCGTCCACCGCGGTGGTGATCGTGCTGGCCAACTCGCGCGATGCCGGCGGCGCGGGCCTGGTGCTGTACAGCTACGCCTGGGCCGTGTTCTTCCTGCCGTACGCGGTACTGGCCGTGCCGATCGCGACCAGCGCGTTCCCCGAGTTGTCGGCGCGCGCCGCCCAGGTGCAGCGCACCGGCTTCGACGACACGACCGCGACCTCGACCCGTGCGGTGCTGATCGCCTCCTGGCTGGGCGCGGCCGGCCTGGCCGGCGTGGCCATCCCGCTCGCGCGGGTCTTCGAGTCCCATGCCGACGCGGACGCACGGCAGCTCGCGATCGCGCTCGCCCTGTTCGCCCCCGGGCTGGTCGGTTACGGCCTGATCGCGAACCTGTCCCGGGTGCTGTACGCCAGTGGCCGCAACCGGGCCGCCGCGTATGCGGTCTGCGGCGGCTGGCTGGCCGTGATCGTCGCCGACCTGGCGATCGTCCCGCTGGTCCCGGCGTCGTGGGTGGTACCGGCGCTCGGCGGCGGCACGAGCATCGGCCTGACCGCCGGCGGGATCGCCCTGCTGGTGCTGGTCCGCCGCGGCCGGCGCTCCCGCGCCAGCGAGACCGGCGACGTCGGCGCGGCGTTGCGCGGTTGCGGACGAGCCGGCCTGGCCGGGTTCGGCGGTGCGCTGGCGGGCGCGGCGGCCGGGTTCGGCGTGTCGGCCGGGCTGCGCGCCGGCGGCTTCTGGCCCAACGCCGCGGTGACGCTGATCGCCAGCGCGGCCGTGCTCGCGGTGTTCCTCGGCGTGCTGGCGCTTACCGACGGCGGCGACCTGCGCGCCGTGCTCCGGGCGCGCACAAGGACGGGACGGTCGTGAGGGTAGCGTTCGTGCTTGCCACCAGCGGCGGCGGAACCGGCCGGCATGTCCGGACGCTCGCCGCGGGCTGCGCGGCCGGCGGCGTGGCGGTGCGAGTGCTCGGGCCCGCGCAGACCAACCGCGACTTCCAGTTCGGTGCTAGCGGGGTCGGCTCTGCTAGCGGGGCCAGCGGGGGATCGGTCCGGTTCGTCCCCGTCGAAATAGCCGACCGGCCGCATCCGGCCGGTGACCTGCGCGCGATCGCTCGGCTACGGCGGCTGCTGCCGGGCGCCGACGTGGTGCACGCGCACGGCATGCGAGCCGGCGCGCTGACCGCGCTCGCGCTGGCCGCGGTGCGACGCCGCCCGCCGCTGGTCGTCACCGTGCACAACGCCCCGGTCGCCGGCGGCGCGACAGGCGCGGTCTACCGGACGCTGGAGCTGATCGTGGCGCGGCGCGCCGAGTCGGTGCTGTGCGTCTCCGCCGACCTGGCGGATCGCATGCGCGCGGCCGGCGCCCGCCGGGTCGGCGCCACCGTGGTGTCCGCGCCGGGTAGTCCGGCCGCCGCGTCCGGGCCTCCGGCCGATCCGCCGCTCGTGCTCGCGGTGGGGCGGCTCGCCACCCAGAAGGGGTTCGGCGTGCTGATCGACGCGGCGGCACGGCTGCGGGACCTGCGACCAGAGCCGCGGCTGATGATCGTCGGTCAGGGCCCGCTCGACGCCGAACTCAAGGCGAAGTCGGCCGCGCTCGGCGTCGCGGCCGAGTTCGCCGGCCACCGCGACGACGTGCCGGCGCTGCTCGCCGCCGCGACCGTCTTCGTGCTGCCAAGCCAGTGGGAGGGCCAGGCGCTGATCCTGCAGGAAGCGCTGCGGGCCGGCGCGGCGATCGTCGCGACACGGGTGGGCGGCAACCCGGCGGTGGCCGGCGAGGACGCCGCCCTCTTCGTTCCGCCGGGCGACCCAGCGGCCCTCGCCGACGCGGTCCGCGCGGTCCTCACCGACCGAGACCTTGCCGCGCGCCTGCGCAAAGCGGCCCTCGCCCGAGCCGCCACCCTCCCCGACGAGGAGGCCGCTGTCGCGGCCGTCCTCACCGAGTACGCGCACCTAGGCCACGGGGGGCTATCCCCGCCGCATCGAGCGAGGCCTGGTTAAGCGGTCCGGGCTCGGGTCCGGCAGGCCTGGGGCCAGCCGCTCGCGGAGGCGCGCGGTCAGCGCGCGCTCCGCGGTCAGGTCGTCTTCCAGGGCCAAGATACGCAGCGTCGCGGTCAGTGTGTGGCCAAGGTCGAACTGCTCCCTGATGCGGGCGGCGAAGGCGAGCTGGCGGCGCGTATACCGGCGGCGCCCGCCGGCGGTCCGCTGCGGGGTCACCGCGCCGGCGGTGTCCAAGGCGCGCAGGAACGCCTGCTGGACGCCGAGCACATCCGCGGCGCGCCCGGTGGTATAGGCGGGGTAATCCGGGTCGTCGAGCTCATCGAGCTGTCCGGGCACCGCCGGTACCTCCAGAGTCCGCGCGCGGTTTCGTCGGGTTTCCAAGTGCTCTTGACAGTTTCCTGCAGTGCGCGCTATATAAAAAGTGTATCGGTCATTGACCTGGTGATGCTACCGCAGATTGCTAGGAGGGTGATCGGGATGAACCTTCCCACCCGAGAGGCGGACGCGACGTTCGCCGACTTGGTCCTCGCCGACCCGCAGTGGCTGGCGGAGGAGTTCGACGCGCTGATCTCGGCGTCTTTCCGCGAGCCTCCGGCCGAGCCGCCGTCCGCGCCGCCCCGGGTCCCGCCCCGCCCCGGCACGCCCCGTCCACCCTCCTGGCGACCCGCCCACGTCCCGGCGGCTAGCGCCTCGCCGGCCGCCGGGCCGGAGCATCGTCGGCAGCGCTCACCTCCGCCGTTTCGCCCGGTCGGCCTCCCCCGGATGAACCAGGAAGGAGAAGGTTAAGGAACTAACGAGCTGGATCTCCGGCATGCGGCGGGCTCTGTCTGGGAGCCCGCCGCATGCTGCTCTTTGCCTCAAGCCCGCCAGCTGCCGGCTGCCAGGCCGGACGCGACGCGCGAAGGCCGGCCGCGCGGCGGCGTCATACCCGCCGCGCGGCCGGCGAACAGGTCATGCCGCGCTGACTTGCTTGGCCTCGGCGCTAGTGATCTCGACCTTGCGGGGCTTGGCCGCCTCGCGGACGGGGATGCTCAGCGTAAGCACGCCGGCGCTGTAGTCCGCCCTGATGTTGTCGGCGTCGAGGGTGTCGCCGAGGAACACCTGGCGGGTGAACGTGCCAGCCGATCGCTCGGCCACGATCATCTCCGAGTCCTCGGGCACCGTCGATCCGCGCTGGGCGCGCACGGTGAGCACGTTCTGCTCCGCGGTCAGGTCGATGCTGTCCAGGCCGATGCCGGGTAGGTCGAACTTTACGTAGAAGGTGTCGCCTTGGCGGTAGGCGTCCATCGGCATCGCGGCAGGCCGGGCGGTGGTACCGAACACCTGCTGGGTGAGCCGGTCGAGTTCCCTGAACGGGTCTGTGCGCATCAGCATCGTAATCGCTCCTTTGCTGCTCGACTCTGAGTCGTGCTGGTCCGCATCTGGTCGCCGCGCCGGTGGCGCCTGCGCCCATTGATTTATATAACATGCGATCCGATCTCTTGACAAGATCCGACTTAGATTTTGTACGCTTCGACTAGCAGGGTCAGTGAAGTCGGGAGGGATGACCCGGTGACCGGATGGAGTCCTCGCCAGCAGGAAGCCGATCCGTACGGCCTGCTGGGTCTGGACCGCGGTGCCTCGCGCGCGGACGTCATTCGCGCCTACCACAGACAAGCGCGCTTCGTGCATCCGGCCGGACCCGGCCCACTCGGGCGACGCACCGATCTGGGCGGACCTGGTCGGCTTTACTTCGGCGCTGACGAGGACTGGCCGCTATGGGCGTGACCGCGGGATGGCCGGAGTCGGGCCGCGGCCTGTTCTCCATCTCGGTAGCGGCCGAGCTGACCGGGGTGCATCCACAGACGCTTCGCATCTACGAGCGCGAGGGGCTGCTGGACCCGGCCAGGACGGCTGGCGGCACCCGGCGCTACAGCCCAGACGACATCGAGCGGCTGAAGGAGATCGTCACGCTCATGGCCGGCGGGCTCAACCTCGCCGGGGTGCGTCGTGTGCTGGAACTGCAGGAGGAGACCCGTCGGCTGCAGGCCGAAATCGACCGGCTGCGCGACCGAGCCGGGCAGGCCCGTCTGCACCCGCATAGCTGACGGCGAATTCCGCTGCGTCGGCGGGGCCGCCTTCACCGAATACGGTCAGCCAGCACGATGACGTCCCCTGCGGGCACGGTCACGAGCCGGCCGCCGACCTCGGCGCTGGCGTCGGTGCTGGCGTGGTTGATGAGCGTGACGAACCGCCGTGTCCCGTCGGTGCGGCGGACGATCTCCAGCTCGGGGTGGTCGCGGGTGGCGAGCCCGGCGGCCTCGCAGGCCGCGGCGAGCAGCCGGGCGGTCGTCGCCGCGTCGGGGCGGGCGGATATGTACCACGCCTGCCCGGCACCGAGTTCGTAGCGGGTAATGGCGGGGCCGCCGGCAGCGGGTCCGTCGGCGTACCACGCGACAGGCTTGGCCCCGGCCAGCCGGACGGCCTCGGTCCAGCTGTCGGCGCTGGCCTCGCCGCCTTCTTCCCAGCTGAGGCGGACCCGCTCGCCGGCTCGCAGCGGCAGCCACTCCTCGACGGTGACGCCGAGCACGTCCCGCAGCGCTCCTGGGTACGGGCCGGGATAGACCGTGTCGTGGGCGTCCACGATGCCGGAAAAGTAACAGACGAGCAGCGTGCCGCCGTCGGCGACGTAGCGCTTCAGGTTGTCCGCCGCGGCCTGGGTGGTCAGGTACAGCGACGGGACGATGACCACCGGGTAGCGGCCCAGGTCCGCTTCCGGGTGCGCGAAGTCGGCGGTCACCCCGGCCCGCCAGGCCGCCTCGTACCAGGCACGCTGGCGCTCCAGGTAGTTCAGGTCCACGCTGGGCCGCCACTCCAGCTCCAGCGCCCACCAGGCCTCCCAGTCCCAGACCAGCGCGATGTCCGGTTCCACCCGGCTGCCGCGCAGGTCGGCCAAGCTCGCCACCTCGCCGCCCAGCGCGGCCACCTCGCGCCAGATGCGGGTGTCCGTCCCGGCCTGCGGCAGCATCGCCGAATGGTGCTTTTCCGCGCCTGACCGGCTGGCCCGCCACTGGAAGAACATCAGGCCGTCCGCGCCACGAGCCACGTGGGCAAGGGAGTTGCGGCGCATCTCGCCGGGCCGCTTGGCGACGTTGCGCGGCTGCCAGTTCACCGCGCTGGTGGAGTGCTCGAGCAGCAGCCACCGCCCGCCGCCGGCCAGCGAGCGGGTCAGGTCCGCGGACATCGCCAGGTCCAGGTAGGAATCGGTGCGTTCGGCGATCAGGTAGTTGGTGTTGGAGACCACGTCGACCTCCCGCGCCCACTGCCAGTAGTTCATGGCCTTGCAGTTGCTGGCCATGAAGTTGGTGGTCACCGGCACGCCGGGAGACAGTTCGTGCAAGATGTCCCGTTCCCGCCGGAAGCAGTCGAGCAGCACGCTGGAGCTGAACCGCGCGAAGTCCAGCCGCTGCGCCGGGTTCACCACCGAGGTCGAGGCCCGCGGCGCGTCGATCTCGTCCCACTCGCTGTAGCGCTGCGACCAGAAAGCCGTGCCCCAGGAGCGGTTGAGCGCGGTGAGATCGCCGTACCGGTCACGAAGCCAGTCACGGAACGCCGCGGCCGAGACCTCGCAGTAGCACTCCGCCAGCGGCGCGCCGTACTCGTTGTTCACGTGCCACAGCACGACGGCGGGATGCGTGCCGTACCGCTGGCCGAGCTGCCGGGTGATCCGCGCCGCGGCTTGCGCGTACGCGGGGCTGGACGGGCAGTAGGTCTGCCGGGACCCGCCGCCGCGAACCTGCCCGTCGCGGGTGACTGGGCGGGCCTCGCGATGCCGGTGCAGAAACCACGGCGGGGGCGCCGCCGTCGGGGTGCCCAGGTCAACCGCGATGCCGGCGTCGTGCAGCAGGCCGAGGACCCGGTCCAGCCAGCCGAACTCGAACTCGCCCGGCCGTGGCTCCAGCATCGCCCAGGAGAAGACACCCACCGTCACGAGGTTGACCCCGGCCTCGCGCATCAGCGCCATGTCCTCGGGCCAGACCTCTTCTGGCCACTGCTCGGGGTTGTAGTCGGCGCCGTAGGCGAGCGCGTCGAGCAAGGGCCAGCTTGCCTGCATGGAGACTCCAGATTGGGATCGTTCACAGCATGAATAACAACGTGATAGCAGTTCGATCCCGACCTTGACAAGCTTTGCTATCAGGTTGACTGTGGGAGCGTTCACGGTCGAAATTTCGCCGTGTGTGACCGTCCCTTACTCATCCCCGGAGGGGCCATGAAGCTTCCGCTCGGCGGCCGTACGGCCGTGATGCGCTCCCTGCTGCTCGCCACACTGCTCGCCACGCTGCTCGCAGCCGGCTGCTCCTCATCGGGCGGCAGCACGCCGCCTGCCACCGCGGCCGGCCAGAAGGTCACGCTCCAGTTCTGGTCGTGGGTGCCCAACCTGGACAAGGTCGTCGCGATCTGGAACAAGGCCCACCCGGACATCCAGGTCCAGCTTCAGGTCCAGGCCGGCGGCGATGCCGAGCTCACCAAGCTGCTCACCGCGGCCAAGGCCGGGAACCCGCCCGACATCGCGCAGGTGGAGTACCAGGTGCTGCCCACCCTGGTGTCCAGCAACTACCTGGCGGACATCTCCAAGTACGCCGCCGGACTGTCCAGCGACTTCCCGGCCGGGATCTGGAACCAGGTCACGCTCGGCACGTCCGCCGTGTACGGCATCCCGCAGGACGCCGCCCCGATGGCGTTCTTCTACCGGCCCGATCTGTTCACGAAGTACCACCTCACCGTCCCGGCCACCTGGGCGCAGTTCGCCGCCGACGCGAAAAAGCTGCACGCCGAGGCGCCAGGGGTGTACCTGGGCACGTTCTCCAGTGCGGACCCAGGCGAGTTCGCCGGGCTCGCCCAGCAGGCGGGCGCACAGTGGTGGTCCAGTTCCGGAACCACCTGGAAGGTGAACATCGACAGCGCCGCGAGCAAGCAGGTCTTCTCGTTCTGGGAATCTCTGGTCGCCTCCGGCGGGGTCAACAACCAGCCGCAGTGGACGGCGGCCTGGAACAAGGGCATGAACGACGGCCAGTACATCGCCTGGGTGTCCGATGTCTGGGCGCCGACCGACATGCCGACCGTGTCGCCGGCCAACGCCGGCAAGTGGCAGATGACACCGCTGCCGCAGTGGACCTCCGGCGCCACCGCGTCAGGTAACTGGGGCGGTTCCTCCACCGGAGTGATGGCCGCGTCCAAGCACCAGCAGCAGGCCGCCGAGTTCGCCACCTGGCTGAACACCAGTCCCGCGGCCACCGCCGCGCTCGCCTCGGTCAGCGGCGTCTACCCGGCGGACATCGCGGCGGAACGAGCGCTGAGCACACCGCCGGCGTACTTCGCCAACCAGCCCAGCTTCTGGACGCTCGCCAGCCAGCTCGCGGCCGGCACCTCGCAGGTCACCTGGGGACCAGACGTGAACGTCGCCTACGGCGAGTTCACCACGGCGTTCGGCGCGGCCGCGACGAGCAAGGGGTCCTTCCTCGCGCCGCTTACCCAGGTTCAATCGACCGTAGTGAACGATATGAAGAAGAGCGGCTTCACGGTGCAGGCCGGCTGATGCCGGACCTGGCCAGCTCAGCGCGACGGGAGCGTGCGGCACCGTACGCTTTCGTCGCTCCCGCCGTCGTGCTGTTCACGCTGCTCGTGCTCGTGCCGATCGGCTACACGCTCTACCTGTCGTTCGAGAAGTCACAGGTCAGCGGGCTGGGCCTCGGCGCGGGTGCGCGCAGGCAAGTGTTCGCCGGCTGGTCCAACTACACCAGCGCGCTGACCGACCCCGCATTCCTGTCTTCGCTGCTCCGGGTGCTGCTGTACAGCGTGATCCTGGTGCCGGTGATGCTCAGCCTCGCGCTGCTGTTCGCCCTGCTGATCGACGCGCGGCGGGTGCGGCTCCAGCGGTTCGCCAGGATCTCCATCTTCCTCCCGTACGCGGTGCCGACCGTGCTCGCCTCACTGCTGTGGGGGTTCCTCTACCTGCCGGCGGTGTCCCCGTTCCCGGCGATCCTGCATCGGCTCGGACTTGGCATGCCGGACCTGTTCGCGACCCACACGGTGCTGTTCTCCGTGGCGAACATCGGCGTGTGGGGCGGCACCGGCTTCAACATGATCGTGATGTACACCGCGCTGCGCGCGGTGCCGTCGGAGCTGTACGAGGCGGCCCGCATTGACGGCGCCTCGCAGGTCCAGATCGCGCTGCGCGTCAAAATCCCGATGATCGCGCCGGCGCTAGTGCTGACCGGCGTCTTCTCGATCATCGCCACGCTCCAGGTCTTCAACGAGCCGAACACGCTCGCCCCGCTCACCAACACGATTTCCCCGGTCTGGATGCCGCTGATGAAGGTCTACGACGAGGCATTCACCAACAACAACATCTATGCCGCCTCCGCGACCTCGATCGCGATCGCGGCCGGCATGTTCGTGCTGTCCTACGGCCTGCTCCGGCTGAGCAGCAGGCGCGTGTTCGGGGGACGGTGACGGCATGGCACTGGTCACAAGAGCGGACACGGGCGTCGAGCCCCTGGCCGTTCGGAATGATCCAAAGCGGAACCGGCGGGAACGGCCAGCGGCGCTGCCCACCGCGATCCTGCTCCTCGGCGCGGTGTACTGCCTGTTGCCGGTCGCGTGGGTGCTGGTCGCCGCCACCAAGAACAACAACCAGCTGTTCAACACGTTCACGTTCGCCCCGGACGGGTCGCTGTGGTCAAACGTCCGCTCGCTGTCGTCGTACGCGGGCGGCGTGTTCTGGCACTGGATGGGCAACACGGCGCTGTACGCGGGCGGCGGAGCGCTGGCGTCGGTCGCGGTGTCCGCGCTCACCGGGTACGCGCTGGCCAAGTACCGGTTCCGAGGCAGGTCGGCGCTGTTCAACATCCTGCTGGCCGGCGTGCTGGTGCCGCCGGTCGTGCTGGCCGTGCCGCAGTACCTGCTGCTCGCCAGAGCCGGCCTGACCAACACGTACTGGTCGGTGCTGCTGCCGTCGGTCATCTCGCCGTACGGGATCTACCTCGCGCGGATCTACGCGATGGCGGCGGTGCCCGACGAGGTGGTGGAGTCGGCGCGGGTCGACGGCTGCCCCGAAGGCCGCCTGTTCGCGCGGATAGCGGTGCCGATGATGGTGCCAGGGCTGGTGACGATCTTCCTGTTCCAGTTCGTCGCGGTGTGGAACAACTTCCTGCTCCCGTACATCATGCTCAGCGACGAGAACAAGTTCCCGCTGACCGTCGGCCTGTACACGCTGCTGAACCGCGGCTCGTCCGCGCCCTCGCTGTACAGCCTGGTCGTCACCGGCTCGCTGCTGTCCATCATCCCGCTGATCATCGTGTTCTTGTCGCTGCAGCGGTACTGGCGGACCGACATCGCATCCGGCGCGGTGAAGCAGTAGACATGGTGTCATGACAGGACGGCGTCGGCCCACGATTGAGGATGTGGCCGCGGAGGCGGGTGTGTCCCGCGGGACCGTGTCGCGGGTACTCAACGGCGGGCACCATGTGTCGCCGGTGGCCCTGGCGGCGGTGAACCGGGCGATCCGGCATACCGGGTACGTGGTCAACCACCACGCCAGGTCACTGGTGACCCAGCGCTCGGAGTCGGTCGCGTTCATCGTGTCCGAGCCGGCCGAACGGCTGTTCGCCGACCCGAACTTCTCTGTGCTGCTCCGCGGCTGCACCCAGGCGCTCGCCACACACGACATCGGGCTGTTCCTGTGCATGGCGTCGTCGGACGACGAGCGCTCGCGGGTAACCAGGTTCGTTGCGGCGGGACACGTGGACGGGGCGCTGCTCGTGTCCACGCACGCGGGGGATCCGCTGCCGGACATGCTCAGCAAGGCCGGGGTGCCGTACGTCGCGTGCGGCGTGCCGCTGGGGCACGAGTCGTCGGTCGCCTACGTGGCGGCGGACGACCGGGGCGGGGCGCGGGCGATGGTGTCGTACTTGCGCGACCTGGGACGATCCCGGATCGCCACGGTCACCGGGCCGCTGGACCTGCCGGGCGGGCAGTCGCGGCTGGACGGCTACCGGGACGTGCTCGGGCCGTCGTATGACCTGGCGCTGGTCGCCGAGGGAAACTACACGCAGGAGTCGGGGGAGGCGGCGATGTCGGCCCTCCTCGATCGCGCTCCGGACCTCGACGCGGTGTTCGTCGCCTCGGACGTGATGGCGCTCGGTGCCCTGGTCGCCCTGCGCCAGGCCGGACGGCGAGTGCCGGAGGACGTCGCGGTCGGGGGATTCGACGATTCCCCCGCCGCGGTCGCCGCACGCCCGGCGCTGACCACGATCCGGCAGCCGTTCCGGCGGATCAGCGGCGAGATGGTCCGCCTGCTGCTGGCCGCCATCGACGGGGAGCCGCCCGCCGCGGTGATCCTGCCGACCGAGATGGTCCGCCGTCAGAGCGCGTGAGCCCGTTGCGAGTTAGGCTGCCCAGCTGCCCCCGACGCTCGTGTCCGGAACACGGGCAGCACCGGGTCACCGCGTGGCGTGGTGGCCTGCGGTGGTCCGGTGCTGGTGTGGTTGTGTTGCCTGGGTGCCGGGCGGGTTACCCGGGGCGTGCCGGGGGTGGCCGGGCGGCGCCGCGGAGGATGGCGGCGTCGGGGGATCTGGCGGTGGCGGTGCCGTCGCCGTGGAGTTTGACGGTCCAGCCCCACCGGTGGACCGCGATCTCGTGATGGAAGTAACACAGGGTGAGCAGGTTGGCGGTGCAGGTCGGGCCGTGGAGGGCGCGGGGCACCAGGTGGTGCGGGTGGTAGGCGTAGGCAGGCTCGCCGCACCCGCGGGGCCACTGGCAGGTCCCGGCGTCGCGGACCGTGACGGCCCGCCGGATCTGCCACGGTATGTCATCGCGGTCGCCGACGTCCAGGGGCAGTGACCGGCCGCCGAGCCCGGTGTGGCCGAGCAGGTTCCGGCGCAGGTGCGCGGCCAGGCCGGGCTCGCCGCCCAGGATCTTCGCGCACGTGCCCAGGATCTCCCGCATCATCTCGGCGATCCGGGCCTGGTGCGCGCCCCGGTCCGGGGTGAACTCCTCGCCGGCCTGCGCGCGGCGGATCTGCACGCACTGGGCGATCAGGTCATCGAGGTGCTGGGTGTCGACGTGCCCGGTGACGACCGGGAACAGGGCCGCGTCGCAGGCCAGGCTCCGCGCGGCGGCCCCGCCGAGCCACGCGGCGCCGTCCCCGGCGTCGTCGGCGCTAGTGGCGTGCTGTCCGGCGAACCAGGCGGCGGCCCGGTCGGTCCACAGCTGCTGCATCGCGGACCCGTCATCGAGGGCGTACAGGTCGCTGAGGGAGGTGAGCACCAGCATCTGCGCGGCCGCGCCGCCCGTGGTGGGCGCGGACAGGTCCGAGCCGAGCAGCCGCAGGCACATCTGCATCAGCGCGTCGTGCTGCCGCTGCGGCTGGGTCCGGGTGTCCTCGGTGCCGCACTTGACCGCGAACCGGCGCACCAGCGACCCGAACGCCGCCGCGCATTCCGGTGACAGCTGCCCGGTCAGGCTCCCGGCGCCGTCCAGGGTCAGTTCCAGCCGCAGCGACCGGTCCTGGAACCCGCGGTCCGGGTCATCATCGCGCGGGTCCTCGGCCGGGGCCCGGTCCCGGATCTCGTTCGCGAGCCGCCACAGGTCCCGCGGCCCGAGCCGGGCGTCCCGCGCGGTCTGCGCGATCAGCTGCTCGGCCTCCGCGCGCCGGTCCTCCCGGATCTTCCCGGTCACCGCCGTGATCTTGCCCAGCCACGACCTGGTGATCAGCCCGTCGGCCATCAGCGCGGCGACCGCGGGGTGCTCCAGCACGGTCCGCGTCCACTTCCGGCACGCCCCGGCCTCGCCCTTGGTCAGCCCGGCCTCGTTCACCAGCCAGGCCCGCATGGACCGCTGCCCGTAGCTCTCATAGTCGGCGTTCTTGTCCATCGACCACACCAGGTGCGCTCGCGCCACCGCCTCCAGCCCGTCGGCGCGTTCCAGGCCTTTCAGCGTGTCGGCTTTCACCGCGGCGGGCAGCTCGGAGCAGTCCAGGCCGGCCAGGAACTCCATCCCGGACGTGATCACCCCGATCGCCTCGCCAGCGTTCCCGTACCGCGGCGCGGTGCATTCTTCTTCCATTTGCCGTTACACCCCCTTCCCCGCTGATCGCGGCCCGTCCCGTGCGGGCAGTGAACCGATCTCGTTCCTGCTGGCCGTCCCTCCGTTCGGCCCTGGGATGCCCTGGCCGTTCTCGCCCGGTGCTGCCCTCCGCCGGCGGCCCCTGCACTGAAGGCTCTGGCCCGTTAGTTCGATTCTAACATGGTAGCTCTTTTGAATCTACGTATTAGTTCTCTATTTTAAGCCGATTACTTGCCCGGATTTATCCGGATATGCCCACGCGGAAGTGGCCGTGGCTTCGGCATGGCGCGGCTGTAGCATGATGGCGAGGATGGGGACGGCGCGGAGCGGGAGGCGGCTGCCGGCCAAGCGGGCCACTTGACGTAAATTCGTTTGGCTCCATACGATACTTGATGTGGGCGCCGGGACGTTCGCCGAGTCGGTCACGGTAGCTGATCTGGAGGCAGATCCCTACCCGATATATGCACGCCTGCGTCGCGAGGCTCCGGTCTGCTACGTCCCCGCCGTGGGACTGTGGTTCGTCACCCGGTACGACGACGTGGAGTACGCGGTCACGCATCCGGACCGCTTCACTGCCGAACTAGACGACTCGCCGGTCGACCGGACGTTCGGGTCGCCGACCATCCTCACCGTTGACGGCGATCGCCATCTTGATCTCCGCAGGGCCCTCGACACCAAATACCGCCCAAAGAACGTCAACGCCTATATCGACGACCTGGTCCGGCCGTCGCCCGGCGCATACTCGACGCGCTCGGCGGCCGCGCCCACGCTGAACTCATGGCGGACTACTTCGAGCCGCTTTCCGTGCTAAGCCTGGGCGAGGTGCTCGGCGTCGGTCACCTCGGTGCCGCGAAGCTTCGCGACTGGTTCTGGCGCCTCCATCTGGGCGTCATCAACTTCGAGGGGAACCCCGAGCGTGCCGCGGTCGGCCTGGGGTGTTCCGCGGAAATCGACGCGACGCTCGGATCGCTGTTCAGCCGGCTGGCTGAAGAACCCGATGACTGCACGATCTCCCATCTGCTGCATAGCGGAACCAACGGGAAGAGCCGCGCGCTTCGCGAGGTCATGCCGACGCTCAAGGTGATCCTGCTGGGCGGCATGCAGGAGCCCGGCCACGGCGGCGGTACCACCCTGGTCGATCCAGCTGCCCGAGGGTGCGCCGGTGGGCGCGCTCGTCTCGGCCGCGAACCGTGATGACAGCCGGTTCACCGATCCCGACCGGTTCGACATCTTCCGTCCCCGGCACAGCAATCTGGCGTTCGGCAGTGGCAAGCACTTCTGCGCGGGTCATGCGTTCTCCCGTGCGCAGATCCGCATCGCCCTGGAGGAACTGCTCACCCGTTTCCCCGGCCTGGCGCTGACCAGCGAGCCCGAGTTCCGCGGCTGGGAATTCCGCGCTCCGCGGCGCCTGGACGTGCTCCTTTAGCTCCCTTAGCTGACCTCTGAGGCCGCAGTGGCTTGTGAAACTTGCATGCCAACGCCGACCGGATGCCCCGGTCAATCGGGCCTGCTCAGCTGACTGATTGACCGGGTTAGCCGGCCGGCTTAACGTAGCGCCGGTATCGGACGCGCGCGGTTGGCTACTGGACGTTGTGCATCCAGAATTCCGGACGAGGAGGGACCACTGAATGTCGGTACGCAAGCTCGCCGCGGTCGCGCTTGCCGGCGCGACGGTCTGGGCCGCTTCGGCCTGCGGGGCCTCCGCACAGCCGTATTCCACCGGAGGTACCTCCCCGGCCACCACGGCGCCCGTGGGTGCGGCCAGCACCGGCGGAACCGCCGGGACGGCGACCACACCGGATTGCGGGAATGCCCCGTCCGCCCTGGTCGGCAAGGATCTCAAGCTTGCGGTGGGCAAGGTCACCGCAAGCGCCCAGGGACCGGTGACCGTATGTGCGTACGCCGGCCGGTACGAGGTGCTCGTCCGCTATCAGACTGGCGAGACCGCCGCCGAGTTCGCTCAAGCCAGGACGTCGCAGGCCAACCTGCATCAGTCGGTCGTCACTGTGACCGGACTCGGTGAGACCGCATATCTGGCGAGCTACACGGCGAGCAAGCCGGTCAGCAACACCCTCGGCTCCCTGAAGGGCGCGGTCGCCATCTTCATCACCTCGCCGGCGCCCCTCGGCGCGGAGAGCGTGCTCATGACCGACCTGCTCAAGAAGGTGTAACGACGGCCCCGGCGCTACCTGAGCCCCGGTTACAGCTACGACTGCGTCGAGATGTATTAAGACGCTCGCCAGACCAATCCATCACAGCCAGTCGGCGGCGATGCGCTCGGCCAGCGCTTCGAGGATCGGGCCCGGGTTGGCGAGGCAGCGCGCCACGTCGGGCTCGACATCGGTGAGCGCGTAGGCGCGGGCGATGCCGGCCTGGCGGAGCTGGTCCTCGGTCAGGGTCCTGACGCCGGCCACGGCGATCACCGGGAGGTCCGGCGAGAACGCGGCGGCGGCGCGCGCCACGCCGACCGGAGCCTTGCCGTGCAAGGTCTGCGCGTCGAGGGAACCCTCTCCGGTGATGACCAGGCCGGCGCCGTGCAGCTTGGCCGGGAACGACAGCAGGTCCAGCAACAGCTCGATGCCTGGCTGGACGATCGGGTGCAGGAACGCGAGCGCGGCGAAGCCAAGGCCGCCAGCCGCGCCGGCGCCCGGCTCGTCACGGTGCCTGGCGCCGACCGACCGCTCCACCACATCCGCCCACACGGTCAGGCCGTTCTCGAGCGCCGCGACGTCCTCAGGAGTGGTGGCGCCTTTCTGCGGGCCGTAGACGGCGACGGCGCCTCGGGGGCCGAGCAGCGGGTTGTTCACGTCCGTGGCCATGACGAATTCGATGCCGCCGAAGTCGGGCAGCCTGCGCAGATCCAGCAGATCCAGCAGGGCCAGCGCGGCGCCACCGGGCGGCAGGTCCACGCCCGCCGCGTCCCGCAGCCGAGCGCCGAACGCCTGGAGCATGCCCGCCCCGCCGTCCATCGTGGCCACGCCGCCGAGGCCGAGCACGACGCGCTTGGCACGGAACCTGACGGCGGTCAGGATCAGCTCGCCCACGCCGCGGCTGGTGGCGGTGAGCGCAGCGAATTCGCCGCCGGGCAGCCGGCCGAGGCCGCAGGCTTGCGCGGACTCCACGATCGCGGTCCCGTCCTGGAGCGCGAACGACGCGGTGACTGGCCTGCCGGTCGGGCCGCGGACGCCCATCTCGATGCTCCGGTAACCGGCCGCGACGGCGGCCTCCACCGTGCCGTCCCCGCCGTCCGCGACCGGCACCTGGACGACCTCTGCGCGCGGCCGTGCCCGCTCAAGGCCCGCCGCCACGTGGGCGGCTACCTGGGCGGCGGTGAGCGTACCCTTGAACTTGTCGGGGGCGATCACCACGTGGCTCATTGGCTCATTCGATCATGCCGTCAGGCTGTCCGCTGCCAATTCTGTTTCAAGGTCGCAAAGCCGTCCGGAGTTACCGACCCGTACAACCGGAGCCTGGCCACCCCGCCGTCAGGAAAGATATTCAGCCGTACATGAGTGGCGGGCTGGCCGTCGACGCGGAAGCGGTGCACGGTGTCCGGCTGCATCCTGGTGCGCGGCAGCAGCGGCCGCCAGGCCAGGTTGTCCAGGGTCGTGCCGACGGCGGCCTCCAGCGACACCTCGCCGGGCGAGTTGCCGCGGTAGCCGGAGGTGTCGATTTCCGCGAGCCGGACGACGCCCTCGGCGGCGAGCCGGACTACGAGCCATTCGTGCCCCGGTGCGCGGCGCCGGCGGGTCTCCCAGCCCTCGCCCATCACCCGGGACAGGCCGGGCGAGATGACGTTGCGCGGCACCGAGTAGAACTCGTCGCTGCACGCCGTGATGTCGCCGCCGTTCTCCAGCGCGGCCAGGTCGAACGTGAGGCCGTCGAGCATGCCCGGGGCCGGCACCACGACGCCGTGCACCCGTAGCCTGGCCACGCCACCGTCGGGGTAGATGTTCAGCCGGACGTGGGTGAACCGGCGGCGGCTGCCGACCGGAAACGCCTGCCGCATGTTCGCGAGCAACGGGGTGCGCGGAAGAATCTCCGTCCAGCCCGCCAGCTCGTCCGGGGCGGGGTAGCCGGGCGCGAAACACGCCTCAGCGGAGCAGGCCTGCGGGTAGTTGCCGGTGAAGAACGACGTGTCGACGACGACGGCGTGCACCACACCGGGAGCGCCAAACCGCGCGATCACCCAGTCGTGTTCGGCCGGATCAGGCAGTTCGCCGCCCGGGCCGCGGCGGCGCCGGGTCTCCCAGCCGTCGTAGATCTGGCCCTTCGCGCCGAACGAGTGCGGGGTGAACACCGGCTCGGCCGGCTTGATCAGGTTCTCCTTCTCCGCGAAGAACTCGTCGCTGGCGGCCACCACCGAACCGCGGAGCCCGAGCAGATCGGGCAGCGAGAGTTCATCCACGGGTCAGCAGCCTGCCGCGCGGCTCGTCGTCCACGGATATCTCCCTACCCCCGAGCCACACCCGCCGCACCTGCCCGGTGAGCTTCTCGCCGTTGTAGGGTGTCAGCGGGTGGCGGTGCCGGAGTTCGGCGGCGTCCACGGTCCAGGTCTCGTCCGGGTCGAAGGCCACCAGGTCGGCGTCGAACCCGATGTCGATCGTTCCCTTGGTCCGCAGGCCAGCGAGTTCCGAAGGGCCTGCCGCCATCCACCGGACGATGTCGTCCAGGGACCGTCCGCGCCGCCGCGCCATCGTCCACATCGCGGGCAGGCCGAGCTGAAGCGACGCGATGCCGCCCCACGCCGTGCCGAAGTCCCCGGTCTCCCTGGCCTTCATGGCCGGCGGGCAGGGGGAGTGATCGGACACCACGCAGTCGATGACGCCCGTTTCCAGGCCGCGCCACAGCGCCTCGCGGTTATGGGTGTCACGGATCGGCGGGCAGCACTTGAACTCGGTGGCTCCCTCGGGCACCTGCTCGGCCGCGAAGAACAGGTAGTGCGGGCAGGTCTCCGCGGACAGCCGGATGCCGGCCGCCTTCGCGCCCGCGATCAACGCGACGCATTCGGCCGCGGACAGGTGCACGATGTGCGCACGCGCCTTGGTCGCCGCGGCTGCCCTGACCACGTGCTCGATGGCGCGGCGCTCCGCCTTCGGGGGGCGAGACGCGACGAACGTGCCGAAGTCGCGGCCGGATGCGGTGGAGATTTCCGCGCCGTCCTCCGCGTGCACGATCAGCGTCGCGTCCAGGCCAGCCAGCACGGCCATCGCCGCGCGCAGGCCGGTGTCGTCGAGCGGCTGGAACTCCGGCACGCCGGAGTCGAGCAGGAAGCACTTGAACCCGATCACGCCCGCCTCGTGCAGCGCGGCCAGGTCCGGTCCGTTGCCGGGGATGGCGCCGCCCCAGAACGCCACGTCGACCCAGCACTGGCCCCGCGCCGCGGCCTGCTTCTCGCGCAGCGCCGCCACGGACACGGTGGGCGGCAGCGAGTTCAGCGGCATGTCGCAGATCGTGGTGATGCCCCCGGACAAGGCCGCCCGGGTCGCGGTGGCGAAGCCCTCCCATTCGGTCCGGCCGGGCTCGTTGACGTGCACGTGGGTGTCGACAAGCCCGGGCAGCAGGACCAGGTCGCCGAGGTCCACCTCGACGGTGCCGTTGAGTTCTGCCTCGTAGTCCGCCATCGCGACGATCCGCGCGTCGCGGACCGCCACCGTCACCGGGCGGGTGCCGGCCCTGGTCACGACCCGGCGGGAACGGACGACCAGGTCTGATCCGGGGGACCCGTTAAGCCGGCCCATTGAGTGCCTCCACGACCTTGAGCAGCGCGGAATGATCGAGCGAGCCGTGACCCTCCGCGCGGGCCGCGGCGATGAGCTGGGCGACCAGGCCCGTCATCGGCAGCGCGACCCCGGCGTCACGCGCGGCGGCGATGGCGATGCCCATGTCCTTATGATGCAGGTCGATCCGGAATCCCGGCGTGAATTCGCGCGCGAGCATGGTCGCCCGCTTGAGTTCCAGGATGCGACTGGCCGCCAAGCCGCCGGCCAGCATGTCCAATCCCGCCGCGGCGTCCACGCCGGATCGCTCCATCAGCACGATCGCCTCGGCCACGAGGGCGTAGCTGCCGCCCACCACAAGCTGGTTGGCCGCCTTCACCACCTGGCCCGCGCCATGGGGCCCGACCAGGGCGTACGTCTTGCCGACCGCCTCGAACAGTGGCTCAGCCGCGGCGAAGTCCGCCGAAGTCCCGCCGCACATGATGGACAGCGTGCCGGCGATCGCGCCCGCCTGGCCGCCGCTCACCGGCGCGTCCAGCACGCCCATGCCCGCCGCACCGCCGGCTTCGGCGATCGCCCGCGACGTCTCCGGCCGGATCGTGGAGAAGTCGACAAAGAGCCGCGCCGGCGGGCCTGCCGCCAGCACATCGCGGAACACCTGCTCGACATCCGGCGAGTCCGGCAGCATCGTGACGACGACTTCGGCCTCGGCGACCGCCTCCGCGAGAGTGGGCGCGGCCGTGCCGCCGGCTTCGACCAGCGGATCCGCCGACACCCGCCGCCGGGAGAAACCGGTGACCTGGTGGCCTGCCTTGACGAGGTTCACCGCCATTGGGCTGCCCATGATGCCCAGACCGATGAAACCGATACGGGCCATTTACCCCTGCCTCCAAGCAAAGTTCTCGGTGCTGGTGCCTTCGTCGTTAGGAACATATTCACACCCGACGTAGCCCGGATAGTCCTGGGCCGCGAGCTGCGCGAACACCGCCTCGAAAGCCACGGTCCCAGTGCCGGGAGCGCCGCGGCCGGGCACGTCCGCGATCTGGATATGGCTTATATAAGGGCTGGTCAGCACCGTGGGCAGATCCTCGCCCATCGTCGCCAGGTGGTACAGATCGGCGAGGAAACCGACGTTGGACGCGCCCTCGCCGCGCACCGCGTCGATCACCTCTATCGCGGCCGCGCTTGAGGTGACCGGGTAGCGCGGGTTCTCTTTCGAGTTCAGCGCCTCGATGACCACGGTCGCGCCGGCTGTGGCGGCAGCCCGGGCGGCGATCACCAGGTTCAGCACCGCCAGTTCGTCCCGGCCGGGACGGTTGCCGTACAGCGCGTTGAGCACCGTGCAGCCGGTCCGCGCCGCGATGCCGGCGCACACGTCGACGTTGTCGCGGAACTCGGTGATCCGCATCGGGTCGGAGACCAGGCCGCGGTCCCCGGCCGCCATGTCACCCGCGGCGAAGTTAAGGCTGACCAGCTTGACGCCGGCGTCGTCAAGCGCGGTAATGAACGCGTCGACGTCGCGGTCCGCGGGGACCGGCTCGGGGAACGGCCACCAGAACTCGACGGCGCCGAAGCCGGCCTTGGCGGCGGCCTCCGGGCGGCGCAGCAACGGCAGGCCGGCGAACAGGATCGAGCAGTTGACATCGAACTTCAGCCCGTGTGTGCGCATGCCGAAAGTCTGCCACCAAGAGTTCACCGGTAACTGGAGTGTCCCGCTTCGACATCTGGTACAAAAGGACGGCCTGTACAGCAAACGGAGTGACGCGAATCGGGGCGGGAGAAACCTCTCATGCGTACCACCAAGACACTGGCGATCGCCGCCGCTTCCGCGGCCGCCGTCACCGCCGCAGGGCTGCTGACCGCCACGGCCCTGGCTTCCCCGGCGCAGCCGGCGGCGCCGAAGCAGAACTTCCCGAGCTACTCGGTGAAAACGGTGCTGAACGGCGCGAAGCTCAGCCACAAGAACAGCAAGACCGGCAAGAGCGAGGCGCTCAGCCTGCCGGACGACCTCACCCAGTTCGGCGGCAACCTGTTCACCGCGTTCCAGAACGGCGTCGGCCCGCAGGGGCAGGCCGCGTCCGACGGCAACAAGGACAGCACGGTCGTCGAGTTCACCCCGGGCGGCACGGTCGTCGCCCAGTGGGACGTGGCAGGCAAGGTCGACGGTCTCACCGCGAATCCCGCCACCGGTGACGTCATCGCCACGGTCAACGAAGACCTGCACTCCAGCCTGTACGACATCGTGCCCGGCGGCGGCGCCGTCCGCTACACGTACAGCAAGCCGTTGCCGCACAACGGCGGCACGGACGCGATCTCGTTCTACAAGGGCCAGATGATGATCAGCGCGTCCGCGCCGGGTACGACCGGGGCGGCCGCGCCGAACGCCAAGTACCCCGCGGTGTACGCGGTGACGCTGAACCCGGCCACGCATGTGGCGAGCGTCAAGTCGTACTTCTGGGACGAGTCCGCCGCGCGGCGCGCCAACGTGCACCTGGGCGCGGGCACGACGCTGGCGCTGACCGATCCGGACTCGAGCGGGGTCGTGCCGTCGGCCGCGCCGCGGTTCCGGGGTGACTTCATGCTGAACAGCCAAGGTGACCAGGAGCAGATCTACTCCTCCAACCCCGGCTCGCTGTGGGTGCTGAAGCTGCCCGCCGCCGTGGACGACACGGCGTGGGCGACCTCCTGGGGCGGCACGCTGTACGCCACCGACAACGGCGCGGACACCGTCAGCGCCGTGGACAGCCGGCTGTTCTGGCCGGGGACCGCGTTCGTCGCGGTCACCCCGTGCGACGCGAACAGCGCGCCCGCCAGTTGCTCGGCCGCGAACTACCTCGGCCTGCTGAACATGTACAACGGCCAGATCATCCGGGTCGAACTGCACCGCGGCACGCTGCACCCGCAGGGCCTGGTCTTCGTCGACGCGGCAAGCAGCAACTAGCCGGTCCGCCACATTCTCGGTGGCCGTCGCCCGGAGCGGGGTGACGGCCACCGTCGTGTGCCTGGAGTGCAGTGTGCGACTACCGGGATAGGAGCGCCCCGGCAGTCCCGTCGACAACGTGGACGATTTCCCCCTTGTGGTGGATCGACCCTCGTAGACAGGGGCCCCGTTACCACGAAGGGAAAATCCGGCACGTTAACCGACGCCGACCTGGGGAACCGGCGGTCGCGCCGCGCCGTCTAAGGTGCGAGCACATCCGGACCGGAGATAGCGATGCTTCATTTTCGCTGGCCAGCAATAGCCGTGGCCGCCGTCATTGTCCCTCTTGCCGGCTGCGGGTCGCACACCAGTTCCGTCACGAATCCGCAGGTAATCGCCGTGCACGACAGCGCCAATGGCACAACGGTCTCCGCCCGTGTCGGCGACACGGTCGTACTCACGCTATCGAGCAGTTACTGGCACGTCGCGGGCAGCTCGGCGCCGCGCATCCTGCGGCAATATGGCCCCGCCGCCCTGCTGCCCAGGCCCAGCGATTGTCCAGCGATACCCGGTCTGGGCTGCGTTCCCATCCGGGTCACGTTCAAAGCCCTCACCGACGGCACGGCAATCGTCAAGGCCAGCCGGACCACCTGCGGCGAGGCGCTCAGGTGCGGGAAGCAGGCCACGCACTTCACCCTGACGGTCCTCGTCAAACCGAGTTCCTGACGGAAGGTATCAGCGGGCGAGGTATGCGCGCCAGCCGCCGTAGCCGGACACGTCGGTGAGCCCGTCGAGCGGCGGGCAGGGCCGGCGCAGCACCATGCCGAGCGACGGCGCGCCGTCGGCGAGTTCGATCACGCCGAGTTCCAGCTCGGGCGGCTCGGCAGGCAGCAGCGAGTCGCGCAGCACGTCCAGCGGCAGGTCGTACACCTCCCCGGCGATGGCACAGTCGCCGTCGGTGAGCGCCGGGTATTCGTCGCGCACCGAGTACAGCCGGTACCGCGCGGCGGTCGTCGTCTCCGCGACGAGCGGCGCGCCGCGCAGCAGGTGGTTCAGCGACCCGCCGCGCATCCCGCCGCCGTTCAGGAACATATAAGTCATTTATTTACCGGGGGATGCTTCCCCCGGACCCCCTCCCCAACGTCCCCGTGATGTGTTCGGGCCGGACCGGCACCCGGGTCAGCTCGCGCCCGGTGGCCGCCCGGATCGCCGCGACCACGGCAGGCGTGGACGAGATCGTCGGCGGCTCGCCGACACCGCGCAGCCCGTACGGCGCGTGCGGGTCGGCGAGTTCCAGCACGTCAAGCTTGACCGGCGGCATGTCCAGGATCGTGGGGATCAGGTAGTCGGTGAACGACGGGTTTCGCACCACACCGTCGACGACCTGGATCTCCTCCATCACGGCCAGCCCCAGCCCTTGCGCGATGCCGCCGTGGATCTGGCCCTCGACCGCCTGCGGGTTCATCGCCTTGCCGACGTCCTGCGCGGTCGCGATCTCGACGACCTTGACCAGGCCGAGTTCGGTGTCCACGTCCACGACGGCGCGGTGCGCGGCGAACGCGTACTGCACGTGGGCGTCGCCCTGACCGGTTTCTGGGTCCAGCTCATGAGTGGGCCGGTGCCGCCACGTGACGGTCGCCTCGGCCGGCAGCCCCGAAGCCGCTGCCTGCGCCCGCACCTGCTGGCACGCGGCCCGCACGGCACCGCCGGTCATGTACGTCTGCCGGGACGCGGACGAAGAGCCGGAACTGCCGATCGAGGTGTCGGCGGGCAAGATGACGACCTGCGTCACGTCCAGCTCGGTGCGCGCGATCTGCGCGAGCACGGTCACCAGGCCCTGCCCGACCTCGGCCGCCGCGGTGTGCACCTGCGCGACCCGCTCGCCGTTCACCAGCTCAAGCCGCACCCGCGCGGTGGAGTAGTCGTCGAACCCCTCGGAATAGCAGACGTTCTTGATGCTGACCGCATACCCGACACCACGCGCGACCCCCTCGCCGTGCGTGGTGTTGGATACGCCTCCCGGCAATGACCGCGGGTCGCTCCCCGCCGCACCTGGCAGCGGCCGGTCGCGCACCAGCCGCAGCAGTTCGGCGACCGGCGCCGCCGCGTCCACGAGCTGCCCGGTCGGCACCACCGACCCTTCGGAGATCGCGTTCCGCGCCCGAAGCTCGACCGGGTCCAGGCCCAGGGCCGCGGCCAGCTTGTCCATCTGCGACTCGTAGGCGAAACACGCCTGCACCGCACCGAATCCGCGCATTGCGCCACAGGGCGGATTGTTCGTATAAACCGCCCGGCTATTCATAACGACATTACTGACGTCGTACGGGCCCACGCCGAGTGTCGCCGCGTTGGCGGCCACGGCGGGAGAACTCGACGCGTACGCGCCGCCGTCCAGCACGATGTCGGCCTTGACGTAGACCAGCTTGCCGTCGGCGGTGGCGCCGTGCTCGTAGCGCAACGACGCCGGGTGCCGGTGCACGTGGCCGAAGAACGACTCGGCCCGCCCGTAGACGATCTTCACCGGCTTGCCGGTGTACCGCGCGAGCATGCAGGCGTGGATCTGCATGGACAGGTCCTCGCGTGCCCCGAACGCGCCGCCCACCCCGGACAGGGTGATCCGCACCTTGTCCGCGGGCAGGTCCAGGCTGGCCGCGATCTGGTCGCGGTCCACGTGCAGCCACTGGGTGGCGACGTAGAGGTCGATGCCGCCGTCTTCGGCGGGCACGGCCAGACCGGACTCCGGCCCGAGGAACGCCTGGTCCTGCATGCCGACCTGGTACTCGCCGGTGATGACGACGGCCGCGACAGCGTCCGGGTCGCCGCGCCGGATCGGCACGTGCCGGACCAGGTTCCCGCCCGGGTGCACCAGCGGCGCACCCGCCTCAAGGGCCGCCCGCGCGTCGGTCACCGGCGGCAGCACCTGGTAATCGACGTCGATCAGCGCCGCCGCGCGGCGGGCGGTCTCCGGGTGGTCGGCGGCGACCAGCGCGACCGCCTCGCCCTGGTACCTGACCCGGTCGATGGCGAGCACCGGCTGGTCGGCGTGCTCCAGGCCGTAGACCGGCCTGCCCGGCACGTCCTGGTGGGTGAGCACCGCGTAAACGCCGGGGAGGCGCAGAGCCTCGGTGATGTCGATGCCGTTGATCAGCGCGCTCGGGTGCGGGCTGCGCAGCGTCGCGCCCCACAGCATGCCGTCCAGCCACAGGTCGGAGGAGTAGGCGAACTCGCCGGTGACCTTCTGCCGTCCGTCCGGCCGCGCCGGGCTGTCGCCGAGCTTGCCGCGTTCCCTCGCTCCGGGGCGCTTCGAGGCAATGTCTTCCCTCGTCGCTCCTCCGTCGCTCCTCAGTCCAGACATCGCCGCGCCCCTTCGCTCGCTCACTGGAACAACCGCTTCCGTGCCGCACGGACGTCGCGGGTGGCGGCGGCGACTTCGGTGGTGCGCAGTTCGCCGCGCTCGACCACGGGCACGCCGTTGACCAGCAGCAGCTCCAGTGGCGCCGGGGCGCCGAACACCAATGCCGCGACCGGGTCCGAGATCGCGTCATGGCCCAGTGCGTCCAGCCGCCACAGCGCGATGTCGGCGAGCATGCCGGGGCGCAGCGCGCCCAGCTCGTCGTCGCGGCCCAGGCACCGGGCGCCGCCGCGGGTGCCGAGCCACAGCGCCTGCCGCGCGGACAGCGCGCCCGGCCCGTCCTCCCCGCGCAGCCGGGCGGCGAACAGTGCCTGGCGCAGCTCGCCGGCCACCGTGGTGGCCTCGCTGGACGCCGGTCCGTCGACACCGAGGCCGACGGCGACGCCGGCCCGGAGAAACTGGCGGACCGGCGCGATGCCGGAACCGAGACGCGCGTTCGAGCTGGGGCAGTGCGCGACCGCGGTGCCGGTGACGGCGAGCCGTTTGGCGGCGGTCTCGTCCAGGTGCACGCAGTGCGCGAACCACACGTCGTCGCCGAGCCAGCCCAGGTCGTCCATGTATTCGGCCGGGGTACGGCCCATCGTCTGCCGGCAGTAGGCGTCCTCCTCGCGGGTCTCCGCCAGGTGCGTGTGCAGCCGGGTACCGGTGCGGCGGGCCAGCGCGGCGGCCTCGCGCATGAGGTCCGCCGTGACGGTGAACGGCGAGCACGGCCCGACCGCGATCCGCAGCATGGCGCCGGGGGACGGGTCGTGATATCGCCGGATGGCGTCCTCGGTGGCGGCGAGCGCCGCGTCGGTGTCCTCCACGATCTCGTCCGGCGGCAGCCCGCCGTCGGATCGGCCCAGGTCCATCGAGCCGCGGCACGGGTGAAACCGCACGCCGACGGCGGCGGCCGCGGCGATCTCGGCCTCCAGCACGCCGCGCCGGGAGGCCGGGAAGACGTAGTGGTGATCGGTGCTCGTGCTGCATCCGGACAACGCCAGCCAGGCCAGTCCCGCCGTCGCCGCGGCGTGCACCTGCTCGGCGTCGATGCGCGCCCACACCGGGTACAGCTCGGTGAGCCAGTCGAACAGCACGGACTGCTGCGCCATGCCCTGCGTGAGCCACTGATACAGGTGGTGGTGGGTGTTGATCAGCCCGGGAGTGGCCAGGCAGCCCGACCCGTCGACGACGCTGTCGGCGGGCGGGCCGTCGTAGCGGCCTTCGGCGACCGCGGTGATCCGGCCGTCCTCGACCACGATGTGCCCGGCGCGGTACTCGGCGCCGGGGGAGGAGTGCCGCGTGCCGTCCATCGTGGCGATCGCGCAGCCCTCGATCAGGAGGCGGGTCATCGCGGCACCCTGGTGGCCGCGAGGCGGACCGCGTCGAGGATCTTCTCATAGCCGGTGCAGCGGCACAGGTTCCCGGCCAGGCTCTCCCTGATGTCGGCGTCTGGCGGCACCCCGGCTGAGCGCCTGAGCAGGTCGTGGGTCTGCACGATCAGGCCAGGGGTGCAGAAGCCGCACTGCACGGCGCCGGCCTCGACGAACGCCTGCTGCACCGGGTGCAGGTCGGTCCCATTGGCCAGGCCCTCCACGGTGACGACGGTCCGGCCCGCCGCCTGGCCGGCCGCGACCAGGCAGGAACACACCGGCACGTCGTCGAGCAGCACCGTGCAGGAACCGCACTCGCCCTGCTCACAGGCGTTCTTCGAGCCGGGCAGGGCGAGCCGCTCGCGCAGCACGTAAAGCAGGCTCTCGCCCTCCCAGACGTCGTCGGCGGTGGCGGGCGAACCGTTGACGGTCATCGTCACGCGCATGCTTGCTCCTCCCATGCCCACGTCAGCGTGCGCCGGGCCAGCACGGACAGCGCGTGCCGCCGGTAGGCGGCGGTGCCGCGCACGTCGTCGATCGGGCGCGCCGCGGCGGCCACCAGATCCCCGAACTCCCGGACCAGCGGCTCCGGCAGCGCCCCCGTCTCGCCCCACGGCAGCCGCGCCGCCAGGAACTCCTCCGCGTCGACCGCGCGCAGCGGCGTCGGTCCCGCCGACCCGATGCCCGTCCCCACCCGCCCGTTCTGCGAGCCCGGGCGCAGTTCCAGGGCGAAGGCGCAGACGGCGATGACCATCGCGTTGCGGGTGCCGATCTTGGCGAACTGCTGCGGGCCCGGCGCGACCGGCAGCAGCACGGCGGTGATCAGCTCGTCCGGTTCGAGCGCGTTGCGTTTGGGGCCGGTGAAGAACTCCGCCACCGGGATCAGCCGGGTGCCACGCGCCGACGCGACCTCGATTTCGGCGCCGGCCGCGAGCAGCACCGGGTGGCAGTCGCCGGCCGGGGACGCCGCGCCGAGGTTGCCGCCGATCGTGCCGCGGTTGCGGATCTGCGGGGAGCCGACCGTCCGAGCTGCCATTGCCAGGCCCGGCAGCAGCGAGCCGAGTTCGCCGATCAGCCTTGTGTAGCTGACCCCGGCGCCGATCCGGAGCCACCCCACCCCGTTCTTGGCCCAGTTGGTCAGCTCGGTCACCCGGGTCAGGTCGAGCAGTGCCGCGGGGCGCCGCTGGTCGAAGTTGATCTCGACCATGATGTCGGTGCCGCCGGCGATCGGCACCGCCGCGGGATGCTGTTCTTTCAGCGCCAAGGCCTCATCCAGGGAGCCGGGCCGCAGGAAGTCCACTGAGCTACCAGGCCTTTCCGGGCGGCGGCGCGTCGTCGCGGGTCACCGTGCCCTCGATCAGGCCGTAGGGCCGGTCCGCCGCGTAGAACACCTCGCCGTTGCTGGCCAGGCCGAACGGGGTGAGGTCGACGTCGAAGTGATGCTTGTTCGGCAGCGCCAGCCGGATCTCGGCGACCGAGGGCAGTGTTTCCAGCACTCGCTGGCCCATCGCGTACAGCGTCTGCTGGAGCGAATAACTGTGCGTGCCGGCGAAGGCGGTGAGCAGCGCGTCCCGCGCCTGGCGGTACGCGTCATCCCACGGCACCTGCCCGGTGTACCGCCAGCGTGCGTCCACGGCGGTGGCCAGGATCCGGTCGGTGGTCTCGGCGAGCGTCGTGTACTTGTCCTTGGCGAACCCCCAGAACTCCGAGCCCGCCGAGTTCAGCACGACGAGGTCGCGCAGCCCGGACACCACCCAGGACGCATCGCCGTCCACCGTGACGGTGGTGCCGCGGGTCTCCCGGCCGGACCGGACGAATGAGTGACCGGTGGCGGCGATCCGGTCCCAGGAGTACTCGTCCACGCTCACCCGGGCGGTCGTGATCGCTTCCTGCGACGACACGAAGTGCCTGGCCAGCAACAGGGCGAAGTCCTCGATCGCGCCCACCCCGTGCTCGGCGGCGAACGCGAACACGGTGTTCTTCTGCGCGTCGGTGGTCAGCACCGCGGAGTTGTCGCCGGTCAGGTGCGTTGCGGCCAGCTCGCCGGACAGCGCGACGCTGACGTTTAGGTCCTTGAGGCGGTGCGTGCCCGAGTCGCCGCGGTCCACCCGGACCAGCCGCACCTCGGCCTTGCCGTACCGATTGCCGCCAAGCACGATCATCGCGATCAGCTCCCCCGGTAGGTGGAGTAGGCGAACGGGCTGAGCAGCAGCGGCACGTGGTAGTGCTCGTCGGGCGCGGTCACCTCGAAGGTGATCGCCACCTCCGGATAGAACGCCTCGATGCCGCGCGCCGCGAACCACGGGCCGGTGCCGAACGTGAGCCGGTAGCTGCCCGCCCCGTCGAGCGCGCCGAGCCCGAGCCGCCCGTCGGCGTCGGTGACCCCGGACTTGAGCTGGACCCAGTTACCCGTATACACCGCGAGTTCCACCGTCATCGCGGCGGCGGGACGTCCGGTGGCGGCGTCCAGCACGTGCGTGGACAGTGTCACAGGCCCAGCTGCTTCTGCATTCGCAGCCGGGTGATCTTGCGGAGCTCTTGTCGAGCCACCGTACGTTCCGTCGTTCGCGTGTTTTCCAGGCGGGCCTGGAGCCTGCCGAGCATTTCCTGACCAGACAGGCCGCTCGCGCAGATCAGGAATACATGGCCGAAGCGCCGTTCATACGCGAGGTTGCCGGCCGCGAGCGCGCGCCTGGTCGCCGCGCCCGCCGCCGCGGCGCCGGCCTGCTCGGCGGCCGAGATGCCGCCGGCGCGCTCGCCGATGCGCGGATGGCCGCTCATGGCCTCAAGAATATCGTCCCAGGTCAGGGCGTCGAAGGCGGCGTCGAGGGCGGCATTGAGCGCGGCCGCGTCTGGATAGGGGCGACCCCGCGTGAGCGCGTCGGCGAGCGCCTTGGACTCGCACCAGGAGAGCACGCCGACTTCAGCCGCGGCCGCGGGCGCGGCGTTGAACTCGGTCAGACTGCTCACCATGGCGCCATCCAATCAGGGCAGCTAGCGCACTCGATAGCCGCTTATCGGCTGAATCGCCGGTTACGTCCCTCTGGCGCTTTTGTAGCTTTCGCTAAACAATCGTTAGTTACGTACATTTCGGATGGGAGGTGAGCCGGTGCGCGTACGTGACTTGCTGGATGTGCCAGGCCTCGGGCTCCGGCTGCTGACCGACGTGACCGGGCTGGACCGGCCGATCCGGCATGTGTACACCACTGACCTCCCAGATCCTGGTCGCTATCTTACCCAGGGTGACCTTGTGCTTACTGGAATGATCTGGTGTCGCGAGCCCGGTGACGCGGACCGGTTCGTCCGCGCGCTGGCGCGGGCCGGGGCGAGCGTGCTGGGCGCCGGAGAGGCGCTCGGCCCGGTGCTGCCCGAGGTGATCGATGCCTGTGGCCGGCATGGCGTGGCGCTGCTCGCGGTGCCGCCCGAGACGTCGTTCGCGTCGGTCACCGACGAGGTCGCGCGGTGGCTCAGCGGGGACCGGGCGACCGCGATGACCCGGGTGCTCGGCCGGCGCCGGCTGCTGCTGTCCGCGGTCGCCGAGGGAGCTGGCCTGGACGAGATGTTCCGGCTGATGGGCCGTGAGATCGGGGTGGAGTGCTGGCTGCTCACCGGGACCGGGCGGGTGGTGGGCGGTACCAGCGCGCCGCTGTCGCGGCCGGCGGCGCTGCGGCTGGCGGCCGAGTACGTGAAGGCGGACCGGCTGCCCGTGGTCACCAGGGCGGGGGAGGGGGACACGCGGTACTCGCTGTTCGGCGTTGGCAGCGAGCCGCGGATCACCAGCTGGTTCCTGGCCTGTGCCGGGCGGGAGCACGAATGGCAGCACGAGCTGCGGGAGTCCGTCGCGGAGCTGACCGCCGACGTCGCGCTCGAACGAGCCAGGCTGGACGCCGGGCGAACCGGAGACCGCAAGCTGGCCGACGCGATCGTCACCAGGCTCGCCGCGGAGGGCTCGTCGCCTGCCGAGATCGCGTCGCTGATGCGCGCCGCCGAACTGTCCCCGGACGGCAGGTACCTGGTCGCGGCGCTCCGCGCCGAGGGGGAGCACCGGCTCGGCGGCCACGCCGGCCCCGCCAGCAGCGTCGGCCACGCGGGCACAGCCGGCGAGCACTGGCGCTGCGACCTGGCCGAGGAGCTGAGCTGGCCGCTGGCCGAGCGCACGCTGGTCGCGCCGCTCGGCGACGAGGTCATCGTGCTGATTCCGCTGGCGGGCACCGAGGAGGCCGAGGAGATTCCGCCGGCCCACGCGTTCGCCGCGCTGCTGCGCGAGGCCCAGCCGGTGTTCGAGGCGGACCGGTCGCGGCTCCGGCTCAGCGTCGGCATCAGCACTCCGGCCGACCGGGTGACCGCGCTGCCCGGCGCGCAGCACGAGGCGAGCAGCGCGCGGCGGCTGGCGGAGCTGCGCGGCGCGCCGGGCGGGATTTCGGTGGTGACCAGCGACGAGGTCGCCTCGCACGAGCTGCTGCTGGCCAGCGTTCCGGGCAGCGTGACGCGCTCGTTCCGGGACCGGCTGCTCGGGCCGCTGCTGGCCTACGACGAGCAGCACCGCGCCGAGCTGCTGCCCACGCTGCGCGAGTTCCTGGCCTGCTCGGGATCCTGGAACACCTGCGCGGCGAAGATGTACGTGCACGTCAACACCGTGCGGTACCGGATCAGGCGGATCGAGGAGCTCACCGGGCGAGACCTGTCCTCGCTGGACGACCGCGTGGACTTCTTCCTCGCGCTGCGGATCCGCTAGCCGTGGTGACGATCCGGCCGGCTGTGCTGGCGGACGCCGAGGCGATCGCGGAGGTGATGCGGGCCAGCTGGTTCGCCGCGTACTCGGGGATCATCGACGACGACGTGATCGACCGGGTCACCGCGCCGGACGACGGTGCGCGGGTGCGCGAGCGGTTCCGCAGCCGCCCCTGGTCGCGGACCGTCGTGGCGTGCGACGAGCCGGGTTCCGTGGTGGGGTACGCGTCCTTCGGCCCGGAACGTGACATGTTCGACCCGGCGTGGCCGCCGCCGCTGACCGCGGCCGGGGTCGCGAGGCAGACCGCGGAGCTGTACGCGCTGTACGTGCACCCGGACGCGTGGTCCGCCGGCCGCGGCCGGGCGCTGATGGAGCTGGTGCTCGCCAAGACCGCTAAGCTGGGCTACCCGGAGATCGTGCTGTGGGTCCTGGCGCGCAACGCCCGAGCCCGCAGGTTCTACGAGCAGGCCGGATATGTTCCGGACGGCGCTTCGCACGGCGTCGCCTCTCTCGGCAACGTGACCGAACTCCGCTACCGCCGCCCGGTCAGCCGCTGACCCCCCGACCCGGGACCGTCACCAGCCACAGCCGCGGCCACAGCCGCAGCCGCGGCCGCGGCCGCAACCGCAAGCGCAACCGCGGCCGCAACCTGTCAAATGCGCAATTGAGCCCACTAGAGCGTGTCAATGCGCGTCGAGTGTCCCCGCTCGGTCAAGGCGCGGGCGGACCGATCGTCGCCGCGGCCGGGCCGAAGTTCTCGACATACCGCGGGTGGACCCGTTGCCACAGTTCTGACGGCGGCGGCGCGGCGCCGTCCAGCCAGGCGCCGAGCATGTCCAGGCAGACGTGCCAGCCCGCCCCGTCCCGTGCTGCCTTGCCCTGCTCAGCGATCGTGTCGGTGAAGATCAGCCGGCAGCCGCTCGCGCCGTCAGGCACCAGCTCCCAGCGCAGGGTGTCCTCGCCCCAGGTGTAGGCGAGCACCCGCGGCGGGTCGCACTCGAGCACCACACCGTGGAAGTCGGGCACCGACTCGTGCTTTCCGTCCTTGGCGAAGCTGAACCTGAGCTTGCCGCCCACGCTCAGGTCGCCCTCGACCTCCTGCGGGAACCAGTGCCGCAGCGCGTCCGGTTCGGTCAGCGCCTGCCAGACCTGGTCGGCGGGATGGGGAAGATGCCGCTCGAATCGCAGCACGTACCGGCCGTTGCCGGCGGACAGGGTGCCATCGGCGTGCTCACTGATCACGGTTGTCCTCCAGGCGTGTGTCGAGGTAGTGCTCCAGGGCGTCCAGGTTGGCGGCCCAGAAGCGCCGGTACGGCCGCAGCCAGGTGTCGATCTCGGCGAGCGGCTCCGGGCGCAGCTCGTACCAGCGCCGCGGTCCGTCCGTGCGGACCCGCACCATGCCCGCCTCGCGGAGTACCCGCAGGTGCTTCGAGGTGCCCGGCTGGCTGAGGCCGAGCAGTCCGGCGAGCTCGCCGACCGGGCGCGGTCCGTCAAGCAGCAGGTCCAGCACGCGCCTGCGGGCGGGCTCGGCGAGTACGGCGAAGGTTTCGGATGCCATGCCAGTTATATAACCAGTTCCGCATATTCCTGTCAAGGCATATGTTGTGCACGTTGGCACGCTCTAGCGGGCTCAACTGCGCATTTGACATGCTGAGGGGGCGGGCCGTGTCGGGTATGCGCGGCTACTAGGACGCGGGCGCCGGTTCCGTCGAGAGGTAAGGCTCGGGCAGCGCGGTGCGGGCGTGCGCGATCAGGGCGCGGGCCGCGGGACTGACCGGATCCTCGGCACGCCAGGCCAGGGCGAGGCGGCCGCGGATCTCCGGGTCGCGGACGGACATCACGCGCAACCCGTCGCCATATGCCCGGGCGACCGAAGCCGGCAGGAACGCCAGGCCGAGACCGCGTGCGGCCAGCCTGGCCAGCATCCGCGGGTCGCTGGCCTCGAACGCGACGCGGGGCCGCAGCCCGGCCGACGCGTAGGCGGCGTCCACCGCCGACCGCAGCCCGGTGCCGTCGGGGAGGCTGATCAGCGTGCGGTCGGCTATGTCGGCCAGGCTCACCACGGCCCGGGTGGCGGGTTCCTGGCTGCTCACGGCGGCCACCACGGGCTCGTCGGCCACCACCTGAAGGGCCAGGCCGGCGGGTTCGGTGGCACCGAGGCCGAGAAACGCCAGGTCGTAGCTGCCATCGCGGACGCCGTCGGCGAGCTGATCGGAGTTGTCCTCCGACAGCGTGATCTGGATCGCGGGGTAGCGCTGATGGAACGTCGCGAGCAGGCCAGGCAGGTCGAGTGCGGCGCACTGGACGACCATGCCGACCGCGACGCGGCCGCGGAGCAGGCCAGACAGCTCGTCGATGGCCACCCGCGCGCTGGCGACGGCGCCGAGCGCGGCCCGGGCAAACGGGAGCATCGCCGTCCCGGCCTCGGTGAGGGTGGTCACCCGGCCGGACCGGTCGAGCAGCGGCTGGCCAAGCTCGCGCTCCAGCTGACGGATCTGCGCGCTGATACCGGGCTGAGCCACGTGCAGTTTCTCCGCGGCGCGGGTGAAGTTCTGCTCGCGGGCAACCGTGACGAAGTACTCAAGCTGACGAAGCTCCATAACGCCCAATGCTAGTAGCAAGAAGAACTATCTCTTGGACTTATGGCTCCGTCTCGGTAACGCTGGAAGCATGAAGGCAACGACAGCAGAGAAACTGGCGGCCACCTACTTCGAGTCGTGGCTGGAGCGGGACTTCGGACGGCTCCGTGCGGTGCTGGCGGACGACGTGGAGTTCGCTGGCCCGCTCGCGAGCATTCGCGGCGCCGATGAGTGCGTGCGGGGCCTGGAAGGGCTGGCGCGGATCACTACCGGAATCGACATCCAGAAGGTGTTCGTCGATGGGAACGACTCGCTCACCTGGTATGACCTTTCCACCAGCGTCGCCGAGACGGTACCGGTGGCCAACTGGATCCACGTCGAGGACGACAGGATCACGCGGATCCGCGTCGCCTTCGACGCGCGCGGACTCGCCGCGGCACAATAGCGCGGCGCACCCCTGGCTGGCGGTATCGGTGCTGGCCGGCGCCCAGGCGCTCGCGGTGATGTCCACCACGGTGGTCAGCGTCGCGCTGCCCGCCATCGGGGCCGGGCTGCACGCCTCTGCATCGGCCATGCTGTGGATCGTCGACGCCTACGTGATCGTCTACTCGGCGCTGCTCGTGGTCGGCGGGACGATCGGCGACCGGCGCGGGCGCAAGGGCGTGTTCCTGCTCGGCCTCGCCCTGTTCGCCGCGGGGTCGCTCGCCGACAGCCTGGCCCCGTCGACCGGATGGCTGCTGGCGGCGCGCGTGGCGCAGGGTCTCGGGCCGGTGTTCCTGGTGCCGGGCAGCCTGACGATCATCCGGGTGATGTTCGCCGACGAGCGGCACCGGGCGCAGGCCATCGGGCTGTGGTCGACCGGATCCGGGCTCGGCATGGCCGCCGGGCCGGTCATGGGCGGGCTGATCGCCGCGCACCTCGGCTGGCGGTGGGTGTTCGGCTTCAACGTGCCGCTCGCCGCGATCCTGCTGGTCCTGGCGGCGCGGGTGATCCCCCGGCTGCCGCGGACGGAGGTGACCAGCCGGCTGGACTGGCCGGGCACGGTGCTGGTGACCGGGAGCATCGCGGCGCTCGCCTACGGGCTGATCGAGGGGAACCCGCTGGGCTGGACGTCGGCGCGCGTACTCGCGGCGTTCGTGCTGAGCGCGTGTGCCATGGGGCTGTTCGTGCTGCGGGAACACCAGGTGAGCGCGCCGGTTGTCGACATATCGCTGTTCCGGCGTCCGGCCTTCACCGCCGCCAACCTCGCCGCGCTGACCGTGTTCTTCGCGTTCGTCGGCGCGATCGTCTTCCTCAGCGAGTACTTCCAGCAGGTCGCGGGCGATTCACCGGTGGCGGCCGGGCTCCGGGTGGCGGTGCTCGGCCTGGCGTTCGGCATCGCCGCCCCGCTGTCCGGACGGCTGACCGGCCGGGTCGGGCCGCGCTGGCCGATGCTGGGCGGGCTGGTCGCCGCGGGCCTGGCGATGCTCGGTCTGGTCCGGCTCGGCGGCCACACCGGATTCGGCTCCATCTGGTGGGATTTCGCGATAGCCGGCGCCGGAGTGGGCCTGTGCCTGACCCCGATGACCCAGATCGCCGTGTCCGCGGTCGGACCGGCCCGGGCTGGCATGGCGTCCGCGGTGCACAACTCCTTGCGGCAGTTCGGCCAGGTGCTGGGAGTCGCGGTGCTCGGCGCGATCATCACCGCACACGGCCCGCTGACCGGCCTCCACCAGGCGATGATCGCCTCCGGCGGGGCCCTGCTGGCCGGCGCCGCGGTCGCCGCCGTCCTACTCCGCGTGACAGAAGCGTCGTAAGTGAGTGCGGAGGTGCTGAGTGCGGGTTTGTGTCACTGATGTCGCCAGAGTGACGGCGGTAAGCACCAATGTCGTTCTGCTGGAAAAAAGCCAAGTTCGCGGAAAGTGGCACTACTGAGAGAGGGCCAAACTTTGCCATTGTGATCTGGTGAGACGGCGCCTGGTTCAGCTGTTCGCCGGGCTCGTGCTGTACGGGGTCAGCGACGCGATGATCCTGCTGGCGCGGCTCGGCGTTGATCCGTGGGACGTGCTGCATCAGGGGCTGGCGCGGCTGACCGGGATGCAGACCGGGACCTGGTCGGTCATCGTCGGGGCGTGCGTGCTGCTGCTGTGGTGGCCGCTACGGCAGCGGCCGGGAATCGGGACGTTGTGCAACGTGGTGGTGATCGGCTCGGTCATCGACCTGGTGCTGACGCTGATCCCGGCGCCCTCCGGGCTTGCGGTACGGGTAATCGTGCTGGTCAGCGGCATCGTGCTGAACGGGGTTGCGACAGGCCTCTACATCGGCGCCGGGCTCGGGCCGGGGCCGCGAGACGGGCTGATGACGGGGATCGCGGCGCGCGGGCATTCGATCCGGGTGGTGCGGACCGGGATCGAGGCAACGGTGCTGGTGACCGGCTGGCTGCTGGGCGGGAACGTGGGCGCGGGCACAGTGCTGTACGCGGCGACGATCGGGCCGCTGGCGCACGTGTTCATCCCGCTGTTCGCCCGGCACGAGCAAGAGCTAGGCGGCGCGCGGCGCGGACAGCTCGTCCGGCAGGATGCCGAAGCGCTCCGCTAGCTGCTCGTGGCCGGTATCGGTGATAGACAGCGCGCGGTGGTGGCGGCTGGGCTGAACCCAGCCGAGGTCCAGCATCCGGTTCAGCAGTTCGCGGCCCGCCGCACCGGCCATGTGGTGGCGCTGCTCGGTCCAGTCGACGCAGCAGCGGACCGCCGGGTTCCGCGGCGGCTGGGCGCCGATGCTGGTGAACGCCTGAGCGCCTTCGGCCGTCAGCGTGTAGGCGATGGGGTCAAGCACACCGCCGGCCGGGCGGTCGCCGGTCATCCTGCCGAAGTCGACGCTGCCGTCGTGTCCGGCCAGATAGCCCTCGCGAAGGAAAGCGCCGGTCAGCGCCACGCCGAGACGCCCGCCGATGTGGTCGTAGCAGCGGCGGGCCAGGCGGATCGCGTGCGCCTTCGTGCCCTCGCGCAGGGAGGTGACCTGGCGGGTCGGGGCCAGTCGCTCGATGGCCTCGAGCAGATCGGCGACCTGCGGGCCGGCCAGCCGGTAGTACCGGTACCGGCCGTGTACGGACACCGTGAGCAGACCGCCCGCGACGAGCCGGCGCAGGTGCTCGCTGGCGGTGGACGGGGACACCCGGGCCTCGGACGCGAGCATGCTGGCCGGCAGCGCCCGGCCGTCGCTGAGCGCGAGCAGGATCAGCGCCCGCGCGGGCTCGCTGAGCAGCGCGCCGATGGCCGACAGGTCGCTGTCACCGGAAATCATGGCTTCAGGCTAGCCCGACGTCGTTTCGGCGCCCGTCGAAGTAACTCGCGCATAGCGTCGAAGGCATGACACTCACATCGGCAACGGAGGTACCTGAAGTTTCCTCGCCCAATGCGCGGAGTCGGGTTCTGGTGGCGGTCACCCTGGGATTCGCGATGGTCCAGCTCGACGTCAGCGTCGTGAACGTCGCGGTGAAGGCGATCGGCGCGAGCTTCGGCAGCGGGGTGTCCGGGCTCCAGTGGGTGGTGGACGCGTACACGCTGACATTCGCCGCGTTCATCCTCAGCGCGGGGGCGCTCGGCGACCGGATCGGCGCCCGGCGGACGCTGCTCGGCGGGTTCGTGCTGTTCACGCTCGCGTCCGTGCTGTGCGGTGCGGCGCCGAGCGTTCTGGTGCTTGTCGTGGCGCGAGCGGTGCAGGGAGTCGGCGCCGCCGCGCTGGGCGCATGCTCGCTTGCCCTGCTCAACCACACGTTCGCGGGCGGCGTCGAGCGGGCGCGCGCGATCCGGTGGTGGGCGGTCGGCGGGTCGATCGCGATGGCCACCGGCCCGGTGGCCGGCGGGGTGCTGATCGCGGCCGTCGACTGGCGGCTGATCTTCTTCATCAACGTGCCGGTCGGGGTCGTTGGCTACTGGCTGACCGCGCGGTACGGGCGGGAGACGCCGCGCGCGCTTGACCGCGGGGTGGACCTGCCAGGGCAGCTGGCGGGCGTCGTCGCGCTGACCGCGCTGGCGGGGGCGGTGATCGAGGGTGGCGCACGCGGGTTCGGCGCGCCGCTGGTCGTGGCCGGGTATTTCGTGGCGGCTTTGGCGGGCGTTGTGTTCGTGCTGCTTGAGCGGCGGTCGGCGCGGGTGATGCTGCCGCTGTCGCTGTTCCGGTCGCGGGTGTTCAGCGTCACCGCAGGTGTGGGACTTTTGATCAATGTCGCTTTCTACGGGCTGTATTTCAGCGTCAGCCTGTATCTTCAGCGGGCTGAGCACCTATCGCCGCTGGTCACCGGGCTGTCCTTCCTGCCGATTCTGGTGGGGGTCGGGGCGAGTAACCTGCTCGCCGGGCGGATCGCCGCGTCGTTCGGGGCGCGGCGGGCGCTGATCACGGGTGCCGTGCTAATGGGGGCAGGCTCTGGCCTGCAGCTGGCCGCGGTCTCCGAACCGGTGTGGGTCGCGGTGCTGGCCCTGACGGTTACCGGGGCGGGGATCGGCCTGATCGTGCCGGTGATCACGGCGGAGCTGATGGGGACCGTGGATCCGTCCAGGTCGGGGATCGCGTCGGGCACACTCACCGCACTGCGGCAGACCGGGAGCGTGCTCGGGGTGGCGCTGTTCGGCTCGCTGCTCGGCGGGTTCGGACTGACCGGCGGGCTGCGGGCGGGCGCCATGGTCGCGTGCGGGCTCGCGGTGTTCGTGGCGTGCCTGAGCCTGGTGCTGCGGCGGAGCTAGAGGTCGTTGTGCGGGCAGCTAGAGTTCGTTGTGATGGCGGTCAGACGGGTGACGTGGGGCGAGGTCAGGGCCTGGCGGCTGGCCCGGCACGGGCTGACGTCGCCGTTCGCTGATTCGGCTGCGGGCGTCGTGGCCGCGCTGGCCGGGGTGCATGCTCAGGTGGCGACGGCGGCCGAGGTGGCTATCGGGCTGCGGCTCGCTCGCGCCGGGTGTGACCCGGCGCGATATCAGGGCGGCGGTGTGGCCGGCGGCCGGGGCCAGCCTGGTCCGGACGTTCGGCCCACGGGGGACGGTGCACCTGCTGCCGGTGGCCGACCTGGGGATGTGGCGCACGGTACTGTCGTCGTACTCCGCGCCGCCCGCCAAACCGGACGCGCTGCTCAGCCCCGAGCAGATCGTCTCGGTGCTGGCCGCCGTCGGCGATACGCTGGCCGACGCGCCGGCGGACGGGCTCACGGTGGACGAGCTTGGCGCCGGAGTGGTGAAGCGGGCCGGGCCGTGGGCAGGAGATCCGGTCATGCCGGCGTTCCAGGGCATGTGGCCGCGCTGGCGGATGGTGCATCACCTGGCCGGGATGCGCGGTCTGCTGTGCTTCGGGCCGGGCCGCGGGCGGAAGGTGACTTACGTCAGGCCGCCCTCGTGCGAGCCCGCGGACCAGGCCGAGGCGGCGGCATGGATCGTGCGGGCCTACCTGGGTGCGTACGGGCCGTCGACGCCGGACCGGTTCGCGAACTGGCTGAGCATGCCCGTGCCGCTGGCGACGGAGATGTTCGGCGCCGCGGATCTGGAGCGCGTTGAGGTGGACGGGATGCCGGCCTGGACGCGAGCGGGAGACATTGTTGAGACGGCCGCTCCGGCCCGCGGGATCCGGTTGCTGCCCTACTTCGACAGCTACGCCTACCGGGTCGGGATACTGGCGCCGGAACTGCTCTACCCCGGCGTGGCGGCGAGCCGGATCTATCCGTGGGCGTTCCAGAACCTGCTGGTGGACGGCGTCGTGGCCGGGCTGTGGCAGCAGCGGCGGTCCGGCGTCCGGATGGCGTTCACAATCGAGCCGCTGGCCGAGCTCAACGCGCCGCAGCGGGACGAGGTGGCCGAGCAGGCCGCGCGAGTCGCCGGGATCTGCGAGGCCGGTGCGGCGAGCGTGGAGTTCGGCACCGTGACGTCCGGGCCGCACGCCTGAGATGGCAGCCATGGACTTCGGCGTCGCGGACTTCGGCGTGGCGGACGTGCGGCTGATGCAGGAGTTGTCCCAGCGCGTTTTCTCGCTCCGGCCACAGATCGTGAACAACGACGCCACCGTCGGGGAACTCGCCTGGGTGTGGGGCAAGGACCATGCGGCGCAGGGGCACAGCTGGCGGCGGCGGCTGTGGTTTTCTCCGTCCGGCGACGTGGTCGCCTGGGGCTGGGCATACCTGCCGTACCAGGCGGCAAGGACCGACGGCGGCATGGTCACCGTGCCGCACGCCTCCCTGGCATGGCAGCTCGACCCGGCGCGGCCCGAACTGCTGGACGAGATCCTCCCGTGGTTCGAGTCGGTGAGCGAAGGAGTCGACCGGAAGGTGAGCGTCCGCGCCGCCGACGAGGACGCGCTCGCGCGGCTGGCCGCGCACGGGTACCTGCCCGACGAGCGGATGCTGGCCGACGACGGCTACTGGGTCCAGCTGAACTGGCGCGCCCTGGACGACATCGCGTCGCCGGCGCTGCCCGATGGTTTCACGTTCCGGACGGCCGCGAGCGCCGGGGCGGAGGCCGCGGTGGCGGCGCACGTGGCGGCCTGGCATCCGTCGACGTTCACCATGCGCGGCTACGAAGGCGCGCGGGAAACCTGGCCGTACCGCGACGACCTGCACGTCCTGGTCGAGGCGCCGGACGGGACGATGGTCTCCACCGCGATCATGTGGTTCGACGAGGCCAACCGGACCGCCGAATTCGAGCCGGTCGGCACGCACCAGCGCTACCGGCGGCTTGGCCTCGGGAAGGCCTTGCTACTGCACGGGATGCGCACGGTACGGGACGCCGGGGCGGAGCGGATGCTCGTGGCGTGCCTCGGCGCGGCGGGGCACCCGGCCGCGCGAGGGCTGTACTACAGCGTCGGGTTCGAGCCGCTCACCCGAGAGGTGCCGCACGTCAAGCGCCGGGTCGCTTAACCGCGACTTCCATACCGGCGACGCGCCGGGTGGCAGTGGCACGTCGAACGCGTTCAGCAGGAACGAGATCAGCGTGTAGTACCCGCACAGCGAGACCAGTTCCACCATCCCGGCGTCACCGAGGAACCGGTGCGCCGCGTCGTACGCGTCCTTGCCGAGCCGTCCGGTGTGGCTGAGCTGGTACGCCGCCTGGTAGATGGCGCGCTCGTCGGCACTGGTGAAGCCCGGATCCTCGCCACGCGCGATCGCGTCCACCGCGGCGTCGGAAACGCCGTGCTCGCGCGCCATCGCGGCGTGCGCCCACCACTCGAACTCGGCCTGCCACCGGGCCCCGACCGTGATGATCGCGATCTCCGACAGCCGCCGCTCGATGGACGTGCCGAACCGGACCTTCGCGCCCAGCGAGGACAGGTATTTGCCGGTGTCCGCCGCGCTGACGAACGCGTTGAACGGCCCGACCAGCCCGCCGTGCTCGCCGACAAGCTGCTCACCCCGGCCGCTGACCAGGTTGTCCCAGAGCTGCTGTCCTTCGGGGCTCAGCTGGTCGCGGCGCAGATACGGCAATCGGCTCATAGCCGAAAGGTAACCCATGCACCCGTCATGGCGGCGTAGGGGTTTACCAGCCGCGCTCGCGCCATTCGTCGAGGTGCGGGCGCTCCGCGCCGAGCGTTGTGTCGCCGCCGTGGCCCGGGTACACCCACGTCTCGTCCGGCAGTGTGCCGAAGAGCTTGGTGCGCACGTCATGGAACAGCGAGGAGAAGCGCGCCGGGTCGTGGTCGGTGTTGCCGACACCGCCGGGGAACAGGCAGTCGCCGGTGAACAGGTGCGGGGGTCCGGCCGGGTCGTCGTAGCGCAGCGCGATCGAGCCCGGCGTATGCCCGACCAGGTGGATGGCGGTCAGCCTGATGTCGCCGACTTCGATCGTGTCGCCGTCGTCGACCAGCACGCTGGTGGCGACCGGAATGCCTTCGGCGTCCTCGCGTCCGGCGTATGTGGTGCAGCCGGTGGCCTTGGTGACCTGCGCGAGGCCCTGCCAGTGGTCCGGATGGCGGTGCGTGGTGATCACGGCCGACAGGTCGGTGCCGGTGAGTTCGAGCAGACGGTCCGGCTCGCTGGCGGCGTCGATCAGAACCTTGGTGCCATCCGCGGCGGATCGCAGCAGGTACGCGTTGTTGTCGTAGGGACCTACGGCTATCTTGGTCACGGTCAGGCCGCGGAGTTCCCGGGTATCGGCTGGCCCGCCTACCTGTACGTTGCCGGTGTACGTCATTGCAGGATTTTATCGGAGGACCCGTTGCTCGTCCTGTCCGGTCGTGATGTCCGTGCGCTGCTCCCGTACGCCGAATGCGCGGACGTGATGCGGGCGGCGCTGACCGGGCTGGCGCGGGGCGACATCCAGCAGCCGTTGCGCACCGTGGTCCGGCCGGACGGCGCCGCCGGGTTCATGGGGCTGATGCCCTCGTACGCCGCCGACCCCGGATACGGGCTCAAGGCGATCTGCATAACCCCCGGCAACCCGGCCCGCGGTCTGGACACCCATCAGGGCGGGGTGCTGCTGTTCGCACCGGACACCGGCGAACCGCTGGCCTTGGTGAACGCGTCGGCGCTGACCGAGGTGCGCACCGCCGCGGTATCCGCCGTCGCGACGGACCTGCTGGCTGGTGGCGGTGCCACGGAGGTCGCGATCATCGGCACCGGCGTCCAGGGCTTCGCGCACGCCCGGGCGCTGGCGGCGACCCGTCCCGGGTGCCGGATCCGGATGGCCGGCCGCACGGCTGACTGGGCGGACGCGGTGCGCGCCGAGGCCGATGCGCTCGGTGTCACGCTCACGCCGACGGTCCGCGCGGCGCTGGACGGCGCCGCCATCGTGGTCACCGCCACGACGTCGCAGGAACCGGTGCTGCGTCGGGAGTGGCTGGCGCCCGGTACACATGTAAACGCGGTCGGCGCCTGCGTCCCCACCGACCGCGAGATCGACACGGCCACGATGGCCGACGCCGCGATCTTCGCGGACCGCAGGGACTCGCTGCACAACGAGGCGGGAGATTTCCTTCTGGCGCGGCGGGACGGCGCGGTCATCGAGGCGCGGGCCGAACTGGGGGAGCTGCTCACCGGAACCGCGACCGGCCGCCGCGACGACACCGAGATCACCGTGTTCAAGTCCCTCGGCCTGGCCGCCGAGGACCTCGCCGCCGCCGGGTATGTGTACCGCGCGGCGGTCAGCGCGGGCGCCGGGACAACGGCCGAGTTCTGATTTCCTGTCGTATCGTTGACATATGCGTATGTCATGGGGGCACGGGGAATTTGAGCGAACATGCGACGAGTGCGGGACCGCCTGGCGGGTGCCGAAGGCGATCGCCAAGCCGAAGCGCGGGATCCCGTTCCGGGGAAACGCCGCCACGATCGGCATGAGCTCCGCCAACCCCGGTCAGTACGGCGCCGGGCCTTTGGACATCCAGGGCTGGGACATGGTGAACCGGGTGGAGCGGAACTTGCCAGGAAACGCGGCGGCCCAGCGGGCCGCGGAGGATCTGGGCCGTTGCCCAGGGTGCGGATCCGAAGAATACAGCCAGCAGCCGTTCCGACGTTAGCGCTACCCTGGAGCCTGGAGGGGTGGGCATAACGGGGTCAGCTCCGGTGTTTTTACCGAGCCGCGGGTAAATGTCAGACCCCCCGGCTACGATCCG